>NZ_QZDT01000101.1 GCF_009917485.1 Parablautia muri
GAATACTTCTGACTTTTGTCTTCTTAAACATAAAAAGACCTCCCTATAGATTATTTGGTGATACTGCATCAGCAGTTCTCCAAGAATAACTATAAGGAGATTTATAGTGAAATCAAATATGTGTGCTGCCACAATATGTTGTGGTGGCTCTGAAGGTGGAAAATACCATTTCTGGGTGGCTCTGAAGCGGGAAACTGGTGGCTCCCAAGGGGGATAATATTCACATGCCTTTGGAAACAAAAAACTCCCGGCAGTAGTCACGGATAAGGTCTGCGTACTGTTCCGGCGGGATTTCCCTTGGGATGGCAAGCACGAACCTCCAGGCAAGCTGGGAGTTCCATTGTTTTTCCTGCACTTCGGCAGAGTTCCATAAAGTATTTCGGTCTGCATACTCCGGCGGCACATGGGGCGGGAGCATGATTTCGTTGTGGGTGACTTCGGTTTTATAGGGATAGTATTTTTGCTCTTGGTCGTATTCAGAGAACAGCTTCTCGCCGCTCTGGTAGGCGGCGGCAGAAACAGCGGATTCGTTGTTGCTCCGTTTAATGATGGTAATTTTACAGTGCGGGCATGGCAAGTGTGCGCCCTCCTTTCTCACGGATTCGAGGCAAAAAAATAGCAGGATACTTTTTCAGATTTCCTGCTTGGGTGTGCCGCTGGTGGGCGGCGGATTATTTAGTTATTGGGATACAATAAATTTGGCATTATTTATACAGTTTTATATTTTCATTTTCCTGTACCAGAATAAAGCGTATGCCTACTTTTTGTATTTGCTTCAGCTTTGACCATCGTTCTGCTAATTCCAAACTCTTTTTTGTATATGGTACGGCAACGGCAGGAATAGTATTTTCATTCATAAAAGAACTGGTCATTAGTTGTCCGATGGCTTCCCTCATAAAAGGGGACTCCTGACCACTTTTTCCCTGTTTACTTTTTTGCTTTCCACAAATAATGTTTTTCCATTTTGCAAGAGGATTTGAACATCTCCATATCCCGGAATAGATTCTAAAATAATCTCTGCTCTTTGTCCTTTTATGCAATACCTGCCTTGCCAACGGCCAAAATCCTCATCCATTTTAACGAAATTATTTTCTCTCAAAAACCTTTCAATATTAAAATGTAATACTTTCCCGATTTTGATATGTGCGCCATCAATGGAAACTTTAACATCCTGTTCAGTGAGATGTTTTTTGATGTAATACATCGCTAAACGTAAACTTACTTCTGGTTCTGTCATACCTTTCAATCCTTCATCATCTTAATCTCTATACTGTAGAAAGCATACGGGGAACGATACAAATTCCCAATAATCGCTTTGTCGTTTCTGACAGCTTATCCAGATTGTTTACAATCAACTCAACCAAAGCATTTCCATCCATAACTTCAATGCCGTTTTCTTCTGCAAATGCCCTTACATCATCAGTCACCATTGCGCTGGTTATAAAATATCCCTCATATCCTTCATATTCTTTTTGCGACAGAACATCTATGACTTGTTGAATGCCCTGGCTGCCGGAGTAACCACTGTGATGCTTAACCTGTACAAATATCTTTTTTGACATAAAGGAATCTTCTTTAATGGCACGGATGTCAGCGTCTGCCTTGCCTGTGAATTTATTTTTTGCCAACACCTCTGCTTCATATCCCTCGCATTTCATCAGTTCACAAACAAGATTTTCAAGTCCAATCCCGCCTGTTTGGAGATTTGTCTTTCCTTTCTGGATATTTTCAAGTAAACCGGCTTTCAGTTTTTTTACTTCCTCCTGTTCCATATCCCGCATTTCCTGAGAATAGGAATAAGATTTCCGGCTGAAAATCATTTCAATTTCATCTTTAAATTCAAATAAATTGGCAATTGTATTTCCACGGACACGCAAACGTCTTTGTAAACCTTCTGACAATTCATTACGTGGGATAATCAGGAGTTTCCCATTCTCATAACGGTAGTTCACGCTTCTTTGGTTGGATAAATCCTGTTCGTAATCTTCCGGTGAATAAATTTCCTTTTCATTTGCTTCTGCAAGTGCAATATAAGAATTAAACGGCACAAGAATGTAATCGCCCTTTTTCATATCTTTAAATCGTTCTACCTCATTCATATTTTTGGAAATTACCTGTTGTGCCTTATCGCTTTTATCATAATAACTTCTTCGGACTGCATTTTTCACTTCTTGGGAATCAGAAAGCGAAGCAAAGTCAACTTTGCTCCATCCAACAGCAACAACATTGTTATCAAAGAAAATCTTAAAATCATCTTCACGGGATAGCATGGCTCTAATCATATAATAGTTTCGGTCTGGCATAGCACTCACTCCTTTAATTAACTTTTGGTTATGGTAATTATATCACTGATACCCAATTCTGAACAGATAGCTTTTGGCAAGCTCACAAAGGGGTAGCTGGCGGAGCCAGCGCATGGGAAGGGCAGATTCCCCTGTGATGATTGGAGCAGATTGGAAATCTACGGAAATCATCTGCTGTCCGCAGGGCGCACAACGTCCAGTGGACGTTGGTTCTGCGCCGACCAGAGCGACAGCGGAGACCGCCCCCGGCAGGGCGCAATGCACCACTTCCCTAAGTGGTGTATAAGTGCGCCCTGCGGGGCTTTGCCTGCCTTGCGGCAGACAACAGGGGAAACGACAATTTCTCTACCGGCATTCTGCCCTACCCTTTAGTGAACTTTGCGTTGCCACCCGCCACGTTTCGGCAGATAATTTCATTCCATCGGGGATTGTTGTTTTATTTTTTCTGCCAAGACATTCTGCATAGTCCGGCGGAAAGATAAGTCCGCAAACAGCGTATTCAGAATATCCTTTACCATGTCATCATTGAGCGTGGCAAGCTGTTCTTTTGAAACATTCAGCTTCTCCCTGAGAAGGTATTCAAAGTGGCTTCCCCATACAATGTTGCGGTGTCAACGCTCCTTTTCCGTCATGCCTTTTATCTGGTTGCGTAACTTCGTTTCCCTGTGTTTTGCAATGGTAAGCTCGGCTTTTGTTTTCTTTAATTCCACCTCAATCGTATCTCTGTTCCTTAATTTATTTTCACTCACTTTTTCACTTCCTCCCTGCCCGTAACGCTGTTAATACTGTATAGAAATACAGGCATACAAAAGAGGACATCCATATGCTGAATGTCCCTCCTGTGCTTAATAACGCCTGTTTATTTCTTATCATAATCAATCCTGAACCGGACTGTTATAAGCATAAGTTTCCGCACAAGCCTTTCAAACAATTCCCCGTTAAATCTGCCTCCCTTAACGCTTAGCCTTGCCATGTACGGCTTGAACAGCCCGATCAATCACTTCCTGTATGGCAAAGTAATCGCCATTCACTGCCTTTTCCAGTGTTTCAAAGGAAATATCCCTGCCTTCATACTGATTATCCATGATATAGTTCCTCCATCAGCCGCTAGAGCGTTTTTATTGCATCATGTCTCAACTTGCACACGCTGCTTTTCGCCAGACCAAAAATTTCCCCAATCTCCCTGTCTTTCAATCCGATAAGATAATACATCAGGACAATCTGCATCTGCCTGTCCGGCATCTCCCTTAATGCCTGTGCCAAATCCCCATTTGCAATGCCGATTTCATATCCCATGATTTGAAAATAATCAGCATGGTAAGTATCAAAAACTTTGTCAATCATCGCCAACTGTTTTTCGGAAAACATTTCAATATGCGATTCCCGTTCCGCCATCCGTTTCCGTTCACTGTAATAATTGACTTTTTCATATTTTAAGGCAATATGGCATAACTTCACAAACTGCTTTATTGTCTTGTTTTCTTTATTTATATTTGTCAATATCCTGTCCTCCATTTCTGAAATTCTGTTGTACTTGAAATGAAGTCAGGAGTGGCGGGGAATGACAGTGTATTGCTGTCTTTAAAAACAGAAAAGCGTCCATCGGTTTTCTTCCAACAAGCGCTTTCCCGTCTTAATTCTTAGTTTAATTATTATAATCTATCATTCTTTTATCTTTGCAGGCAATCCGCCACACAGCGAATTTCCCTGCCGTTACTGCCACTGGAAGTCCTCCCGGTGCCATAATCCACTGACTGGCAATATACAGGTTTTGTACCCCCTTTAATAGCCCTTTCACGCGGAAGGACTTTACACCTTTTCTTGTAATGAATCCCATATATGCTCCGTGATATGCGTTGCAATACCGTTCATAAGTAATCGGTGTCCAGCAATCAAGGAACTCCATATGCCCCAAAAGACTGGGGAACTGCATCTGCAATCGTTCTTCTATTGCCTTTACCGCTTCCTTTTTCCGGCTCTCATATTCCTCCTTTGTCAGCCCCTTCCAGTATAAGTACTCCTTATCAAATTGCGGAATATTTACTTGAATCACTATTTTCCCTGTTGGAGCAAATTCCGGTTCATATTCATAACTTTTCACCGAAATCCTCTCCACTTTCCTTCCTCCTGTTTCAAAAGGACTACAGTCAAAGAAAATAGTACCTTTTCTGTCATACGCTGTCTTGTCTGCCACGAATGCTGCCTGAACAGCGCTAAAAAGAGGATATTTTTCATTATCAGCATAACAGGACTGCCATTTTGCATCCATATACTTTTTCCCGATTAACCTATCGAACATCTCCATGGTATCTACTGATGAAATAATATAATCCGCTAACACCTTTTCTTTATCTGCCATTTCGATTCCTATTGCTTTTTTATTCTCTATAAGAATCCGTACAACCGGCGCATTGCAGTGCAAATTTCCACCCAACCGTAAAAACTGATTCACCATACGTTTTACCATTGCCAGAGAACCGCCCATTGGAATCTCGCCATTACCAGATGTAATACTGGCATAAGAAACAAGAAATGAACTTGCAACATATTCTTTTGGCAAATAATCTGTAAATAGTTGTTTTAAAGCAGGGTGTTTAAACCTCTTGGACAGTTCCTCCAAATCAATGGAGCCGTATTCCTTCATCACCTTTGGCATATCCGCCATTGAAACGCCCATATGGATATAATCCATGATTCCCATAGCATCCATAGGTTTCTCGGCTGGTATTTCACATTCCGCCGCATATTTCACATACTCTATAAATTTTTCTATTTCCATCGCATCGTCAGGGGACAATTTGAGCAATTCCGACTTCGTCCTTTCCAAATCCTTCCATAATGTTACACGCGAATCCCCTTTGATGCTTGTATAAAAACTGTCACAATCCGCAAATTCCGTATGTTCATCTAATGCTCCGACTGTTTCCCATACTTTGCGGAGCGCTGTCCCCTTTTTCGTTCCGGTAAGCCAATGAATGCAATTGTCAATATGGCATCCTTTCCGGTTCCACCCCATGCATTCCCCGCCAGCAACCGGATTTTTTTCATAAATATCCACGTTATAACCTGCAAGTTTTCCATAAATTCCTGCTGACAATCCAGCAATGCCGCCACCTACAATTACAATTCTCTTTTTGTTTTCACTCATTGTTTTCCTCCCTATATTGTCAAGTGATTTTCCTTAAAAAATCAAGGAATTTATAGTTACATATCTCAGATGAATGA
>NZ_QZDT01000102.1 GCF_009917485.1 Parablautia muri
ACAACGGCTGCTGCCAGCGTAGATATTATAGGTGGGTGGTATTTCAACATATACTGTAGTTCTGTGAGACGGTGGTTCCTCGCGAGTAACTGGTGTGTACCTATGGGTACGGTTGTTATACAAGTGTACTTGAAGTACAGTTGTTATTATGGTTAGACGGTTTTGTCCATTTAAGTAAACTGGCTAAGTTAAACTTAGACGCACATAAGTGTGCGAAAATATGTCCAATTTTATGAATGTTTAAAACCAAAAATCGCCTGTCCCGATTTTAGACATTCGAAAGTGCAGAGTATACACTTTAGAAAATTGAAAAAGCAAACGGTTTAAAACGTTTGGTGTATAAGGATTTATAAAGTGAACCGTTTGTATCGTTTGAGTTTTCAACGATAAGCCTAAATGGGTGTTACCTATAGCGATGGGTTTAAACTCAACGCCTATAAGGGGATGAGTTTCTCAGAAGTGTGTAAATACTTTAAAAGGTTTGGATTATATCATTCCCCCACAAGTGGAGGAAGTCAGCGTCTCCCGTTTTGGTGCCGCTATATAACGTTTTCGCAGAATTGAGTTTTCGTCATTGAGAACGAAAATATACAACCGAATATAGCATTTTGCAGAGACAGTATGAATCAATCGTATTGTCTCTTTTATTATGAATAGTGATTCGGAGCATACAAATCGGGATGCTCAATTATTAGCTGACCACAAAATTGTGGTAAGTTATCTAAAATCATATCGAAATTGAAAGGATTTATTATAAGCAACTATGAATACAGAAATTATCAAAGAAAACACAGAAACAACAGAATCAAAAATGCAATTTATCTTAGATGAAAATGGTGAACTACAGGAAATATCAAAGGATAAATGCAGAATAGTAGAATATCCAATCAAATATAAACTGAAAAATGCTTTTGAGGTATTTGTGCGTGTAGATGGCACTGAAAATTACTGGATCAGTAATTATGGAAGATGCGTAAACAATCATCGTGCAGAAAATTCATTTTATAAGCACAAAGAGGGTAAATGTCATTATACAATATTTGAGATTGAGCGTTATGAGGTAAAGAATAAAAAGGGAAAACCAACAGGAGAGATTGCAGAAAACCGATATAAGCGAGAGACTACGCCAGAGGATTTAGTAGTTGATGCTTTTCTTGTCAAATATAAAGGCAGATTCAAAGTATGGCACAAAGACGGTGATGAATCAAATAATTGGTATAAGAATCTTTTGACTGTCACGCCTGATGATTATAAAAATCTCAAATCTGGTAAGATTACATGGCAGGAATTGAATCTGGAACAGGAATACATAGAATATGTGAACAAAGCCAGTTATCATGCTTATACAGTATACAATGGTGTTTTGGCAAGGTGCAAATCTACAGAAGCAACGGATTCCATACATAAATGCTACAATAAATCCTCTATGTGGGAAGTATGGCTGAAGAATCCAAAGGCATTTGTTAAATGGTATCTTGAACATTATTATGAGTGTGGGGATGAAGAAATGGATGTTGACAAGGATTTATTTGGTGATGGTTCCGGCATGTATCATGAAGATTTTTGCTGTATCTTGCCAAAGGGATTAAATACGATGCTTGCCAATGCGAAAAAGCATTATAAAGAAGGAGAAACGCCTGATAATGTGCTTCCGTTAGGTGTAAGCTATAACAGTAAGACAGGCAAATATACAGGTTCGATTCAGTTTACAGGTGCAGAAAAGCCGATACCGCTGTCTGAGTGGGATACAGAGGAGGAAGCATTTGAGGAATATAGAGTTCTGAAAAGGGCAGATATATTGATTGTAGCTGCTAAGTATAAGAACAGCATACCAGATTATATCTATGACAGATTATTGACGGTAGAAGTAAAACCATATTAAATTTTAGGAGGACATTTTACAATGACAGATTTTGAAAAGAAGATTAAAACAAAACTGATTGAAGATGAATATGCGGAGAAATTTCACCGATTAGATACGGAGGCATCTATAGCGCATATCAACCATGATAATCAGGAATTATGCAGGATCAATGAGAAACGGGTACAGCTTGAAGCAGAGATGCAAGTTGAAAAGAATTTATTAGGATTTTAAGATTGGAGGATATTTTACAATGAACAAAACAAATACAACAGAATCTACATTAAATATGATTAAATCAGTATGTGCGGAGCGTGACCGTAAGGAACGTGACAGGCTAATGGCAAACAGGTTTGAAATGGATAAGAGAGAAGAAGCCGAAAGGGAAAGAGTGCAACATAGTAATGACCTTCTTAATTCTTATATTGAAAAAGCAATGGCGAGAGAAAATCAGCAGAAAGAGAAACATAATCAGACCTTACAGAATATCCATGATGAGAGTGTGAAAAGAAAGTCAGAAGACGTATATAGAACAAAAGAGATGGTAAGTGCAGTAAACAGAGGTATCAGAAATGCAGAGAAAAAAGAAGAAGATAGTAAATCATGGGATGCTTTTATGGAGAGGAATAAGAGATTGCTTGATAAGGGGATAGAAGCAGTAAAGAGGGAACGGAATAGGACTTATTTTAGTTGATGGGTTGAGTTGTGTAGGGTGATTTATTATGAGGCATATCAGATAGGGTGGACTTATCTGGTATGCCTTATTTTTTACGATTTGGTTGAAAATACTTTGAATTCCAAGTACAATAGGATTAAATAGTTAATTTGAAATATATTGTACTGTTTTGTAGGGGGATTGTATGAATAGTAACATTTCAATATTTATATCTTATTCGTGGAATGATGCAGGGTTTATAGATGAACTTGATAAAAAATTACAAGCATATGGTTATAAAGTTAAAAGAGATATAAGAGATGCAGAATATGCACAAAGCATTAAAGAATTTATGAAAAGAATAAGAAAAACTGATTATTCTATTATCGTTTTGAGCGATAGTTTTTTAAAATCTGAAAATTGTATGCGTGAAATATTAGAGTTCATTAAGGATGATGATTATAAAAATAGAATAATACCGATTATATTAGAATCTGCTAGGGAGATTTGGAGTGTTAATAAGGGGATAAATTATACGATTTATTGGAAAAATAGGGAAAAAGAATTTATAGAGCAGTTGCTGTTGATTGATGAGGAAAGTAAAAGCGGTTATATAGAAGAATTAAAACATATTTCTCTAATTAAGGATTCTATTGGTGAAATATTAAAGACTTTTAGAGATATGAAGATGTTTGTTAAGGATGATAATTGTGATTTGAGTGATGAGATTATTAGATACATTAAAAAAAAAACAAAAATTAGCACTAGATTGATGTATTTAATATGTACAGCGTTTATTATTTTTTTAATATGGATGGTAGTTTCACGTTATGAGGTTAAAGATAATAAAATATCAGGCTTTAAAGAGGACTTTGAAACTGATGTTCAATTAGATATTAAAACAAATCAAGAGGACTTCAAAGATATAATTTATTTTACAAATAATACATTTATTGATTGGGGAAATCAGGACATAATAAATGGAGAGGTTATAAAAGAAATTAAAAAATTAGAGAATGAACGTAAAATGAATACTTATAGTGAGTATGCACCAAATGAAACAAAAGATAAAGTAATTAAAATAATGAATTTAATATCATATTATCGTGACAGGGATAAAAATACTCCACTTTCGGAAGTAGAGTCTGCTGAAATAGAATATGTTATTAATGAATTGAGTGATATTTATGCATCATTCCCTGATTATGAGTTAGCAATGTGGCTAAGCAATGCATATGAACTCAAAGCTCTCTATTATGATTATTCATATTATGAATACGTTATTAAATATTCTCTTGAAGTCTTTGAGTTTGAAGGCGTATCATGGAAAGAAAAGGAGCAGATATTAATTGGAATTAGATTCTGCTATGAAGATTTATGTTCGTTTTATGAAAATGATGTAGATTTTAGTACAAAAATTTATAAGTTATCTATTGCTTTTGATTTTGCAGCAAAGTATACAATATTATTATGAAATATTTTCTGAATAGCGTATAATCTTATGGTACTTAAAATTTCTGGATAGAAATATCACTTTATGGCTATATTGGATAACACAATTTATCTGATATAGCTATTTTTTTACCGATTTATTAAACCAGAATAGATACTGAAAATCATTGATTGCAAGAGTGATATTTAGTATAATGTATGATGTTGGTTAGTAAACAAATATGATAAGGTGTGGTTTATCAGATAAAGTAAAAGGAATGATTCTTATGGGTAATGATATAAATTCTCTTAGTGGAATAGAGTTTGAAAACATATGCAAAAATCTGATAGAAAACATGGGATTCTCTGTAGAAACCACTAAGGCAAGTGGTGACGGTGGAATTGATCTGATTGCCTATAATCATGAACCTGTTTTATCTGGTAAATATATTATTCAGTGTAAGCGATATTCTGGTAGTGTTGGAGAACCGATTATCAGAGATTTATACGGTGTAATCACTTCTGAAAGAGCAAATAAAGGTATTCTTATGACTACGGGATATTTTACAAAGAGTGCTATTGCTTTTGCTGAAGATAAACCTATTGAGTTGATAGATGGGGAACAGTTGAATGCTTTATTGAAAAGACATGGTGTGTCAATAGGTGCGTTTTCGACTGTCAGTAATAAAGATGTTATAAGGATTGAGCAGGAGATTGATAATTGCAATTTAGAATTTAGGAAAAGTTATAACCGTTTTGACAGTGAGATGAATGTGCTTTTATTTTCTGTGGATGATGAAGAATTATATGATGATATATCAGCAAAATATGTTACTCTTAGGTTATATGAGATAGCACAAGTGGTAAATTGTTCTTTGCAAGGAACTTCAAAAGAGATTGTTATTTTTAAGAAACTGTTAAAAGATATGCACATTGTAAGTAATGATGATAGCGAATATCAAATGATATATCGTAAATTTCTTGATAATACAGACAATTACCGTACAATTATGCAGAATACAGCAATGTCAAATGAAGATGAATTAATGGGTGGATTTTGGCTTGATTTGATGGTTGCCGCTGGTGATTATAATGAGAATGAAACATTGAAAAATATAATTGATTATCATAAAGAATATTTAGATGAACTTGCGAAAATTATCTGGTATTTTGTGAGACAAGATTCATTTACAGAAAAATATTGTATTCTTGATGGGTGGTTAGAGAATTACAAAAATGAACTTGATTTAATAAAGGAAACTATTGATGAGTGCTGATATTTTGGCGTTATAGGTGCTTATAATCAATGGTACATCTTTAAATTTCAGATGAAATAGCCATATGGGATAAATCGCTTGGCTGATTGTGTTGCGGTTGAAATTTAAAGGTGTATATTAGATTATCAGCATTATTAAAGGCTTATTTCTATATAGGTTATACCCTTATATATGAGATTTTGAGTCTGTGAAAAAAAGTCTGTAAATATTTCATAAGAATAAGGTCTTCTATGATAAAATCTAAATCATAGG
>NZ_QZDT01000103.1 GCF_009917485.1 Parablautia muri
GAGTTTTGACAGATAATCGGGCATTTTCCCTGTTTTTCTCGGCGTTTTCCTCTACGTCTATTCGTCTGGTCGTCAGACGACGAGCGAGCCGGGGAAAGCGTATCTATCGAGAACCAAAAGCGGATTTTAGAGGACTACGCAAGAAAGAACGGTTTTACCAATATCCGGCATTTTACGGACAACGGAATCCGGGGAACTACGTTCAAGCGTCCGGGGCTGGACGCTATGTTAGAGGAAATCCGGGCGGGGAACGTGGCAACGGTCATCATCAAAGACCAGAGCCGAATCGGGCGTGACGTGGTTGAAGTGGGGCTTTTGAAGCGCACTTTTGATGAATACCATGTGCGCTTTATCGCCGCCAATGACAACCTTGACACCGCCAACGGCTTTGATATTATGTCGATTTTCCGTGACGTGATAAACGAGTGGTATGTTGCCGACACCAGCCGGAAAATCAAGACCGTTTTCAAGTCCAGAATGGAAAAGGGCTTGCGCTGCTCTGGTAGTGTCTGCTATGGCTACCGCGCTTCCAAAGAGGAAAAAGGCGAATGGATAATTGACGAGGAAGCCGCCGCCGTTGTGCGCCGTATCTTTCAGAGCGTCCTTGCCGGGGAAACCATAGCCAGCATAGCAAAAGCACTCCGCGCCGAGAAAATTCCTATCCCGTCCGAGCATTGGAAGCGGACAGGCGAGCCAGTCCGGGCGGCAAAGTACGCCGACCCCTACGCATGGTCAGCTACCACTATCGGCTACATACTGAAACGCCCGGAATACACAGGGCGCAAGGTATTGGGGAAAACCGTATGCGAGAACTACAAGACCAAAAGCACCCGCAAGACCACGCCGGAGGAACAGCACGTTTTTGAGGGCGCAATCCCCGCCATTGTGGACGAGGAAACATGGAGAACGGTACAGAAGATACGGGAAACCGTGCGCCGCGCCCCGAAGCGGCAGAACGCCCCGAACCGCTTGACCGGGCTTCTCTACTGCGCCGACTGCGGCTCAAAACTCACACACCGCTACAACCTTGTGCAAGGGAAATGGATTGAGGACGCTTTTGTCTGCTCCGGCTACCGCCAGCTTACCCATGACTGCACCATACACTATATCCCCACAGCGAAGATAGAAGCCGCCATTCTTGCCGTTATCCAGCGCGTGAGCTGGTATGTGCGGCACAATGAAAAGGAGTTTACAGAGCGCGTCCGGGAAGCGTCCGACCAGAACCAAGAAAAGACCGTCAAGGAGTGCAAGCAGAAAATCAGCAAGGCACAGAAGCGGCACAAGGAGCTGGAAGGGCTTGTGAAAAAGCTGTATGAGGGCAACGCCACGGGCAAGATACCCGACAAACATTTTACCCGGCTGCTGAATGAATATGACGAGGAACAGACCGAACTGGAAACGTCCATAGCCGAATGGCAGAGGCAGATTGAAAACTGGAACGCCGACAGGCTGAAAACAGACCAGTTTATCCAGCTTGTGAAACGCTATACCGACTTCTCCGAGCTTACAACGCCCATGCTCAATGAGTTTATTGAGAAAGTGGTTGTGCATGAGGGCGAGGGACGGGGGAATGACCGCCGCCAGCGGATAGACATCTACCTAAACTTTATCGGGGCTTTTGAAGTGCCGGAATATATCGTCACCCCGGCAGAGGTAGAGGAACAACGCCGCCAGCATGAGGAACAGGCGGCAAAGGAAGCCCGGTCAAAGGAGCTTGCAAAGGCGCGGTATGAGAAACGCAAGGCAGAAAAACGGGAATTTACCGCAAGGAAGAAAGCGGGGCTTCTCACCCCGGAAGAACTGGAAGCGGAGGAAAATCGGCTTGCACACAACCGGGAGTGGCAAAAGGAATGGCGGGAGAAACGAAAAGCCAGCGAGCCAGAGAAGCCGCCCAAGCAGAAATCCATAAAGGAGCTTATGGCGGTTGAAAAGACCGGGGCAGACCTCACGCCGGAGGAAACAGAACGGCTTGCGGCATACCGCCGGAAGAAAGCCGACCAGCAGAGGGCAAGGCGGGAGGGAAAGAAAAGCGACCAGCCGAAAAGAAAAGTCAGTTAGTGGGGGAAGCCCCGCGCCGGGAGGAACAAAAGAAGCATTGTGGAAATGTGCATAACTGGCTATGGAATCATGGATAACTCTATTCACAGCACATGGAAAAGCTAAAGTGCAGCTTTCCCACGTCCTGCAAACAGAGTTACCCACAATTCCATAAGACAGCCAGTTATACACATTACCAGCAATGCCGACTACTACGGAATCCCCCTCATTCCTACCTAGAAGATATTAAAACTTGATTTGAGATAAAAAAGATATGCTATAATTCTTCTGCAAAACAAAAAATTTTATTTTTTTTACAACCAAAATGACAAAATCCGTACTTAGTATAGTGGAGGCTGTTTATCTACAAAATAACAAGGAGGTGAAAACATACTATGGATGACGAGACGATTGTAAGTCTTTACTGGGCAAGAGATGAAAGTGCGATTGCAGAAACATCTTCAAAATATGGCGGGCTTTGTAATCATATCGCAAATAACATTCTCTCAAACTACCAAGACAGGGAAGAATGTCTCAACGATACTTACCTTGCAGTCTGGAACGCAATCCCGGATAAGCACCCAAACAGATTTTCCGTATTTTTGAGCAGGATTGTCAGAAATCTGGCTTTGAAGAAATATGAATATATTTCTGCTGCTAAAAGAAATCCGGCTGTTGTTACCTCATTAGAGGAATTAGGTGACTGCGTATCCGGGACAGACAGCATAGAGTCGGAAATCGAAAAAAAGCATATCGAAAGTACGATTGATAAGTTCCTCTGGCGGTTAGAGGAAGAAAAACGGACTGTATTTATACGGCGGTACTGGTATTTTGATTCAATCGAAACGATCTGTAAATATACAGGCTTCAGCCAGAGCAAGGTAAAATCCATGCTTTACGAAATGCGCCGCAAGTTAAAAAAATATTTAGAAAGTGAGGGTATCAAAGTATGAACAAAAAACAGCTTTCCGAACATATTGGGAACATTGATGACCGGCTTGTTGAACAGGCAGAGAATATCCCAAATTACAGACAACTGCATCACCGTCAGACAATAAGACGCTTCCTTACTGCCGCCGCAGCTTTTGTGCTTATGGCTTGCAGCTTTAGTGCAGGCGCGTTTGCCTTTGCCCGTGAAACAGTGGTTGAAGTGCCAGTAGAACAGGAAATGATAAAGTTGGAAGAAATCAATCTTACACTGATCCTGCCCGATGATTGGAAAGGAAAATATTCTGTAGAAGCTAGTGGTCAGAATTATATTGTTTATCACACACAGGTCAGAGAAGATGTCAGTGCGGGGATAGACGCATTTGACGGCGGTGTCCTGTTTTATATCGTCTGCTATGAGGAATCCATGACACCGGAACAATTCATAGAAAAGGGATATGATTTTGTCCAGTACCGTTATCTGTTTTCTACCAGCGATAAAACTTACATTCTCTGCTATCCAAGTGACGTACAGTGGAATCCCGAAAATTCAGAACAGGAAACGGAATATCTGGGAATGGAGGGAGAAATAAAAGATATTAAGTTTGTGGTTGACAATATCCTTGCGGACTGAAAATGTTTTGAATCTTGAAACAGGCATGGTGGGAATGCTGAACGTAAGGTATTTTTGTTCATAACCATATAGCTTTAACAGAAAAGTAAGTTTTAGTATCACAATTACATGGAGGTTAAAAATGGGAAACACAAAACAGAAACTATGGAAAAATATTTTGGTAATTGGCATTTTATCCGCAATATTACTTTCCGGGTGCGGCAAAGAAAATGTGCCAAAGGAAGAACCACTTATGGGCAGCGGCAGTGAAAGTACAGTGGCAGAAAAAGACAGTGTGCCGGAAGAAAATAATGCAGAAGCCGAAAAGCCGACAGAAGATACTGCACCCAGTGAAAAGGTTATGGAGCAGGCTATAAGCGAATGGAAAGAAATGTACGCTTCGTTTTATGAGTATAAGGATTGCTCCGCAGTTCTTGTGGAACGTAAAGAAAATGACGGAACGGTGGACGAGATATTCACACTGGATATTACATACTTGTCCGGGCAGCCGGAAAGCGATGAGCCGGAGCATTTCATTGCGGATATGAAAGCAAGCTATCCGGCGGATAATCCAGAGGATATTACTTTATGGATGGATAACAGCGGCGGGGCAATGACTGATTTCACGCTGTTTAAAGAGTGTGGTCCCGGTTGACAGGTAATATCCCACTGATATTTCCAAAGATACCTTATGTTCAGCATTCCCATCATATTTGAATGTTTAATCGGTATATATAAAAACTGCCAGTTGTGTCTGCTAAGGAAGCCGTAACATTGCTTTTGCATTGGCAAACTGGAAATATAATATTCAAAATTTGTAATGGGTAACATTATGGAACATGATTTGCAGAAGAAACAGGAATTGGAATTATGGAATATGGTTTCAAGCGGAAAACCAAGGCAGGGGGCAAAAACTCCGAGCAGAACACCGCAAAGAATGAAACAGGAAGTACCGAACCGAAATTACCAAACCATTTCCCGTTCAAAAAAAACAGCACAGGCAGTTAGACGAAAAAAAGCACGAAAGCGCCGGATACGCTTTTATAGGTTAATGGCAATCATAAGGATAATATTATGCCTTATAGGAGCGCATACAGTAGCAGACACCATATACGGATGGGTGCATAAACCGCCGGAAAAGGAAGAAGCAGTTGTCCAAGTAGTGTCTCTCCCGGCGCAAAATGATGAAATAGCTTTTGAAGAACACGATATTACGCTCATGGCAGTCGGTGATAATTTATTACATATGGGGATTGTAAATGCCGGGAAGCAGTCTGACGGAAGCCGGAATTATGACTTTTTATTTGACGGAATAGGCGCATTTCTGGAAAAAGCAGATATAAAGATAATCAATCAAGAAACAATATTTGGAGGTAATGAGCTTGATTTTCATGGTTATCCCAAATTTAACTCCCCAACAGAAGCGGGGGATGCCATAGCCGGGGCAGGATTTAATGTTGTCCTTCAAGCCACAAACCATACGGCAGACCAAGGAATGAGCGGAATGGAAAACTGCATTGATTTTTGGAAAACACACCCTGAAGTGCTTGTTACGGGTATTCACGAGCCATTGACAGAAGAAACATATAAAAACCGCATTCCATTATTAAAAGTTGGTGATGATACGTTTGCAATTCTAAATTATACATATTGTTGCTGCCCATTTATTCTGGCTTCAAATAAATCTGATTGATTGTCACAGAATTAACCGATATAATGACATCAGCATAGAGAAAGAGAA
>NZ_QZDT01000104.1 GCF_009917485.1 Parablautia muri
GCGGATAAAATCAGCGAATATTTTGCGGAGGACTGCAGCAGTGAGGAAATAGAGGGCATCATCATTCAGCTTTTGGATGAATGGAAGAAAAGACAATAGAGGGGAGGTGCATCGGCGTGGATGGCACGATAAAATTCGACTATTATTATGGCATCGAAGCGGAACAGTTCTCTTTTTACAGAGTGCCGAGGTTGCTGATAAAAGACGCAAGGTTTAAAGAGTTGTCCAGCGATGCAAAGCTCCTTTATGGTCTGATGCTTGACAGGCTGGCATTGTCAATCAAGAATGGCTGGCTTGACGAAGAAAACAGGGTGTATATCCATTACACCCTTGATAACATAATGGAGGATTTGGGATGCGCAAGGGAAAAATGCGCTAAAGTAATAGCGGAGCTTGACAGCAAAAAGGGCATCGGTCTGATTGAGAAGAAAAGACAGGGACTGGGCAAGCCGGACATTATCTATGTGAAGAATTTTGCGACACTGGATACCGGGAAAGAACCGGGCGGAGAGCCGGGAAAGCCGGATAATGCTGACAGTTCCGCAGAAGTTCGGAAACCGAACTTCAAGAGGTTCGATAATCAAACTTCAAGAAGTTCGGAAATCGAACTTCAAGAGATTCGGAAACCGAACTTGCAGGAGTTCGGAAACCAAACTTCAAGAAATTCGGAAACCGAACTTGCGGAAGTTCGGGAATCGAACCCTAATTATAACAATACTAATTATACCGATCTGAGTTATACCAATCCTATCAATCAATCTGATATAGAAACAGAAAAACAGGAACCGGGCAAGCCGGATAATGGTATGATTGATGTGATGGATGATGCCCACGCCTACATGGAAATCATTAAGGAGAATATTGAGTATGAGCATCACATGAAATATGGCGATTGGAGCGAAAAAGGTCTGTATGAGGAACTGTATGAGGTGATCTGCGAGATTGTGTGCGTGAAGCGTAAGACGGTAAAGGTCAACGGGGAAGATTACCCGTATGAGCTTGTAAAATCAAAGTTTTTAAAGCTGAACAGCTCCCATTTGGAGTACGTCATCGGGTGCATGAAGGAAACCACAACAAGGATAACCAACATCAGGGCGTACATGGTGACTGCCCTCTACAATGCCCCGAACACCATGAACCATTATTACCAGCAGTTGGTTCAGCATGATATGTATGGCGGCGGATGGGAAGAAAAAGGGATGTTTGAGCGCAAAGCGGAAGGAGATGGATAAATGGAGTCCATGCGGGATATTGACCGGGCAATGGAACGGGAAATCGCAAAGGGAAGCTGCCCATTGAGGTTTGTAAAAATAGAGTTTGGCGATTCCCCCTATCAGGAGATTGCGTCAAGGGAAAAGCTGCTGGAGGTATTTCCTATCTGCTGCGGACAGGCGATTATGGCAGGTTTGCCGGGAAGGGGACAGGGAATAATGTTTACATGGATATTAAGGGCAGGAAGCCAGCTTTTCAGCGCACCCGTTCTTTTCTTGACCGGAACAGCATATTTTCCGCAATCCGCAGGTATGGGAAGAAAATAAAGCCGGATTTTGACGGGCATACTTATCTGGAAACGGTACGGTGTATCTTTGAACTGCCGGAAGGGGAACGGGAAAAGTACAGGATAACGTATGACGGGCAGGAAACCCTTGTTTTTCCTATGTCGGATAAATATATCCTCGGACTTTACACACATTGTATTTCGGCAAGGCGGGCGGTATCGGGGGATATGGATATTCCCGGAGCAGGCTTTTCGGAGAAGGAACAGGGCATCGCCAGTTTGGACGATGTGCGTGACGTATTGTTCCAATGCCTTTTGCTTGACACAATAAAATGCGGGGAAGGCGTATTATACGCTGACCTCTGCACAATCTACTGTTTAAAAGAGGATAGATAGCTTTTGGACTTTTTGTCCAGAAGTAAGTTAGGAGGTGCGCTATGGCGGAAAAATTTATTACGGAAGAACAGCGGGCAAAATGCCGGAAAGTGGCGGATGCGTTTGAGGAGCTGTATGAGCTGACCGATGTAATGGTGGCGGATGCCGGGAGGTTCGGCTTTGTCCGTCTGCAATGGTTCAGTGAAGGAGAAGGCTTTGATTCGGCAATGGCATTTTCGGACAGTGAAGAACTGTTTGAGGAACTCTGGCGGATATGGTATGAACATGAAGTCTTAACGCCAGTGCTTGGTACGCCGCTTGTGGAGCTTGACTATGACGAGATATTCCAGACGCTTTCCAAAGACAGGCAGGAGGAAATACTGGAGAAAAAGAAATATTTTGTAGCCCTGTGCAAAGACGCTTTCGGTTAAGGCGGCAGATATTTTTTACAATTCCGGGGCGTTTTCTGTTAAAATAGACCGTATCAGGATAAAGGAGTGGTGCGTTTGGGAAACAGGAAGCGGAGGGCGGACAGGACATATAAGGACTTAAAGCAGAAACAGAAAGCAGGAATAGCAGACAGTATGTTCCAAAAGACCTGTGATTATTACAGGGAGCATGGCAGGATGCCGGAAGGAGAGGACTGTGAAAAAATTGCGGGACAGATTTACCAGAGGGTAAAGGGGATAGCGGAAAAGGCTTCCTTTGATGAAATATGCAGCCTGTATCTTTACCGATTGCCACGTTATGAAACAAGGATAGCGGAGAATGGGCTTCCCGAAAAGAAGGAAAAGAAGCAGGATGCCGACAAGCCGAAAGTAAAGCAGAAGGGCAGGAGCAAAAAGGTATGCCCGAACTGCGGAAGGAAGATGAAACAGCAGTTTATCGGCTTGCAGCATTGTAAATGCGGCATGAGCTGGAAAAAGGATATAGGATATTTTGAGCGTACCGGGGATATGGTTTTCGCTCTGGAACGGAGGAAAGTAGGGAAAAAGACAAAGCAGTGTCCGGTGATCCGGTACAGATAATTAAATATCAGAAACAGCGTGAGGGCAGTTATAGACCGTAAACAGCGGTTTATAGCTGCCCTTTTTGTGTTTAAATAACTTTTGGACTTTTTGTCCAGAAGCAGAATGGAGGATGCAATGAAAAAAAGAGAGTTCCAGAAAAAAGCAACAGCGGAGCTATTGAAAAGGCTGGTGGCGGTCTGTGCGGCGTTGGGGGAGAATCCCAACATTACAGTATCGTCAAAGTTCCACAGCTCCTATTTTAAGCTGCGGAATGACTATAATCTGATGCAGATTTCTGTTAAGCAGACAGGGGAGCTTAGTTACCAGCTTACGGATATGCTTGGCAGCACTGGCGGGAAGCGGATTTACTATGAATATCGTGAGAATGATGATTTTACACGCATCATAGAAAAGTTTTGTGGCGATTTCGCAAGGTTTTATAAGGATTTCCTGTTATCTGGCACACTGCATGACTTCTGTGACATAAAGCTGTCATACGGGGAGGACGCAGGCGCAGGACTGGAAGAATACGAATCCTGTATCCGTTCCGGGTGCTTATAGGATAAATACAGCTTTTGGACTTTTTGTCCAGAAGTGGGAAGGAGAGCTTATGAAATATTTAATCCACAGGCTGTACGTCCCACCCTGACGGGCGTACAGCAATAAAGAAAGAAGGAGGAAAACCATGCAGGAGGAAGTGACACAGAAAACGATTGCCCTTGTGTTTAAATCTTCCCGGCTGACTGCCGATGTACTGAAAAAGGCTATGAAGATGTATCTGGAACACCGGAAACAGGGAAAGCAGATGCCGCATGGGAAAATATCAGTGAAAGAGCTGGTCGGTCAGGGTATGGGCGCTTCGAGCATTGAGGTGACGGATAATAACATCAAGTCCTTTGAGAGAGTGGCAAAGAAGTACAACGTGCAGTTTGCTGTGAAGAAGGATAAGACGGAAAAGCCGCCGAAGCACATCGTATTATTCAAGGGCAAGGATGCTGACGTGATAACGCAGGCATTTAAGGAGTTTGTAAAAGTTAATGAGAAAAAGCATAACCGCATCTCCGTAAAGGAGAAACTGGCAAAGTTCCGGGAGCAGCTAGGCAAGGACAAAAACCGGGAGAGGGCAAGGGAACACCAGAAGGACAGGGGGCAGTCATTATGAGTAAAATCGTAGAGGGCATCGCCAAAGACCTAAAGTCAGTCCCTGAAAAGCTGAAGGCAAAGACGGGGAATATTGACAAAAAGAAACTTTTCCTTATGAATCTCCCCTATGCGCTTGCCGGGTATTTCTGCGACAAAATTGCATGGCTGTGGCGGGTATCGCCGGGGCAGGACGCTTCCGCAAAAGCGATGGCGGTCATAGCGGGGATGGAGGACTTATTTTCCAACCCGTTACCAAGTTTCCACCCAAAAGATTTGTTAATAGGGATAGGGTGCGGCATTGCGCTCCGCCTTGTGGTGTATTTCAAAGCCAAGAACGCCAAGAAATTCCGGCATGGCATGGAGTACGGCTCTGCAAGGTGAGGTGCATAATCTTAACTGTAAGCAACACATATATTGACGCAGGAGGGTATGCACATGAATGATTACAGCAAAATCACAGCCCTTTACTCCCGCCTATCAGTGGGGGACGAGGACAGGGACGGCGGCGAAAGCAACTCCATACAGAACCAGAAGAAATTTCTGGAAAGCTATGCCAGACAGCTAAAATTAACCAATATCCGGCACTACATTGACGATGACGAAAGCGGCAGGTTTTTTGACCGTTCTGCCTACTCCCGCATGATTGAGGACGTGGAAAACGGCAAAATAGGCGTGTGCATTATGAAAGACATGACCCGCTGGGGGCGCGACTATCTCCAAGTGGGAAACGCCATGGAGATTTTCCGCAGAAACAACGTGCGCTTTATCGCGGTAAACAACGGGATAGACAGCGAGAAGCCCGACACGTTGGAGTTTGCGCCGTTCATCAACATCATGTCAGAATGGTACGCAAGGGACATCAGCAAGAAAGTAAAAACGGGTATCCGCACAAAGGGGACGAGCGGAAAACCAATCGCAACCGAAGCCCCATACGGATATGTCAAAGACCCCGACAACAAGGATTTTTGGTTGATTGACGAAGAAGCCGCCGAAGTTGTCCGCCTTATTTTCCGCCTGTTTCTGGACGGGAAAAATCGAAACCAGATTGCCGTATATCTGAAAAATGAGCAAATCCCGACACCCACATTCTACATGAAAGACCGAGGGCGGGGAACTTGTAAAAATAAGACGCTGAACGAGGAAAACCGTTACAAGTGGAACAAAGCCACGCTGACCCATATCCTCACAAGGCAGGAGTATTGCGGCGACGTTGTAAACTTCAAGACCACAAAGCATTTCCGCGACAAAC
>NZ_QZDT01000105.1 GCF_009917485.1 Parablautia muri
GCTTTTTACACAGCGATACAGGACGACTGTATAAGGAAAAATCCCTTTGACTTCCAGCTAAACACCGTGATCGAGGACGACACAGAGCCGAAAGTACCCCTCACAGGAGAACAGGAAGAAAGCCTTTTATCCTTTATGCAAAGTGATAGCGTCTATCAGAAATACCGTGACGAGGTTATCATACTGCTGGGGACGGGGCTTAGGATTTCCGAACTCTGCGGACTGACTGACACCGACCTTGACTTTGAAAACCGGGTAATCAATGTAGACCACCAGCTTTTACGGAGCGCGGAAACAGGCTACTACATAGAGAAGCCCAAAACACAGAGCGGTATCAGACAAATTCCAATGAGTGAAAAAGTGTATGAAGCGTTGGGGCACGTGTTGAAGAACCGCAAGGGAGCGAAGCAGATCACCATTGGCGGGTACAGCAATTTCCTTTTCCGGGGCAGGGACGGTTGCCCGAAAACGAATGTGAACTATGCTACCATGTTCCGGGGGCTTGCGAAGAAGTACAACAAGTGCCATGAGGAAGCCTTACCCAAAGTAATGACACCCCACACCCTGCGCCATACGTTCTGCACCAACTTAGCCAATGCGGGCATGAACCCGAAAGCGTTACAGTATATCATGGGACATTCCAACATCACCATGACGCTGAACTATTACGCACACGCAACTTTCGCTTCCGCAAGGGCTGAAATGGAAAGGCTGATCGCAGCATAGCCGCAGACGGATTTACTACTTCTTTTACTACCACCCAGAGGGAAAACCTAAGAGGTTATGAGGGTATATAAGAACTTCTCCCCATATCTAAAATGCCGGAAAAGCCCGAAAATACGGGCTATACCGACATATAAGAACTTCTAAAGAGATAATCTAAATTCACCATAAATTTTCTAAAAATACTACATAACTTATGCTAAATTTACAAATTTTGTTTCTGGATCATCTTTTAAATATTTTTCAATGCCATATTTCTGGTAAATTCCATAACTCCGGCAATTCCCTGAGCCATAAATATCTGTTGTGCTTCTGTGCTAGCTTTCTTCTTATTTTCATCTGACAAGTTATTGTATTCATGCAGAATTTCTTCTGCTTTTTGAGAAAATTTTGTCCAAAATTTAATATATTCTCTCATTTCCTGCGTTTGGCCATTCATAATACTCAATTCCTCTCATTTCACATACCGTAAACTATTGATGTTTCTTTATATATTCTTCCTTGACTATATCAATCGTTTTGCCACCTATACCGAAATTTTTATCAGATACCTCTTTAATTGTGGTAACAAAAAACTCCTGCGGTACTTTCATAATCTCAGAAGAAACTTCTGTCAATCGCTTAATCAGCAGCTCTTTTTGCTCGTCTGATAACGCTCCACTTTCGACCGTAATATATGGCATTTCCACTTTCCTCACTTTCCGATTACAAATCCAGTGCAATTGGGACAATATTACCTGCCCCTATGTTTTTCTTTCCTTTTCTGCTGTTTCAGTTCAAACTGTCGCTGTTTCTCTGTTTCACGTTGTTCCCGACTCACAATTTTGTATTCAGTTTTCAACTGCTCCTGCTGTAATTTCAAAGCCTGTTGTGATTTTGTTCCTATCCCGGTATTTTGTACCTGTTTCCGCACTTCACGCTGTACCCGTTTAGGATTGCGACCTACTTCTTTTACATCAGTTGCCACAGCCGGACTAAATCGCAGCCGATAGTAATTCTTCAAAACAAAATCATAAACCTCATAGTCTTTTGGTTCTGCCCCAAACGTAACCTTACACACGGATAACTTTCCCTCTGATACACGTTCAAACACTCCCACCCAAAAGGGTTCCTCAAAAAATACTGTCAGTCTACCTGATACTTTGTCCATGACAATTCCTCCTTAAAATGATTGTGATGAACAAAGAACGGACGACCCTAAGGAGGGAGGGCTACTTACACTCAAATGGTGCGACTGGACTACCTACCAGTTCTGCAAGATTACCTTGCGTTGTGTTTTTATCTTTGCCCCTATATATTACCACATAACCGCTTATTTTGCTATAAAAATATGGCAATTCGCTTAATAGTGTGAACTGCCACATTATCACATTTTCCTTATCCGAATTAACTTACATGGTGCTAGCACCATGTTCAAATCATTGCTAAGGAAAAATATTCTACCTTTCTTACAGACGAAAATTTGATGCTCATTTTTCAGCTTTAAGAAACACCCCTTCCCCTTTTCTATAAACCTGCACTGTTTTAAATCCACAGTTGTAAAAGATTTCCTTTAACTCTTTTTTGCGGTATATTCTTACATCTCCACTTTTTGAAAAGGGAAACCAAAATTTATTTGCTATAAATCTGACTACTGCTCCAAAATTAGGATCAGCTATATACACTGTACCGTTTTTCTTTAAAACTCTTTTGCACTCGTTTACAAAACCTTGCGGATTGTCAAAATGATGAAACGCACAACATACAGTTATAATATCAATACTTTCATTACTCCATTCAAGCGGATAGCATGGTTTGACCTCAAAACTCATATTAGGGTATCGCATCTTTGCAGAACAAATCATGTTCTCAGATATATCTATTCCATTTGCTTGGATTTTTGCTTTTTTCGATAATTCTCGCAGCAGAGTTCCATTTCCACATGCAACATCAAGGACAACATTACCCTCATGCAAATCTATAGTGTTAGATAGTTCCATAATATGAAATCTTGTATATTGTCCTTCCCTTGATGCATCATATTCAGATGCTATTTTATTATACGCTATTCTTGATTGTTCTGTTTTCTTATTCATATCATTTCCTCACTCCTGATTTCTCCATTTAATTATACTACTTCCATTCTCTACTTGCTATTATAAAATACAGGGCACAGCAACCGCCACGCCCCATATTTTTTATCGCTCCAATGCTCTCTCTATCTGCTGTTTCTGCCCTTTCAAATCGTTCTGTTTCTCATAAAGACTGTTACGCTCTTTGCAAAGTTCTTTCATACGCTCCAACTGCGCCCGTACTCCCTCCCTGCAATCTGGCTCTATCTTCTTATATTCCCCGGTCAGATTGCGGATTGTATTATTGTTCTCCTTTATCTGCTCAGACAGACATACCCAGTCTATCAGATTTCGTACTTCCTTGTCCGTTTCATAAAGGTCTGTTTCTGCCACGATTTTAGCGCACAGCCGCACCATGACTTTCTTTTCCATATCGGTCATATCCTATCAATCCCCTTTCCTATCGGCTCATTTCAAAGGCACGTTTCGGGCGTTTCTTTTCCCTTTCTGCCTGTTCTAATGCTTTTGACCGTTCCACTATCGACTGCACCTGTTCTCTGCCTAAATGACGCTCCATACGCCCCAAATCAGCCGCTTTTTCCTGCAATCGGTCTATGGTGTCGCTCTGTTCCATAACCTTGTCCGTCAAGCGGCCAATCTGTTTCTGCTGCCCATCCACTTTGGCGGTCAGCTTCTTGCCCTGCTCCGTAAGCTGTACGCACTTGATAGTCAGATTTTTTACCACTTCTTTCAATTTCTTTACAAGCGGGAGTGCCTTTTTATCCCGATAATTCTTTGCGCTCATCAATGCGCCCGGCTCTGCCAACTGCCATTTCACATCTTCATCATAAGCGTGGATATTGCGCTCCATGACTTCTTTCGACTGCACCATTTTGTTAATGTCCTGCTGTAATTTTTTCTGCTGTTTCTCCAACTTTTCATTTTCCGATAACAGCTTTTCTTTATCCTTCGTCAGCGTTTCCGTCTGTTCTTTCAACAGATGATTTATTGTGGTAAGTTCCGATACTTCCTGCCGGATCGCTTCTCCCTCTTTCCGTATCTGCTCTGTTTCCTGTCCTGCCGCTATCTGCTGATGAAGAATATCGGATAATTCCTCTTTACTGCCGGAGATTGTCTGTTCCAGTTCGGCAACTTCTCTTGCACGCTCCTTTTTCTCAAAATCCAAAACCGATAAATGCTTCTCATGTGTACCCTTTTTCTCCCATTCAATGCCATGCTGTAACATAATCTCCGCAAGCTGTTCTTTCTCTGCCGCTACCCACTGATTGCGCTCTGTTTCGCTCCTTGTGCCGCCTTTGAAGCCGAGTTCTGCCAGTGCCTTTTTTAACGACACCCTTGTTTCAAGCTCTCTCTTACTTCCAGTCGTATAAGGTATAAAATCTATATGCAGATGTGGAGTGGCTTCGTCCATGTGGAGATGCGCCGAAAATACCCTTAGTGTAGGATTGCGCCGCTGAAAGCCCTGCATATATTCATCAAGTATTTTTGCCGCAAGCTGTCCGTCCTCCGTCTTTGCCCCCATATTGTCCTTGTTGCCTATCTGCAAAATAATCTCATGGAATGGCTTCTCCTGTTTGCCGGAACAGATTTTCTCATAGTAATCATCAATTATGCGATCATTTCTGGTCTGCTTCTCATTGTACCGTGCAAGTGCTTCATCAAATAATTCGTGATATACGTCTTTGATATTTTCGTTGCAGTATTCCACATTCATACAGCTCCGCTCCGGGTCAGTGTTCTTTGCATGGAATTTTCTGCTGTTGTGGTTGACAGAGCCTTTCCCTGTCATAACGCTGATTGTCCGCTTCAATAAATTTTCCTTTCTCCCTATCGGGTAATAAGCGCCGGATACGGCGCATTATCATGGAACCCTCCCGAACATTAGTAGTTCGGGAAGTATCGGGGCGAAGCCCCTCCTTTGTTACTTTCTGCGAGAGTAACGCAAAAGCACTTTCGACAGGCAAGCCTATCAAAAATGCAACCTGCAAGCAGGTTTTGCGCCCTGCCGGGGGCTAGCTGTCCGCCAGACAGCATACCGTCCTAACGGACGGGGCGGCTTTTCGCCGCCTTATTGCCGCCACTTTCCGGCTTTCTCCTAACAGCGCAACATTGCAGTGTCTATAATTTTTGCAACCTTGCAATCTTCAAGAACGCAATTCCAAGACTGCAAAATCCTAATAGCCTGCATTGTTGCGCTGTTGCCTTGCCTGTCCGTCACTGTCCGATTTTATCCAGTTCCCAATACCATGTGTTGTTTATCCGCTTTGCCCGGATACCTAACTCTTTCTTTGCGTTTTCCAGTGTCCGCTTTGATATGCCCTGCTCGTCCGCTAGATTGAAAATCTCATTGCTCTGCATGGCATTGTTTGTTTCTGCCAGTTCCCGAAGTAACCGTTTCGCCTGTTCCATTTTACTTCCGCGAGCAACGAGCCAAGCGGATATGCTTGCATATCCATT
>NZ_QZDT01000106.1 GCF_009917485.1 Parablautia muri
GGTACGAGCTTCATTTTTTCCAGTATTAAATCCCGTTCCGCTTCCGTCACTCTGAATTTGATTTGCACCGTTCTTTTGCGTCCGTTCATGTATTCGCTCCTTTCCTTTCCGTTCCGAGGGTTTGGGACACTTCCCAACAAGCAATTTTCAACCGACGCGCCGCAGCGCGGGAGGGGAAAATACGGAAGTGGGTACCCGCTTCCTATGCTTGCTACGAATGTTTTTATCCCTTATGCCCTTATCCCTTACTACGGAGCTATGCCCGGTTTTGCCAAACTTCCGCAAAAGAAAAACGCTGCAATCCTCAAAAAAGATTACAACGCTCTCTATACCCTGTTCACTTGTGACGGACACCTCTTATCTGCCCTCTGTTTCGACTTCCGCTATCTCCTTTGCCGTTGCACTCACAATCCGTATGCCCTTATCGCTCATACCGTCAAGGAGCGCGTCAAGCTGCCGCCGCTGCGTGTTCTTCTCTGGCGGCGTTTCCAAAAGGAACTGGTCTACGGATATATTGTAGCGGAGCATTAGCTCAAAGAATATCTGCAAACTTGGGTGCTGCCCCTTGTTCTCAATGTTCGCAAGGTAGCGCGGCGAGATAAACATTTCGTCGCTTACTTTCTTGCGGCTCTCCTTACGCCCCGTCCGCGCCGCCTTTATCGCTGCCCCAAAAGCCTTGAAGTCGTATTTCGGTACTGGTCTTTTTGCCATAGTTATTCACCCTATTACATTTTACTGTTCACCTTTCTTCTTGGATATGTCTACACTGTTCTGTTAGTTAGCCAAAATAATTCATAATTCTTTTCGGGAGAAGTCTTGTATTTATTCGGCTGACCGTATATAATTATAGCGATAGAACTTATAGAAAGGGTGAATGAAAATGTTAGAGTATATTTCTGCCCCGGAAGCAGCGAAGAAATGGGGCATTTCAGAAAGACGGGTACAAAAGCTATGTGAGGAAAACCGCATACCCGGCGTGGCAAAATTCAGCCGTATGTGGCTGATACCAAAGGACGCGGAGAAACCGACCGATAAAAGGCGAAAAAATTTCAAATCTACACAATAGATTCAAATTACCCTGTTACAATTACGGTAAGGAGGTGCGCTATGAGTAAAATCTTAATTGTTGAGGACGATTTATCTATACAGGCTTTGCTGCATGACTTTATACAGGAAGCCGGGTATAGTGTTGTACTGGCGGCTGATGGTGTGGAAGCCCTTGCGAAGTATTCCGAACAGAGCTTTGATTTGATACTGCTTGATATTATGCTTCCCAAAATTGACGGGTTTGGTGTCTGCGAAGTTATCCGGCAAAAATCAGATGTGCCTATCATCATGCTTACGGCATTAGACGACGAGGGGAACCAGCTTAAAGGCTTGGACTTGCAAGCTGACGATTATATCACAAAGCCGTTTTCTATGCCTGTACTGTTACGGAAAATCGCCGCTGTCCTACGCCGTTCATCAAAGCAGAATGATATTCCGCAGACCATGAGCTATAAGGATTTAACACTGGATTTAGAGGGGTACAAGGTTTATACAAAGGAAGAAAGCATTGATTTAACGCCCCGCGAGTTTGAAATACTGCGGGAACTGCTGATACACAAAGGCAGAATTTTAACGCGGCAAAATCTGTTACAGACACTTTGGAAGTATGAGTTTTTCGGGGAAGAACGGATTGTTGACACACACATAAAGAACTTACGGAAAAAACTTGGTGCTGCTGACTACATAGAAACGATTAGAGGGGTGGGATATAGAATTGATAAAGAAGATTAAAAGTAAATTGTCGGTAAAAGTCTTTTTGATTACATCAATACTTATGGTGGCTTGTTGCTCTGTAACATATTTGTGTATAGCCCACTTTGCCCCGTATATTTATTCCCATGATTTAGCAGAAGTAAAAGAATTAGCTGATATGCTATCAGAGGAATTATCTCATATCCCTAAAGAGGAAGTGCAATATTTCATTCAAGGGTATAATGATATTCTTACAAAGCAGTATGATGATGAGTTTGCTTTTCACCTATTTCAAAGCTCTGGCAATGAAATAGCCCTTTCAGACTTAAATGAATTTACTGGCAATAAAATTGATGATTATAAAAACACAGATACGACAGAGGCATATAAAATATCATTTGCGGACAGCACAGAAGCATATATTTTATTGCTTGCCAAAAATACCAACAAAGAAAGTCAAGTGGTTTTAGCACTTCAAAAGACACTTCCTATATTGAGCGTTGCTATTTTATTGATATCTGTAATTGTTGCTTTTTTCTATACTTGGTATATGACAAAGCCAATTAAAAAGATAAGCAAATTATCAAAGCAAATGGCTGATATGGATTTTAGCGGTTTATGCCCTACTAACCGTACAGATGAAATAGGGGTGCTTTCTCATAGCTTAAATGACCTGTCAAAGAAACTGGCGGCTGCTCTTTCAGAGTTACAGGAAGCCAATCAAAAGTTACAAGCTGATATTGACATGGAACGGCGGCTTGAGAAACAACGGGTAGAATTTTTTGCGGCAGCTTCCCATGAATTAAAAACGCCTATCACCATTATCAAAGGACAGCTTCAAGGTATGCTCTATCAAGTGGGACGCTATAAAGACCGGGAAACATATCTTGCACAGTCTTTGGAAATTACGGACACTTTGGGAAAAATGGTACAAGAGCTTTTAACAATATCCCGATTAGATACTCCGGGTTATACTTGCAAAAAAAGCAATCTTAATCTTAGCAATTTCATAATTGACCGCGTTACAGCGTTTGAAGATTTATTCATGCAAAAGGATTTGACGGTTGAACAATCCATATCCCCGGAGGTTTATATTTTAGGCGATATGCAGCTACTTCAAAAAGCATTGGATAATCTTTTAGGAAATGCGGCGGCGTATTCGGGAGCCGGAAATCAAGTATTGATAAAGTTATGGAAAGAAACTGAAACGACAACCTTTACGATTGAGAATACAGGCGCACATATCCCCGACGAAGCTATTTCCAGACTGTTTGAACCATTTTATAGGGTAGACCAGTCAAGAAACAAGCAGACAGGCGGCACAGGATTAGGATTGTATATTGTAAAAACGATTCTTGATTTACATGGTGCGAAAATTGAAATCGCTAATACTATTCAAGGCGTTATCGTTTCCGTACAGTTTTAGCACTTATATTTCAAAGGCGGCGAGCTTTTTCAGCTTGCCGCCTTTTCTATCTCCACATAAAAAACATATTCAATTCAAAATAGATTCAAGTTAGGGCAGTATTCTTTAACTGTACCCGGAAAGGGCAACAGAAAGGAGCTTCTACTATGAAGAAATATTTAACAATCATTCTTGCCACCCTTTTAACCATGAGTGTGTTTACAGGGTGTGCAGGGCGAAGTCGTTCGCCGGAACAAAACAACGTATCAACCACCAATTCCCCTATTGCTACTTCTGAACAGGGGGAAATGCCGGACAATTCCTTTAGTAAAGAGGAATATCAAAAATTGTTGGCTCTGCAAATAGACGGTTATGAGGATATGACTGTTTCAGATTATCGGAGCCATGTTGCAAAGTTGACAGATACAACAGAATACAGGGATTTGTTGGAAAGGTTTTGGAAAAGCCAAATCCTCTACGGAGTAAAAGATACCAACGAAACAGCCTCATTCTTGTTTTATGTGCTGCCACTTACAGGAGATGAATGGAAAACCCAAAATTTCAGCGAGGAAGTGAGGACTTCTAATTCGGCAGATAGCGCAAGGCTGGAATATTCATTTTCCTTAACTATTTTAGACGCTGATACGCTTACTATTCGGGAATACAATACTACCCGCCTAAATGTGATAAAGGGTATGCAGGATATATTAGGCGATAAGACAGCCCCAGAATTGCAGAATACTAATTCCATATTGGCTGATATTCAAAACAATACGGATAATCTGATTGAACAATTAAAAACAGAAGAAATTGAAATCTCCATTGAATACGCATATTTTCCGGCTTCCGTACAGGGTATAGACAAAGAAAACGGTCAATCGCAAGGAAACAGCGAACAGGAAACCCGCGTATATTCCAATGGTACGGAAGAAGATTATCGTTCTCTATTCACTTTGAAAACGCCCGATTATCAGAATACGCCAATCAAGGATTTTAACACTTCTTTGTTGGCGTGGGCGAATGAAAATCGTGAAAGAATGGAAAGAATTGATGAAGATACTAAATTCAATGACTTTTCCGTTACTTTGACCGCCGAGGAACTTTCTTTTGTGAGGTTGACGGTATTTTTATCCGGCATGGAGAATGGCAAAGCGATTCAGAGCAGCTACACCGAAACAGAATTGAAGCCTTACTATGGTGAATATCTACCGGAAAAAATCACCAGTGGAAACCTTGATGTGGCAAGGTGTAATTTATTCTATCAATTTTCTTACCGCATTTCAGAAACAGAAACAGTCACAGTCGGTGAACGTGACCGCCAAATTGAAAATATGATAAATGCAGTACAAACATTTTGGGGCGATATGGACGTTGAAAGTGCATTGAAAATGAGTGAAAGCGATATAGTGAAAAAACTGGAAGAGATTGCAGCCATATATACCACAGACCATATAACTATCACTATCAACAAAGACCAAATCCATTTTGAACGCATGGACGAAAGGGCATATAGAAATTAACAGATACAGACTCTTTTTTGAGGTAACAAACAACTACACTTTTTATTATCTGCCGGACGACGGCAAAGAAAAAAAGCCGTCGCAGAGCAGAGGTTTTTTCACACGCCTATTCCTCAACGGCGGCTTTTGAGAAATCAAAGCCGCCGTTTCTTTTTTGTCTATTGGCTATCTGCAAACGCTCTTAATGAAAGGTACGGCGGCTAAAGGAGGTAGCCGCCATGAAGCACATACCGTATCGACAAAATCCGACGGTCATTGACACATCAAAAAAAACCCGACCACCGCCGGGGAAAACTACGTCTATCAATATGAACTGTCTAATCATCTAAATACTACTTACAATACCTATACGCCTGTCCGGGCTTTTCGGACAGGCGTATTTTGCTGCTCAAAAAAATTTTTGAAAAAAATCCGAAAATCTTCGGCGTTTTTTTCAAAAGGCAGTATTGCCCCGCGAAAAGGGGGAAG
>NZ_QZDT01000107.1 GCF_009917485.1 Parablautia muri
CCACATCCTCACATCTTCTCGGTTAAGCTTCCGGCCTATTAGTACCTGTCAGCTCTGCACATTACTGTGCCTACACCTCAGGCCTATCTACCTCATTCTCTCTAAGGGGCCTTCGACTTTTGTCTCGGATATCTCATCTCGGGGTGGGCTTCACGCTTAGATGCCTTCAGCGTTTATCCCTCCCGGGCTTGGCTACCCTGCTGTGGGGTTGGTCCCCAACAGGTTCACCAGCGGCCCGTCCGTCCCGGTCCTCTCGTACTAAGGACGGCTCCCCTCATATATCCTGCGCCCGCGCCGGATAGGGACCGAACTGTCTCACGACGTTCTGAACCCAGCTCGCGTACCGCTTTAATGGGCGAACAGCCCAACCCTTGGGACCTGCTTCAGCCCCAGGATGCGATGAGCCGACATCGAGGTGCCAAACCACTCCGTCGATGTGAACTCTTGGGAGTGATCAGCCTGTTATCCCCAGGGTAGCTTTTATCCGTTGAGCGATGGCTTTCCCACTTAATACCACCGGATCACTAAGTCCCAGTTTCCTGCCTGCTCCACCCGTCGGTGTCACAGTCAGGCCCCCTTATGCCTTTGCACTCTGCGGATGGTTCCCGTCCATCCTGAGGGGACCTTTGAGCGCCTCCGATACCCTTTCGGAGGCGACCGCCCCAGTCAAACTCCCCGCCAGACGTTGTCCCCCGCCGGGTATCCGGCGCAGGTTAGAAATCCAATGCTGCAAGGGTGGTATCCCAACGGCGGCTCCTTAAGAACTGGCGTCCTTCTATCTCTGCCTCCCACCTATCCTGTACATACAGCACCAAATCCCAGCATCAAGCTGGAGTAAAGCTCCATGGGGTCTTTCCGTCCTGGCGCGGGTAGCCAGCATCTTCACTGGCACTTCAATTTCACCGGGTCCATTGTTGAGACAGCGCCCAAATCATTACGCCTTTCGTGCGGGTCGGAACTTACCCGACAAGGAATTTCGCTACCTTAGGACCGTTATAGTTACGGCCGCCGTTTACTGGGGCTTAAATTCAGAGCTTCGTCTCCTGACTCCTCCTCTTAACCTTCCAGCACCGGGCAGGCGTCAGCCCATATACCTCACCTTCCGGTTTCGCATAGACCTGTGTTTTTGCTAAACAGTTGCTTGGGCCTGTTCACTGCGGCCTGCCTAAGCAGGCGCCCCTTCTCCCGAAGTTACGGGGCTATTTTGCCGAGTTCCTTAACAATGCTTCTCCCGTCGGCCTTAGGATTCTCTCCTCATCCACCTGTGTCGGTTTACGGTACGGGTACTATACAAACAATAGCGGCTTTTCTTGGCACATACCTTGCGTACTTCGCTACTTTCTTTCGCTCCGCTTAACGGCTCCGCTTTCTGTGCACGGCTTTTCCTTTGCACCCGCTCCTCCGCTTGCACCGGTCTTCCCTTTCCCGGCTCACGCTCCTTACATGCGTCCCCACAGTTCTGTTATATAGTAGTGCAGGAATCTCCACCTGCTCTCCATCGGCTGCGCCTTCCGGCCTCGCCTTAGGTCCCGACTTACCCGGGGCAGATCAGCTTTACCCCGGAATCCTTGGATATTCGGCCTGGAGGATTCTCACCTCCATCTCGCTACTCATTCCGGCATTCTCTCTCCCTAACTCTCCACTATGCCTTTCGGCTTTAGCTTCTCCGTGTTAACGATGCTCCCCTACCGATTACACTTCCGTGCAATCCCCGAGCTTCGGCGGTGTGTTTCAGCCCCGGACATTTTCGGCGCAGGGCCCCTCGGCCAGTGAGCTATTACGCACTCTTTTAATGTATGGCTGCTTCTGAGCCAACATCCTGGCTGTCTTCGGAACCCCACATCCTTCTCCACTTAACACACACTTTGGGGCCTTAGCTGCGGGTCTGGGCTCTTTCCCTTTTGACCACCCGACTTATCTCGTGTAGTCTGACTCCTTCACTTTTCCTTTATGGCATTCGGAGTTTGATATTCTTCGGTAGGCTTTGACGCCCCCTAGGAAATTCAGTGCTCTACCTCCATTAGGTATATGAAGGGCTAGCCCTAAAGCTATTTCGGGGAGAACCAGCTATCTCCGAGTTCGATTGGAATTTCTCCGCTATCCACACCTCATCCCCACCCTTTTCAACGGATGTGGGTTCGGCCCTCCACTGCCTTTTACGGCAGCTTCAGCCTGGACATGGATAGGTCACCCGGTTTCGGGTCTGCGTCTGCTGACTATATCGCGCTATTAACGCTCGCTTTCACTTCGGCTCCACCGCTTAGCGGCTTAACCTTGCCTGCACACGCAACTCGCCGGACCGTTCTACAAAAAGTACGCGGTTGTACGTTTCCATACTTCCACAGCTTGTGGACACAGGGTTTCAGGTTCTCTTTCACTCCCCTCCCGGGGTCCTTTTCACCTTTCCTTCACAGTACTATTCTCTATCGGTCACTGGGTAGTATTTAGCCTTTCGGGGTGGTCCCCGTATCTTCCTGCAAGGTTTCTCGTGCCCCGCAGTACTCTGGATCCTGCCTGCCTGTTTCCTGTTTCACCTACGGGGCTCTCACCCTCTTTGGCCGGCCTTCCCATGCCTGTTCCGTTACATTCCTCAGTCCTTTTGGCAGTCCTTACCCCGCTATGACTCGCATAACGGTTTGGGCTAATCCCGTTTCGCTCGCCGCTACTTCGGGAATCACTTTTGTTTTCTTTTCCTCCGGCTACTTAGATGTTTCAGTTCGCCGGGTTCCCCTCCGCAACCTATGGATTCAGTTACGGATACGCAGGGGCTTCCTGCGTGGGTTTCCCCATTCAGATATCTGCGGATTACAGTGTATTTGCCACTCCCCGCAGCTTTTCGCAGCTTATCACGTCTTTCTTCGGCTCCCAGTGCCAGGGCATCCACCCTGTGCCTTTCTTTGCTTAACCCTTTCCTATTCATATGCCTAGCGTGACATATTGATAGGTTTTATTTCTTCTTCTTTGATGTCTCTTGACTTTCCGGTCTGCCTTTCGGCTTCCCTTCTTGTCTGATGTTTCTCTTGGTATTCGGTTTTCAAGGTACGGA
>NZ_QZDT01000109.1 GCF_009917485.1 Parablautia muri
AGCAGGCAAAAATATATGAGGCTCTCGGAGTGAAGGTACCAACCTCGTCATGTTAACTCCGAGAATCCAGGATATACCGCAGGTTTCCATAAGCGTCCAACAGCTTTAGAATAAAGCCCGGTAGATAATCCCCACATTATCTTTGCTGTATCATTATTTTTATCTGGTATAGCAGATTTTCCTTCTATTAATTGCACAACTATTCCCTTGTCTGCACAATACAATTTTAATGAATCATGTAAATCAAAATATGCCGATTCATTTTTTATTTCCCGAAGATGTGCCAAACAACTTGGAATATATATTATCAATATATCAAATGACATTAGATTTTTTGCTAATACATTGATATATCGAGTCAAGCCTTTAAAAAAATTAATTGCATCCAATTTTAATACTACGTCCAAATTGTAAGACATAAATCTTACATTGTCATTAATACTTGGAATATCTATATCTTTCCCAAATATCTTCTCAAAGCCTAAATACTCTGGTAAAAAATACCGTTCTTGCTTTAAATTCGTGACATATTGTTGCTTTAATTTTTCTAAATGTGCCACAATTTCCTGCTGTGTCTGAGCTGGGGTTAAAGCTGCTAACTTTATACTGTTCAAGATTGTTCCGTTTTTCAGATACTCTATAGGACCATAATTAATCAATCCTTTCAATTGATTTATAGCAACCTTGCTATCATCATCTATTGAAAAGCACATCTTTGGTTCTTCACATTGAAAACACTGAATTTCTGGCCATGATTCTTTCCTGCCTACTCCTCCACCAGTATAAACAATTTTATTAAATTCCAATAAAAAACCTGCAATTCTAAAAGCCAATTCCTTATTGAAACATAATCTTTTTGTCCAGTCATTTATACGCTGGCTAACATCTAAGTTATACAATTTTGAAGAATGAAAATTAATAATTCTCTGTTTATGCAATTTATCAATGGGCTGTCCGTTATCTTTTTCAATATAAAATGTAGGCAAAATGGTTAGGAGTATTTTCTTACCTACACATGACAAGAACACTTCAACTGCATCATAAATTATATTTCCATTTTCCTTTTTGCTTTCTTTTGGATCAAAGAATTTATTTCTCCCAAAGCATATTAGTCCTTGAGAAATCAATCCCACTTTAATCAGGTCATAATACAAACTCCAAACGAATGAATAATCTTTTTGTATCCAATCTTCTGGAAATTTTTGCATTTCTATATCTGATTTTAATACCTTTTCAAATATATTCTGTATCTCCTCCTTATCCCCAAAAGCCCATACTTTACCTTTAAATAGCGCAGCTACCAACTTACCAGAATGATTCAGATAGCTTCTCAATTCTTTCCATGATGTAATGGTTGTTTCAAATGCATAGCTTTCCTCTGGATATTTTAATGCTTCAAATGTATTTGTCTTTGTAAACACATTCCTTTTTCTTAGTCCCCCAAATAAAATTGGCTTAATACAATCTGGATTTTTCCATCTTTCGTCAATTTCCTTATACGACTTCCCCATAGTCAAATATAATCTGTACATCAGATCATCAAAACTATCAATATCAACAACACCAGATTGCTCATTTGCAGAACAGGCAAACTCCATAAAATTTTCGGCACGTTCACTCAGAACAGTGTTCTTAGGTTTGCACCAAATTATCCCATATGGCAGACCATTTTGATTTACTATTTTTTCTAATACGGTCATTACAGAATTATCATTTCCTGCATACCCAATTACGATAAGTCCCCTTTCATGCAAAACATCCTGAAGTTTTAAATTAATGGAATTTTCTAACGCCTGCAATTCCTCTGACGTATTTTTTAAATGATCCACCAAATAATCCCCATGCAATTTCAATATTGTAGGAATATCATCATTTAAATTAAATCCCACGCTATTTTCAATAGCAGAAGATATTGTTTTTATAGAATGCCCTGCATCAATAGCATACACACCGGCTTTAATTAAGTCATCAAAATTAGTAGTATTTAAAAACTTTATACGACCTTCAATAATTAATGCTCCCAAACAGAGATATCCCAAATAAGGTGTCACATTTTTCACTTTGCTTTGAATATATAAATCTCTGTCTCTTTTATTTCCAAACAAATATTCAAAGTAATGCGAATATTCTTCCCTTGAATATAAACTTGGATGTTCTCTTGTTGCATCAAGGTAGGTTTGTATTTCCCTTTGCGCAGTCTCCTTCGACATATCTGGGAACGCAGTCTCAGAAATTCTATTCTCTATACAATAAATTTTTCTCTTAAAGTCCCACACCATTTGCCCTCCTGACATTATACCAGAAGATATAGATGCTCCTGCCCCTAAAAGCATAGATATACTTTCATTCGGTTTTACTGAAAAACTGCTTATAACATTACTGATCGTATACTTTTTCAATTTTTCCACCCCAAAAATGTATATTAAAACCAATGTCTAAAGGTTTTAATATATTTTACCATATTTTGACATTCTTTACTATCCGAAAAACAGAACAAAAAGAACCGGACATGAATCATATCACCCAACCCGTAACATGAAATCTATATCTAACTTCTCCAAAAATTTTGCCCTCTTATACCCTATCCTCCATATTTCAACAGCATTTTTCTACAGCATTTTTCTACAAACTGGCAAAACTTCAAACAAACACGGAAACCCTTATACTTTCACGCAAAACTCCAAACTATGAAGTGCTATCACGAAAACTCATATACAAACACGAAAACTCCGAGCAGTTTCCGTGTTTGTATCATATCCCCCGTTTTTCAACAGCATTTTCCGTTAAGCTAATACACCTTTCAGCCAAAACCACCAATATCCTACTCCTTTTTATCTTTCCGCTTTATACTATCACGGAAACCCCCGACTTTTGCGTGAAAATATACTTTTGCCTGATAGTACGATTTTTTCTCCTATCGCCATACTATCAGCGGCATCTAAAAACACGAAAAAATGGGGTCCACCACCCACCGTGATGAACCCCACCAAGCCTAAAAAACCTTGATTTTAAGCCATTCTTCAATACTTTCGCCTGCGAGTACCAAAATTCCTATGGCATCATTTGGAAATAGCCGCCTGGGCTGCTGTTAGATTATGATGACTTTTACCCCTGTGGTAAATTATTTACCCCTTTTACCCCACCTGTGCGGAATTTACCCCACCCTATTTTGCGATTCGACAAATCGACAAAATCCATACTTTTCAGTGCTGCGAAATCGCATTAAAGCAGCCTTAAAAGCTGTAGCAGCTCATGCGACTCCTCCGTATCTGATGCGGTCTGCCTGGTATCAAACTGCGAAAAACGGTTATCGCGGTAAAATGATAAAAGCTTTTCCTCATTTTCAGCTTCTAAGAAGGTCACTACGCCTCCGCCCAAATACTGTATCTCTTTAATTTTGTCCCATGCCAGTGCGAGTAATTCTTCGCCAGTTATTTTTTTGTCTGCACCATTGGTAAAATTTTTGCCAAGTTGGGCAATAAGGTATGCAGACATGGTATAAGTATCTGATTTTTCATCCCATTCACTGACACGCAGCAACTTTTTCTTTACGGTATTGCTTACTGTTTCTCCCCTTACAGTTAAAGGTTTCAATGCAATGGTAAAATACCCTACCAGCACCATGCTGCTTATGTCAAATACAAGATATGTAACCGACTGATTCTTTTTCGTAAACTCTACCGAACTTTTTTTCAAAAAACGCTCGACATCCGGATTCCGCAGACAAGAAAAACCGGAGAGAACTTGAAGAAGCCTGCTCTCTCCGAGTTTTGGATTATCACTATTAAGATAGCGCCGAATGTTGATAACTAAATACCTATTTGTTTCCAACATTTGCTTTCTCCCATTTTGCCATAAATTCTACCAGTTCTGCTTCGTCTGTTATCTCTCTCGCAGCCACAGGTATATGAACAGGACGGTTCTTGGCAGATTCTTCAATCGCATTGATGAACATCTCCACCTGTTCCTTGCCGGAAATGACAAAATTCTTTGTGATACTTGAAGTTGCCATAATAAACACCTCCTTTGTTAGTATGATTCTTCCGCTATAATTCATACTTTTCTATCTCTATTTTATTATTTTATATCGGTTAATGCAACAAAACATTTTATGAATTTTTTATAACTTATTTTCCACTTGCTATCCCGCCAAAACAGAGGTAAGCTACGACACCACAGAGAGGAGGGATTGGATTGGAAAAAGATTCTGCATTGTACCAGCTCATGGACACACGCATGCACAGCGTCATGAACGGTATCGTGAGCAGTGACGGGGAATACCAGGCGATTCTCCGAAAGTCTGACGTATACTCCGGCGAACTGGACAGGATGGATTTATCAAAAGAAATCCGGCTGCTGATCGACCGCTACGTCAGCGAGCAGAACGCGCTGGGCTCCCGGTTTGGGATGCTTGCATATCTGCTTGGATTTTCCGACTGCAAGGCCATGTTCTTGGGGAAATGCCTGCCGACAGACGCAAAAGAAATGAATACAGAATTGTAACCGCAAAGTGCCGGACAGGACGGAAAGGCTGCGCCACAGCCCTTCCGCCCTGTCCCTCTTTCGTTTTAAATGAATATCCATGCCTCCAGCTCCGCATATTTGTTGGACTGGATCTATGTCAATACTTTGGACAAAAAAAGTCGAAAGATTATGCTGTTTTTTTAAGTTCCTCATCCTCCTTTTGCTGTGGTGTCAAATAACCAATAGAGCTATGTATCCGCTTACGA
>NZ_QZDT01000110.1 GCF_009917485.1 Parablautia muri
TGATAATTGAATCATTGCCAGATATTGAGTTTTCAAGGTGCATAGCTAAAATCTATGTGCGAAGTTTGAGTAATTAATAGTTACCTCAGTTATTCAATCTTGCCCGAATATCTTCTTATAGAAATCTCTGTCAGTATAATAAATAATATCCCTAAAATAAGTGACAGTTTTTGGATATCCTGACTTATTAAAATCTGTGCAATGATTACCGATAATAGCGATGTCAAAAATACATGCTGGCTTGTCTTCTTAATGAACGCCATACTAATATTCAATAGTGTAAAACTAACTGTAATTATTATTCCCCAGCCAAATTGGATAAGCCAATACTCAAAATCAGATTCATTGAATCTGCTCAGCGCCAGCCTCATATATGGACCTGCCACAATTAAATAAATGATGCTGATAAGTTCTGTAATAATCATAAAGCAAGTTGTTGCTCCAAGCACTAACAACACCTTTGCCATCATCAAATGGCGTCTGTTGACAGAATAGGTAAACAATATTAACGCCGTTCTTTTTGTGTATTCTTCAACAATTACTTTCGTTATGAGAACACCCGAAAAAATAAGATAACAGTCTATAATTGCCGCGTTCATCATTTTGATGGCATCATTATAATTTGCTGCCCTATCTTGCTCAATTGCAAAGAGTGAAATCGTAGTAAACAGGCACATGCCTATCGTTATTAACACACAAAATATGAGATACCTTTTTATTTTCTTAAATTTGAATAATTCCAAACCTATCAGTAATTGCATCAGTTTTTACCTGCCACTTCAAAAAAATATTCTTCCAATGTTTTTTTAACAATATCTATTTGGTAAAGTTTTAACCCGTTTTGTACAAATAGTTCTGCAAAATAAGATGTATCATGAGTTAAATCAAATATATGTATTTGACCGTCATCTATAACTTTAAAATCCTGTACGCCTCTTTCTTCCAGTATAATAGCCGCCTTTGATAAATCATCTACCCTTGCCACAATTTTATCCTTATTTTCCTTATAAATTTCCTTTAATGGTTTTTCTTTTATTATTTTGCCATTACTCATTATACCGATATCGCTTGCAAGATACTCCATTTCGGAAAGTATGTGGCTTGAAATGATGATAGTAGTATCCCACTTTTCATTTAACAATTTAAATAATTCCCTCATTTTCTTAATTCCGTCAGGGTCAAGGGCATTAATAGGCTCATCTAATATTAATAATTCCGGTTTAATTAGTATTGCTCTTGCAATTGCTAATCGCTGCCGCATTCCCATGGAATAATTGGCTGTTTTTTTCTCTGCATCCTTTGTCAAATCAACTTCATCTAGGACTTCATCAATTCTTTTTTTATCATAATATCCCATATATTTGGAATGAATCAGCAGGTTTTCCATTCCTGTTAAATCATCATAGAAATATGGGTATTCTATCAAAGAGCCTATTCGATTGAGTTCATGTTTCCCCATTCCGGAAGTATTATCAAAAACCTTAATATTCCCGCCGTCTATATGAATTAAATTCATAATACATTTTAATAATGTACTTTTTCCTGCATCGTTAGGGCCAATTAAGCCATAAATACTATTCATTGGAACATGGATATCCACATTGTTGAGAACTTTCTTTGCACCATATAGTTTTTCTATGTTTTTTCCTACAATACAATATTCCATCTGTTTACTCCTTTGAATATATCATATCATCATGACTTTTCTTTTCTATCTCTTTTTTCTAACTTTTTTCTAACAATAACGAAAAGACCGTTTTTATCTTTGGCAGACTATTGACTCTTAATTCTGCATGTAATTCTTTTGACAATTTATGGCATATTGCCAATCCTAATCCCGAACCATTATTTGTTTGCTGCTTTGCTGCTTTTCCTCTGTAATTTCTTTCAAAAATATGTGCCTGTTCATCTTCCGTTATTCCCTGACCATGATCTTCTACTTCTATCATAATATATTGCTTTGTTTCCCTGGCAGTCAATCCGAAATACTTACCGTCTATTCCGTATTTTAAAGCATTATCAATTAGGTTATGTAAAATACAGGTAACTGCATTTTTATCACTGTTTATTAAAATAGGCTTTGTTTCTATGTGCAGTTCAACCTCAAATCCGTTTATTTCCAAAATATCATAATATTCCATTACTAGCTCTTTGCATAATCTGCCAATATCTATTTGTAAAAATTCGATTTCGATATCTCCTGATTCTATTTTTGCTATGTCTAAAAATTGCGTAATCATTCGATTGGTTTGTGCTATTTTTGTTTGAAGTTTTTCCAGTATTGCATCAATAGACTGATAGTTATTATGATCCTCATTATATCGGATGTGCAAAAGCTGGACATAACCGGACAACGTTGTAAGTGGTGTTTTTAAGTCATGTGATAAATTTATCATCATTTCATGTAATTCTGTCTTCATTTTCTGAAAGTCTGCTTTCTTTTGATAGAGCATTTGTAAGTAATCATTAATTGAGAGAATTAGTTTTTGAATTGTTTTGCTATTTGTACGCAATAACAATAATCCTCTTTGATTGTCCAACAGGAAATTCAGCTCCCCGCTAAGTTGTTCTATTTCTAACTGATAATTGCGTATAGTGGTATACTGCCAAACAACAACTATACTAAGAATTATTTCCAAAAAGAATCTCATCACACCTAAACCTCCATTATTTTATAACCAATTCCCCATAGTGTCTTTATATATTCATTATCTCCATTTTTAAGCTTATTTCTCAACCGGTTCATGTGAGTGTTTAATACATTTTCGTTTCCGTAATAGGGCTCTTTCCATATTTTTTGATATATGGATTCTTTTGATAATGCCCGATTCCTGTTTTTTGACAAATAAACAAGAATGTCAAATTCTGTCCGGGTTAAATCTATAAAGTCAGTTCCTCTTTTTACAATATGAGCAGACAAATCAATCTGTAAATCTTTTAAATGTATTACATTTTCTGTCGGCGTTTGCACATCGTACATAGCCATTCTTCGGATGTTTGCCTTAATCCTTGCCGATAATTCGACAATGGAAAACGGCTTTGTCACATAATCATCGGCTCCCATTGACAGCCCTCTTGCCTTATCGTGATCGTTGTTTTTTGCAGTAATGATAATGATTGGTAGTGTACTTATTTCCCGTATTTTCTTTATCAATTCAAATCCATTGCTTTGGGGGAGCATTAAATCAACTAATGCCAACGAGTAGTCTGTAATATCTGTAAATACCCCAACAGATACTCCGTCCGCATATGCCGTTATTTCGTATCCGTCTCCGCTTAGATAGTCAATCAGCATTTCACGAATATCTGCATCATCTTCTATTAACAAAATCTTCTCCATGTAGAATTTCCTCCATATCTGATACATTATAGCATAATTCAATTATAATTTATTGCTTTAACGGAAATATTAATTTATTTTCAATATGCCCTATTATACCGTCGAACCGGTTCTATGAGTTCCTTTATCAGTATAACATGAATACTTCGCCCTACCATAATATAATTTTGAATAATAGGAAGGAGCGATTATCTCGCTCCTCTGTCCCTGTTTTTTGAAGTCTGTCTCGCTTGTCTGTCTGTATTTTCTTTTTGATAATTCTGTAACCGTCTGTGTATGCTTTCTTCCCGCCTTTGCACTTTTTCGCCGTATCTTTCTTCCCATTTATCTGCTTTGACCTGATAATCGGCATTAGCTGTTTTAGAGACGGCAAAGGCTTTGTAGAAATCATGCACCGTCTGAAATCCATACCGTTTTGCAATCCCCGACAGACCGACTTTCAGAAGGTCTATTTCCTCGTTCTTGCGGTCAATCCTGCTTTGCAGCTCCCCTTTCTTCGTCAGTTTTGCAAATCCTTTCAGGCTGTCACGCTCAAGTTCCAACTCATTGCGCTCCCTCTCTGCGTCAAGGATAATCTCGTTTTGGCGGTTCAGTTCCTTATAAATCTTCAGCAGTTTTGGATATGCGGCAGCTTCAGTGGACATAACTGGCTTGGGCCGGTATCGGTGGTGTTTCCCGCTCTGTTGCCTGCACTTGGTTTTGGGGCTGTAGATCCCATTTCGGTGCTGACGGATTGGCAGTCGGTTCTTTATAAGTGATTTTTTCCTGCATTTGTACTTTATCCGTCTGTGGTATTATTTCTGTTGTCCTCCTTTCGCTTGCTTCTGCAATCGGCTGTAACGATTCTTTCTCAAAAAACTTTGCTGACAATTCCCTTGTCTTATCCAATACTTTAGAAATCAGCAGCGCCAGCACCGTAACAGCAGTCATTATAATACTTCCCAGACGTTCCGGCTGGCTGCCAAATATATCAACCGATTCTCTGATGCGGTCTGTGATATAATTTTTCTTTATCTGTTGTATCTCCGTTTCAGAAACACCGCTGACAATCGCTCTGTCTACTTCACAATTCCAACGCATATACACTTCGTTACTGGTCTGTATCTGTTCTACTTTCGGGTTGTTTTTCCCAATCTTCTTGGTGGCAAGATATAATCCGCCGCTGTCGAACACTTGGAGTTTTTCTTTATCATTTTTTACAAGAAGATTGATAAGGTCAGTATAGAAATGTTTTACTTCATCAACAAAATTCTCCTGCTTGAACAGCTTGTTCTTGGTGGTAAAAAGACTGTGTTCATAGACCAATGTCATTTAGATAAGGACAACATTGCAGTTAGGATTCTTTTTACAGCGAGTAAACATTTTGTTTATT
>NZ_QZDT01000010.1 GCF_009917485.1 Parablautia muri
ATCTCAGCGGCAAAATCGGTAAGATAATGAAGCTGAATGGACGCATACGCCGTATGGATTCCATGATGATAAAATCCGGTAAGCTTTATAGAGACTATGTAGCCAACCTGGAAGAAACCGTTGGCAAAAATGGCTCTGTAGTGACGGATTATCAGTTTGATAAAAATACACATACAGATAGCTATTTCCTTCAGGAATCGCTTTCACAAATGGAAAAATCCCAAGAAAAAATCATTCTGGTTACAGATGGCGGTTATGATGGCCAGGACAATGCAGCTCTCGCAAAAGAGAAGAATGTCAGGCTGGTAACTACCGCATTGATCGGTAAAGAAGCTCCGGATGCTTTGGCTGATGTGGAATTCAATGAAGATGGCACCCGTCTCTTGAAATGTACTGCAGGACATGAACCTATAAGCCAATCTTATACCAAAACAACAAGACAATGCAGAGTTTCATTTGACCGAAATCATTGTGTCGGCTGTCCATATCAGGATCAGTGCCGTCCCAAGATCTATAAAAAAGTTGCTACGTTTATCACCTCAAAAAATGCATCTAACAGAGCAAAAAGCCAGAGATATATGCAAAGCGAGAAATTCGGCAATTTAGCGAGGTTAAGAAATGGTGTGGAAACCATTCCTGCCAATATCCGAAAGAATTACCATCTTGACAAACTTCCAAGAGCGAAACAACGGGGTAAATTCTTCTTCGGCAGCAAAATAGCAGCTTTAAATTTCAGGAAACTCTTTGGATTCCGAAAGGGTTTAGGGAACTATGCCCAGAATCCGGTATTAGCGTAGATATAAGCCAGAAGTGCGCCAATGATTCTAAGCTAATGAAGCCTCTTATGGCATATATACTGTAAAATATTAAATTTTCAAGGTTCATGTGGAGGTTCAAACATAGAAAACACTATGTTTTGCCCCCAGCATCATGACATTGAGAATACATAGTAACCTGCATCAATATATTCCCCATTCACTTTTGAGTGATGGATAAAATACGTGTTGCTGTCTTCACCACGAATAAACCCAAATCCCCTATCATGGAAATATCTTGTAACCTTACCGTACATCATTTATCATCTCCCTTCGTGATTATGATCTGAAATTTGTTATGGCTATGAAATCGCTGTTTTAAGTTGGATAGGATTGTTGTTATGAGTTGCATTAGAATGCCCCTGTAAGGCTCTGTGAGGCTCATATAGGCGTTTTAGAAGTAGTTGTGCAGATTTATGTGATTATTGCTAAACCACATAAATAAGTCCTTTATCAATCATGTATTAATACGACTGATAAAGGACTTATTTAGATGTCCTAACAACATATTTACTTGTCACGATGTACAGAATTTCTCCTTTCTCCTACGATTTTAAATCGAACCATATGTTAGATTACTTTTTTGATTACTCACATTTAAAAATCCTGTAAAATCAAGACATAAAAACCTGCTAACAAAAGTCAAGACTTTTTAGCAGGTTTTTAAATAAATTTGGGGTATGAATTTTTCCCACGACAATTAGACCGGTGGAAAATCCGGTCTGCCATATCCTCTGTTTTAGTTCTTTTTACTTCTGGTATACTTCCATCACACGTGCATAATAAATCCTAAGGAATTTATTTAATCCCGCTATTTTTGCTGCACGTTTCGATTTTCCTTCTTTTTCTTTCTTCAAGATAAACCTATACACGGCTGCGTCTTCTGGCTCTTTATGTGTTTTCAGGCATCTCATCACTTCATATCCGATCTTTCGCCGGCTGGAAGATCCTCTCTTGGATATTTTCTCTCTGTTCCAATGAACTGCCCTGATTGATATGGGGGCGCGTTGATTCCTGCGTGGGCTATCAGGGCTTTTCCGCTATGGAATCTTCTCACATCCCCAATCTCTGCAATCAATTTGGGCGCAAGGACATTTCCAACACCTCCCATTGCCCTGACAACCGGATATTCCGGCAGACTCTTGGCTAATGCCTGCATCTGTGTTAGAATAGTCATTAGAGTGTTATCGACTTCTCGTAACACCCGTACTGCCTCCTGTACCAGCATTTTGGTCGATGGGGTATCGGAGGATACTGTGGGGATGCCTTCTTTATGCCAGCGCATAAATCTTGACGGCTTTATCCTGGCTCTGGTGGTATCCCTTCTCTTTTGCCCATTTCAGATAGCTCTCTATAAACTGTTCCTCCGGTTTCTTCGTGATATTGTCATAATGCCAGTATTCTTCCGCAAAATCCCCCAGCTTATCTTTCCCATTTGTTTCATTCCAGCCTTTCAGCAGCGTTTTGATCCCAGGCATCGTATAGTCCAGAAGATGAGTCAGTTCCAACACGCTTTCCACACGCATCCGCATAAAGTGACGGTACTGCCTTCCCAAAAGCTTCAGCTCCGCATAGACGCTTTCTTCTGCCTCATAGTTCTTCAGCCTGTACCAATGGTCAATCCCATAGTTAGAGATTGTAATGGCATCCTGCTTATCTGTTTTCACACGCCTTAGTCCCTGGCAACGGTATTCCTTCATTTCAAATGGATTGACCACTGCCACAAACAGCCCCTTTTCTTTCAGATAGCATAATACAGGCAGATGGTAGTTCCCGGTGGCTTCCATAACTACACGAACATCACCATTCAGACGCAGCAGCATAGAAGCCAGTTCGGATAATTCTTTCTCTGTATGATAGACTTCAAAAGGCCTGCTCACGATCTCACCATACGGTTTCAAGATACATATGGTACTTTTTTCTTTTGACACATCAATTCCTACACTTATCATCTGTAACCTCCAAAATAAATCTGTAATTGTCCCATCCACACTTATTACCACTCATTTTAGTTCGTTACACGAAAACACCTTACGGGTTTCAACCTGCTTAAACGACTGCTTATAATAAGGGGTGGTTGACGGTTTTTATGACGGATGTGGTTAATCCAAAAAGCGCCTCGCCAGACCAATTACTCCCTTATCATAAAAAAATAAGTGCAGAAGGTAAAGCACTGATGAAATGCTTTATCCCTTACACTTATATGGTACTAAAAAGCGCGAGACGGGACTCGAACCCTAAAGCGTCTGAAAAAGCCCATAAAATCAAGGAGGAATGCGCGTTGTCTTCAAACTGTCTTCAAAATGAAGACACCTTGAACAGGATATATAAGCCAACCGAGATTGTATGAATAAGACATAGCGTGTCAAGGGGCAAGCGAAGCGATACGCCGTAGGGCAACCCTTGACACAGCGGACGGGGGCAAGCAGAATGGAAAAAGAGGGAATGAAAAGACGCACCATCTTTCATTCCCTCTTGATTATATTTTTATGCCGCCTTGTTGTAATCAATAATCATAACTTCACTGATAATTTTTTCTGCCTGTTTGCTTAATTTTTCAATTTCTTTCATAGTTGCCATTGAAAAAAATTCCTCGCCGCATTGGGAACATTTTTTACATGGAACATTTTTCACAATCAAGATACCGTTTTCTAATTTTTCAACATAGATTGTTGTTGCTTCAATCATATGATTACTGCCACAAGTAAAACAATTCATATTTAACGCCCCTTTCTTGTTTTAAAGTCCGGCTCCCATTCGTCAATGCTTGGATAGTATGCGGTTATTATATGCAGATTGATATTATCGCTTGCAACAACTACATGTAAGTATTTGTCGTTTATTGACATTCCCAATAATAAGCAACTGGGGAACGGTTTATCATCTTCATATTGTTTTATGATTTCGCCTTGCATAATGACTTTTATAATACTGTCTGAATCAATATTTCTTTCCTTACACCGTTTTATAACATGTGCAGTCATTATAATAGTATCGTCTGTACACAGCTTTCTTAAATCGTTGATAAGCAGAGCCACTTTCTCACCTACTTTCTATAAAATATTATATCACATTTAAAATAGGAAAGTAAAAGAAAATTAAAGTCAGGATAAACGGTACAGTTTATTCTATTTGAAAAATATAACCCCTTGCTAATTTTATGCAGGGGCGGTATAATGAATAGCGAGATAGATAATAAAAGGCAGGATGTAGGGAACGCCAATTCCCTACACCCCTATGCAGGAGACCTAACCTCCCACACAGCATATAATGCGCCAAATCCAGTATAGCGAATTTTCCGAACTATTGCAAGGAAAATCTAATGCGTACTTGGGTTCGTGGTGCTGTATTTTCAGCGGTGTAGGAAAGAAAAATCCTGCACCGCTTTCTTATTGTTTATCTCGGCAGATTCACAGAGGGGCGTAAATATATGCCCCCTCTGCTGAACTGTTCGGGTACATGTCTGATCCAAAAACCAATCAGACTCATGCAAAGAATAAGGAGGAATAATGACAGGAAAAGAAAAACGATGAAAATGGCTGCTATGATGATGGCTATGACTATGGTAATGGGAAGTGCAATGACTGTACATGCGAGCGAGGACGGCTGTGCAAGAGATGAAGGCGCATCAGCGTGGGCAGAAAATGAAAGCGTAGGCTTTGACGACACAGATTCCAACGATTCCAGCTCCAGCTCTGACAGTGGCTACAGCGAGCCCAGCGAGTCCTACGACAATGGTTCCTACGACAACGGCTCCAGCGATTCTGGTAGTTACGACAGTGGTTCCAGCGACAACGGTAACAGTTCCAGCAACGGTGGAAACAACTCCGGCGCGTCCTACAGCGCACCTGCAAAGAGAGCTCCCGCCTCCAACACTGGCATGACCGGCAAAGAGCAGTTCAGGGCGCTTGCAAAGAGCGGCAAGGGCTCCTATAAGGTAACGCACAAGGGTCAGACCATCGCAACATTCTGGCTGGTGGACGCCGAGGGCAAGTCCGTGAGCTGCACGGCAGTAGCTTTGAAGCAGAGAACTGACGGCAAGTGGGCTATCGACTTCCAGGTAACCGGGAAAATGGCAGAGGGCACGAAAGCCGCTGACACTACCGGCTTGACCATCGGCGCACCCACAGACAGGACCTACATGTACACCGTGCTCGGCGTAAGCTATGTGACCATCAATGACGCGGTAATCATCGACATCGAAGCAGAAGCGGCGCAACAACAAAAAAGATAGAATAAAAAAAGAGAAGACTCTCACTATTATTAGCAATTTTTTCAACGGTTATCGGAATTTCTATTGCGAACACCGCGCCCAATCTTGGTTTTGCCCGCGCATTAGCAGGGATGATGTACCACATTACATTATTTTTCTTTGTGCTTGGCATACTGGCGGCGTTAGCCGCCCTATGGATAGCTGTAAAGCAGTCGGAAGCGGACAAGATTAGGATAATGATAAGGAAAAGGCTGTTTTCATCCGAATATGGAAATCCTTTGCACTTACAAGAGAGTGAACGGCTCCCGAAAATCAAATGCTGGGAAACCGAACAGGGGATATTTAAAATTACGATAACAACCACATGCTGTACAGCTAATGAAATCCGAGAAATATCTTCAAGCGTCAGCGCGGCATTAAACGGAAAATACGCGCAATATGCTGTGACAGAAACATATGTAGAAACGGCTTTCAATTTGGTTGGTTTCCGTATTGAGAATGTGAAGATTGACCGAAGCATCACTGTACATTCAGCAGATGCACTAAAACCGAATGAGCATACAAAGCTGATTGTACAAAAAGGCACATACATTGACCTTACAACGTCCGGCAGTATGCTTTTTGCGGGAAAAACCCGTTCAGGTAAAACAACGGGTGTTATTTCAATCCCAATGCAAGCCTTGACCGCGGGGCGTGACAATTACGGCTCTCAACTCTGCATTATCGACCCGAAACAGGCAGAATTAAGCCGCCTCCCCCATACGGCAACATTGGACGAAGACGGCGAAGCAAGAGGGATTTTGGAAGCATTGAAACAATTTGCAGATGCGATAAAAGAGCGTCAATGTGTGCTAAATGAATTATCAGAGGAAAAAAGGAGATGCTGTGCATTGGTGGGAAGCAAATTTCCATGTTTCATTCCTCTTTATAGATGAATATGTTGCGCTAAGAAGCATCTTCCCGAAACGTGCGGCAAAAGAGGACGGCGGCTACAATCTTGCTGAATTTGACGCACTAATTAAGCGGATTGTCACAATGGGGGCTTCGGCGGGCTGTTATGCGATTATATCCATAGCGGAAGCATCCGTTGACGAGGGCGGTCTTCCCGCAATGCTCCGCTCCGCTTGCAGTACTAAAATACTGTTTAAGCCCACTTTAAACGAAGGGCGTTTGCTCTGAGATTCCGAAAAGTTAAAGGATTTGCCACAGCGTGTTTATAACGCTGGTGATGCTTGGTTTTCAAGCACAGACGGCATACATGATAATGTGTCCTGTGTGCATTGCCCCCGGATGGACTTCCCTGTCTACCGCGAACTTGGCAGACTTTTAGAGGCATATTATAAAGGGTAGATAACCGCAATGCCCGCCGTATGAAATAAAGGCGGGCATTGCGTACAGTGTCAGTGCCAATTTATCCCCAACCCCTTTATTTTGCCGTGTTTGGGCTTGTTATACCACGGCAAACTGTGAGTGTCACAGTGCCAAAAAATAAAAAGAAACACTCAGAAATCAACAAAAGGAGTAACACCGTTATAAGCAAAAATCAAACCTTGCGTGTGATGTACGAACAACAGCTTGCACATCTGTCCGTAAATTCCATGGATGGGCTGATTAAACTTATCGAAAATAAGTTACGTCCTAAACGGTATGCGGTGATACTGCATGACAAGGACACGGACGAAAAAGGGAAGCCCGCCGAAGCCCATATACATCTGATGCTATCCTTTGAAAATGCCCGAAGCATTAACAGTGTAGCCAAACTCTTAGGCTATAAAGCACAGTATATCGAAGCATGGAAAGGCGATTCCAATAACGGATATGCGTACCTTATTCACGCTACGGATAACGCAAGGACAAAACACCAATATGCCATATCAGAAGTAACTGCAAATTTCGACTACTCCACACTTATGAAAAAAGTAACCGCCGAAGTCAAAAAAGCTGATACATACGGGGATGCTGCTAAAATAAAGACATTTCTTAATCTGCTATACATAGGCGCAATTTCAAAAAGCGAAGTCGAGAAGCAACTTAGCGGAGCACAGTACGCAAAAGCCAAAAAGCAGATAGAGGATGTATATGCAAAATATCTTAAAAACCACGCGGAAGAATGGCGCAAACAAATGATAGAAAGCGGTAAGGCAATTCGCGTCATATGGATGTACGGCAAAACGGGAACGGGAAAAACAAGTTTTGCCAAAGAATATGCTAAAAAAGCGGGTAACGGACAACCATTTTATGTTGCCGGAAGTAGCCGTGATATGTTCCAATCCTACAAAGGCGAACATATCATTATACTTGACGAGCTTCGCGCACAATCCATACCCTACAATGATTTGTTGCGGGTATTAGACCCTTTCGGCATAGGCGCACAGGTATACGCGCCCTCCCGCTTTTACGATAAAGCATTGGCGGCAGATTTGATTATTATTACTACCCCTACAACCCGATTAATTTTTACCATGAAGTTTTTGGGTATAAACCCAACCTTATAGATAGCTTTGACCAGTTACGCCGCCGGATAACACTAACAATCAATATGACAGATACGGAGATACTTGCGGCAACTTATGACAGTAACAAACAATGCTATGTTACAGACCCCACAAGCAGTCGCCCGAACCCATATTCAGAGAAAAACCGCCCGCCTATGGTAATTAGCGCAGAGGATATATATAAATCCATGTTTAAAGGAAAAGTTGTTATCACAAATGCACCCATATAAAATTACAGAGCCAAAGTCAGAAAATGGACGGTGGCAGACGTATTATAAGGATGCAGACGGGGAAAGAAAAATCCTCCGCGCACAAACAAAAGACGCGCTATTGGAAAAACTTATCCCGATTTATTTTCAGGAATCGCACCTTGACAAGTTTACTTTCTCTGATTTGTTTTTGGAATGGTTGGAATACAAGAAAACAGTTACCGACAGCCCTAACACGATTAAGCGGCACGAACAGCACTATAGGCGTTATTTTGAAAAGTCACAACTGCATACTATGCCAATCCGTCAGATTGATACGCTGTTACTGGAATCCGAATGCAACCGTCTTATGAAAGAATACAGTATTTCAAGAAAAGAATGGAACAATGTAAAAACCATTCTGATAGGCTGTTTTGAATATGCAGTTCGGAAAAATACATCACAGACAATCCAATGAATGATGTAAAAATTATCGTAAAGTATCGGCAAGTAGTGAAAAAAACAGGAAAGACCGAAACATATAATACGGAAGAACTGGAAAGCCTGAATAAATATCTTGATAAAATGTATGCGGAAACAGAAGATACGGTTTTCTTAGCCGTCAAAATAAATTTCCTGTTAGGCTTGCGGGTTGGCGAATTAGTAGCCCTCAAATGGGAAGACTGCAAGGAGCAATCACACCTCCATGTTGTTCGCGAAGAAGTCAGGAATCAGGAAACAAATCTTTATGATGTGGTGGAGCATACAAAGACTAACCGTGACCGTTATGTGATACTTGTTCCTAAAGCGGTAGCTATTTTGGAAAAAATACCGAAACAGGGCAGTTATATCTTCATGAGAAACGGGGAACGAATCACAGCAAGGCAGATAGCCTATGTGTTGGAAAAGTTTGCAGAGCGTCAGGGAATGACGACAAAAAGCACTCACAAAATGCGAAAGGCCTACGCAAGCAACCTGAACGCAAACGGAGTACCGCTTGACTGCATCCGTGAGATGCTCGGTCATAGCACTCTTTCAATCACACTTGGATATATATACAACCCGCTTACAGAATCAGAGACATACAACCTCATAACAAAGGCTTTATAGACTGTCTTCAAATTTGCAGACACAAAAAATAACGGAAACGCTGTATTTTCAACGTTCCCGCACTTTTAACAAGAGCGCGAGACGGGACTCGAACCCGCGGCCTCGACCTTGGCAAGGTCGCGCTCCACCAACTGAGCCACTCGCGCATTTATTTATCCGTTCGAACCGGACAAATATTACTATACACTATGCTACATATTTTGTCAACTCATTTTTCAATTTTTTTCAAAAACTTTTTTGACCGTTCAGCCTTCGGCTTCACTGTTATGAAATCTGCCCATTCCAAATCGCCTTCAGCAAGGGCAGATTTCCTCTTGGTCCAATTTACACATTCCATGGAATGTATTCTCACGGGCTTTGCGGCAAATGCAAAGCTCTGGGCCGAACTGTTACAAGACTTTTCTCTTTTTATTCTCCAACCCTGTCTCTGTATTTCACGCGGTAAATTCTTCTAAGCGATTCATTAATCCTTTCCTCTGACAGGGTGTTATCCTTTACCGCATCTAACACGCCATTATAAGCTGTTTCATAATCCTCCGGCATCAGAATCATGTCTACACCTGCCTGCAATGCCATAACTGCCGCCTGATCCGGCGTAAAATAATCTGTGATAGCTGTCATATTCATAGCATCTGTAATGACAATCCCCTGATATCCCAGCTGTCCTCTTAAGAGTTCTGTTACCATCTTTTCCGAAAGGGAAGCCGGCGTGGTATCTCCTGTAACCTGTTCCGCGGATAGGTGGCTAACCATCACAAAATCTGTCCCGGCTGAGATGCCTGCCTGGTACACAGGAAAATCTATCTGCGTGAAATCCTCTAATGTTTTTTCGGTACTGGCCATTCCATCATGGGTATCCTTGCTGGTATCACCCAGCCCCGGAAAATGCTTCAGGCAGGCGCTCACATTTTTACTTTGAAGTCCCTCCACCAAAGCTCCCACCATGGATGCTGTCGTATCCGTATCTGTTCCAAAAGAACGTTTTCCAATCGTTGTATTTCCATCCGTAATCACATCGGCTACCGGAGCAAAATCCATATTAAATCCATATTCTGCAAGATATCCCCCTATTGCCTCCCCGGCCTCCCGCGCTGCCGCCACATCTCCATTGCTTCCAATATCCGCCATATCCCCTACATTATCTGCAAGTCCACTACTCGCAACTCTGCTCACCGTTCCGCCTTCTTCATCCACACCCAAAAAGAGAGGATATGTGCTCCAATTCTTGGTATTTGTCAGCATTTCCGTAAGCTGGTCTGCACTTTGAATATTTTGGGCAAAATAAATAAGTCCTCCCACCGGACGTTCTATAAGCTTTTGCTTCGTGGTATCTCCCGCTTTCAGCACCTTGTTTGTATCTGTAAGGGCTTCCGGTGTGATCATAAAAAGCCCCGCCACCTTATCCTCAAGTGACATTGCAGCAATGCAGTTTTCAACGGTTTCGCTTAAATAATCTGTCTCCGCCTCAGGCTGTGTAAATTCCTCAGGTGCTTCCACCATTGGCTGTTCCTCCTCATCCTGCGCCAAATCTTCTATTTGCTGTTCTTCTTCCGCTTCCTTTTTATCATTGAGAACCGCTATCATTTTCTTTACCCCCAAAACACCTCCCATTACCAGCCCAATTAAGAAAATTGCAAGAACAATATAAGAAATAATCTGGTTTCTGACCCTTCGCTTATGCCTATATATTTTTCTCTCCATTTCTTCACTGCGTACTTCATTCTTTCCCATCTTTATACCCCCTGCATATCGCAAGCGCGGCTTGCGATACTGCCACTAATAAAGAGTTTGGAAGTTTACTTCCGAACTTATCCTGCATATACCGCAAACTACAACTTACAAATTATTCTCTATAAGCACCTAACCCGCGTTGCGTGACTGTGTTTGTTAACTTAAGGTAAGCCCGCACTGCGTACTGACCGTTGTCTCTCTATGATATCTCCGACAGCTTAATACATTTTATTATAATAACTTATTTATATCGCAATTTCTACCCAAATTTTAATAAATTTCCATTAGGGCCAATTATAGGCCTCTGTTCCAATATCCCGTCCGTTTTCTTACTGGCAGCACATGAAAGCGGGCATCAATTCCTCTGAATCAACACCCGCTTCTAAACTGCACTATCCAATGGCCTTTACCTCCTTTAATTTTTGGATAAATACCAATATTCAGTTTTACTTTTTTCTCTTTCGTACTTTTACCTTTTCTCTTTTGTACGGATGTACTGTAACGTCTGTTCTTTCTTCTTTTGAAATTCGCTACTTCTTCTTCTGTACTAAATACGAAATCGAAATTCGCTTTCTTTGGTACTTAACTCTTTTGTACTTTAAAAGCTTAACCTTTCACATTTCTGTTATCTAATTAGATAACACATCTTACGTTTTTGGCGGTCCGTACCTCCTTTTCTTAAGATTATCTATGTGAATTTGTTTTATGAGTTTATTATAGCATGTAATATTTATTTGTCAACACATTTTTTCAAATTTTTATATATTTTTTTATTTTTCTCTTATTAGCGCATTTTTATCTGATTAATTTACATATTTATCCAAATATTCTCATATTTTAACATCCTATGACAATCATTTCCTATTTTCATTTACCTATTCGTCAACAACCGTGTAGGCAACAGGGCATCAAACTTGCAGCGATGCAGAGCACACACTGCAAACGCTACACTGCTGCGGAGTATTCACCTTCGCGGCAGTCGCCAAATATCTATGAGATGCTTCGCATCTCTATAACCACATCTACTTGGCTCGTTGCGCGCGGGAATAAATATAGCTGGTTTCCATCCTTAATAGTAACCAGCCATACTGTACCCTTTCCTGAAAGTACTATTTAATAATTTCAAAATAAACTTTTTAAATCAAAGGATATTTATCTGTCAATTTCCTAACAATTTTTCTTGCTTCCGTAATTTTCTCCTCGCCGCCTTTGACAATCATTGCAATTGCCTCAGCAATCTGATCCATATCCTCCGTATTCATCCCACGGGAAGTCACTGCCGGTGTTCCAAGACGGATCCCGCTGGTTACAAAGGGAGACTTGGGGTCGTTCGGGATTGTATTTTTGTTTGCCGTAATATGTGCTTCGTCCAGCATTTTTTCAACTGCTTTCCCGGTAAGACCGTAGGTTGTAAGATCCATCAACATAAGATGATTATCCGTACCGCCAGAGACAATCTTAATTCCTCTGTTTATCAAGCCATTGCAAAGCGCCTGCGCATTATCAATAATATTTTTCTGATAGTTTTTAAACTCATCTGTAAGCGCCTCCTTAAAGCAGACGGCTTTCGCTGCAATCACATGCATCAAAGGCCCTCCCTGGATGCCTGGAAAGATTGCCTTGTTGAAATTGTACTTATCAGCTGCCTCCTGATTTGCAAGAATCAGGCCGCCTCTTGGTCCTCTTAAGGTTTTGTGGGTTGTTGTGGTAACAACATCTGCATAAGGAATCGGGCTTGGATGAAGGCCTGCTGCCACAAGACCTGCAATATGAGCCATATCCACCATCAGCACTGCCCCCACTGCATCTGCTGTTTCACGGAATTTCTTAAAGTCAATGGTTCTTGCATAAGCGGATGCCCCTGCTATAATCATTTTCGGCTTGCACTCAAGTGCAATTTCCATCAGCTTATCATAATCAATAAACCCATCATCATTCACGCCATAGGGCACAATCTTAAAATATTTACCGGAAATATTCACCGGGCTTCCATGGGTTAAGTGTCCGCCATGGTCTAAATTCATTCCCATAATTGTGTCCCCAGGGTTACAGATTGCAAACTGCACCGCCAAATTTGCCTGGGCCCCTGAGTGAGGCTGTACATTGGCATAGTCACATCCAAAAAGCTCTTTCGCTCTTTCAATAGCAAGGTTTTCCACCACATCAACACACTGGCAGCCTCCGTAATAACGTTTCCCCGGATAGCCTTCCGCATACTTATTTGTAAGTGGGCTTCCCATTGCCGCCATAACCGCTTTGCTTACCCAATTTTCAGATGCAATCAGCTCAATATGGCTGTTTTGCCTCTCCTGCTCCTCCACAATGGCCTGCGCAATCTCTCCGTCTACTTTTTTAACTTCATCAAGTGAATACATCCTTCTCCTCCTTGTATGATATTTCTAACCCTTCCTGTTCACTTTACAACGACATAAATCCGAATCATTATAGCATAGTCTTTAAAGAAATCAAACCTTTAACACCTTTTTTCTAAATCAATCCTATCCGATTCTGAAAAATATCCTAAGTAATCCTTAAGAATTACAAAATCTTGTAAAACTTCTTTACTCTAGCACAAAATACTGATAAAATAGGGAAAGATTTTTGAGGGGTAGAAAACAATGTATTATATTATCGTAAATCCGGCCTCTAAATCTGGTCAGGGTGCTAAAATCTGGTCTGATATTCAACCGATTTTAGAACAAAAAGAAATTGAATACAAGGTTTTCTTTTCAAAGGGAGTTGAACACATCATTAAGCTGGTGCGCGATTTGTCAACTTCCTTATTAAGGGCTGATTCTGATTTCATTTTAAAGCTGATTGTTCTTGGAGGGGATGGAACCTTAAACGAAACCCTTCAGGGAATATCTGATTTTACCCGTGTGCAAATCGGATACATTCCCACCGGATCTAGTAATGATATGGCAAGAGATTTAGGCCTTTGTCAAAATCCTTCCGAAAATCTGGAACGCATTTTATACTGCAATGAACCGCTTTTTATGGACTTAGGCTGTCTAACCTATAACCAGTCCGCCGAACAGTTATCTGACCGGCAATTCGACAAGCAGACTCTAAAACGTTATTTTTCTGTCAGCACCGGTATTGGATTTGATGCTGCTGTGTGTAAGGAAGCCCTTGCCTCTAAATTTAAAAATGTATTAAATAAAATAGGGCTTGGAAAGCTTACCTATCTTTCTATTGCACTCAAGCAGCTTTTACTTGCCAGAAAAATCGCGTGTACCATCACTTTAGATGACCATAAGCAGATTCATTTGCCTAAATTTTTGTTCATTGCCAGCATGATTCACCAATATGAAGGAGGCGGTTTTAAGTTTTGTCCGGGTGCTGATTTCAGTGATGGACAGATAGATATCTGTGCTGTGGGGAATATTCCAAAGTGGCTTATTCTTATAGCACTTCCGACTGCATTTTCCGGCAAGCATTATCGTTTTGAAGGAATTGACCATTATACTGCATCCAAAATTCATCTGGAAACTTCCGTCCCTCTTTGGGTGCACACAGATGGAGAGGTCAGTATGAAAAGCAGTTCCATCACCATAACCTGCGAACCAAAAAAAATACAGTTTTTGTTATAAACAGTTAAGGTTTACGTTAAATATATAATAAGGCAGGAATTAGGAGGGAATTTATTTATGAAAAAATATTATGAAAGGTACAAGCATGCTATACCGCTTATCATTTATGCAGCAATTTACTGCAGTTGGTTTGCCTATCTGGAGAAAAAGGTCGTCATACCTGAAACCATCATTCATATGAAAATGGATGATATCATACCTTTTTGTGAAGTGTTTATAGTACCTTATTTTTTGTGGTTTGCCTATGTATCGATAACCGTAGCGTATTGCTTTTTTAAAAACAAACAGGAATATTTCAAAACATGTGTATTTCTTTTTACCGGAATGACTGTTTTTTTGATTGTTTCCACGCTCTGGCCCAATGGACATCACCTTCGCCCTTACACAATGCCCAGAAACAATATTTTTACAGCTCTTATATCACATTTATATAGAATGGATACGCCTACCAACTTATGGCCCAGTATTCATGTTTATAATTCTATTGGCACCCACTTGGCGGTCATGCACACGCCATCTCTTGCCAGAAATAAAAAAATCCGCATAGGTTCCTTTATCCTGTGCAGTTCCATTATTCTTTCTACAGTATTCATCAAACAGCATTCTGTGTTTGATGTTCTGACTGCTTTTATAATGTCCGGCATTATGTATGTTATCGTATATCAGGCTGACATTGTTGCTGCCTGTCAGGCACACCGTCCAAGCTTAAAGCGTCGCAGAGTTGTTTAGCTGTTACGCTTTGCAGCACCGCAAAATGATACCCCGTTGCTTGCAGCGGTTGTTGACTAAATTACCCCCGCAGTTTTACTGCGGGGGATTTTTACGAAGCAAGATGCTGACCTCCAAAGCGTGGCAGCCTTGATGACACACATCTAATTAAAATTGAAAAAACGGCGGCATATCTTATATCCTTCCACTGAAATCCTCCTGCCGCTTCTGCCAGGCAGATTCATGCAGCTCCCTAAGAGTCCATATCTTAGCTTTCTATATAAAAGCCAATCCTTTTTCTTTAAATAATTCCACAGTTCTTTTTTCTTTTCCAGATTTTCTTTCATGCCCGAGCGTATCAATAATATAGAAGAAACCGTAGTTATAATATCCAGGTAGCTTGCCATATAATGATACATCTTTTTATTGGAGGTAATCTTGCTCTTATTTTCTATCATATAGTCAATCATCAGCTTATTCACCAGAATCTGCTGGTCAATCCTCCCAATCATAACATCCTCATTTACTGACTGGTCTACCCGGCCGATAAAATAGCGGTAAAAATTCACATCCAGATAGTACATATTTCTCACATAAGGCAATGGCTCAAACACATAGAGATTGTCCACATAAAAAGTATGCTCAGGCAGTTTAAGTCCACATTCCTTAAGCAGCTTCGTCCTAAAGATTACGGAATGCATCAAAATATACTGGCCTTTATGAAAGTGCTTGACATCCTCCCAGGTAAACATTTCATTCACCGGCAGTGCATGCTTATAGCGCATTACCTTATGCCTGTTTTGTCCGACCTTTTCATATACAAAATTACTCACAAGCATATCCAGTGTTTTTTCTCCGCCCGCAAGATTTCTAAGAACATCCAAAATCTGCACATAGGCCTCCTCTTTTACCCAATCGTCACTATCCACCACTTTAAAAAACAAGCCCTGCGCATTCTCAATTCCTGCATTGACTGCAGAACCATGTCCGCCATTTTCCTTATGGATTGCACGGATAATGGATGGATATTTTTCTGCATACCCGTCCGCAATTTTAGCTGTTTCATCCGTAGAGCCGTCATCCACAATCATAATCTCCACATCTTCCCCACCCTTTAGCAGTGATTCCACACATTTTTCCATATAAGCTGCTGAATTATAACAGGGCACCGTAAATGATAAAAGTTTCATCTCTTACTCCTTAAAATATAACTGTTCCGACAAGCAAAATCCTGCCTTACAGTTTCTTTTTTACACACATGTCAAAACTATTTCCACCTCCTATCATACCCAATTTACAGGAAAAATCAACTTAAGAAATTGTGAAGATAAACGCGATAGGCAGATGGAATCGGGTACTTGTCCCTTACCTGGTCTGGCTCTGCAAAAATCATACTGTCTTTATGCTTCTTTTCGGCCAGTTCATCCACTCTGACCGCATAACCAATCATATGCCATTCTTTATGTGTAAAAATATGTTTACTTGCCGGCAATTGTTCGATTTTAATAACGGATAAGCCTTCCTTTTTCAAATAAGCAAGTACCTGCTTATCTGAAAGGCAGCCCTCTAAGCAGGGAAATTCATACATACCTGCAAGTAAACCATGCTCCGGACGCTTTACAAGTGCAGCCCTCGTTTCATCTTTGATAATAAGAACCGTCTTTTCCTCCACCACTCTTGGCTTTTTGGGAGTTTTAAATGGAAATTCAAGTTCTCGCCTTTGTACATGCGCTGTGCAAAGCTTCTCCCAGGGACAACTCTCACAATAGGGCATGCCATTGGGGATACAGACAACTGCTCCTAATTCCATAAGTGCCTGATTAAAATCTCCCGGCCGCTCCTTTGGCATACTGCAAAGTAATTCCTGTTCAATCAAAACGCGGACAGCCGGCTGTGAAATATCCCTGTTGTCTCCCCTAAATCTTGACAACACGCGCAGTACATTGCCGTCTACTGCCGGCACCCTTTTGCCATAGGCAATCGAGCTCACTGCCCCAGCCGTATAGCTGCCTATCCCCGGAAGCTTGATTAGTTCGCTGTACTCTGCTGGCATTTCACCATCATATTCCTCCATAATAATACACGCTGCTTTTTTTAGATTCCTGACCCGATTATAATAACCAAGCCCTTCCCAGAGCTTTAAGAGTTCTTCTTCCCCGGCATCAGCCAAATGTGCTATATCAGGCAATGCCTCTATAAATCTGTCATAATAGGGCTTCACAGCTTCCACCCTTGTCTGCTGAAGCATAATTTCCGATATCCACACATGATACGGTGTTGCCTCCTCCCTCCAGGGTAAAACCCGTTTCCCTCTGTCATACCAGCTGATTAAAGGCTCCGCTGCAATTTCAAGCTCCGATAAGCGCACCGGTACCGGATTTTGAATTTCCATAGAATCAGGAGTAACTTTGCAATCATATGCAAGCACCTTGACACCAGCCTGCCTTGCTTCCATAAGAACATCTGCAAATTCTGGCTGGGTCATTCGGTTGGGTGTGAAATATTTAACATTTTCCATCTGAATTGCAAGAATAATACAGGCTCTATATCCTTCTTCAACAGCCTCCATAAGCTCTTTTACGTGCTTAACTGCGCGTTCAGAAGGCGCATCCGGAAACAATACCACATCCTCCTGCTCCAACGTAACGCCCTTGACCTCAATAAATACTTTGTCTTTTGGTGTTTCCACATAAAAATCAAAACGGGAATTATGATATTTTGTTTCTGGTTTAACCGATACAACATCTGGAAACAGACCGCCATCACGCAGCCATTCCTCCACTGCTTTATTGGGCGCCTGGGAATCCATATTAATTATTCTATTTCCTTTTTGGACGGCTACCAAATCATAGGCTGTGCTTCTGTCCGGATTAGGGCTTTTGTTTAAATAAACCTTTGCATCCTTTACCAGAAGCTCTTTACACCGTCCAGTGTTTTTCACATGCACTTTTTCACTTTTGCCACCTATATTTACATATGCTATAAATCTGTTTGGACGGCTCTCGAAGCGTCCTTCCCATATATCATCGTATCTCATTGTTCCCTCATGTTTTGAATTCCATAAAAAAGAAGCTTTTCGGTTGTCACCCTTGGACGCCAATTATTTCTTGCCTGCTCAAATTCAGAATACAGCGTGTACCACTGCCAGGTAATATCATATCCTCCATCTTCCTTTTGAAGCTTGTCTAATACTGCTTTCTCTGCATCTATCAGTGGCGCAATCTCAGGTGTGATAAACTCCAAATAGATGCCTGAGAAAATGTCAGATGGGACTGTTACATATTCGACACCATATTTAGCTATATCTTTGCAGATTATACTTCCAACTCTCTTTCTGATTAATTCCTCCAAATATCCAAGATCTATAATCTCGCCAATATTATTTTGAGTTAGCATCTCATACGCCAGTAAATAGCACTTTAATTCCTCTCCGCTTATATCTTCATGTTCCTCTAAATATTTCAGGCCTTCTTTTATAATATTCTTATACAATGTCGTTTCTTTCCCATAACAAACCATAAATGCAGCTAAGGATATAGTCGGATTAAATCCGCTGATTCCATCAGTATCATTTTTCTCCCACCAAATTGCATGTGGATAGTCCTTATTGCTTTCTATCGCAAACAGCCAGCGCTTTTTATCCTCATCAAAAGAATCATGGGAATCCAGATATTTTACGATTCCTTTTACCATTTCTGAATCTTTTATAAGAGCGCCCACACGAAAAAGAGTGATAATCGCATCATTGGTTGCAATTGGACTTGAATTTGGATTGAGGAAATCTGACTCAAGACCATTTCCGAACCCACCATCTTTATTTTGATAGTTTAATAGTTCAACACTTACCATTTGGTTTGATTGATTTTCAAAGTAATATTGATAGATAGCTAAATCGATCGGACGTGCATTTTGCAAAATAAACTGTTTTGCAGCTTTAATATTCATATCATCCTCCATACTTTTAGCAGCTCACAAATTATATATAAATGTATCTAAATATATATCAATTGCACTTTTATATTTTTAACGAACAGAAAATTATGGGTCCCGCTTATGCTCCTGCCTGTCATTCTGCTTATAAGGTACCCTTGCCGATAACACCACCTCTGAAGCAGGCGTTGTATGTACAGCCTGATCATCAAAAAAGATATGCGCACCAAAGGCCTTTAAAACATTGCGCTTCGTGATGCCTCCTAGGAAGAATGCTTCATCTATCCTCACATTCCACGCACGCAATGTCCTAATCACACGCTCATGGGCAGGCGCACTTCTTGCTGTGACAAGCGCTGTCCGTATAGGGGCCTGCTCCGGCGGAAATTCGTTTTGAATATCGGAGATGGTTTTTAAAAACTTAGCAAAGGGTCCTTGTTTTAATGGATTCTCCGCCTGCAGCCTTTCATTTTCTTCAAAGGCCTCCAAGCCCTTTTCCCTGAAAATCTGCTCTGATTCGTCCGAAAAAAGCACCGCATCCCCATCAAAGGCTATCCGTATCTGGGCAATCTCTTTCTGCTCGTGATAGCTTCTAATCTCATCACAGCAGATAATTCCCGCCGCGATCCCACAGTCAATGGCCGCCTGTACGTCCTCCTCGTCCGCCGATAAGTACAAATCTGTGTGAAAAGCCTCAAGGTAAGGGGTCAGGGATGCCCCGCTGGCTAATACCGCTCTTGAAATATTTAGCCCGTAATGCGCAATTGAATGAAAAACCCGCAGGGAAGTATCCGGACTGTTGTGGGACATAATGATAACCTCCACCCTCTCCTCCTGCCCTGGTATCTTATTGATATTAAGTAATGCTTCTATCAGGCGAAAACCATTCCCAGGCGCTAAAAGCTCTTTTTCGTGCTCCACCTGATATTTGCAGTAGGCTTCCACGCCCTGGGTGCGGAAAATCTCATTTTCCGTGCTCAGGTCAAATAACGCCCGTGAAGATACCCCTATAACCAGCCTGTTTTCTAAATGATATGCCATAATAATCCCCCATTCCTGCCAGCAATCTTCCCCCACAGTACAGGAACCATCATGGTATGTGCCAGTTTTGCTGCTGATAACATTACCGTTATCCAAATACCATTCTTTCATTTAAGAAATTCCGGATAAAGCCTAAATCATCTCAGACGTCTGCCCTCATATCTCTCATGGGTCATAAGGCAGTTTCTCAATTCCTCATAACGCTGCTCCACATCTCCATCTCCTACCTCTAAATCAGAAGCTATGGCCATGGTGGTAATCATTCCGTCTGTAATGCGGTGATGCAGCGCTGAAAGAATATTAAGGCGCTCCCGATAGGTTCCGGCATCCAAAAATTCCAGTACCAGTGGGTCAATATTAAATTCTTCCTGTTCCTCAGTATCATCTGTCACAGCATCCTCCGGCTTGTATACATCTTCTACGTCTTCCGTAACTGCTGTTATCGATTTTGTTTTTGTTTCTCTTTCTACTTCTTCCACTTCCATTGATGGTGTTATCGTTTCTTCTGCCTTTTCTCCTGCATTCCACGTTACTGCTACATTTTTTTCTATTGTTTCTTCTCTTTCCTCCAGAGGCTCGGGTTCAACATTCCCATGCGCAGGCATCCCAAGCAGTTCCTTTTGCAGCTCAAACCGGTATTCCTGCACTACATTCGGATATTGATTCCTGTCTACCTTTTCCACAAACATGGAAAGTGGTCTTACATAAACTTCATAATCTCCGTAAAGTGCCTGATAAACTACCATATTTTCCCCGGTTTCACTGTCTTTTGCCAGCGTTACTATTCTGTAGAGCTGTCCTTTAAAATGCCTGTAAAGCTGTCCAGGTACTGGAATATTCGACATAGTTCCCTCCTATTCTGCCGCACAAATATGTGTGTCTGTAAATGTTTTCTCATTTTGCACAACTATATCAATTATAATCCCAGATTTGCCTGTTGTCATGCTTCTTTTGTAATATCTGTCTAATGAAAATAAACGTTGCAATTTTCTACAAAGGCCCCTATACTCTGACACTCTGCCGCAAGCGCTCTTTTTTCTACATGACCCAAGACCTCTATTTTTTTATGATGAATTGCCACCGTATAACTTCAGACGCCGTCTTCCTGCACAATACTACTCATTGTGACGCCACTGTTGCAATAGCCCTTTTCTTCCAACAGCCCCCTTAACTCACTCTCATATTCCCGTTCCAGGATGCGGTAACTTAATTCCTCTGTTCTGTTTAACTTCTTATCAAGACAACGCACTGTACCGGAAATACAAAAAATTATCATGGCAGCCAACATAACAATAACAGCCGTTGTACCCAAAAATCTCCCTGTATTTTTCAAATGACTTTCCTCCTATCTTTTACTGTACGACCACTCTGCAAGGCTTATCTTTAGTATAAAGAATCATATGTACAATAAAAAGGACTCTGTCAATTCGGAGAATAAAATTATCCGCTCATAGTAACATTTGGGACGATATTCCAAGTTTCGCATCGCAAAAATCGCCCCTCACACCTGAATCACGTTCTCACGGAATGCACAGTAAATGTGCATTCCTGACCCGTGAAAAGTAACCTGAACTGTTGCAAATTGATTCCCGTGACTGCAAATATAATAGATTTTAAATTTTGATTGTGCTATACTGTTTATAACTTAATAACCAATTTCAAAAATGAAAGAGGCACCATTGCCAAACGATGCGGAGCAACATTTTCATATTTTAATCAGCAAGAGGTAAACATGGTACGTGAAGCTGAAAAAGAAGATTTAAAGGAAATATTGGAATTATATTTATGTCTGCATGAGGAATCTATCCCTGAGGAATCCGAACATTTATTTCATACCTGGGAACAAATTATACACGATGAAAACCACCATCTAATTGTTAATATAGTAGATGGCAAAATCGTATCTTCTTGTGTATGTGTGATTATCCCCAATTTAACGAGAAGCGTACGTCCATACGCTTTTATAGAAAATGTGGTTACCCACACTGCGTTCAGAGGACAGGGGCTGGCATCGGAATGTTTAGCGTATGCAAAGTTAATCGCAATTCAAAACAACTGTTATAAAATGATGCTGCTTACAGGGAGCAAGGATGAAAAAACATTAAATTTCTATAAGAATGCAGGATATAACAGCAGTGATAAAACCGCCTTTATTAGATGGCTTAACAAAACTTAACTTGATGGAGGTAATTGCAATGGCTATTACAGTGAATATTTATTATAGTGGTATAAATGGAAATGCAAAAAAATTTGCTAAGGAAATGGTTTCAAGTGGAATTGTTGGTAATATTCTTGCAGAAAATGGAAATCTTAAATATGAATACTTTTTTCCAATGAATGATGAAGAAACAGTGCTTTTAATTGATAGTTGGGAAGATCAACATTCCATTGACGTACACCATGCTTCACCTATGATGGCAAAGATCACTGAGCTTAGAGAAAAATATGATTTACATATGCGCGTAGAACGGTATGTATCTGATGAGGCCGGAATTTCCGAAACTGATAGGTCATTTATAAAGGAATAAATCCATAATTGGCAGGAATGGAGGATATTATGCTGCAAGCTCTACAATATGTACAAGAATATAAAGAAGAATTGATTTACCCCGCTGTCTGCAAGGCGCTGGACGCTCTTGACATTGCGAAGGATATGCGCCCTGACCTTAAAATAGTGATTAAACCCAATCTTATTATGGCCAAAAGTCCTGATTTTCCGGTTACTACACATCCCCTGGTGATCAAAGCCGTTGCCCGCTGGCTGAATGAGCACGGTGTCAAAGATATCACCCTTGCGGAAAGCTCAGGCGGCCTTTATAACGCCGAATACATGAAGAATATTTATCGCGTATGCGGTATGAGGGATTTGGAACCGGAGGTAAAGCTGAATATGGATTTTTCCGCACGGACGGTAAATTGTAAGGACGGCTTTGCCAATCATTCTTTCCATATTATAACACCCGTTTTGGATGCCGACTATGTGATAAATATCTGCAAATTGAAAACCCATTCTATGACCGGTTATTCCGGTGGAATCAAAAATCTTTTTGGGGTCATACCCGGACTTGAAAAGCCTCAAATTCACTATCGCTGGCCGGATATAGAAAATTTTTCCCGTATGCTGCTTGAACTGGCGCAGACCGTCAGTCCTCAGCTCACCATCATTGACGCGATTGATGCCATGGAAGGAAACGGTCCTACTGGAGGCACTTCCCATCCCCTGCATTTGCTTCTGGCGGCAAGAGATTTTTACACTCAGGATTACTTTGCGGCAGGGCTTATGGGACTTGACCCTATGAAGATTGAAATGATTCGGCAGGCTGTGGAAACCGGACTGGCAATTCCCGATACCATCACGGTTGTGGGCGATGCGATCCCCGAAGGCCTTACGCCTTTTCAGGTACCGGATACGAAAAGGCTGGACTTTTCCAGTTTTCTGCCTGGCTTTTTGAGAAAACCTTTTGCTAAAGCAGCAAACCTTCTGTTCAAATCTTATCCTCAGCTCAATAAGGATTTATGTGTAGGCTGCGGAAAATGTGCGGAGAGCTGCCCTTCACATGTAATCACGATTAAAGATAAAAAAGCTGTCTTTAAAAGAAAGGGCTGCATCTCCTGCTTTTGCTGTCAGGAAATGTGCCCTATGAAAGCTATTTCCGTAAAGAAGGCCCTGTAAACAGCATTTTTATGCCCTCCCACTAACAAATTTCCAGATTTTCATAAAGCTTCCATCCGATAAACAGCATTGGGCTGCGTGCTTATGCAGCTCCCAATGCCGTTTATGTTTCTCCAATTTCTTTTTGAAATAATAACTTTTATCACGTATTTGAATGATTCTGCCTTGATTACTTTATTTCTGTTACTTCGTATCCGGCCTCTGTCACTGCCGCCTTCAATGCGTCATCCGTCACCTGTCCGTCTAACACAACCTTCGCACTTTTCTCCTCAAGGCTCATGGTGACCTGTTTCACTCCTGCTACTTCCTCCAGCGCTTTCTGCACCCTTCCGGTACAATGTGCACACATCATACCTTCAATTATCATTGTTTTTTCCATTTTTTCTTCCTCCTTATTTTCCTGCTTTATTATGGTTGAAACTTCCTCTTTTTGAGTTTTCTGAGTTTCCCAACTTTCCTCGCTTATTTCGCCTTCCGCCTTAAAATTCCGCAGCCGCAAGGCATTTCCCACTACAAACAAGCTGCTAAGGCTCATAGCGGCAGCACCAAACATAGGATTTAACCTGATTCCAAATAAAGGATACCACACTCCTGCCGCTAAGGGAATCCCGATTGTGTTATAGAAAAAGGCCCAAAACAGATTTTCTTTGATATTCCTAATCACAGCCCTGCTAAGGCGAATCGCAGTGATAGCATCTGTCAGCCTGCTTTTCATCAAAATAATATCGGCGCTGTCTATGGCCACGTCTGTTCCTGCACCAATGGCAATACCGACATCTGCTGCTGCAAGAGCAGGCGCATCATTGATACCATCGCCAACCATAGCTACCTTTTTGCCCTCTCTTTGTAATCTTCGGATTTCCTTTTCCTTATCCTCTGGCAAAACCTCAGCTACTACCTGATTGATACCAAGCCTTTTTTGAACCGCCTGAGCAGTTCGCTTATTGTCACCGGTTAACATAACTACTTCTATTTTCATATCATGGAGCTCTCTGATTGCTTTCATTGAGGATGCCTTAACTGTATCGGCAACCGCTATCACCGCAGAAAGTTTCCCATCCATAGCAAATAAAAGTGGGGTTTTTCCGTCTTCTGAAAGCGCCTCTATCGCAGTCTGAATCTCCGAAGACAAAGTAATATCATTTTCATTCATAAATCCCACATTACCAGCCATACATTTTTTACCCTCACAAACTCCCATAACGCCTTTTCCAAAAACTGCCTGAAAATCCTCCACGTCAGGAATCAATGTTCCCCTTGCCAAAGCTTCATTCACAATAGCTTCTGCCAGAGGATGTTCGCTGGGCTTTTCAATTGCTGCCGCTATTAATATGATTTCATCTGAATTTAACCCTTTTTCATATACTATAACATCAGTTACTTTTGGTTTTCCTTCCGTAATAGTACCTGTCTTATCCAAAACCACAGTGTTGATATCCCTTGCAGATTGCAAGGCATCCCCGGATTTAATCAGGATACCGTTTTTAGCGCCCACGCCGGTTCCCACCATAATTGCCACCGGTGTAGCAAGACCCAGTGCACAAGGGCAGGAAATAACCAACACCGCGATAGCACTTGACATAGCCGCTTCAAAACCGCCTCCTAAAATCATCCATACCAGGAAGGTAAGTAAAGCAATTCCTATTACTGCCGGTACGAAAACACCTGCAATTTTATCAGCAAGCCTGGCAATAGGCGCTTTAGATGAGGATGCCTCCTCTACCAGACGGATAATCTGGGACAAGGTAGTATCTTCCCCCACCTTCACGGCTTTACAGATCAGGCGTCCCGCCTTATTCATAGTAGCCGACACCACCGCATCGCCGGGCTGTTTCTCCACAGGAATACTTTCTCCGGTAATTGCCGCCTCATTTATACTGGAGGTTCCCTCCACCACAACTCCATCCACCGGCACAAGACTGCCTGGCTTTACCACAAACAAATCATCTCTCATGAGCTGATGGGTAGGAATCTCTTTTTCTTCTCCATTTTCCATAAGAAGAATCGCGGTCTTAGGGGATAAGTCCATCAATTTCTCAATAGCCTGACTGGTTTTGCCCTTTGAACGGGTTTCCAGGTATTTTCCAACTGTAATCAGTGCCAGAATCATACCGGCCGACTCAAAATATAAGTCGGAAGCATAACGGCCAACCAGTGCATCATCTCCATGCCCCAGCCCATAGCCAATCCGATAAATGGCAAAAACCCCATATACAAGAGCTGCCCCGGAGCCAATCGCAATCAAACTGTCCATATTAGGACTTAAGTGGAACAATGTCTTAAAGCCAGTTTGAAAATATTTTCGGTTTACATAAAGGATCGGCAGTGTCAATAGAAACTGGGTAAAAGCAAAGGTTAAAGCATTCTCATTTCCGTGGAACAATTTTATAAAAAGCTCCGGCATTGGCAGGTGAAGCCACATAAAAAACATATGATGCATGGATACAATCATCAACAAAACCATAAAAACAATGGAAATGGTTAATCTTGTTTTCATTTCTTTATTTTCTTTTTTCCCTTTTAAGGCTTCCCTGCCGGCAATATCCCTGTTTTCAAAATCTCTGCCGGCAATCCCTCCATTATCGCCTTGCTGTCCCTTTAAATCCCTTTCGCTGCCTGCTTCCCTTCGGTCTGCTGCCCGCATGCTTCCCCTTCCTGCACCTTCAATGGTCATAGGACTGGCGCCATATCCCGCACGCTCCACCGCCTCTACAATTTTATTTTCATCGCAGACCGCTTCATCGTATTCTACCTGCATGCTGTTTGTCAAAAGATTTACTGTAACATCACCCATTCCCTGTAATTTTCTCACACTCTTTTCTACATGGGAGGAGCAGGCAGAACAGGTCATACCTGTTACCGCATATTTTTGTTTTTTCATAATGTTCAATTCCTCTCACTTTCTAATATAAAAAATTAGCTATTTCAATTTTTTAACCAGCTCAATAGCCTCCTCCATAATCTGTTCATTTCCATTTTTGATTTCTTCAACCACGCAGGTTTCCAAATGTTCCTTGAGAATAATATACCCAAATCCCTGCAATGCACTCTCCACAGCTGCAATTTGTGTCAAGATATCACCGCAATAACGATTCTCCTCCAACATTCTGCTGATACCATTTAACTGCCCAATCATACGGTTCAATCGATTCTGAAGCTGTTTTTCCTGTCCTTCGCTTCTTGGCGTATGTTTCGTTCTGCAACAATTACACATGTTTTCTTCTATGTTTTCTTCCACATTTTTTTCTATACTGCTTTTCTTATTATCTTCCATCTCCTACCTCATTTCCATACAAATTTTGCGGCTGTTCATTCTCCCGCCAGGCTGTTACCGGATTTTTATATTTTCCACGCCAAAATACCCATATGGGGTATCTGTTTTTGTTTTATATTATACCCCTATAGGGTATTTGTCAAGGATAAATTATGATGCAAAACAAAAAACTGCCGTCATTCTATTTTCAGACAACAGTTTTTATCGTTTTTTTATTTATTATATATGTTATTTTATATATCCAGGGCTGTGCCCCTTCTTGCATTTAAGTCAAGTTCCCTTCCATCAAGCACTGCCTGGATAAGAGCATAATTTTTGTCATAGCAAAGCTTTAAGGAAAAAAAGGGCGCCTTCTTTTGAATCAGTTCAAAAAATATAAAATCGCCTTCCCATAAGTTAAGGTTTCCTATCTTATCCTTATCCACCCATTCCAGCGTTCCTTCATCGCACTCTGCCAGTTCCCCCAAAAAACCATCTGCGGTATAAAGGCACATATATTCCGCGGGATAATTCTCAAAGCAAAAGGTGACGATTCCTCTAAACTGATAAGAAGTAAGGGTAAGTCCGCTCTCCTCCTTTACTTCACGCAGCAGACATTCTTCAGGACTTTCATTCTCCTCGAAATGCCCCCCTATCCCAATCCATTTATCCTTATTTACATCATTCTTTTTAGAAATCCTGTGTAACATCAGATATTGATTGTCCTTCTCAATGTAACACAAGGTTGTTAATTTACTTTTCATAATTTCTTATTTTTCAGTCTCTCCTTTAACTGCTGTAATTCACAATCAGCATCTCAACACTAATGCTATCGTTCATTTTCCCTGTCTTAACCGCTTCCTCCGCTTCCACGCAGGCCTCCACAGCCTCCCGTATCTTTTCTGTTTCAAAACGGGATGCCTGGGTTACATATTTGCCGGCAATAAATCCCGGCAGCCCTACCTTCTCCCCAATCGCTTTATTCTGGTATCCCTTTCCCCGAAGCTCCTTTACCTGCAAAAGCAAATTAAACTGTCTGGCAATCAAAAACAAAATCCTCATAGGCGGTTCCTTTTGCGCTAGCAGCTCATAATAAAGAGTCAGCGCCTGCTTTTGCTTTTTGTCTGCAATCGCGCTTACCATGTCGAATATATGATTGCCTATCCTTCTGGTACAAATATCCTCAATATCCTTTTCCGTGATGACTTCCTTTTCAAGGCAGTAGCAAAAAAGCTTCTCCGTTTCCCTGCGGATGTTTTCCATATCGGCGCCTGTTTTTTCTAAAAGGAAATCAAGAGCGGCACCTGATATATTCTTATTTTCTTTCTTGATCATTCCCAGAATCCATTTCTTTAAGGTAGCTTCATCCTGAATGGCAAACTCCACCGCACATCCCTTTGAAGATACTGTCTTATAAAGCCGGTTCCTTTTATCCACCTGGGCTTCTACAAACACAAAGCACACCGTATCCGCAGGATGCGCAAGGTAAGCTGCAAGTTCTTCTCCACCCCCCTTAAAAAAGCCACTGTTTTCCAAAACAATCAGTCGCCTTTCTGCAAAAAAAGGAAGCGTTTCCGCCTGGTCAATGACCGCCCCTATTGAGATGTCTTTTCCTTCATAATAATGATAATTCATATTATCATCACCAATCATGGCCTCCTTTAACTTGTCCCTGTACTGCTTTCTTAAATATCCTTCTTCGCCGTACAGAAGATAAATCCGGCCAAACTGCCCTGTCTTTATATCTTGAACCAAACGCTGCATTTTTCCCTGCCTCACCCCCTTGCAGATAAAGTATACCACAAACCGGGCGATTATTCATTTAAAAATTTTCTAAGCTTTACCTTTCTTCCATCCGTAGTAAAAGTGACAGCCCCGGTTTCATAAGTTATCAGTATTTTCGTCTCCTGTTTCCCAAGCCTTTCCATAAGCTCCCTGTGCGGATGCCCGTAAGAATTATTTTCCCCACAGGATATTACCGTGTACATCGGACTGGTACAATCCAGAAAATCCTCCGGTGTGGAATTTCTTGAGCCATGGTGCGCCGCCTTAAGCACCGTAATCTTATCTGTCTCCTGTTCCTCTTGCCAAAAACCTACCATCTCCTGTTCTCCTTCTCCTTCCACATCCCCCGTCAGCATTGCGATGAAATTTCCGTAAGTCAATTCAAGAACAATAGAATATGCATTGGCGTCCCCCGCCTGATACCCCCTGGAAGGATGAAGGCAGGTCAGCATAAGTCTGCCATCTGAAATCTTTTGCCCTCTGCTTATGTACGATACCACAATGCCAGCCGCACCGGCCGCCTGCTCTAACTCCTTGTAGCTTCCACCCCTTCCTTCTTTTGCGATATCCGGCAAAACCAGATGCTTTACCTTAATTCCCTGCAAAGCCCCTTCCTTTAGCAGTTCCATTATTCCGTTGCAATGATCTTCATCCGGGTGGGTCACAAACACAGCCTCCAGTTCACTAACTCCCTGGGATTTAAGAAAGGGAATTATTCGATATAATCCAACACTACTCACCGATGAGCTCCCCCCATCCACCAAATAACTACTTCTTCCTTCGTTTTCAATATAAATGCTATCCCCTTGCCCTACATCCAAAAAAATAACCTTTAGCCCTGCCCTTGGATGCAGTGTCAAGATCACCACAGCCACCGCCACAATTCCCCATTTCACCGCCATATGCAATTTCTTTTTATACATCACAAGAAATACCAGCACCATTACGTACACTACAACCTGCCACACCGCAGGTCTGCCCGTTGTCAGAAGCCGTCCCGGCAAATTATCGCACCCTCCACATGCTCCCTCATACAACATCAAAATAATCTTTATCACAAATCTAAAAGGCATAACCCCAAAAGGCCACAAAATCCCCAGCGCCAAAACAAAAAGCCCTGCTCCCATCAAAAAGCTCATAAGCGGAATTACCAATAGATTCAAAACCACGGAGTATACAGGAAACTGATAATAAAACCACAGATAAATAGGCAAAGTAATGACCACCACTCCCAGGCCGCCTGCAATCTCCTTTATCACCGGTTTCTTCACAAACTCTCCCTCCTCTATAAGGGAGGGAAGCACAAGACCGATTCCCAGCACACATCCAAAAGAAAACACAAAGCCGCTGTGATACAAATAAAGAGGCTGACTGAGCAAAATCAAAACCGCTGCTATCCCCAATGCTGTTAACATATCATAAGTACGCTTTGCTAATACTGCCGCCATCTGCAGACAAAACATCAAAACTGCCCTCACTGCCGACACAGAAAAACCCGTCATCACACAATAAAAAACCATTAACGCCATGGACACCGCCGCAGCCAGCTTCATAGGCACACCACATTTCCTAAGCAGCTTATACAGCCCCATTCCAAGCATAGATATATGCAGGCCGGAAATTGCCAATATATGGACAATCCCATTCCTCTGATAAAGAGCCTTAAGATCCCTGTCCAACCCTTCTTTTTCTCCAAGCAGTATCGTCTGCATCACAGAAGCCTCCTTCTCGGGAAGATTTTCTTCTAACACATGAGAAAGCAAGCGCCTGAGTCTGTAGACACCTTCCATAAACCCATTATATTTGGTTGTTTTTGCAAGAACTATCGCCTGATTGAGGCGGTAAGAAATTCCAGAAATCTGATAATAAGAATACGCGTCAAATTGACCCGGATTAGATGCCCTTTCAAAACATGCCATTTTTCCCTTAAGCTGCACCACACTGCCGATTTCCGGCTCCTGTTCCCCAGCTCTTAGGTAACATATCACTCTCTCCCCCGGCGGCCCGGTATCCGCTGCCTGTACGGCATCATCTTTCCCCGGTGAAAAGAGCTTCAAATATAAAACCAACGACTCCTTTGCTTTTTGCTCCCTAATCTCCTTCCTGTAAACCCTCCCCATCACAGTCACATTTTTCTTCTGAAAAACACTATAATCTGTGAAGGGTACAGGTTTTATGTGCACCAGCACAAACAAAAAGGCTGTAACCGCCAGACAACAAACCCCAAGCGGCCTTCTTCCCATACAACCCCTCCATTCTCATCAATCCTTTATCTTCATACCTATTCCACCAGCTCCAAATTTCTCTCAAACACAGTAGAAAGACTTGTATTCTCCTTGTAATTCACCGTACTGTCCCCATTAATGGACAACTGTACCTTATTCACATTAGAAAGCTCCACCAGCGAATTTGTGATAGAATAAATCGTCACATCAGAGGTCACATTATAAATCTGCGTCAAAAAAGTATTATCCAAATCCACGTAACAAATTCCATCCTTCACATTCACGCTGATAATCTTCGTATCTGGATTAATCGTAGGGAACGCCTTATCTCCCTCCGCCGGCCCTGCAATCAGCTGCTCCAGCACCAACCTTTCCATAGAAATATTACTACTGTAAACCACAGACCTGCTCACCGCCTTTAGTCCGTCTCCCTTTTCATTCGCCAGATATAAGTTAAGCTTCACCCTCTCATAGGTATTAATTTCATTCCCTGCATTGTCAAGAAATAAGTCCGCGCTCATGATACCTATCACGTTTCCGGACATATCCATTAAAGGCTCGGTCCTGATTTGAAAGGACACATACTGTATTCCCTCTATCTGAGTAAGCGTCCTGACAATTGCCGCTCGTATCAGCACCTCCGTGGTAACCGGAAGATGCCTGTAATTATCGTCAAAATTTAATGTAAGCTGATCTTCCGCAATGCTGTAATCCAGCAAAGTAATATTATCAGATAAAGGCGCCTTATATTCCAGCTTTTCGGAAACAGCCTGTAGCTGCTCCAAAAGCTCCGCAAGCAGCTGTTCCGTATCCGTACTTTCCGTATCCGTCACATATTCCTGGGGATAAATACCAGTCTCACCATAATTGATATAATATACCGCATATTGATTTCCCTGCTCCTGCTCAGCCTGATGGCTGCAGGCACAAGCTACAAATATGAGAAGCAACAGCAGGAAAAAGCCTTTTCCTTCTCTTCTTAAAATCATTCCTATTACCCCCTAATCGTAACAGGCAGCCTTAGACTTCCCTGTTACGGATTTACAGCAGCATACAAGTTCCTCTCTACTGTTACCTCTAATACCAGGCTTTAAACTAAAACCCTTGTAAGTGGTATTTTAACTGTAAATGTACTTCCTTCTCCCTCAATGCTTTCCAGTCTGATAGAACCACGATGCCGCAAAACAGCGCTTCTTGTAATGGCAAGTCCAAGGCCCGTGCCGCCGATTTCCCTGGAGTGAGACTTGTCCACCCGATAAAACCGTTCATAAATCTGCTCAAAGGATTCCTCCGGAATGCCGATTCCCGTATCCGCCACCTCTATCGTAAAAAACTGATGATCCGCATCTAATGTCACATCTACTTTGCCCTGTTCTTTGTTGTACTTGATTGCATTCTCTACCAGATTTGTCAGAATCAGCGACATTTTTACTTCATCAACCTCCGCCAGTACTTCACGTTTACTGATCAATGTCACTTCCACATTTTTCTTTCTTGCTATGGGACGGATTCTCTTTAAAATCGTTTCCGCCAATGTATTAATATCCACCACGCTGATATTCAGCTCTGTTGCCGGCTTATCCAGCTTAACCAGCGCCAGCAGATCATTGATAATTTTATTTTCCCGCTCAATCTCCTCCGCAATATCCACCATAAATTCACGATAAAGCTCCGCCGGCACATCCTGCTGGGCCAGCAGGGAATCTGCCAAAACCTTAACAGATGTCATAGGTGTTTTAAGCTCATGGGACACATTTGCCACAAATTCCTGCCTGGAGTCATCCAAAGTTTTCATCCTCACAAGAAGACTGTTAAAAGCGTTCACAATATGCTCTGTTTCCAGATAATCAGGCACCGAAATAGGCTCATTCGTATATCCTTCCTTCACTTCGCCGATGGCTTTGGATATCCTGTCAAAGGGACGAATCAAAACCTGTGCCAGTACAAGGGCAATGGCAAAAATACAAAATACCATGATAATTTCTACAATCTGCGCCTTCCGGTTTAAGATATTCATGGTCATAACAATACTGTCCGTAGAAACGCTGGTAAGCATTACCCCCCTTACAATCTCCGTCCCCTCCGGCATATCCTCCGTTGCCATCTGGGCTGAAACCGTCTCTACAATGGGAACCGTCATTTCAATAAATCCGTTTACCGCATCATAATTTACAGTATTGGTACCCTTCAGGCAGCGAATGACTTCCTCTGAGATAATCACCTTCCCCTCACTGATGCCGTAAGTATCCTTCACCACCTTTAAATTTCCATTAATAATAAGAACGCGTCCATTGTACAGATTCGAAAGCTGCTCTAACTCCGCCCCAATCATCTCCGATGAAGTGTCCTGCAAATAATTGTATGTAATAAGGTGATTTGCTATAATTCTGAGCTGGGTCTGCACATCGGAAGTACGCACATCCACCGCACGGCTTTCATAGTTTTCCAAAATGCCAACCCGCATAAAGATACTGGGAATCACACCCACAAGAAACATAATGATAAACAGGCGGACTTTAAGGCTCCGCCATATTTTCAGCTTTTTCAGATTTGTTTTTATCCCGTAAGCCATGCTCCGCACTGCCTTTCTCCAAATTAAGCTTCCTGCTATGCTCCGCATGCTTATGCTTTCAGATAAACCACACGGATATCATAACATGCAGGCGGCCTAAAGCAGCGTGCATAATTCATGCATAAAGCTGCGTTCGGCCAGCCATCCATACAGGCAGCCATCTATTATGCAAAATAATATCCGACTCCCCACTTTGTGTGCACGTACTTTGGCTCCGATGGATTTTTCTCTATTTTTTCCCGTAATCTTCTAATGTGAACGTCTACTGTCCGTACATCTCCCGGGTAATCATTACCCCACACCAGCTTTAAAAGCTTCTCTCTGCCATATACTTTATTGGCATTCACCACAAGCAGCTCTAAAAGCTCAAATTCCTTGGCTGTCAAATTGATTTCCTTTCCTGCCACATAAACTCTCCTGCCCTCGCAGTCAAGCTTCATATCTCCACTTTCAATCACCTTTGCCGCTTCCTTGGGCTTAGGAGAAGTACGTCTTATGATGGCTTTCAGCCTTGCTTTTACCTCCAAAATATTAAAAGGCTTGATAATGTAATCATCTGCACCGTATTCCAGACCTAAAATTTTATCCATATCCTCCCCTTTCGCCGTCAGCATAACGATAGGGACACTTGAAAATTCTCTTACCTGCTGGCAGACCTCAAAACCTGTAAGCTTAGGAAGCATCACATCCAGAAGAATGATATCATAGGTTTTATTCCTAATCATCTCCAGCGCTTCCTCCCCATCATAGGCGCAGTCCACTTCCATTCCATCCTGTTCTAAACTAAACCGGATTCCTTTTACAATCAGTTTTTCATCGTCCACTACCAGCACTTTCTTTGCCATATCAAAACACGTCCTCTCCCTGACCTGAAATTATAATCCCTCATGTTCTACTTCTACACCTTGACCGCAAATACACTCTAAGTGTCAAATACATCTTATTTTTCTAATAGTCCCCGGAATTTCTATACTGTAATCCCGTCCTTTATTTTCTGAAATAACCCGTCCTTTATCCCTTCCACATGCATGATATCTTCAATCTTTTGGAAGAATCCGTTCTTTTCACGATATGCAATGATACTCTTTGCCTTACTGCTCCCTATTCCCGGAAGCGTACACAAAAGCTCCTCGCTTGCAGTATTAATATTTATCAGGGAAGTATCCATCTTTTCATTTGTACTACCGCTGTTACCAGCCTGATTGGCGTTTTCGCCTGCCTCCTGCCACTTTGGCAGACCGCCTGCCTCCTCAACCTCCGCTTTGGTAGGCACGTATATTTTCATTCCATCCGAAAGAAAGTCCGCCTGATTTAAAAAATCCGCATCAGCATCCTCCATAAACCCACCAGACCTCTCAATCGCCTGATAAACCCTGCTCTCCCCTTCTAAGGTATAAACCCCCGGACGGGTCACCGCACCGCAGATATGTACAACGCACTCCTTCAGCCCCTGTCCTTCATCCTGCCCGGTTTCTTCTGTCGCCTGTTCCTCTCTTTGTGCACCTTCACCCTCTGCACCCTCCGTTAATAGAAACGAGACTTCTAAATCATTCACAGCCCCTTCTTCCCCAGACAAAGCATCCATCTCTGCATCTTCTACAGGCAAAAGCAGTTCCTCCTGCTCTTTCCCCAAATATCTCCCACACCCTGAGAAAATACCGGAAATCAAAGCAAGAATCCCTGCTATTATTTTTAATTTTTCTTTCATCGTTATCTCCTTTCTGCCAAAAACAGAAAGCCCCTTATAACGATACTATTTCATTTTAAATGAAATTTCCCCTATTGACAAGCCAGAAGTTCCCGTTTTATTTTGTATGAAAATCCGCAAAATGAATCCCCCGAATTATATTTTACAAAAATACGCCGCACGCGCTTACTCCCATTTAAAAAGAACAATCCCTACAATTGCCACTCCCATCCCAATCACTTTCTTCCACTGCAATGGCTGCTTTTCCACCCCGAATAGTCCTAACAGCTCTATCACATAAGCCACAAGCAGCTGCGCCACTACAATCAGCATTGCCGCTCTGGCCGGCCCTAAAAGTTCCATGCCCTTTATCACAGTATAAGTAATAAATGCCCCGATTGCCCCTCCTAACAGCATATACTTAGGCTCCACTTTAAATAAAGCCCCAAAAGACGATCTGTCCGCAAAAAACCACGCTGCCAGACAAACCAAAAGCGCCGTAAACTGCACAAACGCATTGGCCACCCAAATGCTGGAAGATTTCGTTACCTGTGTGTTAAACACTCCCTGAATACTCATAAGCGCACCGGAAATCAGCGCAATAAAAAATCCAATCATATGGATCCTCCTTAACAATTTTTGTAAGAAACAGTTTCATAGTGAACCATTCCTGTTAAAACACTTTACTAATATGTTTATTCATCATACCCATATGATTGGAAATTTATTCATTTGTATTTTAATCCTGCTGTTCGTCTAAAGTCTCCTGGATGTCATATTCTTCGTCCAAAAACTCATCATCTTCTTCCTGGGGCATTTCTTCCTCAATATACTGCTCCTCATAAGGACTGCCCGTCACCCGGCTCATAACCTGCTCCGATAGCAGCTTTAGCATTTCATTTGCATCCGCCCCATTCCATACCTGTGAAAACATGGATTCCAAACCCAGCCAAAAACCGCTGGTCTCAATCATTTTAGGCATGGATATGGATCTTTCATACTCCTGTGCAAAGCGGCTGAGAGGCTCATAGTCATAGGCCGTTCCCTTTGCCGCCGATACCTTACCGGCTCTCGCATACAAAATATCATTGTACTGGGAGGTCAAAAAATATGCAAAATCATTTGCCTCTCCTTTATTTCCCGAATAACCATTTACCACCACGCAGTTTGTCATAGAAAGAGACCGGCCTGTTTGGTTTTCGCTCACATCAGGCGCAAGGGTGACATCATATTCATAGTCAAAAAGCCCCTCCTCCTTCGCCTGTTCCAATCTAGAAACCGCATCGGTCGTTGCAATGGTAAAAACCATTTTTCCTTTTATAAATTCATCCAGAATGGTATCATAATCAATTTCATCGGTGTCAATGGAAAAGAACTGGTTCAAATCCTGATAAACCCGCATACTTTCAATGGCGTCCCGATTATAAATATCAACCTGCGAGGTATCCCATCCAGCCTCTCCGCCTATTTTGATTGAATTTCCCACAAAAAAATAGTTATAAAAAATATCGGTAACATCCCATTTAAAGACGCCCTCCACCTGTTCCGGCGCATCATAATTATCTGCAAAGGTCTCGATATCTTCTATAGTAGAAGGCAAAAGCTCCTGCAGTTTTTCGGCAATCTCCCCCTCGGTAAAGCTGCTTTCTTTGCTATTGGCTTCTTCTCCTTCCGCCTCCTGATCGCCTTCACCTTTCGAATTTTCTTCCTCCGCCATAAGTCTTTCTGCTTCCAGCCTGCCAGAAGCCATATCCTTTAAATAAGTCTTATTATAAAGAAGGGCGCTTGTCTCAAAATAAAAAGGATAGCCGATTACCTTGTCCTTATAAGTCGCTGCGTTAAGGCCAGTTCCTATATAGCCATCCTCCATCTGAACACCCTCGGGCGGCTTCACCTCGCTCGCAAGACCTGCCAGATACGCCTTTCCCAGTAAGTCATGGCTTAAAACATACAAATCTGCTCCGTTTTCCTCCGTAAGGGACGCGCTGTTGATCTCCTCCAGATACTCAAGCCCTGATTCCAGCACCGGTACCACCCGCACATCATGGGTCTCATTGTAGGTCACCGCAGCGCCGTTTAAATAAGAAGTAAGCGCTTCATCCGTATACCACAGATAAAGCGTTTCCTTCCTTCCTGAAAAAACCGTATCCTCCTGTTTATCTGTAATCACCTTGCCCGATTTGGCAATGCCAAATGTAATCAGCGCCGCCGCTGCAAGTACGCCTGCCGCTATTAGTCTTCCTTTCAGACTCATTTTTTACCCCATTTCTATTTCATCCAGACATGAACGCAGGATTGCCGCCATGTCATCTACATTTTCTTTTCTGATTATAAGCGGCGGTACAAAGCGAATCACATTGGCGCCTGCATTTACTACAAGCAGTCCCTTTTCAAGGGCTTTCGCAATGACACATCCTACCGGCCCCGTAAGCGCAAGCCCCTGCATCAGGCCCGCTCCGCGTCTTTCCTCGACAAAAGTATACTCGCTTACAAGCTTATCCAATGTTTCTTCCAGATAAGCTCCCACCTCTTTTACATTATCTATTATATGGTTCTCCTCAAATAAATCAAGTACAATATTGATTGCCGCCGCCGCTAATGGGTTTCCCCCATAGGTTGTGCCATGGTCGCCGCTTGTAAGAGAATGCTGCGCTGCCTTTTCCGTCATCAGAAAAGCACCCACCGGTACACCGCACCCCAGGGCCTTGGCCGTAACCATAATATCCGGCTTTACACCATATTTCTGCCATGCATACATATACCCGGTGCGTCCCATTCCACACTGAATCTCATCCAGAATCAGAAGAATATCTCTTTCCTCACAAAGGGCCTTCACCTGCTTCATAAAGCTTTCATCCGCAGGATAAATCCCTCCTTCTCCCTGTACTGTCTCAAACAAAATGGCACATGTTTTATCCGTCACATTAGAGAGCACGCTTTCAAAATCATTCATCCTTGCAAACCGGATATTCCCAATCATAGGCGCAAAGGCCTCCCTGTACTTAGGGTTTCCTGTTACCGACAAAGCCCCCATGGTGCGCCCGTGAAAAGAATGTTCCATGGCAATGATCTCATGGTCCGTAGCGCCATCCTTTAAGTATCCGTACTTACGCGCCGCCTTGATTGCGCCCTCCACTGCCTCCGCGCCGCTGTTGGTAAAAAATACCCTGTCCATACCGGAAACCTTTTTCAGCTTCTTGGCCGCCTCAATGGCCGGCACATTATAGTAATAATTGGAAGTGTGTATCACCTTGTCAATCTGCGCTTTTAATGCGTCATTGTACCTCTTATTATGATAGCCCAGCGCAAACACCGCAATCCCTGCACAGAAATCCAGATACTTTTTTCCGTTTAAATCATAAAGATATACATCTTCCCCTTTATCCAAAACAATCTGATAACGATTATAGGTATGCAGAAGCGCCCTCTCCGCATCCTCAATATATTCTTTCATGTCCATCTGCTTTTCCTCCTGTTATGATTCCTTACACTTATTCCCATCACCGCTTTGCAGCAGCATGAATCTGTACGGAGCATCCCCGTATTTGGGGCTATCTTATCTAAGAACAGTTTGCCTTGCAAAACTTAGAGTATGCCTAAATATCCCCCACAAGCTGCTTATCCTCATCCCGCAAAATCATAGTTCCCACACCTTCGTTTGTAAAAATTTCAAGCAGCAGGCAATGGGGGATTCTTCCGTCCAAAATGTGCACTCTGTTTACGCCATTTTTTACCGCCGAGGTACAGTTGCCAAGCTTCGGCAGCATGCCGCCTCCTATAATACCGCTGCCGATCAGCTCCTCCGCGTCCGAGACCGTAATCCTGGGTATAAAAGAACCCTTATCGTTAATGTCTATGTAAAGTCCTTCAATATCCGTTAAAAATACCAGTTTATCCGCTCCCACAGCCTTTGCAATAGCGCAGGCCGCATCATCCGCATTGATGTTGTAGGTCTTAAAGCCGTCATCCAACCCTATGGGCGCCACAATCGGCAGAAAATCCTTTTCTAAAAGGTCATAAAGGAGCTTGGGATTGACATCCGTAATCTCCCCCACATAACCGATATCCTGCCCGTCAGAATATTTCTTTTCCACATGAATCATGCCTCCGTCCTTACCGCTTACTCCCACCGCGCTTACGCCCAGCTCCTGCACCATGGACACAAGTCTTTTATTTACCTTGCCAAGAACCATCTCCGCAATTTCCATGGTTTCCTGGTCCGTGACCCGAAGACCGTTCACAAACTTTGATTCCTTGCCTACCTTTTCGGACCATTTGCTAATCTCCTTACCGCCGCCATGGACGATAATGGGCTTAAAGCCTACCAGTTTAAGCAGTGTTACATCCTTGATCACATTTTTTTGCAGCTCCTCATTGCTCATGGCGGAACCGCCATATTTTACCACAATAATTTTCCGGTTAAATTTCTGTATATAAGGTAAAGCTTCAATCAATACCTCCGCTTTTTTCAGTACTTCCTGCTCCATTTCTTTACCGTCCTCCCATGTCTTGTTTTTGTTTGTTTCTATTCCGTCCGGCATCCTAACCTCCATGCTGCAAGCAGCAACACAAATTCTGACGAAGAATGCCGCGCCCCTTTAGGGCCTTTGCAAGGCATTCTTCTTGTGAGAAACTTTTCACACTAACTTCCATGATTCCGCTCTGCGGAATCTCAAATCTGTGCGGAGAATGCCCGTCTTTTGGGCATTCTCTGGCGTGAGACTTAGAACTTCTTAGCGAAGCGTCCTATGGCGCAAGCTTTAGAAGTTCTTCTCACGCTAACTTCTATAGTCCGCATTGATCTTTACATAGTCATAGGTCAGGTCACAGCCCCATGCAGTCGCCGTCTCATTTCCCATCTTCATATCCACGATCACGCTCACATAAGGCTCTGACAAAATCCTGCCGGCCTCCTCCTCGCTGTAATCTGCCGCCACTCCATCCTTATAAATTAAAACCTTTCCCGCCTTGCTTTCAAAATAAAGAGCTATTTTTTCCGGGTCAAACATAACGCCCGAATACCCAAGGGCACAAAGAATCCTTCCCCAATTAGCGTCATGTCCGTAAATAGCGGCTTTCGTAAGGCTGGAACATATGACGGCTTTGCTTAAAATGCGTGCATCCTCCTTTGTGGTCGCATGAATTACCTTTGTCTCAAACAGGGCCGTTGCCCCCTCCCCATCTCCTGCCATCATTTTTGCAAGGGTTTCATTCACATAATGGAGAGCCTCCTTAAATACCCCATACTCCGGCGTCCCCTCCTTGATTTCCGAATTCCCCGCCATGCCGTTTGCCATCACAAGAAGGGTATCGTTGGTGGAAGTGTCCCCGTCCACGGAAATCATGTTAAAGGTGTCCTTCACATCCTCTTTAACCGCCTTAGTAAGCAGCTCCTTTGATATTACCGCATCACTGGTTACAAATGCAAGCATGGTACACATATTAGGATGAATCATACCAGAGCCTTTGCTCATGCCCCCTAAAGTCACTTTTACGCCTTTTACATCTATTTCCACTGCCACTTCCTTTGAACGGGTGTCCGTGGTCATGATTGCCTTAGCGGCCTGGGTCCCCGCCTCTATGGTATCCGACTTTGCATCAGCTAGCTTATCCACCCCCGCCTTAATCCTCTCAATGGGAAGCTGCATCCCAATCACACCCGTGGATGCAACCAGCACGGAATTTTCCGGTACCCCAAAGGCTTCGGCCGCTCTTATGGCAGTCTGCTTACAATAATCATAGCCTTCTTTTCCCGTGCAGGCATTGGCTATTCCTGCATTGATAATCACTGCCTGTCCAAAAGGAGATTCCTCCACTATCTTTTTATCCCACATAACCGGAGCCGCTTTCACCACATTGCTGGTGAAGGTTCCTGCTAAAACGCAGGGCTTCCTACTATAAATTGCAGCCATATCCTTTCTTTCCTTATATTTAATACCGGCCTCTACTCCTGCCGCCTCAAATCCCTTTGCTGCGGTCACACCGCCTGAAACTGCTTTCATCTTCTACCTCCTGCCTATCAAAGCTTTGCTGCACTTTTATTTGTTAAAATTAACGATGTTCTTCTCATCCAGTACAAAATCATAGTAATTCAAGTCTTCCCGTCTCGTCCATCCGATTTCCTTCCAAAAGGCATTTCCGATATCGTTGGCCGTAAACGCAATCAGGGACACCTTGCTGATTTGCTCCTTTTCCAGGGCCTTCATGCAGTGGACTACCATACTTTTCCCTATGCCTCTCATGCGATATGTCTCATGAACACACACGTGGTAAAGACATCCCCTCCTGCCGTCATGGCCGCACAGGATACTTCCCACGATTTTCCCATCCTCAACTGCTACCACACTATTTCCCGGATTTCTTTTTAAAAACCGCTCCACCCCTTTTCGGGAATCGTCCAGGCTTCTAATTGCAAATCCCTTAATGCTCATCCAAAGAGCATACACACCATCATAATCTTCAATCGTCATTGACCTGATTTCCATAATCTTCTCCCATTCTTACCGACAGTCGCAAGTCCCGCCGTTTAAGCAGCCGGTAAACATCTATTTCCCACACAAATCCTGTCACAAATTAAGCCCTTTATCCTCCTCACATCCCAGCATAATGTTCAGGCACTGGATTGCCGCGCCGGATGCTCCCTTTCCAAGGTTGTCAAACTGCGCCGTAAGCAGCATCCTCTCCTCATTGCCGGTGACAAAAATCTTAAGCCCGTCCCATCCGGAGCATCCGTTTCCTGCCATCATGCCCTTTAATGCATCCTCGCTGCCAAAGGGCATCACTTTGATGAACTTCTGCCCCTCATAAAAGTCTGCCAAAAAACCATGCAGCTTTTCCGGCGTAGTTCCTTCCTTTAGAAAATCACCATACAGTGGAACCGAAACCACCATACCGCTGTAATAGTCCGCCACAATAGGAGAAAACAATGGCTCCCGTAAAAGCCCCGTCACCTTTTTCATTTCCTTTAAATGTTTATGCTTCTGGGAAAGAGCATACTCCCTTGGCGCATCATATTCCACTGTGCGCTCTTTATCTTCATACTCTCCAATCATTTTTTTGCCGCCGCCGCTGTAGCCTGTCAGGGAAAAAGCGCTGATTGGATAATCTGCGGGAAGTATTTTTTCCCTCACAATCGGATACACCAGGGAAATGAAGCCTGTGGCATGGCATCCCGGTACGGCAATCCGCTTTCCTTCCATTATATTCTTCCTATGTGCCCCGGATATTTCGGGAAAGCCGTAAGCCCACCCCTCCTGGGTTCTATGGGCGGTGGATGTGTCAATTATTTTCACCTTATCATTCGCAACAAGTCCCACCGCTTCTTTAGCCGCCGCATCCGGCAGACAAAGAAAGGTAATATCAGACTGGTTCATCAGACGTTTTCTTTCTTCTATATCTTTACGCTTTTCCGGGTCTATAGGAAGAAGCTCAATGTCATCTCTGCCCGAAAAACGCTCATGTATCCTAAGCCCTGTAGTGCCTTCACTACCATCAATAAAAATTTTTGTTGCCATTTCTTTCTCTAAGCCTCCATCTCTCCAATCACCTGCAAATCTGCGCAGTTCGTATCAATCATACTATCTCTTTTCAAAAATCTCAATACAAATCTGCCGGTATTCTCCACTTTCGTGATAATTCGTGTTAATATGAACGGCCAGGGCCGCTTATCGTAACCTTCGGGGCGATATTCCGAGTTTTACTGCGCAAAGCTCGCCCCGTACACCTGAATCATATTCTCACCCAGTGCGCAGCCCGTACGCGCCCTCTGTCTGACCTACTAAAAAGCAGCAATAACTTCCGGCCAATCTTCATATTGCATTATTATACATATTTTGCGCATAATATGCAATAGCCTTTTGTTTTATTTGATTAAATCTAAAATTTATTTTTATTTATGCAAAAGTAAGTATTGCATTTCGGTTCAAACTGTTGTATATTGTCAGAGAGATGCAAGTCGAGGTTAACACGAACTTACACCCCAATTTACAGGCATTGAAAAGAATGGAGGATTATTTATGAAAGAAAAAGTCGTTTTAGCGTATTCAGGCGGTCTTGACACCACGGCAATCATCCCCTGGCTGAAAGAAAATTTTGATTATGAAGTAATCTGCGTCTGCATCGACTGCGGACAGGGTGAGGAACTGGACGGACTCGAGGAGAGAGCCAAATTCTGCGGCGCTGAAAAATTATACATATTAGATGTAACAGATGAGTTTTGCGATGAATACATTGTTCCCTGTGTACAGGCACACGCTGTATATGAAAACAAGTATCTTCTCGGCACTTCCATGGCAAGACCCCTTATCGCTAAGAAGCTGGTTGAAATTGCCCGCAAGGAAGGCGCTGCTGCCATCTGCCACGGCGCTACCGGCAAGGGAAATGACCAAATTCGTTTTGAGCTGGGCATCAAGGCCCTTGCACCGGATCTTAAAATCATTGCGGCATGGAGAAACGACAAGTGGACCATGGACTCCCGCGAATCTGAGATTGCATACTGTAAGGCTCACGGCATCGACCTTCCTTTTTCCGCCGATTCAAGCTACAGCCGCGACCGGAACCTTTGGCATATCAGCCATGAAGGCCTTGAGCTGGAAGACCCTGCAAACGAGCCCAACTTTGAGCATCTCTTAGTGCTGGGCGTTACTCCCGAAAGGGCCCCTGAGGAAGGCGAATATGTTACCCTTACTTTTGAAAAAGGTATCCCCACCTCTTTAAATGGCAGGAAGATGAAAGTTTCCGACATTATACGGGAATTAAATACCCTTGGAGGCAAACACGGCATTGGTATCGTTGACATTGTAGAGAACCGCGTTGTGGGCATGAAATCAAGGGGCGTTTATGAGACCCCTGGGGGAACCATCCTTTATGAAGCCCACCAGCAGCTGGAAGAATTGATCCTTGACCGTGATACCTACGCGGTGAAGAAAGACATGGGCAACAAACTCTCTCAAATTGTGTACGAGGGCAAATGGTTCACTCCGTTACGCGAAGCGGTTTCGGCCTTTATCGAATCCACCCAGCAGTACGTGACAGGCGAAGTTAAGTTAAAGCTTTACAAAGGCAACATCATGAAAGCCGGCACCACTTCTCCTTATTCATTATATAATGAAAGTATTGCCTCCTTTACCACAGGCAATTTGTACGATCACCACGATGCGGAGGGCTTTATCAACCTGTTTGGCCTTTCTACCAAGGTTCGCGCTATGAAGATGCAGGAGCTTGGAGAATTGGATTAACTCAATTGAAATACTTCAATCGAAATAATTCAATTGAAATAATCTCATTGAACAAATGAAGCTACTGATGGTTTGCCTTTCTGCCGCGGAGGTAAATGCCCATATGGATGTGATCACACTTTTATCTACTTATTTTGCAGCAATAAACCTGATTGGTTTCGCCCTTATGGGCATTGATAAATACAGAGCGAAAAAAAGGGCCTTCCGGATTCCGGAAGCAACCCTTTTTATCGTTGCAATCATTGGCGGCAGCATAGGCTCCATTGCGGGAATGTATATCTTCCGCCATAAAACACGGCACCGTTCCTTCGTTTACGGCATGCCTTTTATTCTTATTGTTCAAATTGCCCTGATTGTGGCTGTCATGCATGCACCTATCGAGATTTCTTTCCTGTAATGAAAGCAGAAACCATGTTTAATCACATAAGCTTGCGGAACAGGTCTTTCAAATCCTCCACGCTTGTGTCTCTTGGATTTCCCGGTCTGCATGCATCCGCGTAAGCGGACTCAGCTAAGAAATCCAAATCCTCCTCCTTCAAAGCCTCAAGCTTTGCCGGGATTCCAACATCTGCGGATAATTTCTTCACTGCTTCAATCGCAGCAGCCCGGTATTGCTCCTGGCTCATCTTATCCACATCCGCCACATTCATAGCCCTTGCAATCTCACGATACTTCTCCCCGCTGCAATCAGCATTATATTCCATAACGATTGGTAGCATCATTGCGCACGCCACTCCGTGGGGCGTATCATAAACCGCTCCCAAGGTATGCGCCATGGAGTGGGCAATTCCAAGGCCTACATTGGAAAATGCCATACCTGTCACATACTGTCCAAGAGCCATACCCTCGCGGCCTTCGGGTTTATTTTCCACCGCATCCCGCAGGTTTTTTGCAATCAGGCGGATTGCCTCTAAATTCAGGCAGTCGGCCAATGCCCATGCTGCCTTTGTGGTATACCCCTCAATGGCATGAGTCAGTGCATCCATACCTGTAGCGGCTGTGAGTCCTTTGGGCATTGTAGACATCATATCCGGGTCTATCACTGCGATATTGGGAATGTCATTGGTATCTACACAGACAAATTTACGTTTTTTCTCTACATCCGTAATTACATAATTGATGGTGGCTTCTGCGGCTGTTCCGGCAGTCGTGGGAACCGCAATTGTAAATACTGTGGGATTTTTGGTAGGAGCCACGCCCTCTAAAGAACGGACATCCTCAAATTCCGGGTTGTTGATGATAATACCGATTGCCTTACCGGTGTCCATGGAAGAACCGCCGCCCACCGTAATCATATAATCAGCCCCGGACGCCTTATAGGCGGCAACGCCGGCTTTTACATTTTCAATCGTTGGATTAGGCTTAATATCGGAATACACCTCATAAGCCATGCCCTCAGCGTCCAACAAATCCGTAATTTTCTTCGTAACATTGAACTTCACCAAATCCGGGTCGGATGCAACAAATGCCTTTTGGAGCCCTTTGCTTTTAATGATTCCCGGAATCTCCTGAATTGCTCCCTTTCCATGATAGGAAATACCATTGAGTACAAAACGATTTACCATTCTTATTCCTCCTTGTTTCGTTTTATTATTAACATAAAGTCAGGCCGCCAAGGGCGTTGATTGTTGTTACAATAAGCCGGCTGGCAAAATGCGGCAACGTTCGTTTAACATTAAACATGCCGCAGTTTGCAAGAAGCTCAAATTTGCAGCGGTTATTCTTCGTTGGGCCGGTTTTACTTTTCGTATAAAAACTTTTCCGGAAGCTCTACATGGAAGTCTACCGCTAAATCCCTAAAATTCTGGGGCGTAATTGTCTGCAGCTTATCAGGGCGCATGGACAGCATTTTTACCAGAATCTCCGCAGATTTCTCTACCGTATGCATCAGTCCGAAGGTCAGGTCGAAATCTTCTCCGGAGCAGAACATCCCATGGTGTGCCCAGATGCCCACATCATACTGCTTCATTAATTCGCTGGTTGCCACAGCAATATCCCTTCCGCCGGGAACCATCCAGTCCACAACCCCAATGCCCGAGGGGAATACAACCGGGCACTCGGTGGCCATCTCCCACAACTCCCTGGTAAACACCTCATCCTTAAGCGGAAGAACAAAGGTCAGCGCAATTACATTGGTCGTGTGGGCGTGATAAATTACCCGGTGGGTTCCGCCGGATGCCGCCTTTTTTACCTCATGGTTCATCAGGTGGCTGGGTAATTCGCTGGTAGGTCTGCCGCCGTTTACCAGTCCCCACAGTATGCGGTAATTCTCGCCTTTTTGGTCCAGTTCAATGATACATGTGCTGTCTTCCGGGTCCAGTATCACATTTCGGAAATATTTTCCGCTGCCGGTCACCATAAAATATTCCCCGGCAAGAGACGGAACCGTTGTTCCAATAGGTTTCCACTCATCCTTTGCCACCAGGCAGTCTTTTATTTCTCTGACTTCCTCCGGCTTAATGCGGTAGGACAGATTGCCGCCGTTTCTCTCATGCCAGCCCTGCTCCCAGCCGTCATTACACATGCGGATAAAACCCTGCACAAACTTTGCATCTGATATTTTCATAAAATTAGGTCCTTTCTATCAAAAAAGTAATTCATAAATCACAAAATTCATTGGTTAAAGAACTGTCACAGCCTATCTTGTAATGATATCCACCGGCACATGAAAAATCTTTGCAACTTTCAGGATCGTGTCAATGTGTCTGCCGGTGGCTGCCGCCATATGATGCGTGGGGCCTGCCTCACTCCACTTATTGCAGAACTCCCTGGCCCCACAGCGAAAGCGTGTCCGCATATTGGTATCGCCAAAGGTGAAAATCGGGCCGGGCTCATTTATCCCCTCGGCCACCACAAATTTGAAATGACCGTCCTTATCCTGTGTAATGCCCAGATAAGTAACCGGACCAAGGTGAGGATAGAACTGAGTCAGATAGCCGCCTCCCGTCTTGCCATGAAACACAGGCACGATTTTCATGGTAGGCTTTTTCTCCGAAATAGCAGCGTCACCGGAACCGCTGTGGCCAATAATGCAGATATCCTCCTCAAAGTCAATGGAATACATCTCGGAGAGCTGTCCCGTGCCGGAAATCGTCTTTAAGATGCTCATCGCCATGGCAACTTTGATGTCTCCCTCAACAGCACAGGCAACTCCCTGTTTGATCAGCATGGAAAAAGCGGGAATCAGCATACTGTCAAGGACACCTGCCTTGCCCTGTGCAAAACCGTCATAGTGGGATGCAATGAAGGCAATCTGTTCTTCTCTCACCCAACGTTCAAAGGCTACAACATACTTGGCCATCTCCCAGACCTTCTCAACCGTGCCACCGCCTTCTATCTCAAAGGTGTCAAGAATATCCTGGGCTTTTGCCCGAATGGCTTTTTCATCCGTAATATCATCCGCAATCGCCCACATCTTCTCCCAGTCAAACTGCTTGGTATAAAGAAACATCCTGTGATAAAGATTGGTTTCATCAATGTACAAATCCATCATGCCCGGGTATGGACGTCCAATCTGCGCCAGATTCGCGTCCCGGAAACGGCGGCGCACCTGGGCCGCCCTGCACCAGGCTTCTATTTCGGCCTGTACATAAGAATCTCCTCCCTCCACTACACCTGTGATAACCGCATGGCGCTTACCGGCCCGCTCCAAATCGGCAACCATCTCTCCCACAGCCCCGCAGGCATACAGCTCGCCTAACCATGTGGCGGTATCCGTATTTTCATAGTCAGGCGCTTTCTTTTTCTGGATGTTCACAAGTACCACCGGCACATCCAAATCCCGGACCGCAGGAAGCATGTTGTAAGAAGTTGCATATGTAAGCAGCTGCAAAATCACAAGGTCAACGTCCGCTGCCCGAAATTTGTCTCCGGCCGCCTGGGCCAGTTCCTTTGTGGTGACAAGGCCGCCGTCCACTATCTCCACCGTATCCGGAATCGTCTTCTTAAACCCTTCATACTGTCCCTCAAATTCCGGTAGCAGCGATGGAAACTGCGGCAGATATGCCCCAAGCGCAATTGAAAAGACACCGATTCTTGCTTTCGTGTTTACTAACATTGTAAGTCCTCCTTTTATTTTTAACGGTTCAAAACAAGTCCTTCCATACTCTCTACAAATATTTCTTGATTTCAAAAGATTCCCTTACACAGGCTCTCCCTTCCTTCAAATCAGCAAATTCATGGTTATAGAGCATTTGTACCAGAAGATTCCCGATTGCTGTGGCCTCCCCCGGCCCGGCATAAACCGCACGCCCCGTATACTTCGCCGTAATCTGGTTAAGGTACTCCGCATTAGAACCGCCGCCCACCACATGAATCCTGTCATATTTTCGCCCTGTCATCTGCTCAATCTGTTCAATGGTTTCCGCATAGCATTTACCAAGACTGTTATAGATGACCGCTGCAATCTCCCACTCATTTTCCGGCGTCTGCTGCCCTGTTTTCTCACAGTACGCTTTTACCGCATCAATCATATTTACCGGCGCTAAGAAACTATTATCATTACAATCCACAATGGAAGGAATCTTCTGTCCGGATGCCTGTTCGCAGATAGCAGCGTAAGAATATTCCTCTTTAAATTCCTTTCGCACAGACTGAATCATCCAAAGCCCCATGATATTTTTCAGATACCGGAAACGGTAGTCATAGCCGCCCTCGTTCGTCAGATTCCGCTTCATACTCTCCAGGCTGCAGTCAGCCGCTAAGAGCTCCGTTCCCATTAAAGACCAAGTGCCCGAGCTGATATACAGCGTGTGCTCCTTTGTGGTCGGTATGGCAGCCACCGCCGACCCCGTATCATGAGTGGCCGGCAGAATTACTTGACAGTCAAAACCAACCTCTCTGCTGATTTCTTCCCTGAAATTCCCTACATAAGTACCCGGCTTGCTGATTTTGCCAAAAATCTTTTTGGGATATCCCAGTCTGTCAATCAATTCATAATCCCACTCCTTCGTGGCGGGACTTACCAGCTGTGTTGTGGTGGCATTGGTGTACTCTGTCCGCTTCACCCCGGTCAAAAGGAAGTGAAAGTAGTCCGGAATGAGTAACAAGCTCTCCGCCCTCTCAAGCAGCTCCGGCTCCTTTTGTTTTGCAGCCATCAACTGATAAATCGTATTAAATATCTGCTTCTGAATACCCGTTCTGCCATACAGTTCTTCCTGGCATATGATTTCATATACTTTGTCGTCCATTCCGGCAGTCCTGTTATCTCTGTAACCATAGGTTTTACCCAAAACCTGTTCTCTATCATCCAGAAGCACATAATCCACCGCCCAGGTATCGATTCCCATAAAGGATGGAACTTTGCCTGCCTCCCTGCAGCGCTTTAGGCCCTCTTTGATTTCCAAAAATAACGTTTCCAGGTCCCAGCACAAAGAACCGTCCACAGTCTTCATGCCGTTAGGAAACCGGTAGATTTCCTCTAATGAAAGCTTACCATCCTTAAGCCTTCCAAGTATATGCCGTCCGCTGGACGCCCCAATATCAACTGCTAAATAGTACTTTTCCATCTGCATATCCCTTTTTATGAATTATCAAAATAATTTACAATCTCATAACTTATTGTCTTACAAATCTATCAAAAATGCAACTGTTTCCTTACAACCTTCACGGAAATCAATTTCCAGGGTTCTAGGCTGCCAGCAACAGTTCGGCGCTCTGCGATGAAGCTTTGCAATCATTCTTCATATATTACTTCATAACACCCTGATCCATAGCTGGCCCTTTGCCCTCCGGGAAGAATCAGGGTGGCGCTGGTATTAGCAGGAATTTCAAAACGATATACCGTCTTTTTTCCCTTCTTTTCCCATCCTGCACGGATGATGCCATAAGGACTGCTCACACCTCCCCTGGCATATGAAAGGGGCCCTGTCTCCGGTTTCAAAATAAAATGCCGGCCTTTTGGAGCATCTTTATCCTGTTGAATCCCTAATATCACGTGATACATCCAGGAAAGGACACTTCCCAGAGAATAATGGTTAAAAGAATTCATGGCATTCTGCCCCCCAAATCCTCTCTCCTTTGCAAAGGAATCCCATCTCTCCCAGATAGTTGTAGCCCCCTGCGTCACCGGGTAAAGCCAGGAAGGATACCGGGTCTGCAGAAGATTTTCATATGCATCCTGTGTGTATCCCTGATTTGTAAGAGCCTGATTTAAAAGCCCGGTTCCGAAAAAGCCTGTCCCCACCGTGTGTTCCAGCTCTCTGGTTTTGCGCACAAGATGCTCTCCAAACGCTTCTCTTACCTCGTCTGCTACCACCCCATATTCCAGCCCAAGCACATAAGAGCACTGGGTATCACAGAGTTTCCCATCTTCTCCTCTGGTCTTTTTTGTCCCTGGTTCCACAAATGTCTCATTCCAGTACGCTTTCATTCTCTTAGCCAGCTTTTCAAAATAAAGGGCATCCTCCTCTATCTGCAATATCCGGGCAAACTCTCCCATCAAAAACGCCTCCCGGAAGTAAAAAGCGTTCCACATCAGCTGCAAATCTGTCTCCTCCGGCGCCAGCCAGTCTCCTAAAGGCCCCACCAGCGAAAAATCTCCTTTTCCCGGCATTCCTGATTTTTCCGCCATATAGTCCATATATTTTTTCATTGCCGGATAAAAAGCCTTAAGCGTGCGTAAATCTCCATACTGCCGATATAACTCCCAATTCATAAAGATGGAGGCGCATTCATAAGTAACTCCGCCAAATCCACCCCCTATAGGGGCAATCTCCGGATATCTCCCCTCCGGCGTCTGCAAATCCTGTATGGCTCTTAAATTCCTCTCATAAAAAAGCTTTAAATTACTGTTTAACAATGCAGTGTGGCAGAAAACATGGGTGTCCCCTGCCCACCCCATACGTTCATTTCGCTGTGGACAATCTGTGGGGATATTGATAAAATTGCATTTCTGTGACCATTTTACATTTTGGACAAATCGGTTTAAAAGCTCATTGCTGCAGGTAAAATTTCCATCCATCTCCGTCACCGATGAATACTGGAGGCTTTTTACCTCTTTGGGCGCAGGCGGATTTTTAAGGCCGCGTAGCTCAATATAACGGTATCCGTGAAAGGTAAAACGGGGCTGATAAACCTCCCCCTCCTCGCCTTTACAGATATAAATATCCACACTGGAGGCATCCCGATAATTCTCCCGCATAATCCGCCCCACATTCCACTTGTATTCCGGTAAATCCGGATACAAAACCTCCGCAAACCGAATGGTTATCCGGGTGCCCTTTTCCTCATGGAACGCAATCCTCGGCACCCCCGCCATCTCCTGCTGCAAATCATAAACATAAATCCCCGGATCCGGTTCCACCATTGTTTTTGCACACAATTCATCCGTTATATAGATCGGCCCATGATAGCCGCCCAAAAGCGCAATATCCGGATTCTGATTTACTGCCGGCCAGCTGCGGCCGAATCCTGGCGGCATAGAGAAAAAACCATCAATGGGAACAGGCGTCACTTCCACAGGCCGTCCCCAGGTGCTATCGTCAAAGTCCCCCTCTGAATAGGTTTCATAGACAGAAGAACGCCTGGCGTCAAAAATCTCCCCCGCAAAAAAGCCGGAATAAAGCCAGGGACCTTCCCCATAATACTTCCAGCGCTCGGTATCACTGACCAATACTTCCCTGCTGCCGTCCTCATAGGTTAACACCAGCTTAGCCAGCACAGATTCTTTATCGCCAAAATAATTATAATTTCGCACCACAAAGGTAGATGCTTCACTCCACCATCCGGAGGCAATGGTTATACCGATTCCGTTTTTCCCCTTTTTCAGCCGCTGTGTGATATCATAGGTCTGATAGTCCATGCGCACATCATATTGAGTAAGCCCCGGATTCAGCCGGGAGGCTGTCAGCTCTTTCCCATTGATCCGGCAGTCATAGATTCCCCGGGCCGTAATGTAAAGGCGTGCTTTTTCCAGCTCTTTTTCTTTCTTCACATCAAAGGCAGCTCGCAGCATAGGTATGGAGGTATTGGAAGGATCCGCCGTAATCTGGGTGTTTTCCACTACAAAGCAATTCTCGATAGCAGAAAGCGCTCCTGCAAACAGACTTTTTTCTCCGTACAGATTTCCCGCAGGCGTTTCTCTGATAAATTCCCCAAAAGGCTGCCGCAGGTTTCTCACCGACAGATATCTGAAATATGCCCTGCCTCCCTGCCCCGCAAAAAATCCGATTTCATTTAATCTAGGATAGGTGAGCACATCATTGGTTCCCCGGGGATTCAGTCCCCGTCCGCTCTTTTTCTCTCCAAAGGGCAGCTTTTCAATGACTGCATCCACCAGAATACCGTCTATGTAGGTCCAGGCATTATTGCCATCTACCTCAATCCTCATTTTATGGAATTGCTCTGCGTTTTCAGCCGTAATAATTTTTTGCTTTTCTTCCCCATCGAAATTCACAATCGGCACAGATGCAAACGGCACATCCGCCAAATCTCCAGGCCCATAACCCACCCGATAGATATCCAGGCGCGGCTCTCCTTTTGTCAAGTTAATCTCATATCGGATATAATTTTCTCCCTGAAGCCCCAGCTCATTTCCGGTGCGCTCCAAAAGACTTGCGTCATTTGCCCCAAATACGACTCCGGCCCGTCCCTTTCCGCCTTCTATACGAAACTCACTTTCCAGTACAAACACGCCTCTATTGGCAGCGCATACCGTATAGCGGGGCGCCCCAATCCACTTTGCGCCCTCCCATGCATCAATAGACGGATTCATAAATCCTGTTTCAAAACCTGTGGTCTCCTCCGCCTTATTTCCGTGATTATCCCACACGGTCACCCTCACCATGTATTCTCTGCACGGTAGAAGCTCTGCGCTTTTTGAAAGCCCCGTATCCCCATATGCAATTCCCTGGGAATTATCCGTCTCAAGCCTGCCCGAATCCCACACTTCTTCCTCTTTCGTGCGCACACGGATCCTGCAGGCGGTCTGCACCGTATTCTTTTCCTTTGCCTCTATCTGCCATGAAAAACGCGGCTTTTTCTCGTCAAGCCCTATAGGCTCCTTCTGGTATTCCACAAAAATTCTGCTGATTCTCATATTCATCCCCCATTCTTGCCAGCAACTCGCAAATTGCGCGCATGCAAACCATGCTGTGTGTACGAAGTACACTATGCGAAAGCTCAAATTTGTTGTGTAAAAATTTTCAGAAATTTACTTCTGATGTTCCTTTCTATACTCCTGAGGCGTCTGATCCGTTATCTTCTTAAACATTTTAGAAAAATGGGAAAAATTATCATATCCCACCTTCGAGGCAATGATCCCCACAGAAAATTTTGATTGCCTCAGGAGCTTTTTAGCCTCCTCCATTTTTTCCATAAGAACATAGTCCTTAAAGGTTGCCCCGGTTCTCTGGCGAAACAGGCGGGAAAAGTATTCCTCATTCAGATAAACCTCCCGGGCCACCTCTGTCCTGGAAATGTTCTTGCTGAGATTCCTTTTTACATAGGCAATCGCCCTCTCTATCGGGTCCTCTCTCTTTTCTCCCATATCTGCATCTTCCACCGATGTTTCCCAGCAGATAAATGCCTTGTGTTCTCTGTTCTGCTGTGCCGCTTTGCACAGTCTTAGATATGTAAGATGAAACTTCTCCTGCATTTCTCCCGGATAAATACTGATCTTAAAATCCAGATTCGTGTTGACAAAATGAAAAAATAATTCCAGCTTTTCCCGTATCAGTTCTTCTAACTGCTCTACCTGTTCCATAATCAGTACAATCCAGTATCGGTTTTCAATCAAGGCTGAAATCCCTGCCTGACCATTTTGAGGCGCAAAAATTTCTTCTATCACATTGCATAACGCCATCTCAACCAGCTTCTTTTCCCATACATTGGTAATCCTGTTCCATCTCTCCAGTTGGATTAACAGTGGGAGGAAAAATGCATCCCTGTATTCCGCCTCCAGCATCTGCCGGGCGCTGACTACCATCTGGTCCGCTTCCTCATATTTCTCCTGAATCAATTTCAAAAAAGCCATTTCCAGCAGAGCGTTTCTTTGCTTCATTACCATCTTTTGGTTTCTCATAACATTTTCCATTTTCAAGTGTTCTTCTACCCTGGCAATGGCTTTAGCAATCGAATGCTCTACATCCTCATATCTCGCCGGCTGCAGAATATAATCAAAGCCTCCCATTCGAATCGCTTCCTTGGCATACTCAAATTCCGCATGAGAAGTAAGGAAAATACACTCAAGCAGCGGAAATTCTATCTTTGCCCAACGTCCCAAGGGCAAGCCGTCTTCTTCCGGCATCTCAATATCCGTCACCAGAATATCCACAGGAAAATTTCTCAAAATCAGTTTTGCCTCTTTCGCACTACAGGCCGTCAATACCTGGGAAACCTTCAGCCTTTCCCAGTAAATTCCTTTTTTCAGGCTCTCTACTACTGCTTTCTGATCATCTACAAGCAATACGTTCATTTCAATCTCCCAAGCTGCCTGGCACAATTATCTCACTGACTGCTCCCTGTTCTGTCTCAAAATGGTATTCCATCCCCTCTCCGTAAAGGAACTGACAGCGGCGTTTAATATTATTGATTCCCACACTCCGTATACCCACTTTGGAATCTCCGTTGATTTCTTCCAGAATATCCTCAGAATACCCCTGTCCGTTATCGCGGACAATAAGATCCAGATATTTCCCTATCTCTGTCTCCAGACATTCTGCCCTCACTTCGATTTTAAGCGGTATACCTCCTCCTTTCAGTTGCGCATACTTCACACTGTTCTCAACAAAAGTATGGACAATCAATGTGGGCACCATCCATCCCATGGTATTTTCATCCGCCCTGATCTGAATCTGCACCGGACGCCCGGTCATATGATTTTGCAGTTCCACATAATTTTTTACAAAATCAAGCTCCTGCTCTAAAGTCACTACTTCCCGTTCTGTCTGAAGCAGGTAACGCAGATGCTTCGAGAGTGCCAGTATAAGCTCCTGGATCTTATCGACCTGATTGCCGATTGCCAATGCATTGATTGTTTTCAGACCGTTTAAATAAAAGTGAGGCTTTAATTGCAGCTGCAGATATTGCATCTGAGCCTTTTGCTTCTCTATAATTTCCTCATACACCAATAGCTTTTGTTCTTCTAACTCCCGAACCATTTCCTCAAGGGTCTGGTTCATCTCCTGCAGTTCAAGGAAGTGGGTCTTTAGGGGCGGTATCTCCCTGCTTTCATGATTTTTGATGGTGTCCATGGTCCCTGTCAGCTGGTGGATAGGACGCACAATCTCCTTTTTCATAAATCCATACATAGCAATCATTCCCATCACAGAAAATGCCGTTATCAAGAGCAGTAATATCTGCTGCATATTCACCATGCTCCAGATTGTTCTGGGATAAAGCGTATATACCCACAGTTCCGTGCTGGGCACCCGCATCCCGCATATCTGATAATTGCGCATCGTAGTTTGAAAAGAATCCCCTTTTTCCTCAGCCAGCTTTACCAGCCCAAGCTCCCTGGCCAGCTCCTGGTCACCATAAACAATCCCCTTTTCCATGAGCAGCACCTTGGTTTGTCCGTTTGCAAGCGTATCCGCGTTTTCCATGCTGTAAACGCCAGCTACGGCGGCACGTCCCTTTTTATAAATGATCACCTGATAAAGCTGATTTTCCAGTGCAATGGTTACCCAGTGCCTGATCTGCTCTCCGTCCTGCAGATTTCCCCGGATAGCGCCGTTTAGAGGAATCCCGTTCCCCTCCCTGATCTTACTGCTCTTTGTATAATACCAGCTTGTCTCACAGTTATTGTAATAAATAAAAAACCCGTCCATATCCTCCTCTACAAACGAACGGTAACGCAGAGTCTCACGCAAATCGTAGGCATTTCCAAAGGCGGTCACTTCATCCGTTTCCTTCTGCAATACCTGGAAATTGGGATTGTTGTTATAAACCTCATACATCTCATGGTCAATATCCTTCATGGCTTCCGCCGTTCTGTCAATATACTCCTGCAGCGCCTCCTTTTCTTCCCTTCTTCCATTTGCCTAATAGTTCCTAATCAGATACCAATCCATCAAAAGCAGCAAAAACAGGATAGCCATATAGCCAATCATAAACATAATGACGATTGTTTTGTTTAATTGAATGAGTCTCCTTTTCATAAACAAATCCCCTGTTTTAACAGTTCAGATATTTGCCCCTTTCTGTTTCCCCACACTTTTATCCGGCACAAATTTGTTAACCTCTAATACCTTCAATATAGCATGATTCCACCCAATTCACAACGCCGACATACAGGCTCTTATCCCATATGCCGGCTTATTTATTATTTTACGGAAGGCACCCAACAGCATGCTTTGAGCCAATGGAATCCAGTGTAAAAACTTCTTTCATTATCCTTTAACGCCGCCGATCACAATTCCTTTCACAAAGTATTTCTGGAAGAAGGGATAAATACACAGCACCGGCAAAATACCGATTACCGCAATTGCCATGCGGGCGCTTACGCTGGGGAGCTTTGCCACATCCGCTGCCGAAGCAACTGAGCTCTGCCCGCTGGTTAGGAACTGAATATTTGTAATAATGGTATTTAGGATTGCCTGAATACTGTACAGCTTTTCATCCGTCACATAGTACATACTATTCATCCAGTCATTCCAGTAGCCCAGACCAGCCATCAGGGAGAGGGTAGCTAACATGGGTTTGGAAAGAGGAAGCACTATCTTCCACAGAATCATATATTCTCCCGCACCGTCAATTCTGGCAGCCTCTACCAATGCGTCCGGAATATTGGCAGTAAAGAAGGAACGCATCATAATAACATAAAATCCGCTCATCAAAAGCGAGGGAACTACCAGCGCCCACAAAGTATCCTTAATATGGAAAGTCTGCGTATACATCATATAAGTAGGTACCAGACCTCCGTTAAACAGCATGGTAAAAAATACAAAGAAGGAGAAACCATACCGGAAAAGCAGCTCTTTTCTGGACAGGGGATAAGCGAACATAATGGTCATCAAAACGCTTGCCAATGTCCCAATCAAAGTTACCAGAACTGTAATCCCATACCCTCTCACAATTTTCATGCTGCTCTTAAACAGGTAAGTGTAAGCCCCAAAGGACAAATCCTTCGGCCAGAAACTGTACCCGTACTGTGCCAGAGCTTCTTCACTGGATAGAGAGGAAGATACCAGCAATAGGAACGGTGCCAATGCTGCAATGGTCAGCAAAATAAAGATAATATTTAAGACAATCTGTCCTGTTTTATTTTTTGATACCATACTCTCCCCTCCTAGAATAATGCATTTTCTTCATCGTTCTTACGCACAATAGCATTGGCAGCAAGTACCAGAATAAAGCCAAGAACAGACTGCAAAAATCCTGCTGCCGAAGATCTTCCGATGTCATTTAACTGTGTTAGTCCCTTGTAAACAAACACGTCAATCGTATCCGTTACGGAAGAAATCATGCCGGAGCGCATGGGAACCTGATAGAACAAACCGAAGTCCGAATAGAACATACGGCCCAGATTCAGCAAAGTCATGGTAATGATAGTGCCGCGAAGCCCCGGAAGTGTTACATGCCACACCTGTTTCCATCTGTTAGCTCCATCCACCGTAGCCGCCTCGTAAAGGGAGGAGTCAATACCGATTACCGTTGCATAATAGAGGATGCTGCTGTACCCAAAGCCCTTCCACAGATTCACAACAGTCAAAATCACCGGCCAGTATTTTGAAGTGGTATACCAACTGATAGGTTTTCCGCCCATGGACGCAATGATCTTATTCAGATAACCGTTTTCCTGACTTAAGAAACCAAATACAATATAGGAAACTACCACCATGGAAATCAGGTATGGTATCAGGATAACTGTCTGATATATTTTTTTGTTCATGGTTCCCCGGAGGAAATTCAGCATAATAGCAACGCTCACTGCCACAACCGTCCCCAGCATGATGAACACAAAATTATATCCGATGGTGTTTCTTATTATATTAAATGCATCATTGGTCTTAAACAGATATGTAAAATTGCTAAGGCCTGCCCAGTCACTGCCCCAGATTCCCTTGCTATAATCAAATCGTTTAAAGGCAATAACCAGCCCTGCCATTGGAATATAATTGTTGATAATCAGATAAATCAGTCCCGGCAGCATCATGGAAAACAGGGCCAATGTCATTCTCGCATTTCTGGCAATATTTTTCCTTTTTGCCACCGCCGCTTTTGCTTGCTTTGCCATAGAAATCTTCCTTTCCTAAAAATTACCGCTGCCTGAGGTAATATCTGGCAGGTGGTATGCCTTCAGACCTTTGCTCTGGCAGCGGCTTTGTTTTATTTTGTTTTTCGCATCTATCCTTCCATCGAAGGAGTCATTAACTATTTACTGCGCACTGAGAAACTCGTCCAGCTGTTTTTGCTTCTCAGCGATGATTTCATCAATTCCGGCTGCCTCCAGCTCGCTCTTTGCCTGGGCAATTGTACTTTCAACATCTACTGCGCCGGACATCAGAGGCTGATAATATTTATCCATTACGCTTAAGCATGCCGCATACTGATCCGTAACCGGCGTTGTATCAAAGGCAAAACCAAAGGCTTTGGTCTTGAGTGTCTCTTTGTTAAAAGTAATCAGATCTTCAAAGAAAGTAGGGCCGTTGACATCCAGAGGATATGTATTTCCTGAATAAGGAACAATCCAGTATCCTTCCGCCATGCCATATCCGCAGTCAGCCGCGCTCTTTCCTTCCGGGAAGGAGATAGTTCCATCCTCATTTACCACATAATGGGTTCCTTCAATTCCGTCTGCTAACAGCGTACAGATCTCTTTATCTGTATAAAGCACTTCCATTGCCTTCCAGGCTGCATCTTTGTTGGAAGAATTCTGATTGATTCCATAGCAAAGAGCCTGATAAGAATTGGACTGCACCCACTTGTCCACTACAATGGTACGGATACATCCGGCAGCTGCATTGACACCGTAATTATCAAATACGGAGATCGCCTGCTTGTTCAGGATCATTGTCTGCCAGGGAGTTGTATTGCTCAGGATATCCGGCAGGATCAATCCGTCATTATACCAAGTCTCAGCCCATGTACAGAACTCTGTAAAATCATCAATGTCCAGAACATTTTTCACTGTCGTATCCTGCCCGCAGTCCTCTAAAACACCTACCCATCTCTCATCTCCAAGCCCGTCCCATGACCACTGTCCGATCAGAGTTGTTCCGCCCTGCGGAACCAGTGCATAGCGCTCCGGATACTTTTCATGTGCTGCATAAAGGAAGTCGCTGACATCCTGCATGCTTAGCTGCTGTCCGTCCTCAATTCCCAGCTCTGCTGCCACTTCCGCATCAATATTCAGTCCAAAGTAGTTACCGAAGTTCCTAAGGTTAGGAACAGCATAAATCTTTCCGTCAATGGTGGTTCCCTCCATCTCCTCCGCCGACCATACCGCCTTGAATTCATCAGATGCATTTGCATAATAGTCTGTGAGGTCAGATAGCTGTCCGTTTTTCACGAATGTGGTAAGAGGTGTTCCGAAGATTGCAATCACATCCGCCTCATCGCCTGTAAACAGAAGATTGGACTGTTGCTGCCAGCTGCCTGTGGAGATATAATTAATATCAAAATGCAGTCCATATTTTTCTTCCGCAATCTTATTGATCTCTGTCTCCACCATCTCTGCATCGGGAAGATCATATACGGTAGGAAGATGAAGCGCTACCTCCTGTACCTGCCCGCTTCCTTCCGAGCCGCCACTCTCTGATGAACTGCTTTCGGAAGCGCTGCCGTTTCCCGATGAACTGCCGCCTGCAGAATCACTTCCCCCACAGGCCGCAAGGGAAATTGCCATAGCCGCCGCACCTAAAAGTGCGATCATTTTTTTCATTTTCATAATGAATCCCTCCATTTTTATTTTTTACAAATCTGCCCTAGAACTGTTAAGATTTATTTTATCTGTAAAAAGATAAATCCATCTGTAATTTTTGTGTTTCAAATTGTTCTTTTTGTGATGTATGTTTTGCATTTTACAAGCGCAGTCCGCGCGATATGTTTCTTTTGTGATTTGAATTTTGGTTTTTATGACTTTTCTCTCACACCTAAATCATGTTCTCACGGATTTTGCAATAAATGGACGGTGGGGATTTTATCAATCCCCTGTCGGGCATAGGAGCGCAGGTCAAGCCGTTCCGGGCGGCCGCCTGCTTCCAGATAGCGATTTGCCGTGTCTGCCCATCCCTGCCACCAGATTTCGGCGTATTTCTGGTCGTTCCATTCCACGGTGTTCTCCTTGTGGCTTTTCCATCTGCCAGACGGGAGCCGGATGCGCTCCCCGTTCTTGTCAAGGTCGTACACTTTACAGCTCTTGGGGTGCCATCTGCCTTTTTCGTCCATCGCCCGCATGGTGAGCAGGATATGGGCGTGGGGGGCTGCCGTCCCCTTTGTCATGGATGGCAAAGTCGGCTATCATGCCTTTGGTAACAAAAAACTCCCGGCAGTAGTCACGTATAAGGTAGGCATACTGTTCCGGCGTGATTTCCCTCAGAATGGCAAGCACGAACCTCCGGGCAAGCTGGGAGTTCCATTGTTTTTCCTGCGCTTCGGCACAGTTCCATAAGGTATTGCGGTCTGCAAACTCTGGCGCGCATGGGGCGGTAGCAGGATTTCCTTATGGGTGACTTCGTTCTTGTAAGGATAGTATTTCTGCTCTTGGTCGTATTCAGAGAACAGCTTCTCACCGCTCTGGCAGGCGGCGGCAGAAACAGCGGATTCATTGTTGCTCCGCTTAATGATGGTGATTTTACAGTGCGGGCATGGCAAGTGTGCACCCTCCTTTCTCCCGGGTTCCGGGCAAAAAATAGCAGGATACCTTTTCAGATTTCCTGCTTGAGTATGCCGCTGGCGGGCGGTGGGTTATTTAGTTTTTTAATAGTTTGTCATTTCGACAAACCGGAAGTTTTTTTCATTAAAATCTCCGCTAACCCTTGAAATCACTAAATCATTTTTTCTGAATCCTTCTCATATATAATGTATAATCACTTGGATCAAATGCATCTCCATAACCTCTATCAATCGCTTCTATAAATCCAAATTTAAAATAAATATGTTTTGCTATTTCATTATCATCTTCAACACCAATCGTAAATTCAGTATATCCCTGTTGCTCTAAATCAGATAAAGTAAATTGAATTAACTTCTGACCAAGTCCTAATCCTTGACATTTTTTATCTAATCGAAAAGCCTGAGGGTAAACTCTTTGATTCGGTATTGTTTCAGAAGGCAGATCATGACTTATATAGTTAATTGATAATTCTCCTAGAAAACTACCATCTAGTTCAATAACATAAACATCAATTTCTTTACTATCAAATTCTTTCAATCTCATGTCTTGATACTTTAACCACATTTGTTCATTATCTGGAAACAAGTCATGTAATCTATCAATTTCATCTTTTGTGATTTTTCTAAATACATAATTCATTTCCTAGATCCATTTTTATCTTCCTCTGCAAATCCCAATTTATAAAACTCGCTGAGCTACAACCACAGAATAGTAATCCGTATCTCCTTAAAGTTGTTTTTATGCCAAAAATGCTCTGCCTGAGGATTGCCTTTCACCCAGCCAAGCCATACTCTCGAAAGCCTGATATCAGCCAGATAGCGGCACAAATCGTCAATAATGTTGCTTCCAATTCTAGTATTTTGAATAGATGCCGCTATCATAAAAAAGCCTATGAAAGCAGTTTTTTCATCAGGATATGCCATCATCAATCCATAACAGCAATCAATTCTTCCCCCTTGTAGTACCCTACATAATACTTGTCGCACATTTCTTTATTTGGCGGCAAGTGTGTCCATGCTGATATGTTTCCCTTCTTTCCCCATGTTGGCTATCATATTTGTGGTCAGGCCAGCGGCAAGCCTTAAATCCTCTTTCCTCATGTTGCGCTCTATCAGCGTGTGCCAGAGCGGTTTGTAACTGATGTGCATTTTTCTCCCTGCCTTTCTGCCCCGGATAGGTGTTTATACCCATTATATTAAGATTCTTGCTAACTCACAAACATTTCTTGACGGTATCTCCGGTTCCGCCTGGATTGTGCTTTTCCTTTCCTCTTTTGATTACCTCTAATTAGCCATGACCTGTTACATTCCCTGGCAAATTAGAATAATTCACAGTTGACATTTTTTATCTAATCGAACATACTATAACTAAAAGAAGTACATTCTAAATCATAAGGAATTAAAACACTTGCTCTTTGGAACTAAAAATATGCTATCTCATATAAGCAAAAAAAATGTATTATTTATAACAACCAAAAATCCGGATTATATTCGAAATGTACAGGAAATTTCCCTCATCAAAAAAGAAGCGGACCATTATGTCGTTATTGGCTCTAAAAGCAAATACTATTTTGTTCGTCTACTGTGCGTTTATTTCTCGCTTATCACAACATCCGTATCCTCATTTGATACCGTATTTATTGGTTTCGCCCCTCAGCTGATACTGCCTTTATTCAAATATAAATTCAGGCATACCCATATCATAGCAGATTTCTTTATTTCATTATTTGATACTTTCTGCCAGGATCGTCAACTGTTCCATCCTCGCAGTTTACCCGGACGTTTTCTGCATTCTATTGATCAGATTACCTTAGATCAGGCCAATCTCGTTATCTGCGATACGATTTCTCATGGAAAATATTTTACCAAAGAATTTGGCATCCCACCAACCAAATTATATCCTCTCTATCTTCAGGCAGATACTACCGTCTATCATCCGCTTACCATTGATAAACCTGCAAAGCTTAAAAATAAATTTATGGTTCTTTATTTTGGCAGCATCCTGCCCCTGCAAGGTATTGACATTGTTCTTAAAACAATTACCTTACTCAAAAAGGAACAAAACATTTTTTTCTATTGCATCGGGCCCATAAAGAAAAAAACGAAACTGATGTTTTGTCCTGATGCAGCAAATGTCAAATTCATTGACTGGCTTTCCCAGGAACAGCTTGCCAGGTACATTGGCCAGGCAGACCTTTGCCTTGCCGGGCACTTTAACCGCAATATTGCTAAGGCCAGGCGTACAATCCCCGGAAAGGCCTGCATTTATGAAGCAATGAAAAAGTCCATGGTTTTGGGGGATACTCCCGCTAACCATGAACTTTTTAAAGCTGATTCCAAACATATTTTTGTAGAATTAGGCAGCCCCCGCGCCCTGGCTGATATCATACTCCAACTGTCAAAAAGCCAAAATCAAGGAACTGATAAGCCAGTGCAATAAAAGCATTGTAGATTATTTCTTTTTAGGATTGTCTATGTAAGGCAGAGCGCAGCCTACACAAGCTAAAATATTAGAATTTTCCGCTAAATGTAATAAATAGATGCCCCATGACAATTGACACCTTCCCATAAGTATCACTATTTTTAACTTCCATTCCGCATTTTTTAATCTCACTTTATGAAAAGCTTCTTTATAAGGCGTTGTCTTTAACACCTCTTTTACATATTTCAGCTTATTTTTTAATTTATTTTTATTCCGCGGATTAAAAAAACACAGTCTGCAGCAAATACTGAAAGACTTAATTATTCTGCAATAATAGGCTTGTATAAACCCGTCCTTTTCCTCCTGTTCCCATTTATCCTGTCTGAATATCTTCTCCATATAAGCCTCTAAATATTTCCAAACCTTGCTATCCTGCTCCACTCTGTCCGGCTTATAGCTGTTGGTAATAGAATCCGGCACCATACGGTAATGATAAATCTTATCCTTATAATAAGAAATTTTATCCGCAGCCCCAAAAGCCTCCATATTAAAAATCATATCATCCAAAACTTTCAGCTCCGTCTGAAAATGAATTCCTTTTCTGAGCAAAAATTCCCTTTTATATACCTTATCCCATGGTGCGGCCAGCGGAACCTTCGTTGATAACCCCGGAAAGTACAATACTCCTTTTTGCAAAGCTCTTATTTTCTGTTTATCGTCCCATGTCGCTTCTTTTCCAAAATGCTCCCACGCAAATTCTTTCTCTCCTACATTTTTCCATGCATCAAAAAGAACAATATCATTATCCGCACTTTCTGCACATCTTCGAAGCAAAATATCCATTGCCCCTGTGGTAAGATAATCATCGGAATCAACAAAATACAGCCATTCGCCGTTGGCCGCCTCCATACCTGTATTTCTGGCGGCCGCCACTCCCATATTTGCCTGATGGATTACCCGTATAAAGGAATATTTTTTCGCATAATAATCCGATATCTCTCCCGACCGATCCCTGGATCCGTCATTGATTATCAGAACCTCTATCAATGGTTTCTGATCTGTCCAATCAGAAATGATACTTTCCAGGCACTGTTCCAGATACTTTTCTACATTATAAACCGGTATAATTATAGAAAGCATTTCTATTTTCCACCTTTTTCATCTCTCAAGTCTGCTAAAATACGCGGTTTCCATATCGTTTCAACTGCTTTTGGAGCCAGGCTTTTAAACTTATCATTTGTTTCCAAAAACTTCTGTGAGCAGCTTATTTCTATATGCCTTATCCTCTGTCGCTTTTTTTGCATCCTCAGTTCGATTATTGCTCAATAAGTAATTCATCAAAGAAAGAATTGTATCCTCTCCTTGCATAATTCCTTTTTGGATTCCTTTTTGGATTCCTTTTTGAATTCCTCTGTTCTCCACACGATCCAACACATCACACATAGTCGTTGT
>NZ_QZDT01000011.1 GCF_009917485.1 Parablautia muri
CCTTTTTCCACTCACTCCCTGTAATTTCCCTCATAAAAGCCATTGGCAAGCTCAGTCCCCGGCTGATACTTCAGGAAATCTTCTTTCAAATATTATATAACAAAGAGAGCCTTCCCTCAATCAAATTCTTGGCTTATCCCCATCCACTCTGTCCAAACAGAAATGATTCTTTCCAGACACAGGCTGATTAAGCTGCATGGAAAGATTTGGCCTCACATTATCCTCTGTAAATGGAATCCCAGTGCATGTACATTCAACTTATTATCTCACTCCATAAAAATTATGTATCTGCTTTTTATCCATAGTTCTTTATTGCAATTTATGATATAAAATCTTTCCGGCTTCGTTTCGGGGAATCTTCTCAATATAATGAACCTGAAACACACCGGAATTAATATTGATTTTGTCCGCAATATAATGCTTGATTTGATGATGGTTTTTATCTATAGTTACATAAATATGCATATATTCATCATTTCCAGTACATGCACATTCCGTTTCAAAAGCAGATTTTATAAGATTCTCGCATTCGTCTAACCCTACCCTGTATCCGCAAAGTTTCAAAAACCTTTTTTTCCTTCCCACAATATAAAAAAATCCATCTTCATCAACTTTTACCATATCGCCCGTATATAAAACGCCGCATCGCTCATCCCCTAGAATCAAATCTTCTCCTGACTGCGCATACCCTAGAGTAACATTTGGCCCTTTATATACCATTTCACCAATAATGCCAGGCATTGTTATCTTATTTCCTTCTTCATCTACAAGATACAACTCTCCATTAGGAATTGCCCTCCCTATACTGCCACATTTTTCCAACGCATATTCTGCCGGAAGATACGCCATTCTTGCGCTCCCCTCAGTTTGCCCGTATGTAAGAATAAATCGTCTTCCAGTATTATTTGCATATTCTGCAAATTCCTTCTGCAGCTCTCCACTTAGTTTGCCTCCACCCTGAGATAACGTTTTAAGTGATGGAAGATTCATATTAAAAAAACGAAGCTTTTTTAGGATTTCAAAACTGTACGGCACATTCGTAAAGCTGGTTGCCTGCTGTTCTTTAAAAAATTTCCAGTAGTCGGGATGCAATACATTTAGGGATGTCAATAGAACTGTTGCGCCGGAATATAAATGGCTGTTCAAAATGGACAGCCCCATCGTATAATTGATAGGTAAATCCAGCATTGCTCTTTCTGCTTCGTCCAGTTCAAAGAATGTGGAAATGTTTTTTGCCTGCGCTTCAAGATTATTGTAAGAGTGCCGTACCAGCTTTGGGCTGCCTGTAGAACCGGAGGTAGTCAGCAAAAGGGATAAATCCGGGTACAATGGATATGTTTCCATTCCCGTTGCTGCCAAACCATATTCATGTAGACAAAACAGGGCATCCTCGCCATATTCGAACATATCAAGTGGTTTCCATATGTATTCAGGATGGTACGTCTTAATCAGTGTTTCCAGCAATTCTTTATCCATGGTAGCGCTTAAAATTAAAGGGACTACCCGATTCACCATTGCACATAAGTACCCCAATGCCGCTCCTGCACAGTTTCTACTTAATATAAATATTAATGTCCGCTTCTTTATTGCCTCATAAAATTGCCCACTCTGCTTTACAATTTCACCATAAGTAACCTGTATTCCTCCGCTGTCTATAAATGCAATATTGCTCTTATTTTTTTTATCAATTTCTAAAAACATAATATTCCCTCTAATCAAAATTTATATTATATAACGTTCTGCTTTGCGTATCATATCCCCCACTGACAACCAGGACTTGCCCAGTTGTATAGCCTGATGTATCCTGAGCAAAATACAGGCATGCATCTGCTATTTCTTCGCTTCTCCCTAATCTCCCCATCCCTATTGGGGGAACATTGTCACAATACTCTTTTTTCAGAGTCACCTTAATTCTACCAGTATCGACCATCCCCGGTGCAACAGCATTTATTCTTATATTGTGTATTGCAAGTTCCTGTGCCATTGATTTTGTCAGGGATATCACAGCTCCTTTACTTGCAGAATACGCAATTTGTCCTTTGCTGCCTTCCACTCCTGTTATAGATGCAATGTTAATAACACTACCACTCTTTTGCTTAATCATAAATTTTGTTACAACATATTGCGTCAAGTCCAACAATCCAAAGACATTTACCTCAAACATGTTTCTTACGCTATCTTTCGCAATCATCCCTAACGGACTATTCGAAATAATGCCTGCATTATTAACAAGGACATCCATTCTCCCCTGCTCTTTTTTCAAACGCATCATAGCTTGCTTTATTTCCTCTGAATTAGTTATATCAAAATAAATTGGAATTATATTCCCAGATACTTTTTCATTGAAACCAAAAGCCCACTCCTCCAGACAGTCCTTTTGTCTAGCATTTGCATAAACGATACTTCCTTCTTCTGCAAACCGTTCGGCAATCTTCTGTCCTATACCACGATTTGTTCCTGTCACCAAGCATACCTTTTGTTCTAATAAACCATTTGTGAGATCCATAACACTTCTTCCCCTTATCAGCTTCTTCGGTTTTACATTGCTCAATTAAGTCAGTTTACCCCCCCCCAGAGGTAGCGAAAACCCTGTAATGAAGCGTGCTCTCTGGCTCAGCAAAAAAATAATTGCATCTGCCACATCATCTGTTTCTATCAATCCTAGATATTGGTCATGCATCATATCTTTAACACTGTCAGAATCTTCCCCGTACCTTTTTAAAAAGGCATCCCACATATCTGTCCGTGTCATCCCAGGCGCCACGGTATTAATACAAATCCCTTTATCTGCAATCTCTTTGGCCATACTTCTCACTGCTCCATCCATTGCCGCTTTTGAAGCAGAATACACTGTATTTCCCTTCATTCCACGCAAGGATGCTGTGGATGAAACACCTACAATGCGCATTCTTTCATTAAATCTGCCCCTTCTGCAAATCTGCCTTACTATTTCCACAAATCCAAAAAAATTTATCTCGAATATTTCTTTAACATTTCTTGGCTTACATTGCATAAGAGGCATATTTTTGGATATACCTGCACTGTAAACCATCCCATCAAGCTTTCCCTGCTCCTTTACGATTGCATCCACCAGCCTTTCAATCGTATCTATTCTACTCAAATCCGCAGGATAAATAGCATGCCCATCCCCTGAGAGTTCACTCACTACTTCTGCCAACCTTTCTTCCCTACGGGCAATCAAAAATAGCTTTGCTCCAAGTTCGCTTAATCTGAGTGCAGTTTTCCTCCCAATTCCAGATGATGCGCCTGTAACGATTATTTTTTTCCCCTCAAACTCCATACCTAATTTCATCCCTTCCTCAAAGTGGTATATTACCATGCTTCTTTCTGACAATATTCTTACATTTTGTTTTGCACATATCGAATGCATCTATCAGCTTCTGCCTGGTCTCCTCTGGCATAATCACTTCATCTATATATCCCCTTTTTGCTGCAAGATACGGATTCATAAAATTGTTTTTATACTGCTCTATAAATTCCATTCTAGCCGTTTCGCTGTCTTTAGCATTTTCAATTTCCTTCCGATAAATAATATCCGCAGCTCCCTCTGCCCCCATTACTGCAATTTGGGCAATTGGCCACGCATATACCATGTCTGCTCCCATATTTTTACTGTTCATTGCAATGTATGCGCCACCATACGCTTTCCGCATAATCAACGAAACTTTTGGGACTGTTGCTTCTGAATATGCATACAGCAGCTTTGCTCCCTTACGTATAATACCTCCATGCTCCTGTTTTGTTCCTGGGAAAAAACCAGGTACATCAATCAATGACAAAACCGGAATATTGAACGCATCACAGAATCGAATAAATCTTGCGCCTTTTTCAGAGCAATTTCCATCCAATGATCCACCCATAACTAATGGCTGATTTGCAACAATTCCTAGCACTTGTCCATTCAACCTGCCAAATCCTATCACAAGATTAGTGGCATAAAATGCCTGAACTTCCAAAAAGCTATATAAATCCACAATTGCATCAATTACTTTACGCACATCATATACTTTTCTTTGTTCATCTGGCACAATTTCCTGTAAAGCATGAGAGATATTGCTACTACTTCCTACTGCTGCAGGTGGTCTTTCTTCATTATTCGAGGGCAAATATGTAAGCAGCTTCTTTACCCCATTCAAACATTCCTCATCATTTTTGAATACAAAATGTGAAACGCCACTTTTCTTCATATGGATTTCTGCACTTCCAAGTTCAAAAGAGGATGCAATTTCACCAATGACTTCTTTCACTACCCCTGGTCCGGTAATAAACATACGGCTTGTACTTTCCGTCATAAAAATAAAATCACAAATTGCAGGTGAATAACAAGCTCCACCTGCGCATGGTCCCATAATTACCGCAATCTGGGGAATCACTCCGGAAGCATTTGTATTTCGCAAAAACATTCCGCTATATCCATTCAAAGAAGAAACCCCTTCTTCTATTCTCGCTCCTCCACTGTCACTTATGGCAATCAGTGGCGAACGCATTTCTAATGCCCGATCCATAATCCTGCATATTTTAAGAGAATGATATTCCCCCAAAGTGCCTCCAATTACTGTAAAATCTTCTGAATAAGCAAACACCAGTCTGCCATTTATCTTTCCATACCCTGTAATCACGCCATCCCCAGGTATCCACTTCTCATCCATATGAAAATCACTGATTCTTGACTCAATTAATCCATCAACTTCCATAAATGTATCTTTGTCAAAAAGAATACTTAGCCTTTCACGAGCTGAAAGTTTACCCTCTCTATGTTGTTTTTCCAACCGCTTTCTTCCACCGCCGTTTAACACCTCTTGTCGTTTCTTAATTAATTCTTTCTTATATTTGTCATTCCACATATCAGCATTTCAAACCTTTATACAGTAATATTATACTTCTTTAATATTTCTTTTCCCTTATCATAAGAATCAAATTCTAGTATATCTTCTGTATCAAACATAATATTAAAAACATCTTCTATCGTTGTAATCAATTTCACATGTCCTAATGAATCCCAATCTTTAACTGCCCCTCTAACAATATTTTCATTTAAATTCTTTTCTTCAATTGAAAAGACATCTACAAAAATTTCATCGTATTTTTCCAGATTACACATTTTCCTCTCCTTCGCCATAATGACCATCATCAAAATATGTTTTGGTATAAAGCATTCCTACCTTCATACTGCTCTCCAGCACAAAATTCATCACACCCCATGAAAGCCCAAGTCCATAGCCTGACGCTATAACCCGGTATTTTTCTTTCTTTTGTATATTATTTCTAAGCAAACTGTCAACAATAGCAAGCGGAATGGAAGAACTTGATGTATTTCCATAATGATTAATTGAAATAGGAACCTTATCCAAACTTATCTTACATTTCTTTGCAATATTTTTCATAATAAGACTGTTTGCCTGATGCAGGGCCAACATATCAATATCTTCCGTGCAAATGTCCCAGCTATCCATAAATTCCTTTATTGTCTTCACTACATCCGATATTGAAAAACTGAAAACATTATTACCGTCCATATAACAATAATCATTATGATTGTTTTGATGTCGGTATCCTCCTCCTACCGCCAGAAGACTCTGATATCTGGTGCCATCGGTTTTTAACAAAAAGTCTATATCTTCACATTCTTCGTTTCTTTCTATTGCAACCGCCGCTCCACAGTCGCCAAACAAAAGATTATTGGTTGTATCAGGATCTGTGGAAACGCTACTCATATCTCCCATTAACAATAATCCCTTTTTTATATCGGGATTCTGCATAATAGATCCAATGACTGACATTCCATATACAAATCCTGAACAGCCGAGTCCTATATCAAATGCCATACAATCCTGACTGAACCCCAAACGTCCCTGCAGCACACAAGCCGTAGCCGGGCGCTTGTAATCAGGTGCATGAGACGTAAAAATTAATATGCCAATATCTTCTTTATTCCAGTTTAATTTTTTTATTAAATTTTCCGCTGCATGAAAACACAAATCCGATGCGGTTTGTCTGGGAAGAACACGATAAGTAGACGTTATCCCTGTTGACTCTATGATCTTATCCACTGTTTCTTTTCCAAACACATTTTCCCGGCTTACTGTTAAAACTTTATTATCAGGCAGTGCACAAATAATTCCTCTAATACTCAAATTCCGCAATTTTCCACTAGCCATTTTTCCTCCCTATAGCATCACAACGACTATTGACACATTATGTCCAAAATATCCTTAACTGTTACCAACTTTCTAATATCCGTACTGTCAATTGTTTTTCCAAATTCTTCATCAATCAGAACAATCAAAGAAAGCATTGAAAGAGAATCCCATTCATCCATTTCACTCAAAATCATATCTTCCCTTAATGTTCCAGCATCCATTTCTAACATTTCTTCCAATAATTCCATTTTCTTTTCTTTTTCCATCTTTTTCTTTCTCCTTTAACTTGAAATACTGAAGCAATTGTTAAATTGCCAACCCCATTAGTTTTACTTTTTTCTATATAAATTTTCTCTCCGCACGTATTAAAATTTAGGTATTAACACAAACGGATAAGTAAATTTATGTCCGTTAAAATTGGGCATATACAAATGCACTTGCATCATATCCTATCCCATACATTCCTAAGATGATTATGGAAAAAATCGCGATATAATAAATTCCCCATCTGAGAACAATATTATAGTTTGCAATTTTTTCTCGTACGCTTCCTTGTTCCTGCAAAATACTGATTCTCCAAACAAATAACAGGCCAAGGAACACCACACAGAAGTCCTTATGATCTAATCCCATTTTATATAAACTTCCATCCCACAAAATCCATGGATTAAATCGTTTAAATAGCTGTTTTAAAAATATATTGAATCCTTCTAACGTATTCGCTGCTAAAAACAGATTGGCCGATAATCGCACTACAAAAGTACGAAGCATTTGAAACCGCTGATATCCCGTGCTTTCCGTATCAATATGTAACTTCATGGACACCCTTTTGTATAAATTGGACGAAAAAGAAGAAATTACAATAATCGTTCCATTATATATCCCCCAGATCACATAATTCCATCCTGTGCCATGCCAAATACCTGTCAAAATCCACACCGCCATCAATGCAATCGCAGTCCCTGCATACTTGGCTATTTTAATGCCAAACTTATTCTTTATCCCTATCAAACATTTTTTCAGCCATTGTGATGTCAACAGGGGTAAATATATATAGTCCCTAAACCATGTGCCAAGCGTAATATGCCATCTTCTCCAATATTCTGCCAGACTTTTTGAAAAAAAAGGATGATTAAAGTTTTTGTCCAACTCTACCCCAAACATCTGGGATACTCCCAATACGATATCCATACATCCGGAAAAGTCCATATACATATAGAACAACCTGAAAATCATTGCAATTAATATAGTAAGCCCCTCATAGCTTTCGATATTTCCATAGACTTCCGATGTAAACAGTACTAGCCTGTCCGCAATAACCATTTTTTTGAAGTAACCATACAGCATGAGTTGAATACCAAAGCATATTTTCTTAAAATCAAACGGATGCTTTTTCTCAAACTCTAATATCAATCGGCTATATTTAGATATAGGCCCCTCCACTATTTGTGGAAAATAAAATACACACAGTGCAAACTTAAAATAATTCTTTATATATTTCTGACCTCCCCAATATACATCCAATAAATAACCAATCGTTGAAAATGTATAATAAGAAATGCCCAATGGGAAAATCACTTTCATTGAAATTTCCCCACCCCCTGCCAATTCAACTATCCCTTCCACCAGCATTTTCGCGAATTTACAATAACATAGCAACCCTACCACTACTATGAGGGCCGGAATTAAGAATCGCTTTCTGCACTTTCGCCTAAATGGTGCCATCATCAGTGCTTTTTCTTTTCCTTTTAGTTGCTTTTCCTCTGCTAAACTATCTGCTTCTTTATAAACGCAATCTATTTTATATGAGGCATACCAAACAATAACCGATGTCGAAATAATAAATGGTAACATCTCAATTCCTGCAAAACTATAAAACATTACACTGCTGATCAGGAGAATTACCCAACGGCATTTTTCCGGATATACATAATAAATAGAAATAACTACTATTAAAAAAACAATAAATGGTAATGAATTAAATGACAAATAACCCATTCTTTACTTTTTCCTCTCAATAGTCTTTATTTTTTTGAATTCAAAAGTCTGCCAGTTACCTTGAACCGGTTTATACAAAAAAATATTTGCCCCTATGTTTGAAACGGTTCCTGCCACATCCATCATCAATTTGTTATAATGCGACATCACACAATATGCTCCATTACGATCTCTGTAAATATACCATCTTTGATTTGCCAGCCCTGTATAAGTATTTTGTACAACGTTAGTTTCATTTGTATTTCCAAAACGGTATGCTGTCAGATATTTGCCCGAATTAACGGCCCTTATTGTGTATAACCCTTCCCCAACATATTGTAATTCAAACTGCTGTGGTTCTTTGCCTGTGCTATTCCAAAGCTGTAGATTAGCATTATCAGACCAAGAACCCTCTGAAATATCTAATGCATAATCCAGATTCCCATAGGGATGGATTGTATAAATCCCGTCCTGTAAAATATGTGTATTTTCCACGTATTGATTCCATATCGTTTCTGCCTCTTTATCCATTTCCTTTTCTGTAAAAGATAAGCTTTCATCATGTGTATCAATTGACACACTGGAGATCACTTTCCCCGTATCACTATCCAATACAACAATATTAAGCCCTCTTTTATTAACCGCATAATTGATATCATCTATTTGTATCGTTGAAATATCGCCATAAACATATCCACCGCTTTCTATATAAAAATTTTTACCCATGCTATTAAAATTGTCTTCTAATTTCAAAGGTGCAGCCGCCCATCTGTCAAATAGCACCTTTCCTTTATCAATCACTGCAATATAAGAATTTTGCACATGTTCCTCATTAAATCCATTTTGCAGCCCTAAACGTTTAATATATCCCTCTATATATCCGTAAAATGAAGCACAAGCATCATCTTTTACAGCAATAATAATGCATAAATTATCTTTATTTGCCTCCAAAACCTGCATATAAGACAATGTTTGCTCTTTTGAATCAATAAGATTTTCTGTTTCAAATTCTCTATATAATTCCAAATTGTTATCCCAATATTCTCTGACTTTCGAATGCAAATTTTGACCTAATTTCCTTTGTTTCTTTAAATATTCTGCAAATCTCTTAGAATATTTGCATGCCCCCCAATAATTTAAATGTGTACCCGTATCGGGTGTATCCACATCCCAGGCAATGCCCATTTCTTCATCACCAAAAATCAAACACTCCAAATCATAATCTTCCAAAAAATTACTTATAGTTTCCAAATTATCATCCGTAAGAACCGTAGTCTGACCTATAAATGGTATAAACGTTACTTTTTTCACCTTACATAATGTAAACATTTTTTCAAAATATTGTTTATTTTTTTCACTTATTACTCGATTTTCTTGCTTTTCGTTTCCTGATAGATCATAAGTCAAAAAACTGCGCTTATTTTTTTGTAAAATATCAGAAAAATTGCGCTTTTCAAATGTTAAATATGAACCTAATAAGGCATAATCAGAATTATCATAAGAAAAATCCACCTTTTCCAATTCTTTCCATCTTGTATGAAATGACAACATTGGAATCAAAAGCTGTAACCAATTTCTTTCTTCTATCTGATTCTCTATACATGCCCTGATTTTTGTAGGGCCAAATTTCATATAAGTTAAAGCTTTCGGTACTGCTGATGCCTCGTATTTCTCACTGACTGCAATGGATGATTCCGATAAAAGTGCACTTGCATCCCAAAATATATATTGGGGGGACTGATATTTTAATGCTTCTTCCATCCAGTAATAAGTAAGCCCGATTCCTTCACCTGTACATCCCAGACAATATCCCGTAAATCCCGTTTCCGCATATATTAATGAAGGATTTATGGAATAATAACTTTTGCTGTCTCCTATTGTAATATAGTCTAAAGAATCCTTCTCCAACTGGTAAAAGGTTTGGAACCTATTTGTCTCACCCTGACTCGATGCATCAGTTCCATAAATCCACTTTGGCGTCAATAACTTTTGTAATAATATAAAAAGAAAAACAAACAAGAAAATAAAAATAATCATTTTAGCAATTTTGCCTGACTTCAATTGTATTTCCTCCAATTTTACATTTCAAAATCACTCTTACAAATTTATAATTCATACCGATGCCGATTCACAACCTGCCTTTGAAATTCCGGTGCAAGCTCGCAAAAATAGCCGCTCCACCCCCATACGCGCACAATCAGGTTGCTATGTCTTTCCGGATGTTTCATTGCGTCACACAATACCCGGTAATCCAATACATTCAATTGCAGCTGCTGATTCCCCATCTTTACAAAACACCGGAGAATATCCGCCAGTTTTCCCAACCCCTCCTGGGTACTTAATGCAGACGGAGAAAATTCAACCGTAATCGGTCCACCGTTCATGATTCTGGAATAATCAATCACGGAAAAAGATTGTAGTACACTTAACAGACCATTTATCTTCACTCCCTGGGCAGGTGCAAGGCTGGAGGGCAGCGCCTCCCCTGCTCTCCTCCCATCAATCGTAGCTCCTACTACAGGTTCGATAATCCAATCATTCGTCCGGTTTGTCAGCCAAATATAAAACTGCGCGCTTCCGGTTCCCGGCCTTATTCTGCACCGTCTGTCAGAATAATGCTCGCAAGCATCTGCAAACCAGTTAAAAATATCATATAATCCCTCATCTACCTGTTCATCCCCGTTTCCCACTTTGGGGAATTCATTTCTCAGATAGTCACGTTCAGCTTCAAAACCCTCATAATTCTTATCCACTGCCTCCTTTAGACGTAAAAGTTCTTCCTGCTTTCCCTGACGAATCATATTTCTTATTAGATAAAGCGCATCCGCCGCGTTTGCACTTCCTGCACCATGTATTCCCCGGTTCCTGTATCTGGCACATTGGGTTACATCTTTGCAGGCAGATACTGTTCCGTGGAAAAAAAGTGACACCAGTGGTGAGGGCAGAAGAAACTGGTTTCTATTTTCCAGAATATTTTTCACCTGCCAGTCAATATTCTTCCGGATGATTTTCTCCATCCGCGTCTCGTCCATGTCTGTCAGATCTGGGCTCTTTAGTACCTCACCCACCGCATACGGAAAAGATACCGCTCCCTGGTTTACAATATCCAGCCCCTTACCCGGAATAATAAATTCCCAGCATGCCGCCACCGTGTAATTGCGGGCATCTTCCAAAGAATAGCCTACTTTTACCAGTGCCGGGATTACCACTTCGTCATTAGAATACTGTGGAAAACCTAAACCGGCTTTTGTAAGTTTACAGCCCAATAAAAGCAGATCCTTAGGCGTATTGGAATCAATCCGCAAATTGATTTTGGGGTCAATCAGCCTCAATTTTTCGGAAACTTTCAAAAACAGATAGGTCAGTTCATTGATACCCTCTGTCCCATCAGGTTTTACTCCTCCCAGCATCATGCTCTGCCCGTTATCTCCCTGCTGCACACCAAAATATAGATCCGTGTCTTTATTCAGGGAAATAAAAAACTCTCCGATAAGTTCCTCCGCTTCCTGCGGTGTCACCTTCCCTTCTGCAATATCATCCCGGTAAAAGGAAATTAAATACTGGTCAATCCGTCCAAATCCCAATTGATAGTTACCTGCCAGATAGAACATAGACGAAATAAAGCGTACTGCCTGCAGCGCCTGTGCAAAGCTTTGAGCCGGCTGCATGGGCACTGTTTGCAGAAGTTCCTTAACGTATCTATTGCCAACTCTCTCTGCCTCACGACCATAACGCTCTGCCAATTCTTCAATCGCCTGAATCGTGATCAGGCAGCACATAAGGAAATCCTTTTCCTTTCTGTCAGCACTCCTCATCCGGATATTTATCTCATCCCTGATTCCTCCAAATCCTTTTTCCAGTAAAATACTGTAATCCGGACAGACATTATTGATCACGTTATAAACTTTCCCGTTTACATCAAATTCAGCTTCTATATCTTCAGGAGAATAAGCCGGTGTTACATTCCGGTTTGTCCTGGTGAATGTAATCTTTTCTCTCGGGAAAACAATCGGAGTTTCCGCCTCACACATTGCTTTGAAATGTTCCGCAGCCTTCCGTTGGAAGGACCATTCCTTTAATGGCACATAGAATATGCTATTTCCGCGATCCTGCCGAAAAACCCGGTAATATCTTTTCTGCGCAAAATCTCTGTTTCTCATCACCTTTTACACTCCCTGCACGCCGCTTTGCGGCACAAACAATACATAAATCTTTCCAAAAGAACTGCCCCCATACATAGTCTGGAAGTTCATCTTCAAACTTCTCCCTTAGTTCTCCTTTGGTCACTCCAAGTTCAAATATTTCTTCCAAAAATCAAATGAGGTTAATCTGGGTAAATTTGTCCTGTAATCCTTAAGCAAGCTGTCATAATTTTTTTCTATTTCCGCCAATAATTTCCTGAACTGCTTTTTTAGCTTTCTTTCCATATGGTAGTCAAACTCACGCAGCACACTGGTTTTGTTCAAAAGATTATATACCTTCACATGCCTTTTTATCAGAAAAGTCTCCACCGGAGGGTACCATTCCTGCGCAAGATTCATACCTTTCCGCTTCAGGACACACTTCGAGGCAGGTACACACTTATAGCAGACCTGAATCAGGCGAACACAGATTCTTTTCAGTCTTGCATAATGAAACGGTTTATCCTTTACAGCTTTTAATTCATAAAAATCAGTTACCGGCTCTCTTGCTTCCTCTGCAATTCTGCCGACTGTCTCTGCAATCTCCTGCACATCCTCGTCAAAAACCCGGCTCCCCTTTAAAACATCTTCCAAGGCCCTGATGTATAACTGTGCCGAAACGTAATCATAGGTATCCAGGCTATATCGGAATCCTGCGCTATACAGCCGCCCAAAATTTTTTTTAAATCCGTCCGAATACAAAGCATTTATCATAAACATATTGCGAGACATATAATAGGCTTCCGTTGCTTTACCCACCCGATAGTAGAATGGGGCATGCCACACACAGATACCGTTTAGCTGGATAAAGGCCTTTCCAAACTTCCTGCGTCCATATTCCACGTCATCCCCACGAATAAATACAGGGAGGGGCAGGTCATTTATACTCTTTTCCTTATCCATCGGAAAGCAACTGTAAAACCATGCAGCATTTGCTTTTGACCGCTTATTATGATAGACACTTTCCGGAATATCATTTACCTTTAATATCTCCTCAAACTCCGTAAGATTAGCCCCCTGATGATAGGCAGCTACCCACAATCCATCCTCTACTGCCAGGTTTTCAACAAAAATGTTTTTGTGATATAGATCCAGCATCGCACCATTTATGACTGCGTCTTTGTACTCTTCCCTAAGATAATCCGCCAACACCAATGTCCGGTAAAAGCTTTCGGGAATGATTTCCACATCATCATCCATAAAGAGACATCTTGTATAATCCTCCCTTGCCCTGCAAGCCTCAATCAATCCCCGGGCAAACCCACCTGCTCCGCCCGCATTGATATTATAAAAAACAGTAACATATTCATTACTCCGGCTTAAATCCAGAGTCTTCCCATTATCAATAACAAACAAGTGCATTCGGTTCCTTAAAGCTTCATTTTCTGAAAGATAATTTTCAAACATTGCCATCGCTTTGTGAATATATGCTTCTCTTTTATAAGTACAGATCACAATCGCAAGTATGTTTTCTCTGACCGGAGGAATATCTGTATACCATCCCGCCGACCGGAATCTGCATGGGGCATCCTTTCTATCTCTTATAATGAAATAAACAGCGTCATAGGCGGCAGGATTATCTATCTTGATATATCTTTCCTCCTGGTTATCCCTGAATTCCTCAAATATCAGTTTTTCATCAATATGCCCATAAGCGGCATTTTGATTGCTTCCCACAATTTCAACGCAAAAGTCGCCTTTTATATCCAGTTTTAAAAATAAATTTCGGACAGCTCCATAATGAAACCATTTTTTGGCTGCAAACAAATTCATCCATGTATTAAAGTACAACTCATTCAATGCCACCAACGGTTCCCCAAATGCCATGCATTCCGTCTGACTGAATCGAAAAAACAGTTTTTGGCAGTCCCTTTCTTTCACTCCAGGCATCACAACCCGCTGCAACAGTTCTTTACCCATTCTTATCCCCTCCGCATATCGCAAGCCTTGCTTGCGATACTGCCGCCATTAAAGAGTTTGGAAGTTTAACTTCCAAACTTATTCCCTACGCATACCGCAAGCCTTGCTTGCGATACTGCATTATATTGTTCTTAAACGTAATTTTTTATCTGGTATCCTTTACCGGAAAGCCACCCGGCAAAGTGTTCAATATTGTCCGTATTATTTTTTGTATACCAGTTTTTCAGGGGATACTCCATTCCATAAACAGGATATTTCCCACCAGCCAGCTTATTATAGGGCAGCAGATGAATTTCCGTTTCCGGCCTGCACACCTCCACAATCAGTTTCCCCGCACTTTCCAGATTGTAGCGGGTATCTGTAATTTCCGGAATCATAGGCATCCGCAGAATGGTCTTCTTCTGTGTTCCCATCAGATACTTTAAATTTTCCAGAATAATCTGGTTGGAAACGCCTGTATATTTCCTGTGGGCGGCATCATCAATCAGTTTCAGGTCAAAATAAACCATGTCAAACTGCTCTGCCAAGGCGGAGAATTTCTTCGGTTCACAATAGCCTGAAGTATCCAAAAGCTTATGTATCCCCCTGCACCGCTCTGCAAATTTCAAAAGGAAATCTGCCTGCATGCCTGGCTCCCCTCCGGAAAAGGTAATTCCGCCTCCGCAGTTGTGGAAATACGGCCTATAAGAGTCCATTCTCTTTGTCAGCTCCTCCAACGTCCATTCCCTCCCGGTCATTTTCCCGGTCCGGCTGTTACATTGTGGAAGGGGACTTATTCCCTCGGGATTATGACACCATCTGCACTTAAGGGGGCATCCCTTCATAAATACCGTTACCCGTACTCCCGGTCCGTCATGAATGGAATATTCTTTTATATCAAAAACAATTCCTTTGTCCATTTTTCCTGTAATAGACAACCCATACGGCTTTGCCGCAGCAGCTATCCATAAGCTCCGCATCCCCATTATTTTGATAAAATTCATTTTCTATCGTCAGACCAAATTTTTCCGGCTGTGTTAAAAAGGGCTTGCTGCTTTTATCCTCTATATCAATTGCCACTGCCAGAATTCCGTCAAACTCCAATAAGCCACACATCTTTTCGAAATCCTTTTCATCCATTAATATGGTTTTATTCTCATCAAACGCTATAATCACGCAGAATTTACTTTGAATCCCATCTATTGTTCCTGTTTGAAATGTAACATAATCGGAACCGTAATACATCTTCCCTGCACGGGTATAATAGTCAATACTGTTCAGGCACAGACAGTTATCGATAGGCCCATACTGTGACAACAGATCCGCCCCTGTTCCGTAACCGCTCTCAACATCCAAAACACTGTCATTTTCTTTGATATATCTAAGCAGATATAAATACCGGTAAACCATCTGCTCCGATGCCATAAAAAGCTTGTCAAGACACCAGCCGTCCTTCGCGCCTCCCCTGGTTTGCAGGGTGCTTCTGTCCTCTAGCACCGATATCCGTCTCTGCAAATCCAGCACCACATCCCTGATGAGAAGTATCTGCTTATGCTGTGGATTTAATTTGTAATAAATTCTTTTCAGCGCTCCTTTTAGCCTGCGTATCAACTTTTTCATAGCAATCTAATTTATCTCCCTGCTTGCGCCATCATATATATGTGGTATTTTTCAAGTATTTCCTGTGCCAAACCTATCTTTCTGATTTCCCCATCATGCAGCCATATTACCCTGTCGCATAGCCTTTGAAGGGTTTCAATATTATGTGATACAATAATTACCGTTCTGTTCTTATCTTGTATTAACGTTTCCATTTTCGTAAAACTCTTCCTCTGAAAATTTTCATCTCCAACGCTCAATACCTCGTCCACCAGAATAATATCTGTTTCCAAATTGCATGTGATTGAAAAAGCCAGCTTCGCATGCATGCCGCTGGAATATGTCTTAACCGGCCTGTCAATAAACTCTCCCAGTTCAGCAAAATCAATGATTTCTTTTTCTCTCTTCTTGATTTCTTTCTCTGTAAACCCCAGCAGCATACCGGATAAATAAATATTTTTCCTTCCTGTCAGGGTATCCTTAAAACCCACTCCTAAAGAAAGCAAAGACACTGTATTTTCCTTCAAATCAATGGTACCGGAATTGGGACAGAATACTCCGGCAATCGCTCTAAGCAGGGTAGACTTTCCACTTCCATTTTTCCCTATTATCCCTAATATTTCTCCTTTTTCCACCTGAAAGGAAATTCCTTTTATGGCTTCAAATTCTTCCGCTTTCTCCGCATCCCGCCGCAACAAATTCCTTTGTATGGAAAAATTTTTCATTAGCTTATATGTAATTATGACATTTGAAACGTCTATAGCAATTTCTCCCATATCCTTCCCCTGCCACTTCTCATCTGCTCTGCTTACCCAAATTTATATATTTAAATTAACTTCACATAATTATTTTCATTCTTGCGAATCAAACGGATTCCTCCGGCTGCCAGCAACAGAGAAATAAGCATCCATATGCCCAGCAGAATCGCCGATGGCGGTTCCTGATTAAGAAGCGACTTTCTGATACAAAATAGCAGGTATGCTATCGGATTTATGCGCTGAAGCAGATAACCAAAGGGAGCCGGAATACTCTTTTGAATGTTAAAAAAAATACCGGTTACATAAAAAGCCAGATTCAGCGCAATCGCAAGCAGTCTGGAAAGGTCGTTCACATACACACCAAAATGCAGGAAATAAAGGCTGCATGCAAAGCAAAAAACAAAAAATACCATCAAATCGGGCAATACATACATCAGCTTAATTCCCACAGGAACTTTGTATGCAATCATCATCACAGCCACAATCAACCAGCCTATCAGCATCTTAAAGGCCAGCACCAGCATTCTCTGAATCAGCAGAATATACTTGGGTATATATACCCTTGAAATAATGTGTTGGTTGCTCCTAATCAGATTCACGCTGGAAGTAATACATCTGCTGAAATAATCCCACACCGTAATTCCTATAAAAACAAAAACAGGAAAATACGGCTCGTTGTTTTTGAATACCACACCAAATATCAATACGTAAATCAACATAGAGCTTAAAGGCTCCAATATCCACCATATCCAGTTCAAATAGGAGTTCGCCACTTCATCCTGCAAATCTGCTTTAGCGGCATAAACCGCAAACTTCCAATACTTTTTTACTTCCCTGCAAAAAGTCATCTGTCAGTTCCTCTTAAAAGGCCATAATTTCATTCCTGTGTACCATCCCAAATTTCCTTTCCCCGTATACATCATAATCAGGCAGAGGGTTCTGAAATATCCCGTATTTTTGTTCAGGTCCTGTCTTGCTCTGTACCAATATTCCCACTTCCTCTTTCCTTTCATCTTTGAAAGCGCAAACCCGTGGGTCTGAATCTTAATTACCTGCAGCAAATCCGTCTTTGCCTTATCTTTGAATTTCTCCACATACTTATCTAAATGCTCAAATATGCTAAAATGAACGAAAAAACCTTCATCGGAACAGGCCACATCCTGCCCTTTTCGTCCCAGACGATAGTAGTATAAATATTCGGGAACGCACACTGCGCTTTTTGCCGCAAAAATATATTCCACCCGGAAAGGAAGATCGTCAAACCGCTTCAAATCCTCGTGAAATCTTATCTGATGATGATCAATGACATCCTTCTTATAGATACACCTCCATATGGCTACTCTGGTATTGACTGCCAGCTTTTGTACCTTATCCTGCCTATAGGTTCCACTGTCATAAGGCTCTTTGAGACAGTCATTTAATATCTTTTCTGTGTTTCCTGACTGCTCGTAATATTCCTTATACCCACAATAAGCTAAATCATAATTTCCCAGGATTATCCTTCGAAATAATTGATAAAACATGCTTCCCTCTATAAAGTCATCCGGATCTACAAATCCCAGGTATCTTCCCTTCGCCTGTGCGATTCCTCTGTTCCTTGCCGAGGCACAGCCGCCATTTTTTTTATCAATTAAATGAATTCTTCTATCCTGTTCCATATATCTTCCGATAACATCTGCAGAACCATCCACAGAGCCGTCATTTACAAAAAGATATTCCACATAAGGCGCCTTCCACTTAAGCAGAGATTCTATACATTCAGGAAGGTATGCTTCTACATTGTAAACCGGAAGTATAACAGACAATTCCACATCTTCTTCCCCTCTCTGCCACTCCAGAATCTCACAGCTGCCCGCGTCCTCTCTATTTGCTCCCGGCCATATTGTCTTTTCCCTTTCCAGGTAAATAAAATCAGATATCTGCCGGTACTGCTCCCATAAGTCGAAATATTCTTCTTCCTTATCCAATCTTCCAATGAAAAAGCGCGGAGCGATTTCCTGTATGTCTATTGCCATCTCCCTGCATCCTCTGTCAAAAATAACTGCATCTATCTGCTTCCTACTATGCGGCATATACTTTAACGTACAGGGTTCAATCAAATCGGAACATATATTGTTTTCTTCCTGCGAACAATAATGAATCTTTTCTATACCTTTTTTCCTTAAAAGCCAGAAAGCCAGCTCCTGAAATTCTTTTGTCCTTCCTATCAGCAACACACTTTTTATGTCATAAATCTTTGAAAGATAACTCTTAATCTGTAACATTTTTTATTCATTCCTGATCCGTAAATAATAACCACCGTTCCTTGGTGTCAAGCAACTCTTTCCCCCGCTCCCAGCAGCTTCTTAATTGTCTTTTCCCCCATCTCCTGCCAAAGATAATCATAAAAAACAAAAGAAAGCGGTTTCCTCCTGATTGCAGTTATAAAAAGCAGATACTGTCTGGCATCTGCTCTCCCACAGCATTCCTTCACACCCTTTTTTAGTGCGGTTATACATTCTTTGGGCAGCCTTTTGAATACCAAATGCAGCTTATCCACCAAATTTTTGCGGTTATCTGTATCCGCCATACGGATACACCATATGGAAAATCTGACCATAACCCTCATCACCGGAAAATAAAGCGCCTTTCTGTTTTCGCTGAAAATATACTGTAGTAAATCTTCAAATACAACCAGAATATCCATCCGCTCTTTCCCTCTCAAAGAGGTTATCTGTGTATGACTCCCTATTCTGTAATAAAATCCTGTTTCTCCTATTCCCATACAGACGCAGCACTTTGACAACAGGTAAAAGTGAGGGTATACATCTTCCCACTTTACCCTTTCCCGAAATCTGAAATGAATCCGGTTTATAAACTTCATTTGCAGCACCTTTCGGCATTGATTTACTTCAAATCTATAAATATCCGCATTTTCCTGCGGATTCACAATGACTCCATCCTCCGGAAATATACTTTCAAACAAGGGCTTATCATACCAGTCTTTCACTATCTTACTGCCCTCATGAAAAATCTGGGGTAAAGTCATAATCATCTCTATTTTTTCTTCTTTATGTCTCTTAAGATGGTACGCAAGCTTCTCAACATATTCCGGCATCAGCCAGTCATCGCTGTCAAGAAACGAGACATATGGGGTATCTACCAGATCCATTCCACGGTTTCTGGCTCCGCCAAGTCCCCTGTTTTCCTGATATATGTAATCAATTTTATTTTCTTTTATATAGCGCTTACAGATTTCTTCCGTATCATCATCGGAACCATCATTGACAATCATCACTTTGTATCTTCCGTCTGTCTGGTTAAGAATACTTTCAATTGTCCTTGCGATTGTTCTCCCGGAATTATAGACCGGAACAACAAAGGTAACTATTTCATTTATCTCCCATCACCCACTACCAATATTTTCAAACCTTCCAACATACCGCCTTGCGGCACAAACATTGTGTGAAGAATGACCGTCAGGATATTCTTCTGAGTGTGAAACTTAGAAAATCTTAAATGGCGTTCTTGGTCATTTTAGATTTTCTTTTCACACTTAACACATGTTGTAAATTTTATGTTTCTTATCACTTTCTTTTGAAAATGCTTTATTTTCTTTTATCACATATGGCTCCCAATCTAGCTCAGACTCATTTTTCTTTGTTTTACTTCCTTCAGCGGCATTATATTCCATCCTCCGGATATGATATTGGGTATCAGACAAAATCCTCCTGTTTGCTGCTATCAAATCAGAAATGAGTCCTATCATAAATGTCAAAAAACCCACAATAATCAATGTACACGCCAATATAAGTGACTGTATATGTCCATATCCTTGTCCTATAACAATCAAATACAAGAATCTGATTCCAATCCCAACTCCACAAAACAGCGGTATACATGACAGATAGGTAAAACACTTTAGCGGCTGATACATCATATATGCCCTGAGAATAATAACGATCGACTTTTTTACATACGACCAAACGCTATGAAAAAGTCTCGATGGTCTTATGTCCGGATTCGTATGAACAGGTACGCTCCTGACCGCTATCTTATCCCTACCCGCCTGGACAATTGTTTCCAATGTGTATGTATAATCATTAATCACATTAATATGCATTGCTGCATCCTTCGTCATTGCACGGAATCCACTAGGCGCGTCAGGAACATTTGTATTTGATGCCTTTCTGACAGCCCAACTTCCAAAGTGCTGAAGTTTCTTTTTTAAAAACGAAAAATGCTCTATTTCATCTATTGATCTTGCTCCAATTACCATATCAGCTTCTCCATCCAGAATCGGTTGAATTAAATGCTGGATGTCATCTGCACAATATTGGTTATCCGCATCTGTATTAACAATAATATCAGCCCCATTTCGAAGACAGCCATCCAACCCAGCCATAAAGCCTCTGGCCAGTCCCTTATTTTGATTGAAGTTTACAATGTGATGAACCCCCCATTTTTCGGCCACCTCAACGGTTGCATCTTTGCTTCCATCGTTAATAATCAAATATTCGATTTCATCAATGCCCTCAAGCGTTTTAGGCAAATCATTCAACACCATCTCAAGCGTGTCGGCCTCGTTATAACAGGGGATTTGAATGATCAGCTTCATTATCTATGTTCCTCTTCTGCGTTTCAGTCAATCATTTCCATATTATTTGCCGCTATTTTCTTTTTTATCTTTATTAGATTTTATTGTGGCTATCATACCGGTAGCGAAAATTCCCACCACTAAAACTCCAATGACAGCAATCCAGATATAAGAACGTCTTTGCTCTCCGTGCTGTCTTTCTATTTCTTCAATGACCATTTCATTTTCCGTTTCCAAGGCTTCCATTTCCTCATCTAAACCAGCCTCTTTCAGTCCCATAGCGCCTTGCTCATCAACTTCAACCTGTAATTCCGTTACACACTCTACAGGAATATACCCTTTCAGATTCTGATAGGAGACTTCATACCATCCGTCCTGGGTTTGGCCAATTATCCAGACCGGAGAACCTGCTTTAAAATTTATGACTGTCTCCGCTGCCTCCTCAGGCCTTTCCTTTGCGTCACAATCAACCAGCAGTGTCATAATCTGATTTAATTCTGTGACCGCAATTTCATCTGTACCTGCATCCGCCTTTACCGGAATTGTATGAAAAGTCAAAAGCAAACCAAACACAAGCGACAATAAAATTATTTTTCTAATTTTTTTCATCATTTTCCTCATTTCTGCGCGGCGCCAAATCTGAATGATAATACAGTATAAACGTGTTTGCCTCAATATGTTTGTCATATATGGATTCAAAATCTTCCTTCCGTTTTGTATCACGGCATACAATCAAATAGTCTCCCAATTCTTCTGTCTTTGCCGCTTCATCCTTTATGACGTGAATCGGTATGTTGGGAAGCTGCATTTGTTGAAAATCAATAAACTCAGGCGCTCCTTCATCCAGATAAACCACTTTCGTCTCAGCACTGCTATTTTCTAGTATTTTCTCAGCGATGATTAAATCTACAAAGCTGACTTCATTCACTTTATAAGTATACCGGGCGCTAACCAACAGCCCCAGTGCAGCTTCTGTTACCATAATGATTCCAAGCAGCCACTCTGCATTCCTGATATTTATCGATGCCCGGATCATTCCGGCCACCAGAATCATGAAAAAAAATCCCAGAATCCATGCGTTTCTAAAAAAGGAATCAGGTGCAAAATTATCTTCATCCAAAAGATAACTGAGGCCTACAACAAAATAGCCGCGCATGCCTTCCATGTTTTCCTTTTCAATGACAGATAAAATTAGAAACAGCATGAGCCCTGACAGGCTCCCCATTGCCAATGTCACCGGAAAGAGCCATCGGCTTTGAAGCATTACCGCCATTCCAATGACAATCAGTACCGGAACAATAAATTCAACATATCTTCCATATATAAGGCAATCTATTTTCGCAGAGCCATGCATATAAATACTGCATATCATCACTTCACCGGCGAAAGACAATAGCAAAAAGACTGCAATCCAATGTTTTACCTCAACAATACATTTCTTTTTGCCTGCGAAGATCTTTATCAGGTGAAAGGTCTTCTTTATGCACCACCCAAGCGCCCAATAAACGATTCCATAACTTGCCATTCCAAGATAAAATATTTTGGCGATAATCTCTTTTACAAAAATCAAAAAGCCATATGGTGTTAATATCTCTCTGATCTTCCATGCCTGGCTGGTATAATCATTGGTAGCCAGCTTCTCAGCATCCGCTCCGGCAAACACGGATACTAACACATTCTTTTTCATAATTACAACCGTCAATCCGGCAAGCGCCATAACTCCAACCGCTACCAGCATCACCTTTTTTTTGGCCGGATCGGTTAATCCCCAAAGCAATAATGTGAATACTCCGGCTATTGCGATTCCCACCGAGCGCATATGGACACTATACATATAAACAAGGCAAATTGCCAAAAGAACCCCAATACCTGTCTGCGGCCTTTGGATAAAACGAATAAACAGATAAGTCAATGCCGCAAACAAAAACATTAAAAGCGCTTCCGCTAACGTCATCTGCATATAAAAAATCCAGGCCGGATAAAAAACTGCAATCCCACTGATAAAGATCCTCTTGATATGGCTAATTTCCGGAAACAATCTGCCTGTGCTGCACCATAACAGCAAAAACCCGGCACACATAAGCGCCATATTTACAGTTATAGCGGCACGATATGCATCCACTCCGCCTGTAAATATTTTCAGTATCGGTATCAACAACAAGCTATAGCCAAAGGAATAATAGGATCCCATGGCTGCTACCTCTGACCAGTCATAGCCTACTGCCTTCGCCGCGCTTGCCCAGTACCCAAATTCATCCGGGTACATAGTAAATCCACAAATTTTGAATATACCGTATTGAAAAACACAAATGATAATGAGAATCACAAAAATAAGATAGCAATATTCTTTTTTTATTTTACGCATAAAAACCAAGATAAACTTTTATTGTTCTTCATAGCAGAAGCTGCCATATGGCAGCTTCTACCCAATTACGCTTAAACATAAATGATTAATATCTAATTATTGCATAAGCGCCGGCGCCGCCTGTCGTATCGAAGGTAATGGTGTTTTCCTTTTCATCAACATCCGCCAAAATAGAGGTAACACCGCCTGCACGGACACATACTACAGCATAAGTAGTCTCTGAGCGCAAGAAGTTTTTGGGAATGCCTAATGAGATCCTGATAGCCGGGCCATCAGAAGGAAGAAGACTGTACTTACCTGCAGCCATCTTACCAAGTTCAATGTTAAGCATGGGGCCGACTGTTGCTCCCTGGGAAGCTGCCGCCAAATCAATTGCTGCTTTAGCCAGTGGACTCTTCTTCACATCCAGGTTTGAAAACTTACTGTATGGCTTTTCGTTATTGGCAAGGCCATAGCCTGAAGCAATAGAAGCCACGCTGGTAGTAACTGCCATTCCATTTACGTTGGTTGCCATGTAAATGCCAGCAGTCGTTGTTTTTACCCCTCCGGCAGAACTGGTGGTAGGGATACTTGATGTACTTGATGCAGTAATTTCTTCCACGGTTGACTTCGTAGAACCCTTTGTGGTGGTAGCTCCAACGTTCATCACAGGAGCTATTACCAGTGAAAGAGCCAGTGCGCCAGTCATCATTTTTTTGATGATACTTACTTTCATCATTCTCTCCTCCTACATTAAGATAAATTTACGGTTCTGAGATTACCCTATTATGAGGCTTTCTCAACACAGCCGTTATGCAAAGCTATCTATTACTTCAGCCATTAAAAGTCGCAATTAGAAATTTATTATGTTTATGAGGGTTTTCTTATAAATTGCTGCGATTTATAACCGCTGAAGTAATAAAACATTGCACACCATTGGCATGCTATTATTAATAGCTTTATTGTCAGTATATGCTATTTATAATATATTTTCAAGTATTTTTTGTAATAAAATTTGAAAACATAGATGATAGATAATAGCTGCGGCTGATTTTCTATTTATATGAGGTATCAATATGGCTAACAAAACTTTAGAGCAATACCTTAAGGATTTGCGAAAATCCTGTAATTATTCTCAGGAATTTGTTGCTTCGCATTTGAATATCACAAGACAAACCTATTCTCATTACGAAAACGGCAGGATCACTCCGCCGGTTAATTCTCTGTATAATCTTGCCAAGCTGTATGGAGTTGCTGTGGAAACCTTTCTGGAACTGGTAGTCACTTATCATATAAATACAGATTTTGCATTGGAACAGCAGAAAGAAAAAAAAGATATGGTGGATGAATTATCATTTTTTTTAGATTTTATAAATGCTCCTGAAAATAGCAAAAAATTCAAATTTTTAAACAGAAAGGAGCGGCAGCTTCTCTTTTATTATCTATTTCTGGACGCAAGAGATCAGGATGATATTCTTACCTTTATGAAGGTAAAATATCAAAACCGAAAAAAAGACCAATAATTTTTCTGAAACATTAAGCAACTCTCAGGCAGCGTTTTTGGCGCCTTGGAGTTGCTTAATGTTTTTCTCACGCTGACCAACATGATTCCGCTTTGCGGAATCTCAAATCAGAATGACAAATGCCGTATTTTAACCACAGTCTCTTTTCCGGCCACAAGCTCCCAGGCCTTTCCTTCCACCCACAGTGTTCCGCCTGAAACATCTGTCCACACCCGAATCTCCTTTTCATTGGCACAGACTTCCACCACGCCTCCGGGAACCGGAACCTTCCCGCAAAACCATTTCAAGTCGCCCAAATCAGGGCGTACATCAAAGGTTTCGTATGCCACGTCTGTACTGAGCACGCCCAGGCGGAACGCTCCAAGCAGATAAATGGGACTGGCGCTCCATGCATGGCACAAAGATTTCTCATAGGGATTCCCATACATTGCATAATGCTCCGCCCCCTTCATGGCCGGATCATATTCCTCATACAGGGTTGTAGCCCCTGTTTTAAGCATACTTCCATAATACTTCCGAATAGATTCCTCCAAAAGTCTTCCGTTGCCTTCCAGACAATGCACCTGATTTTCGTAGAACTTAAAGTAAGGCGTTGTGATCTGCCTTACTGCTTCATTCAGAATAACCTTTTCATAAATATCCTTCTTTTGCTTTTCGCTGCAGGGCAGAAACAAGTAGGCTAAAATATTGCTGTGGCGGGTCACATTCCGTCTGCCGGATTCAAAGCTGTCAATGAACACCTCTTTTTCCTTATCATAAAACTTTTCCTTTATCAGCTCATACAGCCTTCGTGCCTTCCGCCCATATCCTTCTGCAAGCTCCAGGCCCTGTTCCTGCTTCGTATCTACGGGCCGACTTTCGTTTTCAATGTCTTTAGAAAACGCCGCCTTGAGCAGATCTCCATAGCATTCCAATGCTTTGCCATACAAAATCTGCTCTCCGCAAAGTGCGCCTTCCTTATCCATAGGCGCCCAATCAATAAAATTCCAGTCTCCCTGCTTTTCCCTCATAAATCCGTCATCGCTTTCCCTGCCCTCGCAAAAGGCCATCACCTCCTTCATTTGAGGCAATATCTGACGGACGAATTTCCGGTCTCCATAAGTCTGATAATATTCTTTTATCCCAATGAACCAAAAAAATGTGTAGTCCATAATGGTATTGATGTGACGCTTAAAGGGCGCTTTCCCTCCCAAGGCAATCAGCGTGCGCTTCTCAATCTCCGGGTCAAAAAACAGATACCGGTTCACGAACAGGCTCTGGTAAGCGTCCGCAGACCATACCCACCTGTCCCGTTTGATCCCGTCCAGAAAAAATTCCCGGCAATTTAAACGGAAGGTGTAAGCTGCCACATGCCACACCCGGTTTATCAGCTCATCCTCACACTGAAAGTTTCCTCTATACTCTAACGGAAGATACTCATATTCCGCCTCTGCCTCCGCCCCCTCATCACTCACATAAAGATACCGAAAGGCGCAAGGGGCATAAGACAGCTCACCCTCCTTTGGCTCCTGCAAAAAATGAATCACGCTCCAATCATGGTCAAGAGCCTCCTCCTGGGATTCGCCAAAATTTACCTGCACTTTCTGATCCGTCAGATGAAGGAGCCTTACTGCCGCAAAGGTCTCCTTTCCATAATCAAACAGAACACCGTTTTCCAGTTTTTCCTTCTTCCTATAAGAAATAGGGGCATAAGAAAAAGGGAAAATCTCGGGGGTTTTTTCCCTGTCCATAAAAAGGCTGTCGGTGCCTACCGGTTCAAAATTCATGGACAGGTCATCTGCTTCCCAGCTCTCATCGCTTTCGATGACACCCTCCACAAAAAGGCAGGGGAATGTTTTTAGATTGGATACCCGGATCTGTACTGTAACTGTACCTGCCTTAAGTGCAATCTCTGTCTTTCCTCCATACTTTTCCGTCTCCCAGAGCTTTGAGCCCGTCTGTATGGTAGTAGATACATGCCCGCAGGCGTGAATACGAAAGACGCCTCCCGCAGTTGTCACCTTCTTCTGAAAGACCACCACCGGTTCCGGCGCATACATTTTCCAGACCACCGGTTCCGGATAACCGTACTGCTGCCGCCTGTCATGCAGCATCAGACTGTGATAAATCTCAAATTCCCCAAATTTCCAAATCCATTTTGCCATATAAATTCCCATCCTTTCCGCATCATTGTGAAAATAATTAAAAAAAAGGTATCAAATCTGCCCCTTTTAAATTGCCTGCGGCCAGGGGCCGATTTCATAAGAACAAAATTTACTATACCATTAGCATGCAAAGCATTCTATGTTTTTTATGTGAAAGATTGGTGATTTTGTGACAGCTTGGAATATTGGATTCGCCGCCCACAGAACTTAAAGGACATAAAACAACCTCAGAAATACCGATTTGGGGTATCCTCTGAGGTTATATATACTATTCTAGCTCTATTTTCTTATTAACGCTTTTTATCCAGACACTACAAGGTCACAATCACGCCCCCATCATTGGCATACATACTGCTGACGCCCTTTGTGTCCATAATGAGCACATCCTTTACCTTTATCTGGGAAAGAATCATTTCCTTTACGCTCTCAGCCCGTCCCGGACAATTGCAGTGGGTGATCATAAGTGTCTTTTCCTCAGGAGAGGCAGCCTCACTTGCCACAATATTGGCCATTTTCGCAAGGGCCTTTTTGATTCCAATGGCTTGGCCCAACTGGATAATTTCACCCTTAGTAGCGCCCATAACCGGCTTGATACTCAAAGTGGAGGCCACCAGAGCCTTTACACGGCTAAGCCTTCCGTTTTTTCGCAAAGTTTCCAGATTATCCAGTACAAAATATGTGTTCATCCTATCCCTGTAATCCGTTAGTTTTTGGCAGATTTCCGCAAAAGGCAGACCTGCCTCGGACCATTGCGCCGCTTTAAAGGCCAGTTGTGTCTCCCCACAGCTGGCGGACTCGGAATCGCACACAAAAATATTCTTATCGCCATATTTCTCATGATAAAGCTTTTTCCCTACCTCTGCGCTGTTATAACTTCCACTTAATTTGGAAGACAAAGTAAACACAAACACATTCTCCGCCTCCGTACAGTAGGAATCTCTGAATTTTTCAGGAGAAGGGCAAAAGGATTTCGGACACTTTGGCGAAGCGGCAACCCTTGAGAGAAAATATGCCTGGTCAAAGTTCTCGTCATCCATGATCAGCTCATCTGCAACCTCAAGCCCCAGTGGAATACGCTCATATCTGGTATTCCCTTCATATTCTTTAGGAAATTCGCAACAACTGTCTGCCACTATCTTATAACTCATAATATTCTCCCATTCTCGCCGGCAGCCCACAAAATGAGGCGTTTCGCACAAATCTTTACTTTATTCCGTAGTTTTATTACAATAAGCCAACGCTCGAAGCGTATCATCCTTTTTGCAATCCTTCCATTTTTATATCCAACAATCCTGCTTTTTAAACCGGGAAGACTTTTTTCTTTTGCCATGCAATGTAGTTTTCATTACTACTTATAATAGCATATCATTCCCGCCATGTAAAGTAATAATTCTTACATTGAATGGAATTTAGTAACAGTTTGTTACTTTTCATGAGTCAGAAATGCGCACAGGCTATCCATTCCATTGGAACACGATTCTACTTTTACCTTGCGCCCAAAAAGGAAATATTATATGATTAGGAAAGAATAAATACTGTTGTGCCCTGCGGAACCCTTTCCCTAACCAGTTCCGCCGCACTTCACAAAGCAGCTTATTGAAATTCAAAAATCAACCTGAAATAAAGGGAGGCATCCATATGACAACAAACGAAAAAGCCCTTCTCCTTCATGAAAAGTGGAACGGCAAACTGGAAATCACATCCAAATCTCCTGTGAAATCCCGGGAAGATTTATCCTTAGCCTATACCCCCGGCGTTGCGGAGCCCTGCAAAGTAATCGCCGAGAACAAGGAGGCGGCCTATCAATATACCATGAAAGCCAACACCGTTGCGGTCATCTCCGATGGCAGCGCTGTCCTTGGCCTTGGAAATATTGGCCCCTACGCAGCAATGCCTGTTATGGAGGGAAAGGCCGTTTTGTTTAAAGAATTTGGAGGCGTCAATGCGATTCCAATCTGTCTTGACACCCAGGATACGGAGGAGCTGATCCGCACCATCACTTATCTTGCTCCAGGCTTTGGCGGCATCAACTTAGAAGATATCAGCGCCCCCCGCTGTTTTGAAATTGAGGAACGCCTCAAAGAAATTCTGGACATCCCGGTTTTTCATGACGACCAGCACGGAACCGCTATCGTAGTCCTTGCCGGCATCATCAATGCCCTTAAAGTGGTAAAGAAAAAGAAAGAAGACTGCAAGGTAGTGGTAAACGGCGCCGGAAGCGCCGGCGTGGCTATCACCAAACTGCTTGTAACCTACGGCTTTCCTAATATTATTATGTGCGATAAAGTGGGGATTCTTTCAAAAAATACGAAGGAACTTAACTGGATGCAGCAGAAAATGACCGAAATCACAAACCCTTTCCATGAAACCGGCACACTTGCAGACGCTCTCAAAGGGGCGGATATTTTTATAGGTGTCTCTGCGCCTAACATTGTTACCCCCGAAATGGTTTCGTCCATGAACCATGACGCCATCCTTTTTGCTATGGCGAACCCTGTGCCTGAAATCATGCCCGATGCCGCCAAAGCGGCCGGCGCAAGGGTGGTTGGAACAGGCAGAAGCGATTTCCCCAACCAGGTCAACAATGTAGTCGCTTTTCCCGGTATTTTTAAAGGGGCCCTTGAAGGGCGCGCCGTACAGATCACCGAGGAAATGAAGCTGGCAGCAGCCAAAGCCATTGCTTCGCTTGTTCCTGATGAAGAATTAAACGAAGATAATATTCTGCCCGAGGCATTCAATCCTAAGGTTGCGTATCTTGTGGCAGAGGCTGTAAAAGCACATATTAAGCCCGTTGGCCAATGAGCCCTTATCATGGTCTTCCAAGCTGACCTTTATGAGTTTGCTCTGGGGCAGCACAAATTTTGAGGAAGAACGACTGTTCCCAAAGCTCACTTTTACGCAATTATCTAAAATATATTTTGGAGAAAGGATGCGCAGCTACATGCCAGATGTCTTACCTTTTTACAAATTAATCATATTATATATGCTCTCCCGGATAGATTTTACTTTGACCAAAATCCAAATCAGCGATTTTATGATGGAAAAGGAATATACCAACAATTTCTTTTCTCTCCAACAGGCTATCAATGAGCTTATTGACGCCGGACTCATAGAGGGTCAGTACATCCGCAATCACACCCACCTGAATATTACGGAAAAAGGGCAGGAAACGCTGGACTTTTTCGGCAACCGCATTGACCGTGCCATCAAAACGGATATTGACGTCTATTTAAAAGAGAACGGATTAAAACTGCGCAATGAAGTGTCTGTTTTATCAGATTATATGAAAGCTTCTACCGGTGAGTACGAAGCCCATTTGGTTGCAAAAGACAAGGGCATCAATCTGGTTGACATAACTCTATCCGTACCTATGGAGGAAACCGCTATTTCCATTTGTGATAAATGGCAGGAGAAAAATCAGGAAATCTATCAGTATCTTGTGAGCCAGCTCTTTTAATTTACCTGAAAAGTCAGTACAGGCAGGAAATATCATTTCCTGCCTGCATATATTTTTGCCATTTCAATTTTGCCATTTCATTTTCTGTAAAATTGGCTTACAGCCTGCAAGCCTTTACCGCTTTTTGAACGTTAACAATCCCGCAGCAAATCCGCATACCAGAAAATCAAATCCTGTATACAATAAAGCTCTGATTCCTTGCTTACGCTGCGCCAAAGCTCCTTATAAAACAGAAACCATTCTTCCAGCTCACCGGCAAGCAGCGGGCCATCTACGGCAAGCAACGGCTCCGTTTTATAATCCCGTGCACTGATAACCACACCAATTTTCTGGATCAATTTCATCCCGCGTATTGCCACCAGACAGGCATGAACCAGCCCATTGGTTCTCTCCGGCAGCCCCGGCGTCATGGAGCGCAGCCGGTCTGCAAGGTCATCTAATTTTTCCAATGCCTCCTTAGTCCCTATAAGTTCCTTATTCGTAAAGGCATCCGACTTCCTCTCCCTGTATCTGACCGCATCCTCCCACTTGAACACCCAGTTATGAGAAATCTCTGCAAGCACGCAGACAAGCTTTTCCGACTTATCGCCAAATTCTATCCGCGAAATCCTCCGGTTGATTTCCTCAAAATCCGGTATGTTCCGGTTCCAGGCAAAGGCCGCCCCGTAAATTCTCCCGGGAATGCCTAAATCCGGGTGATTGATGTGCCCATAGTCTCCCCAATCGGTATTCAGTACGCCTATTGCATGGTACTTTACCGCATAGCTGCACATTCTCTTTATATTCTCATACGCCACATCCAGCCGGTTGACCATCTGGTTCCATCCATTTACACCGGGACAGCAGTACTGCACCGCCCCTGCCTGGGCAAGCTTTTTGGCGGATTCATCACTTTGGTCTTCTTCATATCCCCAGTTTAAGCAAATGGTTTCCACCGGCAGCTCCTTTACACATTCCGGGAAGTCACAAATGATATCTCCCCAAAACATAGGTTTCTTGCCTTTTTGGACCACAAACTCGCAAATTTCCTTGATAAAGTCCATATACAGGCGTTTTACGCCGACCTGCTCCGCCTTCCGGCTGCTTTTCCCTTTCCCAAGGTCAAAGGTCTCATCCCCGCCAATGTTGAAATATTCCGAGGTAAACAAAGGCATAAACTCCTCTATCATGCTCTTAATCAAAGTGAAGCTTTCTTCATTGGTCACATCAATGGTGTGATGCGCCATCCGGTCATAAAAGCCAAAGGGCGCCTTGCGGGGCTCGGGCAGCTCGCACAGATGCTCATAGGACTTTGTGCGCAGCAGCTTATATAAATGTCCAAAGCAGGAAATATTGGGCACCAGCTCAATATTCATTTTCCTGCAATAGGCGTCCAGCTCCATGATCTCCTGGGCGGTAAGAGGCGTATCATCCCTCCACATCTCGCTTAGGTTCTCAAACAAAAAGCTGTGCTCAATGTAAAGCTGAAGCTGGTTCATTTTATAAAAAGCCATTTGATCCGCCAGACCTTTTAAATAGGAAAGAGTCGGTATCCTGCCCCTGGTGACATCATGATAAAAACCCCTGTTTTGAATCTGGGGGAAATCATGAATGCTCACAAAAGGTAGTTTCGCCCCGGTCTGCCTGATGATTTGGCGCAGGGTCTGAACGCCATACAAAAGCCCCTTATCCCCACTGCCCTCTATACGCGCGCCGTCCTCTGAAATCTCCAGCCCATACTCTTCTTCCTCCATCAAAGGATTTATGGTAAGCCACACAGCCCCCTTTTTGGATGCTCCTTTTGTCAGATTAAGGCCGTAACCGGTACAGGCCTTAAGCTCCTTTTGCAAAAGCTCCCCGTATGTAAACGCATTTAGGCTGCAGGCCGAATTCAATACAATTTTTTTGTCAAAGGTAAGCGTATAAGTTCCTTCCCCGAAGCGAATCTCCTGGGGTTCCGGTATCAAATACATGTTCAATCCCTCCATTTTCCTTATTGCCGAATCATTATGTCTATAAACTATACCACATATCCATCAGAATACATATCCGTTCAACCTTCAGCAGCGCGGAAGTTAACAGCCCAGCTGCTGCCGAAATGTCTTATGGATACATTTCAGTATAACACATTTGGAATTGCTGCGTTACACTTACATTTTTTCCGGTATGAACCGCACCTTAAAGGTAAACTCTTTTTCATCCAGCCGATACTTTTCCATTAATTTCGGGCCGCAGCTGTTTGAGCCGATGCCGCTTTGACGATAGTCCACACAAAGCACCGTGTAAGGGGATTCAGAAAGCTCATAATTATGGGCCTTTTCCGTAAGCTCCTCCTGGGTATAAACGGAGGCGTTAAAGGCAAAGGTTTTTTCTCCTGCCGCCGTAAGCGATGCTCTGTGGCTTTTCACCGTTACATAGTCGCAGTCATGGTGGCTGCCGTTTTCCTGGGGCCTGATATAATCTTCATGCATTGCTCTCACGTTTGCCTCAAACACTCCATGATAGCCTGCATATTTTTTATCTATATAGCTCTCCACCGGCCCAATTCCGCAATAGGTTACTTTGTCCATGGACTTAGGTAAAAACAGACGCAGTCCAAACCTTGGCAGGAACGGGAACGCAGTGTCCTTCTCCACTCTAAGGTCCACATCCAGCGCGCCGTCCGAGCGTACCGTCCAGCATGCCTGAATGTTCAAAATCCTCTGGATATAAATCGCGGATACGGAAAGGCTTGTCTCAATCTTCACCTCTCCCTCTCCCACATGGACCTGTGTGTCATAGGCTCTTGTAACGATACGATCATACTTTGCCTGCCTCCACACCTCTTTTATCTGGCGGTCGTTGTCCGTAGGCGCCCTCCAAATGTTAAATTCCATAGGCCCCTCTATGAAAGACTGGTTCTGATATACCATCTCTGTAAACAGACCTTTCAGTTTATCATAGGTGTAAGCAAATTCCGGCGTTGACACTGTAACAGTGGTATCCTCTTCAGTAATCTCAAATTCCACTTTGCCCGCTTCATTGGAAAATAATTTCTTCACCTTCTGATTTTCCCTCTGGGCGTCAGAGAGCTCTATCTCCTCAAAACCAAGCAAAAAGCCCGCTGGTAATACTTCTGTTGCCCCCTTCTGATAATAGGAAACCTTCAGAAAACATTTCCCCTCACCGGGAATCTGGAACTCTATGGGCACAGTCTTTTCCGCATGCGCCGGGATATCAAGAAGCTTATCATCCTCCACCACACCCTTTCCCACAACCAGACCATCACAGAGCACTTCATATCCTACCGTCAGGTAGTCTTTCAGATTCAGGAAATCCATATAGTTTCTCAGCTTCATTTCCTTTTTGTCCTGGTCAAAGGCCGCAACTCTAGCCGGGCGGTACACATTCTTAAATTCCATAAGACCTGTATGAGGCGTTCTGTCAGGATATACCAGACCATCCATGCAGAAGTTGCCGTCATGGGGATATTCTTCATGGTCGCCGCCGTAAGCATACACTTTTTTCCCGGCAATGGTTTTTCCTAAGTCAATGGCATGGTCACACCACTCCCATATAAAGCCCCCGCAGGCTCCCTCATACTTCCAAATGACCTCAAAGTAATCCTCCAAATCTCCGGGGCCATTGCCCATAGCATGACAAAACTCGCACATCACATAGGGCTTAGAGCCGTCCTCTCTGAAATAATCATGGATTTCCGAAAGGGCAGGATACATGCGGCTGTATAAATCTATGTTGCTAAAATCATATTTCCGCTTTTCAGACACATAAAGCGCGCTTTCATAATGGGTCAGTCGGGTGGGATCAAACTCCTTCGTCCATTTAAGCGCCTCCTCAAAGGTGCATCCATAGGCACATTCATTTCCCATAGACCAGATGACCACGCTGGGACGGTTCTTATCCCGCTCCACGCACCGCCTGGTTCTGTCCACAGTAGCCTTAGTAAAATCCGGATTATCCGCAATGGCTTCGTTCCAAAGCTTTCTGCGGCTCTCCCAGTCGGAATCCTCCCTGTAAACATCCGCCGTTCCATGGCTTTCATTGTCCGCCTCGTCAATCACATAAAAGCCCAGTCTGTCATAAAGCTGATAAAATGCGGGCGCATTGGGATAATGGCTGGTACGGATCGCATTGATGTTATGCTCTTTCATCACCTTCAAATCTTTCATGATTTGCTCCCTGCTGATGGCAAATCCCGTAACAGGGTCGCTGTCATGACGGTTCGTACCGTGGAATTTCACCTTCACGCCGTTGATATACAATACGCCGTCCTTAACGTGGATCTCACGGATTCCCACTTGCTCCGTGATCACCTCCTGTTCCGTCTCCAAAACCAGCGTATACAGGTAAGGCTCCTCGGCGCTCCAAAGCTTTGCATTTTCTACCTGCAAAGACAGTTTTTCCCCGTCAGCCTCCCCCTTTGCAGCAAGCCCTCCTTCTCTGTCAAAGAGCTGTCCCTTCACTGGAACTGCCTGTGTCTGATACTGAAAAGTGATTTCTATGTTTCCATTTTTGTAATCCTCGGTGGGCTGTGCTTTTACAAAATAATCGAATATACCCTTTTCCGGCCTTTTTAAAAGATATACATCCCGGAAAATCCCGCTCATCCTAAACTTATCCTGGTCTTCTAAGTAACTTCCATCGCACCACTTAAGCACCAGCACGGACAAAACGTTTTCCCCTTCCTTAAGGCTGTCTGTCACATCAAATTCACTGGTGGAATGGGACACCTGGCTATAGCCCGCAAACACACCGTTCACCCACACATAAAAGCAGGAGTCCACTCCCTCAAAATTAAGGAATGCCTTAGGCGCCTTCTCATCCTTATGGTACACGAAGCTGCGCACGTATTCCCCGCAGGGATTGTTACAGGGTACATAAGGCGGGTCCATTGGGAATGGGTAACGGGTGTTGGTGTACTGGTGGCGGTCATATCCGTAATTCTGCCATACCCCCGGCACTGTCACCGTATCAAACCCGTCAAGGCAGAACCCTTCCCTGTAAAATTCCTCCTTCACATCATAAATACTCTCGAAATAACGGAATTTCCACTGGCCGGAAAGCAGCATAAACCGGTCGGAGGCCTCCCGCTCATCCACCAGATTGTCCATCCTCCCGGAGGCCGGAATGTAATAGGCTCTGTTCGGCATGGTATTTTTGTGCAAAACCTGTAAATCCTCATAATACTTTGGTACGATCATTTTTCCCTCATTTCTGCGGGGCTTTCATATATACCAAGTTTGCGGATGCCCCACAGACGCAAACTTGCTTTTCACCCTCTGGTTTTATTCCAATTATAAAGAAAGAGCAAAAAAATAGCTATATCCTGTATTGAACAAAATATGCACAAAATGATACAATAGGAAAAGCTTAGTAAGCCCCTATACCTGCTCTGACATCCCCATAGATTCTAAAAGGAGAATACCATGTATTCAAACACAGGCTATCTGTACGATGAAGATATTGAAACAGAAGATTTAACTCATCCCTTAACCGTCCTTAGCTGCGGCATCTACCGGCTTTCCCACCAGCCCGTTATGCCCACCCTGCGGCCAAAGGGACGCAAGGATTATCAGCTTTTATATATCTTTTCCGGAAAAGCCTTTTTCAGTTTTCACGATTCCCGCAACAAAGAGGTTGAAATACCGGCAGGACATATGGTATTATATCGTCCGGGAGAAAGTCAGGAATATCATTACTATGCCAAAGATAACCCGGAGGTGTGCTGGATACACTTTTCAGGCTGTCAGGCAGATGAATTTCTGGACAAAATTGGCTTTTCCAAATCCCACACACTTTTTTGCGGAACTTCCTTCCACTACCCGGAGCTTTTCAGGCGGATTATTTTAGAACTGCAGCTAAAGCGCCCCTGCTTTGAAGAACTGCTGCGCTTTTACCTTGGGCAGCTTTTTACGGAAATCCACCGAAGCCAGCTTGAATTTTCCGCTGAAAAATACCGGAACCAAAAGGAGATGGAGGCCACCGTCCACTACTTCAATGAATTTTTTACACAGGCCATCTCCATTGAGGAGTATGCGGCAGGACACCATATGAGCATAAGCTGGTTTATCCGCAGTTTCAAGCGCTATATGGGCATGACGCCTATGCAGTATATTACTTCCATCCGAATCAATAAGGCCAAGGAGCTTTTAAAAAACACCAACTGCTCCATTCAGGAAATCAGCGGTCTTGTGGGATACGAGAATCCTTTGTATTTCAGTAGAATTTTCAGGAAACAGACAGGGCTCTCCCCCTCCCAGTACCGAAAAGAAGGCGTCCCAAAAGAATGATAAATTTTTTATAAAACATTAACCAAAAATGAGGTTTCAAATGAGTCAGAAAAGAAAAAATGAAATCATATACCGATATTACGAAATGCCTCTAAACAGTCCGGTGCTTGCTCTGTATGAAAGACCCTATGATCGAACTGAAAACGATCGTCTTCATTTCCATAACTACATGGAAATCGGTTATTGCTGTGAAGGGAGCTGTTCCGTTATCCTGGACAATCATGAGTTCCCCTGTCATGACGGTATGCTCACCATTATTCCCCAAAATGTGCCTCATATGACCATTTTTCACAAGGAGTTTAAATGCAGGTGGCAGTATCTTATTATTGACACGGATACTTTTCTCTCAGACATATACAAGGACAATTGCCGTCTGGCCGCCCAGCTTATCAGACGAATCAACTCCCAGGCCTGTCTTGACCACGAAAAACAACTGGAAAGAATTGCCGTTCCCATAAATCAGATTTTTAAATTAATGCAGGAACAGGAAGAATTTTATCTGGAGGAATTAAAAGGACTATTACTTACGCTGCTTATTAATATAGCCAAACGAAACAAAGAAGCGCCTTTGGAAGACTATCCCCCCAAGGCGCCAAACACCACCATCATTGCGCCTGCCTTAGACTACATCAGCCGGGTGCCCGAACGGCCAATTAAGATAGAGGAGCTGGCTGCAATGTGTCATGTCAGTGAGGCGCATTTCAGACGGATTTTTGTAGAATCCATGAATATGCCTCCCTTAAAATACATTAACCAGGTGCGCATCCGCCGGGCCTGCGATGAATTGCAGAGAACACATGATTCCATCAATGCCATTGCCGCCCGGACCGGTTTTAGCACTCTCTCCACCTTTAACCGTAATTTCCGCCAGATTACCGGGACCTCCCCCCAGCAGCTGCGCAAGCAGTCCGGGCAGCGCAAATAATTATTTTTGCTGACCGATCATTTACATGTATACTGCATTTTTCCATTGCCGCAAACCTGTTTGCAACCTGCAAAATCCCACAGCTGGCCATCCGGTCAGTTTCTTTCATATTAATCCCCCATTCTTGCCAACACCCCGCAAATTTGGGCGTAAGCACAAATTTGTCGTGTGAAAAATTTATTTTTCACACTATTTCTATATTACTTCATTACTTCTTTACAAATTGCTTCGTTTTCACTGGACGACCTTCCGACACAAAAATATTACCACATTATATCTAATTTGCACATTATGATTGTAATTGCACACTTTATGCGCGAAAACAATAACATATAAGATTTTTAATATGGTACAATGCACATGGATTGGTAAATATTCCACCTGTAACTTGTTCATTTTGTCATTTTTGTCAAAAACAAGAAACGATAGTTATAGACAATATAACCAATTACATCAACTCAAAGGGAGGAACAAAAAATGAAAAGAAAACTAATTTCTGCTTTACTTGCCCTGACCATGGTTATTTCCATGACTGCCTGCGGCGGTGGCTCAGGCGCTTCAGGTGACAGCGGTTCGGGAGATGCAGCTGCTGACGATGGCGGCGCTGCTGCTGATGCCGGTACGGACGCTGCTGCTGACAGCGGAGCAGGTCAGGAGGACGCCGCACCTGTAGAGGGCGGTTCTGCTGATGAGAACACACTGACCGTATGGACCTGGGATCCCAATTTCAACATATATGCCATCCAGAAGGCTGCTGAAATTTATGCCCAGGATCATGAAGGTTTCAAGGTTGAGGTAAGTGAAGTACAGTCTGACGACATTGAAACCCGTCTCACCACAGCGGTTGCTGCCGGTGACTTAAGTACTCTTCCTGATATCTTCCTGATGCAGGATAATTCATTCCAGAAATATGCTACCAATTATCCGGACATATTTACCGACCTGACAAGCTCAGGTATTGACTTTTCCCAGTTCTCATCCGCTAAAGTGGCTTATTCCACATTAGATGGAAAGAATTATGGTATTCCTTTCGATAATGGAGCAGTTATCAACTGCATGCGTACCGATTATCTGGAAGAAGCAGGTTTCACCATTGATGATTTCACAGACATCACATGGTCCGATTACATGGAAAAGGCTAAAGTTGTTTTAGAGAAGACAGGCCAGCCTATCCTTACATCACAGGCAGGTTCACCTGACCTTATCATGATGATGCTGCAGTCCTGCGGTTCTTCTCTGTTCAACGAAGACGGTTCCGTTAACATTGCAGGAAACGAAGAACTGAAGCAAATGATGGATATTTATGTACAGATGGTTGCAGACGGCACTTTAGTGGAAGTAACTGACTGGGATCAGTATATTGCTTCCCTTAACAACGGTACTGCCGTAAGCGCATTAAACGGCTGCTGGATCATGGCAAGTATCACCGTTGCAGAAGATCAGTCCGGTAAGTGGGCTATTACAAATATGCCTAAGTTAGACGGCGTAAGCAATGCAACTAACTACTCCAACAACGGCGGTTCTTCATGGGCTATTTCTTCCAACTGTCAGAAGGTTGACTTGGCGATAGATTTCATGAATTCTACTTTTGCCGGAAGCAATGCTTTGTATGATGATGTTATCTCCAAGGGCGCTCTTGCAACATGGGCACCTGCAGGTGAGTCAGAAGCTTACAATGAGTCGGTTGAATTCTTCGGAAATGATGCTATTTACGCTAAGATTGTAGAGTTTGCTACTCATACTCCTTCCAATATCACCGGTGCATACTACTATGACGCACGTGATGCTGTGGGTGTTGCTCTCTCCAATATCTGCCAGCAGGGAGCTGACATTGATTCCGAGATTCAGACTGCACAGGAAACTGTAGAATTTAATATGGGCGGCTGATTTATTTCTTCAGGGAATGATTACAGCTTTAAAATGAAAATCCATAAAGCTTTTACAGTTAAATAAACAACGGATAACGTGTTGTATAAGATGTCTATACATGAAATCATGAAATGATTGGCTCTTTGCACGTATCCTTATGTGAAACAAAAAGGTCTGTCTGCTGCTGGCAAGGCGGCAGACAGGCTATTTTTATCCAATCAGCCATCTTCCAAAAGCGTGGCAGTGTTTGGATATCCGCGAGCCGGCTTATTAAAAAATAAAAGGGAGGGAAAAATCTATGAGTGGTTCTAGTAAAAAAGGCCTGACTTTACAGGAAAAGCATGGCCTGACGGGATGGGTGTTTTTAACGCCCGCGGTACTGCTGATTTGTTGGACCAGTTTTTACCCCATGATCCAGGCGTTTATTTTATCATTAAAGACAGGTATGGGAGTTAACTTAAGCTTTTCAGGCTTTAGCAACTATACGCGTATCCTGAAGGATCCTACATTTAAGCAAACATTATTTAATACGTTTTTCTACTTGATTATTCAGGTGCCGGTTATGCTCGTTCTGGCATTGATTCTGGCTTCCTTGTTGAATAACAAGCAGTTACGTTTTAAAGGTCTGTTCCGTACCTGTATCTTTTTACCATGCGCAACATCACTGGTATCCTACGCTATGATTTTCCGTTCCCTGTTTGCAAATGACGGGTTCGTAAATACCGTACTGCGCGGCTTTGGAATGAATCCTATTATGTGGTTTGCCAATGCATGGACGGCCCGGGCGGTTATCATCATAGCTTTGATTTGGAGATGGACTGGTTACAATATGGTATTTTACTTATCCGGTCTGCAGAACATTGAATATTCTGTTTATGAAGCGGCAAGAATTGACGGTGCAAGCCCCTTGCAGACTTTCTTTAAGATTACGGTTCCGCTTCTTAAACCAACCATTTTGTTGACTACCATTACTTCCACCAATGGTACCCTGCAGTTATTTGATGAGTCCCTTAACCTGACCAATGGTGGTCCTGGTAAGTCCACTATGACTATGTCCCATTACATTTATAATACATCCTTCGTGCAAAGCCCGAACTTCGGATATGCGGCGGCGATGTCCATTATAATCCTGATATTGGTTGCCATTCTGGCAATACTTCAAATGAAAGTAGGTGATGAGAGATGATGAGCAAAGGCAAAAAATTCTTTATGTATGCATTTTTAACAATTTTCTCTCTGCTTTCCATATTCCCGCTGTATTATATGTTCTGTGCAGCTACGAATAAGAGCATAGATGTGATTGCCGGAAAGCTGATACCCGGTACCTACCTGATTGAGAATTATAAATCCCTGATTGCCAATCAGAATTTAGGGCTTGCCCTTTGGAATTCCTTCCGAAACTCCTTCATATTAACAGTGCTTTGTCTCTTGGTATGTTCTATCGCCGGATACGGCTTTGAAATTTACCATGACAAGGGGAAGGATGCCGTGTTTACAGTTCTGCTGACTGCCATGATGATTCCCTTTGCTGCTGTTATGATTCCTATGTTCCGTATGTTTTCATCCCTGAACATGGTAAATACTATGGCTGCTTTCATGCTTCCATCTATCTCTACACCATTTATGATTATGATGTTCAGACAGGCATCCAGGTCCTTCCCTCACGATATTATTGAGGCGGCCCGGATTGACGGACTTAGCGAACTTGCTATCTTCTTCCGCATGTTTTTTCCTACCATGCGCTCTACCTACGCAGCGGCAATGACCATTGTGTTTATGAACGCCTGGAACAATTATCTGTGGCCGAAGGTAATCCTTATGACAAACGAATCCATCACCATGCCTATGTTAGTTGCCAACCTCTTAGGTGGTTATACAGTAGATTATGGTATGCTGATGCTGGGTGTATTTATCTGTACCATTCCTACTGCTATCGTATTCTTCTGCTTACAAAAGAGCTTTGCAGAAGGTATTACAGGCGCTGTAAAATAAAAACAAACATGGCCACGTTTCGCTGGCTACTGGCTCGCTCATTGTAAGCCCCCAGTAAACAACGGATGCGGCGCTTCGCAAAGCATTCTTATACCTTGAAAGGCTGTCGCAAATGCGGCAGCCTTTTGTGTCAGTTTAACCAAAAGTCGAAGGATTACAGCCTTTTTGGCAGGTATTGTTCCCATATTCACCTGCCCTTATAAAAAGGGACGGACATCTTCAGTAAGCTTTTCTTCAAGCTTAATCAAACGTTTAGTAATATTTTTGGATTTTTCATCGGCAGCTTTATATTGATTCAAATATCTGCTTAGAGATTTTACCCCCATATTGCAGCCGTCCGTCATCAGTTCCGCAATGGTCTCGTCCGATTCGTCCATAGCCAGCTTCACATTGGTCTTAATCCATGACATTCCCTTTGCCATAGGGTCAGGTTCCTTTCCTTCATCATGGAATTTACTGATCAAAGTCTGTATTTCTTCCTTTAGCTTATCGTGCTCATTTTTGCAATCCACCAGGCATTTTCTAAGCTTTTCGTCATGTACATAGTCCAGCACCTTGTCAATAGAGGAAACTCCCATTTTAATGCCTGCATCACATTCCCGCAGTAATTTTATTGTATCCGGTTCAATCATCAGATTTCTGCTCCTTTTCATTTTTAGGAGCAGTATTTCCATTTTCATGCAGGATTATTCTTTTTTACAGGTAAGGGCCGCTCATTATATCATGAATCAGAGATTCATGATCGCCATTCGCCGTTCGTTGAATATGCAAGCATACTCTCCTCACTAACACTCATTATATCATAATAAAAAATGTACTGCTGCAAGGTTCCTTCGTATCCCTTATACCGCTGAACGGGAAAGCCTTCCGGATATTGCTTTGCGAGAACTTTATGTATATGCGTGTCCACCGGAAAGGCTTGCGTTTGGTGCAGGGCAAACAGACAGATGCATTCCGCCACCTTTACCCCTACGCCATGCAGCTTCATAAGCTCCGTCTTTGCCTCCTCATAGGCCATTGCCCTAAGAGCTTTCAGATCCACCTGACCGCTGGCAATACTGACTGCAGTTTCGTGAATATAGCGGCTTCGATAGCCCAGATTACAGGCATATAAATCTTCCAGGGAAACATCACTAAGAGCCTTTGGGGTTGGAAAATCGTAGTAAACTATGCCTGATTGGGTTTTTCTTTTTTCTCCATATCTTTCACACAGATAATCTATGCATTTTCTGATTCGCTTAATATTGTTTTGCTGGGATATGATAAAGGACACAATCATTTCCCACAAGTCCTGCCGAAGTATACGGACGCCGCTGCCAAAAGCCGCCGCCCTTAGAAGATAGTCATCCTTTTCATCTATAAGGGCTATGATTTTTCCGTAGTCCTCCTCCAGGTCAAAATATCCTTTCCAAATCTGCTCAAATTCTTCTTCCTCACAGTGAAAGGTAATCTCATTTTGCCTCTCCTCTATTTCCAGAAATCTTCCAAAAGCTGTCAATCCGTATCTTTCAGCCTCTGCAGCTTCTTTGGGCTCCTTCCACCTGCCCTCCTCTTTCTTAATGGATCCGGTTTCATGAGCCGGTTGATTTAGTTTTCTTAATCGGAAACACTGGCCGGAATCGCAAATCTGCCTGATGGAAAAATTTTCTTTTGCAACGCTAATCATCTTTTTTATTCACCTTTTATCCAAATTGCCACACTGCCAAAAGCTGTGGCGGGCATCAAAATTCTGCGAATACCTCCATCTGTTTTTTCAGTTCTTCCACAATCTCCCGGTTTGTATCCATACGGCCTGTGATATCTGCCATATCCTCCACCAGGCTCTTAGTGCTGCCCGCAACTCCGGTAATGCCCCCGGCACCCTCGTCAATTGCCTTGGTAATGCTTTCAATTGAACCAGCTATTTCTGTCATGGAATTTCTCAGGCGATCAATTCTGCTGTTAAATGCATCAATCATTTCCTTTACATAATCGGCATCCTCTTTATACTGCCTTCCGGAGCAGACAAATTCCTGAAACTCCATCAGGATCGTATCACTTAGATAGTCCGCCAAATCCTGAGAGTGCTTTGACAGATTGTATACGGCATTTGTGACAAACTGATTAACCTCTTGAATATGTTCGGCGGTTTCACTACAGGAATTTGCTAAGGATTTGATTTCTGCCGCAACCACAGAAAAACCTTTTCCGGATTCTCCGGCCCGTGTAGCTTCTATAGACGCGTTCAGGGCAATCAGATTCGTCTTTGACGATATTTTAACGATATCCTTTGTCAGTTTCGTTACCTGGTCTACACTTTTACTGTTTTCGATGGCTTCTTCCAGTACCGCAAGAATATCGGCCGCCTTTTTCTCAATTACTTCCGTATTTATCTGTGCCGTCTCCTCCATCTCATTTGCCCGTACCTTCATCTCAGCGGAATAATTTGTAATAGCGCCACATTCCTCCGCCATATCGTGGACATCCCCTTTGATGCCGGCAACACTGTCGTTAATATTCATGGCATTCTGTGCCACTTTTTGGATTGCTATGGACAAAGAATCTGTCAGAGTGGAGAGTTTTTCAGCGCTTTTCCCAGATGTGCGGGTGTGCCTCAGCACTTCCCCTGTTACCTCGTCAAGCTTGCCGGAGCTTTCCTGAAGGGTATTCACAGTCCCTTTGATTGGTGTTATCACATATTGTTTGATAATCCGGATAGCTGCAAATACTAAAACCAGACATGTCACAACGGACGCAACTGCAATGAGCAGCGATATGATATAGACGCTCAAAAGCCTCTGCCTTGCTTTGGCCGTTCTTGCGCTTACAGCCGCATACAGCTCATTGGTGTTGTCCGCTATGGCGGAACCGAAGCTGGCAACATCACCGTTTGCATAGGCATAAGCGTCCTGTGTCTTACTGTCAGCGCTTGCACATACAAGATAAACCAGCGCATGTTTAAAAGAATCGTAATTTTTCAAAAGCTGCGCATAAGTTTCTTCTTCATCCTCCGTCACATAGTTCCCATATTCTATTAAATATTCTTCCAATGTATTTTCTTCTTCTTTGATCTGCGCCACAACATTGATCATAGTATAATAATCCGTTGCAACAATATGGGATAACGCTAACATATGGATATTGGTGGTCGTATGACGTATGTTCTGCAGTGTTTCCGATCCTACCATATATTTATCTACGATTTTAGAAGCATTAAAATTTACATTATTGATACTGAAAACCGACAGGATATTTGAAATCACTACCACAATCCCCAAAAAAATACTGGGAAGTATCAGCCGTTGTTGTATGGTGAATTTATTCTTCATTTTCGTTGACAAATCCTTTCCACATATATCTATCACTATCCGGATAACTACAAAACTTGTGCAAAATCCTGGTTTGAACTGTTACCACAACATTACGTTTTGCAATATCTATTATCTATCTGGCACAAACGCCTTCTACCATCTCATCTAATTGTTCCTGCAAGTCCTGACCCGAAGGATTCCCTTCCGCTATATTTCCGGCAAATTTTGTAACAGGATCCCAAAAGTTACCGCCAATCCGCTGCAGCTGCGAAAATTCAGACTGTTCCAGCAAAGCGGCGATTGCCGGGGATTGGTCCATCTCCGCCGAATCTGCAACCACAATGTTTGACGGCCCCTGACCACGCATTATGAAACGCAACTGCTGGTTTTCTTCATTCGTAATCCATTCGGCAAGTCTGGATGCCCATATTGGATATTGGGAATAGGCATTTACGCCCACCAGCTTACAACCGGAAAAAGAAGCCATCTGTACCTGACTGCCATTACAGCTATAAGTCGGCAGCTTGGCAGCTCCTGCATTCTCCCCCCAGGCCTCCTTGACCGCCATGGAATTCCATACGCCGCTGACACCTGCAATCACGGTTCCGTCTTTTACTCCATCCAGAAATTCTTCGTCCGTGCGGTTTGAAAAGCCCGGACTTTCCGCAATCCGAAGCATTGCCCGGGCCACATCTATGCCGCGTATATCACCGTCCGTTTGATTCCATGTACAATAGTTCGTAATCCCGTCATCGCTTAACCCCACTTCAAGCCCTGTGTTTCCAAAGAAAGAATACACATACCACGCAGAGGACCAGTCCATGGCAAATAATTTGCCCTCTGCCGCCGCTGCTTCTAATATATCATCCAGCGTTTTAGCCTGTTCTTCCGAGATATATTGCTTATTATAATATAAGAAATATCCATTGTCCGCGGTCAATGGATATGCATAGAGTTGGTTGTTCACCGTGGCCGCCTCCACTGTGCTCGATAGATTTCTTTCCCTGATCTCATCCGCATTCTCAATTGGATCTACCGCTCCGGCTGCCGCTAAGGCGTTTAACTGGTCGTCCGCAAAGGTAAACACATCCGCTCCATCTTCCAATCCGCCAAGCAAAACATCTTTACACTGAGATTCTCCCTGCACTTCAAATGAAATCTGAAAATCCGCCTGTCCCTGGTACTTTGCCTGAAAACTACTGATAATCTGGTTCATCAGCTCCGCATCTTCTTCAGCTCCCCAGACGACCAGCTCAACTTTTTGTGGCTTTGTATTCTCCAAAGTCGTTTTCCCCGCCAAGCCGCATCCCGCAAGCGCTGTGGCACATAGAATACCTGAGAACAATCCCCATATTTTTTTACCCATATCTATTTATTCTCCTTATGTATTCTCGTTTTTCTGTGATAATTATATCATTAAGACAAATCTCATGCAATATGGGAGCATCCCTGATACATCCCTGCAAACACAGCCGTTGTTACTATTCACGTCCGCTCATAGTAACATTCGGGGCGATATTCTCCCCCTCACACCAAAATCTGTTCTCACGGAATGCGCAGTAAATGCGCATTCCTGACCCATGAAAAGTAACCAGCCGTTACTTTTTATAAACAATGTTATTTTATAAAATCACTTTCGTTTTATAGTCAATCTCCGTTATCCTTTGGCTTTTTTAACTTATAACCGCTAATTCTGCCTATACACGCAATTCCCGTCACATCGGCTAAAAACCAGCCCACAGGAATCGCCCACCAAATTCCCTGCACTCCAATCTGCGGCAAGGGTGAAAGCAAGTAAGCAAGCAGTACTCTGGTTCCAAGGGATATGACTGTAAGCAACAGCGACATCTCCGGCTTTTCAACGCCCCGGTAGAAGCCATACAAAAGAAACAAAAGCCCAATCCCGCAGTAAAACGCACCTTCAATCCGCAGGTACTCTGTTCCTGTCCGTATAATGGCGCTTTCCTCTGCATCCACAAAAATCTGCATAAGCTGCGGGGCCAGCACAAAAATACCGGCGGAAATAACCATACAGAAAGCAAGAGACACTGCCCCTGCCCGAAGCATCCCTGCCCTGACACGCTCCCTCTTTCCAGCCCCGTGATTTTGGGAAATAAACAGAGAAAAGGCATTTCCAAACTCCTGGGCGGGCATATAGGCAAAGGAATCAATCTTAACCGCTGCCGCAAAGGCGGCCATCACCACCGGCCCAAAGCTGTTCACCAGTCCCTGTATCATCAAAATACCGAAATTCATAACCGACTGCTGTATACAGGCGGCAAAAGAATTGCGCACAATCTCTGTCCCTGTTTTCCGGTCAATTGATAACGCGCCCCTATCTGAATGCAGCTCCGGCTCTTTGATCCAGGTGTAAATGCCAATCCCCGCACCTGACAGGGCCTGAGCAAGCACAGTTGCCGCAGCAGCCCCTCCCACTCCCATGTTCCATTCCACCACAAACAACACATCCAGCACAATGTTAAGGGCCGTTGCAATTCCCAAAAACCACAACGGCGCCACTGAATTTCCAAGGGCACGAAGAAGAAATGCAAAGTAATTATACAAAAATACAAATACGATTCCAAAGAAAATCACCCTCACATACTCATACATCAACGGATAGACGCTTTCCGGCACCTGCAAAATATACAATATGGCATGAATTCCTGCAAAAACCAGGCCGTTTAAAACCACTGTCACCACCGCAATGAATACAAAAGAAGCCAACATGCTCTTTTTCATCTGTAAAGTATCTTTTTTCCCATAATAGATGGAGAAAACCGCGCCGCTTCCCATACATAGGCCGATTAAAATGGAAGTCAAAAAAGTCATAAGCGTATAAGCGCTCCCCACCGCCGCAAGGGCAGAGGGCCCTAAATATCTTCCCACAATCAGCGTATCGGCTATATTGTAGCACTGCTGGAGAAGGTTTCCCAATATCATAGGACCTGCAAATCTTAACATCGTTCCTGTTACATTACCCTGTGTCAAATCCTTTTTCATAGCAAACTCTACAAAATTATTTTTCCTCGGAATTTACTTATTTCGTGTTGCAAACTTATCAATAACGTTGTCCACTCAAAAATTGATAATGAAATCAGCAATCTCTGCAAACACATCAACCACAAAATCAACCATATAAATCCCCCATGCTGCCAGTTCCTGTAAATTTAGGCGTCAGCTTTTTCACAGTAATTTCCTCCAAATGCCGCTTTATATATTTGATTATAAAATATTTCTCTGCCACCTACAATGCATAATCTATATTAATTTACGCCTGAGCATCTCAATTTCCTTTTTATGTCCCGTATCATCCAAAGGCGTTTCCAGGTAAATGGGCAGCTTATCAAGCAGCGGATGCGCAAGGACTCGCAAAAGAGCCGAAAGCCCTATCTCCCCGTCCCCTATGGCGGCATGCCGGTCCTTATGGGAGGCAAATGGCATCAGACTGTCATTTAGGTGAATCGCCCGCAGCAGCCCAAGGCCAAGGACACGATCAAATTCTGCAAGAACACCATCCAAATCATTCACAATATCATAACCTGCTGAGAAAACATGACAGGTATCCAGGCAGATTCCCACTTTTTCGGGATGCTCCATTCCCTCACGGATTGCGCGCAGTTCCTCAAAGCTGGCGCCTATCTCCGTACCCTTTCCCGACATAGTCTCCAAAAGCACCGTAATCTTTTCCCTACCTGTGATTGCCTGGTTTAATCCCGCTATTATATTTTGGATGCCTTCATCTGTCCCGATTCCGGTATGACTTCCCGGATGAAAAACAATGTTTTCAATTCCCAGCGCATCCATTCTGACAATATCTTCCCGGATGACCCTGCAGGCAAATTCATATACCCCTTCTTTTGCGCTTGCAAGGTTTAGTGTATAAGGCGCATGTGCAAGTACCGGGCCAAGATTATGTTCTTCCCTGATTTTCCAAAATCTTATGATTTCCCCTTCATCGTATATCTTGTAACCAGATCCTCTGGGATTGCGGCTGAAAATCTGCATGGTGTTTGCCTGCATTTTAACCACATTTTCAGCCATTTTTACAAGACCGCCCGCAATAGACATATGGGTTCCTATTGTTAACATATCCTCCTGTTCCTTTCACCTGCCGTATTCCACATGCATTTACGCAAAATTGGTAAACTTCGCATAAAATAATGCCTTACTCTTTCACCTTTGTATCTATTTCTTCCGCCGGTTGCCATGCCTTCCCAAATTTCACATCCTTAAACATTGTCATAAGACCGGTAATCTGCTTAAGCCTTAATATTTCGTCCCGATCCATACCAAGATGTTTGGAAATCCACGCATCTGACCGTCCCATCTCCTGGAGCTCTTTGACAATATTGCTCATCAAATCCACATTATGGCTCCCTCTGGCCCTGTTGTGACGTATGGTGCTTGCCATCCGCTGGTCAATGGGCTTGCGAATCACGGAAACCGGCAGCATTCCCTTTTCCCTCTCGTAGATATCGGCATGGTCTAACATGATCCTGTAACGGTGAAAGCCGTCAACAATCACATAAATATCATTTTCCCTACTATAATAACACACAATGGGCATTGTGTATCCATCCTCTTTGATACTCTCGTATAGCAATTTCATTTCAGGAGGCGCCACCGCGTTAGGATTATAAGTATTTGCTTTTATCTTTTCAATGGGAACCGAAATCACATTGTAAACCGGACTTTTGTATTCCATATTTTATCCTCCGTATCGCCTGTATTTTCAAATTTGAGCCCTTGCTCAAATTTGTATGAGTAAAAAATAAGCTTTGCTTTTTTTACTCTATATCCTCAATACTTCTATATTTATTTTGAATGATGTCAAGGCGCTTTTTCTGCTGCTTGCTCATGCCAAATCCCATAAACCGGCAAAGATGGTCATTTTTTAATATGCAGTAACACATCCGTTTCCAGCTTGGAATATCCTTGGTGGTTTTAATATCGTCCGTATCATCCGGAATGTTCCCTTCAAATACGACCCGTGTCTTTTTGCTTGCGGTGTAATTTGAAACCCCGTTCCGCCTGATTTTATACCCATGCCGTTCTAACTCCAAAATCGTCCCCTCGTCCAGTCCACCCCCTGTTTTGTGCCAAAATTCTATAGAAGTTTTGAATTTTTTTATGTAGTTGTTGCGCAGTCTTGCAGGAAGGGTGTCTAACAAGAATAGGGTATAGGACTTCCAGGTATGCCCCTCCGGCATTGTGATGTTCCGATAGCCCATCGCCTTCGTTCGGCCATAAATATTGGCAAAATTCGCTCCCCGCACCCTTCCTACCAGCTTCACCCAGATTTCCGGGTCAATGACTCTGTATAGATTCAGGGCATCCTTTGAGTAATCGTTAAAGGGGGAGGCCACCCGCATTTGGGAAACCTTAAGCCCAGCCATGTAATAAAGATCATACAGATGATTGTAATCATAGTTAAAAAGATAATTGGCGTGCCACACATCCGCCGATGACCAGTCATAAAGCGGGGAGGCACACCAGACATCCTTAAACTGCTTGGTAATCCAACAGTTTCCTTCATACCCATACTTTTTATTTACAAACCCGTTATACCTCTGCAAAGACTCGTCCGCACGCATGCCCAGCAGACACACCGTTTTCCTGTTTCCGTGGGACATTCTGTACCAGCGTCCAAACTGTCTGGCCAAATCTTCCTGATGCATCTTATAGCGGTAAGTGGTCATGGGATTATTTTCAAGATTTATCACATAATCCTTATCCGGCATTCCCCTGACCCAAATCTCCTTCTTGGTATCGTCCCAGGGGTACCAATACATCTCATAGCTGCTAAGAGCCGTCCTTGTCGCCATGGGAAGGCATACCCAGTAAGGGCGAATCTCATTTTTGATCCGCTCAAAGGTTCTTTCCACATATTCCGTGGTCACTGTGTACTGGGCCTCAAAGTCCTGGTGAAAGACCCCTATCTTTCGTTTGGGCCAATACCGTTTCTGATAATCCAACACCAGATTCAGCAAAAGCCCACTGTCCTTGCCACCGGAAAAGGAAACATATATATTATCAAATTCCTCAAAAAGATAATGCAGCCGGTCCTGTAAGGCCTCATATACATTCTGCTCCATGTATTCTCTTACCATCATTTTATCACCTGCAGTAATAGATTTTCCAGATTTTAGAAATACCGCTAATAGTGAATTTAACATAGAAATTTGGTAAATTCAACCAAATATGGTAATTTTAGGAGCTTTTGGTCCATAGTGAAGGAAAAAATATACTGATATCTATCTGAAAGCGCATGTTTGAACAACTTCGGCAGGCCAAGGCTCATGGTATTCAAAATTCTCTTTTCGCAAAAAAACCGCCGGCATTGGCCAGCGGTTCTATCCTCATTATATTTATGTTTATCATGTGGAAATTGTCGCAGCAGGATATGGATTCTCCCAGCAACTGATTTTTGCATCAAACACGCCCCGGCAGTTGCAGCTCAGGTTAAATCAATGTATAATCAAAACAGTTACCAGGCCCCCTTATCTCTTTGTGCCTGATTTTTTATGAGACAAAATTATACTTGCATTCCAATCTGTGGATGCGGCGGAAATGGAGATTCCTATGAATGAATTAGAAAAATGTATGGCCGGAGAATATTATGATTGCCATGACAAGATTTTTCTGGGCTTCAAGGTCCGGGCGAGAGAACTATTAAAAGAATATCACACGCTTGCCTATGAGCAGAAAGAAAAAAAGACGGATATTTTAAAACGGTTGTTTGGCGGAATCGGTTCAAATGTATCTGTGGGACTACCCTTTCTCTGCGACTATGGGCGGAACATTTATATAGGAAACAATGTTTCTGTCAATATGAACTGCACCTTTGTGGATTGCAACAAGATAACCATTGGAGATAATGTGCTGATCGCTTCAAATGTACAGCTTTATACGGCAGCCCACCCGATTGAACTGTCCGAAAGGCTCACTCCCGACTGGAATCCCGAAACGGAGCAATATTTTTGCCGCACTTATGCATTGCCCATACAAATCGGAAACGGCTGCTGGCTTGGCGGCGGCGTAATCGTCCTTCCCGGCGTGACCATAGGCAGCGGTTGCGTTATAGGTGCCGGAAGTGTTGTCACAAAAGATATACCGGAGCATTCCCTGGCAGTAGGGAATCCATGCCGTGTGATTCGGAAACTAAATGGGGAGAAAGAATGAAAAATAAAGCTTTCACTCCAATTCACCTTCGAGCCGTGCCATACAACACTCCCCCTCCCTCTGGATATTGGCATAAAACGGATAATTCGCAACCCCTGCTTTCGTTACCGCACCTTTTAGCCATCCCGAATCCCGGACAAAAAAAGCAGGATTCCTGCAATGGCTCCCATAAAAATAAAAGACTGGACAAAAGGCATAAAATTGTAGCTGCCGCTCTGCCAGAAATCTATGAAATCATTGCTCACATAAGTCATGGGAAGGGCCCTCGCCACCTTTTGAAGGGCCATAGGCAGCTGTTCTGTCCGCATTCCCATCATGCCGGTTAAAATCATCATACAAAAATAAAGACACATTACCACCCCGAATGTGAGGCTGAACTTCTTTAAAATGTTAGCAAGGGCATGGGCAATCACAAGGAAAATACCGCCAATCAGATACAATGACACCACCAGGCAGATAAGAGCGAAAGCACTGGGCTTTTGAACCTTCATTACCACCGCCTGGAATCCTCCGAAAATCAAAAGGGCCGCCGTCATCAAAATGAAATGAGCCGCTATTTTAGCCGGCACCTCACATTTTTCCCCAAATCCATACAGGCGCATTCTCAAGGGAATCCCCTTTTCGATTTCCAGTGCATAAAGGGCGCCGTACCCTATGAGCATAATCGCCATAGGTATTACCAATGTCATTGTCAGCATAATGGACGTTACCGCCTCCCGGCGCATTTCCTCCGTCATCTCACTCCCAACTGTCTGCGCGATAAGCAGGCACATAAGATTCGGAAACACAATGCCGAAAAAGTGAGGCATAAGATTTCCGTTGATATTTCTTAATTCGTACAAAACCATTGATAAACTGCATTTTTTCATCATAATCCCCCATTCTTGCCGGCAATCCGCAAATTGTATGCATACAAAACATGCTGCATAAGAAGTACACCATGCGCAATCATAAATTCGCCTGTAATAAATTCATCTTTCACTGCTTACTTTCTGCTGTGCATAAAATCTCTCCCTGGCATTCATAAACATAATCTCAATATCCGAATTGCTTCTCTTGAAATTTACATTGTTTTCTGCAAGAGCCTTCATTGCTTTCCACTCCTGGGCTTCGTCTTCACAGGATAAGGCAATCAAATGCTCCGGCGATTTTAAGGTTGGAAAGTTTCTCGATAATGCTCTGTTCTTATCGTTATTTTCCATAATAAGAACCACTTTCCCGCAATATTTACGGAAAAGCCGCTGCTTTTCCCCAAAAGCGATCACCCTTCCCTTATCCAGAATAAGGAGCTTACTGGCAAGCTGTTCCAGTTCCTCATAATAATGGGAAACCACCACCAATGTATCTTCCTTGTCCCTGTACCACTGTGAGAGTTTTTCCGTCAATCTTTGCCTGGTCTCAAAATCCAGCCCGGATGTGACCTCATCATAAAAAGTAAGCTCAGCCTTTTGAAACATTACCATAATAATGGTGAACTTCTGCTTCTGTCCTCCCGAGAGGGCATTAAACCTTTTAGGCAGACAGGATTCAAATTCAAAAAAAGAAATCAGTTCCTGCAATTCTTTATTTTTCGCGATTTTAGTATCCAATATAGTTTCCATAATATATTTTACGGACATAGTGGTCACGTACTCATTAAACTGCATATGTACCGCCATCTGCTCCGGCTTCAGATTTGTTATCACCCTTCCCCTGTAAGGAATCAATCCCAAAAGGGCCTTGATCAAGGTTGATTTTCCCGCTCCATTAGAGCCGATTATGCCAATCCGCTCTCCTTTTTCAAAAGAAACAGGCGTATCTATCCTTAGGGCTGTCTGACTGCCGTATTTTACCTCCAACTGTCTGATTGTCACCAGCATCTTCTTTTTCCTTTCTAACCTTCATAAAACCGCTCTCTTAGTCAAAACCCATCTCTTTGTTCTGCTTTTGCAAAGGACAATGTGGTCTGCACACTGTTTTCCATATTTTCCACTTCCAGCCTGCCCCCTGAGAGCCTGCTATAATAGGAGGCCACATATAGCCCCAGCCCCTTTCCTTTCCTGCTTTCATCGCTGCTGACAAAGGGCTCAAAAATTCCTGGCATTAGCTTTTTGTCAATGGTCACTCCAGCATTTCTGATACGAAGCGCCTCATCCCCGGCTTCAATCTCAATGGATTCTCCTTTGGGCGTATACTGCACGGCATTCGAAAGAAGATTGTCCACTATCTTTTTCATCATTTCCCGGTCGGCCCAAACATTCCCGCTGCCTTTTAAAGTAACACGCAGCCCTTTATCTTCTATCTGAACCTGATAATCCCTTAACGCTTCCTGAACCAAATCCTCTATGGGCAGGGTTTCCTTTTGCATATTTTCCGCATGATAATTAAGGTATAAAATATCTTCCACAATTTTCCTCATGGATAAAAGCTGCTTTTTTACCTCAGGAAGGTACTCTTTTACATTTTTATATTTTCCCACCTCATTCATCATTCCCTCCACCAATAGCAGCGCTGCCGCAACCGGCGTTTTTAGCTGGTGGGAGGTAGCGCGCAAAAATACCTCCTGTCTTTCATTTTCCTCCGCCAAAGCCTTATTTTTTTCTGCCAGCTCCTGATATTTCCCGGAAAGCTCTCTGTAAAGCTCCTGCAGGGCATTTCCCAAAGCCCCGATTTCATCTTCACTTTCAAAGGCAATTTCCTCTCTCTCAAGGCCATCCGATGTCCTGGCGCTTTCCGCATACCCTGCCAGCTGGATAATCGGATTAACGATTTTTCCCGAAAAGAACCGGGAGGAAAGCAGAACCAGCAGAAACATCACCGCGGCAATCATGGGCAGGCTTTCCATCACCACCGGCCTGATTTCACCCATTTGCGGCGTCATTGTCGGCAGAACCGTCATAAATAAGCCATTCTTATCATAGCACATAGCAACATAAGTGGTATAGCTGTAATTGCCATCGCTCACACCGCCCTCATATACAAAAGAGTCTTCTGAGAGCATATGGATTTTAGAATATTCCTCTCGGTATATCCCCTGGTTTCCCCTTCTGTCCAGCTGCACGGCAATTGGAGCATTCTCCGAAATCATATTGTTTTCTGAAAATTTTCCGCTTATCTGTTTCCACAGCCTGAGAAAATCCTCCTGCGACACTTCCTCTGATACATCTGATTTACCGGTATCCGCCATTTCCATATATTTCATATTTTCCAGCATGTTTCTAAAAGTATCCAGCATTGCCTGCAATTCTTCATCCTGCACTTTGACTGTCATTTGAAAAAATTTCCCGGCCACATAAATTTCACTTCCCTCATCCGGAATTTCCAGTGAAAATGCCGCGGAAGGATTGCGCACCGTCAGGTTATCGTAGCTTCTCTCCTTCCTGTACCCCTCCTGAATCTCCTTTACCGATTCCAGATTATGCTTCATCACATAATCCACATACAAAGACGGCAGCATAAGCACAAAATACCCTACAATAAAAGCCGTCATAATTGTGGCAAGAACAATACTGTATAAAAAAGTTTTTTTTGACAATCCCATTACAAATCCCCTTCCTGAAACTGATACCCCACACCGATTACTGTCTTAATATAATTCCCCGGTAGTTTTTTCCGCAGATTTTTCACGTGGGCGTCAATGATCCTGTCATTTCCCACATAGTCCTCATTAAAAATCCGCAAAATCAGCTGTTCCCGGGTAAACGCCCTTCCAGGCTCCTTTTTCAGAGTCTGCAGCAGTAAAAATTCGCTTAAGGTAAGCTCCAAAGGAGTGCCATCATAAAACGCCTGGTAGGAGTCTGCGCAGATGACCAGGCCCTTTTCCTCCTGCCGCTCCTTTCTTTTTACCCTCCGCAGAATGGTTTCCATTCTTTTTAATAGAATAATCGGGGATACCGGTTTAATCACATAATCATCCGCATAAAGATTAAAGGCCTGCACCTGTGTTTTTTCATCGTCCAAAGCGGTCAACATGATGACTGCCATCTGCGGCCGATGCTCTTTGATATAAGAGAGCACTTCAAGACCGCTTGCTTTGGGAACCATAATATCCAAAACCGCCATATCAAATCTTTGCTCTTTCAGAAGTTCTAAGGCCCTCTCTCCATCCTCCGCCTCCGTCACCTCATAACTTTGCATTTTCATGTATTCTGTCAGAACCTCCCGTATGGTTGGCTCATCTTCCAAAAACAAAATCTGCATTGCATTCATTTCTCCGCCTCCAAATATTATGTTATCATTCTAACACACCCCTATGAATTTCGTATGAAGATGATGTGAAACTAGGGAATGGGTCTTGCTTGTTGTATACTGTAATCTAATTTACTGGACCGGCCAGCCCTTACCGCCTAATCAGAAAAAGTGTAAAATCCAGATAATACAATGGACTTTACACTCTTTGTTTTCCTGCCGTTTATGCAATTGTGATTATTTCCCCGTCTCCATTTACCGCTATTATTTCCTGCCGCAGCATTTTTTATATTTTTTCCCGGAACCGCAGGGGCAAGGGTCATTGGGATATATCTTTTTTGCCGTTTCCTTTTGGCCAATATATGTAATATGCTCTAAATCCAGTTTGTCTCCCAAAAGCTCTTTTCTGTTGTGACCGCATTCGCTCCATCTTCGGATGACATTAAGCTATATGCTTAACGCCCTGACCAGCTTGTCCGCCGCCCTGTCACTGCTAAAGGCCACATCCCAATCATACAGACAGTTCATAATCTCCGGGATCTCCCAATCTTCCCTGATTACATACTCTGACACTTCCGCAAGCATCTCCTCTGTCTGAGCTCGATCCTTTACTTCTCTGTTCAAGATTCTAAATACCGCTTTATATTCGTCATTTTTAATTGTCATACTTCCTGCGCCGTAGCTCAAAATTTCATCGGCGTCAGGTATATAGTAATTCTTTTTTTGTCTGCGCAGAAGTTCTTGATACTCCTTTTCCGTCTTAAAATATGGACTGACAATATATTTTCCATCCAGCCACAGTTCCTTGTCTTCTTCCAGAAAAGGAAGAAATTCCTGCAGGATTTTGTCTACATCTCCTGCTTCCTCTTTGCCCGCGTTTTTATCCTCACTCGCATTCATAAGGAAAATATTCCGTACTTCTCTCAAAGTGCACACACCATATAAGCCCATGCAGGTCCTTACCATATAACGTATGCCGCTCATAAAGACCATATGCTCTTTTACGTCCGGTTCCTCCACCGTCTTAATAATATCCTTAATCTCTTTCATTACTGCAAAAGATACACTGCCATTATCATCCGAGAAAGCAAATGCCCAGCCCATAGGAACAAATTCATTCATTACGGTTGCCGTATCCATTCCTCCAACAGGCTCATAACTCGCAATTTGAATCAGAAGCTGAAGCCTGGCGATATCCATCAATTCAAATCTTAACTTAAAATATTCCGGAATATCTTCATAAATGCTTTCCTCCTTCTGCTGGCGGCTTATTTCTTCGTAAGACGCTTCGTCTTCAATTTTTTCCCATATCAAGTTAATCAGGTCATCCGGTGCTCTGTGCAAAGCCTCTTTCAGTTCTTCCGTTTCTTCCCCTTTAATGGTAAAAAGATCGCTAAATAAACTGGTAATCTTCTTAAATTCTTCCTCTAACCCCATCTCTTTAAGTAAAGCATTCATCTTAGTGCTAATATCTTGTCCCATTTTCATTTTTACACCCCTTGCATACCACAAGCTTTGCTTGGACACATCTCTAACAACTCTTTCCTGCTTATTTACTTACAATTTTTCCAGCTCATCCATCATTGCGCTTCTGTTTCCATACATTACTTTCCAATTCTCCGTTATCTCATGCACTTTTGCCTCTCCGCCTTTTATTCTGCGCATTCTTCGGAGGATTCCCACCCATTCTTTATAGCGCTTTCTATCCGCCGTCCGTCTGGCCATCTCATTGACTTCATCCGCATATTTTTGTAAAATCTCCTCCGGATAATCTTCCATCAAGACATTTTCGTACTCCTGCAGGACAAACAGCCCCCTTGCCCTAAGCACATGCTCCAGCAGTCGGTCATACAGTTTTTCTTCTTTGTACAGGCGTTCCACACGGGCGCAGGCCGGAATCTGCGCAAATATTTTTTCCCGTATACTCTCCCATTCTTCCTGTGAATAGAGCCCTCTTAATTCCTTAAATTCCTCAACATTTCCCGGATTATCCTTCGTCACCAGATTCCATAACTGCTGCCTGTATTCTTCCTTTCTTCCCGCCGCAAAATATATATCCTTTAATTTGGCGCTGAACTCTCTGACCAGTCCCGGCATATCTGCATCTATCTGCAGGCTTTCCTTCAGGGCCTCTATGGCCTCCTCATATCGTTCCTTTTCGATACACCTTGTTATATAAAATTTCCTGACGCCGGCGTATTTCCAGTTCTCCTTACAGTACCACAAAACTTCTTCCGGATCAAAGCCGTTTTCCTCCATCAGGTTTATGTGGCACAGAGCCCATTTTTCCGCATAATATCTTTCATATGTACTGTCCGTATTCTGCTTTGCTTCTTTTACTTTTTGATCTGAATACACAAGCTTTGACTCCTGGAATTTCTTCTCTTTAAAGTTTTCCATCAGCACTTGTTCTATGTATTCTTCCATATAGTCAATGACAGAGCCGTCCAAATGTTTCGTGAACCATTCATATATAGCCTGTTTTTCATTATCGTCCGCCAATTCCAGAATTTCTTCCCAAATCTCCTTGCAATGCTCGGCCAGCATGCCCATTCCGCCGTCCGAATCGTCCATATCCACGTTTCCAACCTTTACAAATATATAGCCGGTCAACTCAAAAGCATTCAGATAGCAGCCTTCATCTATCATCATTGCCACATCCTCATATAGATATTCTTCCATTTCCCTGATAAAACCATATGCTTCATAGTAAGATATGAAATGGTCTCTGCCCAAATATTTTTGAATAGAAGTATCCACCTGGGCTTTATATCTTTTCATATCGGCTATTGAAATCTCAGGGCTGACAGATGTCTTAAACCTTGCAAACAGCTTTTCGTCTTTTTGCAGAATCTCCGCCAGGAAATTTCTGACCAGGGTTTCATCTGCCTGACTGACGATCTTTTTTATCTCGTCCCATTCTTCATCCTCTCCCATTTTTCTTTCCAGACTGTCATCTCCCTCATTTTCTTTGACCTGTTTTCCATTTTCCCCATCTTCCAGACCGCTTTCCCACTCAAATAAAACTGCTGCCATATGCTTACAATAAGAGCCAGCCTGTGCATAAGGACAGTTACAATACATATCCTCTATCCCGCCATCCTCAAGGGTAATTTCTACCTCATAGTCTTCCGTTCCGCATACGGTTGCCCTGATTACATTATCCTGACACGCCATATCTTCCACAGCGCCTTCACAAAAATAGTCATATCCCCTATCCAAAATATGCTGCATAAAATGCTTCTGCCAGTTCATTCTACCCTCTTTTCTGCGCTGCTATCTAATTCTTCAGCCCATTGCATTTAAGTAAAAGCTTATAATTCTCTGCGACATGCTTACCATATCATTTGTTTCAACACTAGTATAGCGTATCTATAACTTCTGTGTAAACATTTCGATCCATTTTCTCGGGAATTTACACAGAAACTTCGGATACGCTATACTAGTGTAATATACTTATCTCTTTTTTCAACCAGCTGCGAACTTTTTTATGAATTTTCACAGTGAAGAATTATGATACTCTCTACATTTAACATTTTCTAATCTTTAATTCATTTCCACCCACAAACCACTTAACCCGGATTCTCGAAAACGTGACGATGAATTTTCGCCACACTTAGCCGAATTCCCTGAATTTTATTGACAAAACCACCATTTTGCACTTGATTAACTCATCGTCATGTTTTATGATGGAGGTATAAACATGACGAGGTGATTGTATGTCGA
>NZ_QZDT01000111.1 GCF_009917485.1 Parablautia muri
TCTGATTGAAGATGTGGAACAGGGAAAAATCGGCACAGTGATTGTAAAGGATATGAGCCGAGTGGGGCGTGACTACTTGCAGGTTGGATTTTATACCGAAGTAATGTTCCGAGAAAAGGGAGTGCATTTTATAGCAATCTCAAACGGAGTGGACAGCGAGAAAAGGGAAAGTGCGGAATTTGCGCCATTCCTTAACATCATGAACGAATGGTATGTGCGTGACACAAGCAGGAAGATTACCACTGTCTTACGGGCAAGGGGAATGACGGGGAACGCCCACACATCTAACCACTGCCCTTACGGTTATAAAAAAGACACGCTTGACAGCACCCACTGGGTAATTGATGAACCCGCAGCCGAAGTTGTCCGCAGGATATTCCGCTTGTGCATTGCAGGAAAAGGACCGTATGACATAGCGAGGATACTCTATGATGAAAAAATCGAAAGACCGTCCTACTATATGGGGCAACGGGGATTAGGAACACACTGCACCACCTATGACACCGAAAACCCTTATATGTGGCGTGGAAGTACGGTTGCAACTATCCTCTCCAAACCCGAATACATGGGGCATACAGTAAACTTCCGCACCTATAAGGAAAGCTACAAGGACAAGAGGGCAAAGAAAACCCCAAAGGAAGAACTTGTAATCTTCAAGAACACCCAAGAGCCGATTGTTGACGAGGAAACATGGAACATGGTGCAGGAACTCCGCAAGACAGTCCGCAGGCATGACGTTTTAGGCGAGGCAAACCCACTGACAGGCAAGATGTTTTGTGCTGACTGCGGGGCGAAGATGTATAACCACCGCCACAGGACGGCAAGGTACAGGAAAGACATCTACACCAAAGGCAAAGGACGCTGGATTGCTCCCGAAGATGATTACAACTGCTCCAACTACAACTTAGGCAGACAGAAATACAGACAGCAGTGTTCCTCACACGGGATACAGACAAAGGCGGTCAATGCGCTTGTCCTTGAAACGATAAAGGAAACGTGCAATTATGCGGTAGCCAATGAGGGCGAGTTTAAGGGGATTATCTGCAAGCTGTCCTCTGACAGAAAAGCAGACGCAGGAAAGACCGTCAGACAGCGGATCAAGAAGAATGAAAAGCGCTATGATGAAGTGAACCGTCTGATAAAGAAACTCTATGAGGACAACATCAGCGGAAAATTAAGCGATAAGCGTTTTGACGCAATGCTGAATGACTATGAAAGCGAGCTTGCGGAACTGGAAAACAGCCTTAAAACAGACAATGCGGAACTGGAAGAAATCAACACCGACAAAGAAAACGCAGACCTCTTTATGGAACTTGCAAAAAAGTATACCGATTTTGAAGAACTCACCCCCGCCATGATTAACGAGTTTGTTTCAAAAATCGTAGTCCATAAAGCCGAGGGCATAGGCGCAGGACGGACGCAGGAAGTTGAGATATTCTTAAATTATATCGGCAAAATCGAGATACCCCATGAGGAAACCGAACTGACCGGGGAAGAAAAGGCACAGCAGGAGAAAGAGCGGATACGTTTGGAGAAGAAACGGGCGTGCAACCGTAGGTATATGGCAAGGAAACGGGAAGAAATACGCAGACAACGGGAAAAGGAACTAGCAGAAACAGCAAATTAACAGAGAAAAGGGACTTCCTCAATGAAAAGGCTATGACAGTAACAGTTATAGTCTTTTTTCATGCGGTTATTACCGTATGAAATGAACTCCAATTCCCTCAAGCGGAGAAATATCCGTCAATGATATTCCGCAATCCAATCTCTCGACAATTAGTGGGAGAAAATCATATATCAGCACCGAAACCAATCAATCATATCAATCAATCCATATCACAGGAGGGCAAAGACCATGAATAAAAGGCAGGAACAGCAGATTTTAGACTATTACAGTACCACCGACAAATATATCCGCAGCAGGACACACTCCAATGCGCATCAGACTGTATTTACCAAAAAAAGCGACAAATACCAGTGGCTTGTGCTGGAACAGAAAAGCCAGTGCGAAGTAGAGGTAAGGCAGACCGACAGTCATGGAACAATCACAGCGAGGGATAATTACGAACTGACAAGAAATCTCCCTAAGTGTGTGGGCATGGAGCGTTTATGTGAGGGTGCAAATTTTCAGATACCTTTTAACGCTGATGAAATCAACTTAATCTATCAGTTTGGGGAGCAGAACAAAGCGGAAACGTGCGCTCATTTATCCGCAATCCTGCCACAGATAAAGGACAGCGACACCAAGCAGATAGTAAGCGGCACTTTGAAGAAATTAAATGCCCTGTCAGAAGAAACGTGTGCGGAACTGACCGCAACCACCAAAAGACGGAAAATGAACGAGCGTGACCATTCCGTAATGGCAAGGTTAGCCAAAGCAAAGGAACAGGCAAAACAGCCGACAGTTGCCGAGGGAAAAAAGCACAGAACCCACAGCAAGGGAAGGGGGATATGACACTATGAAACTTTCCCGATACGAACAGGAAACCATAGTCAATTACAATGCAGGAGAACAGACCGCCACCCTCTATACAAGGGATAAAGCGGTTATGAGGAAACTTGACACGCTTGTTGCCGACTTCCCCGACACATACAAGCTGACAGAGCAGGACGAGGTATCTAAGACCTATTCCTTTCCGAAGTCACACGTCAGTTACCGCAAGCCGAGGACAGTCAGCACAGAGCAGAGGGAACGGGCAAGGCAGATGATGATTACAAAGAATAAAGCAAAGGGAGATTAAGCAAAATTTAATGGAATTGTGTGTGCGGTTGTGATAGGATAACAGTACTGAATATTATTGATGAAAGGCATGAGATAAATATGCGAAAATACTATGTTGACAATATACGCTGGATTATCATTTTACTTCTTGTTCCCTACCATGCGGCAATGGCATGGAATGTATGGGGAGAACCAAATTACATTTGTTTTGAAAGCAATAAAATAATTAGTAGCATTGTTGTATTTTTTAGTCCGTATTTTATGCCACTTATGTTTTTCATTGCAGGCATCTCCACAAGATTTGCACTACAAAAGCGGACAGTAGGGCAATATGTGTCGGAAAGGGCTAAAAAAATACTGATACCATTCATTTTTGGTACAATGCTACTTATGCCGCCTATGACATATATTGCCGATAAATTTAATTGTGGTTATCAAGGGGATTTTTTTCAGCATTATGCTGTTTTCTTTACGCATTTTACTGATTTAACAGGTGCTGACGGCGGTTTTTCGGTTGGACAGTTTTGGTTTATCCTATATCTGTTCCTTATTTCGCTCATTGCTGTTGGAATTATCATATTACAAAGAAAAATAATGCACCTAAAAGATATTGATATACCGCTTGTGCTGATTTTCCTTTGGGGATTACCGTTGCCGCTTTTTAGCGAATTGCTTTCGACAGGCGGAAAAAGTCTTGTAGAATATACTTACATTTTTCTTGTTGGCTATTATATTTTCTCAAATGATGATGTAATCAACAAAGTAGAAAAATGGAAATGGATTTTCTTGTGTATAGGCATAACAGCAACGGTTTTCAATGTATATATGTTTATTTGGTCAGAGACGCAACAAACATTGTTAAATACGATTGCCAAATATGTATCGGAGTGGTTTATGTTAAATTCCTTGTTAGGGATTGGGAAAAGGTATTTGGATTTTAGCGGGAAAATATCAAAATATATGTCAAAAAGGTCATATACTTTTTATATTTTTCATTTTGTTTGGGTGGTGTTGTTCCAATATCTTTTGTTTAATGTTTACAATGCTAATATAATTTTGCTATATGTTTTACCAGTGCTTTTTGCATATGGAACAACATTGTTATGTTGCGAGATTTGTAACAGAGTATCTTTCTTCTCTTTCCTTAGATAAATTAGTATTTTCAAGGGAAGATATAAAAACTGAATATTGTTTACCTATAGGTAGCGATTATCTTAACAGACAATCCGCTACCTTTTTTATTTTCAGAAACTATCAACACAGCACAGAAAGAATGAGGTATCAGAAATGATTGAGAGCAAGAATGACACAAGCAAAAACTTAGAAAAAGCATTACAGGCATTGAAACAGGCGCAACAGCGTGTAGCCAACGAAAAGAAAAAACAGAACGAGAAGAAACGCAAAGCTGAGAACCACCACAAGTACGTCATGGGCGGCATCATTGTGAAGTATTTCCCCGACTGTTACAGCTATGACGAGGGCGAGTTAAACCGTATCTTATCGGTTGCCTTGCAGACAAAGGAGTGTCAGCAGATTATATCTAAAATCAAAACGGAAAGCCGAGAAACCACTCCCCCACAACCCACTCTCCCCAATGCCGAAAACGAAAGTGAGGGCGGTACGGAATGACAAAGGCGAGGACACTGGAAAGCCGAGGTAACGTATTCACCCTGTTTACAGGGTGCGCACAGATATACCACCAGAGGTGGTATGTGCGCCCTTCGGGGAGCAAGTTTCACTTGCATGGACTCCTGCGGAGGGCGTTGTCTGCCTTGCGGCAGCCAAAAGGGGAAACGACAATTCCCCTTCGCAAGCTGCGCTTGCTACCCTTTAGTGAACTTTGCGTTCAGA
>NZ_QZDT01000112.1 GCF_009917485.1 Parablautia muri
CAAGGAAGAAATTTCCGGGTGGCTCTGAAGCGGGAAACTGGTGGCTCCCAAGGGGGATAATATTCAGCATGGCATAATACTGGCTTTTGAAAAATGCCAAAAATGGGCACAAAAAAAGGAAACCTTTTGTTGATTTCCTGTCTTAGTGTGCCGTCCTATGTAGCAGCGGTTATTCAGTTTTGGAGTATGGCTGTTCATCAAAACGGAACTTGAACAGGGCCACGACAAGCCGCTTTTTTATGCTGTCCTCGGTATCCCTGACGATATGCCCGTTTTCAATGGCGGCGATTCGGATACGCTTGCTGTAATGCCGTAAAACCTCGTCCACGGCTTCCGGCTCTCCGCTGGTCGCCCGGACAATCGTTTCATAGGGTAAAAGGTTCGGATTTCCCATGCGAAAGCACCTCCATTTTCCTTTGCGAGTACTCTCAGAAATTCGCAACCTTTGAAAACACCGGGTTTCCAATACACTCCATTTTTTTCTTCACCTCCACTTTTCAGTGGATTTTTAACATATTTTCTATATTGGACCTGGATCCGGTTATGGAATACCTTTCCGCTTTCTATTCCCCTGTCAGCAGGCCTGCTAAAAACCAGGTCCAGATCATCCGCTCCCTTATCCTTATGGTAATGCTCGGCTTCACCAGCCTGATCGCCTGGCTCCGGAAACCGAAAGCCGACAGCCTGCTTGCTTTCCTGGCCGGCTGCACCCCGGACTCCCTCCCTCCGCTGAGTAGACGATTCCCCCTTTCTCCCACATAGGGTGATATCTATATCTAGTTTACAGTTTTAGTTTTATTGTTCAGAGGGGCTGTTCACTTTTTGCTGTCGCCCCTTGATTACCAACCAGCAAGGGCAGATGAGCTATCAACGATGGGCGCAGCCCATTTACTTGCCGTTGACTGGCTCGGCTGGATTTGCTAAATGATTAGTTATTGAGTGCTTCCCCAAAGCCATTCTATATCGGGAAAGAACAAATGCAGAATAAAGCCTAAAATAACTATTCCCAGCAAAATGACACCAGCATAACAAAAGATTTTTATTAATTTTCTGGACTTGTTTTTTACATTTTCAACATCTAAATAAATTGACTCCACTTTCTCATCGGTTAAATTTTTATTGCGTACATCTTGAACATCAATATCTTTTACCAACTCATCTAAAGTCATATCAAAGTAGTCACTTAACATAACTAATCTTTGAAAATCCGGATAAGATTGCCCAGATTCCCACTTAGAGATAGTTTGTCTTGAAACCTGAAGTTCCATTCCTAATTCCTCTTGCGATAAACCTTTCATTTTTCTAATAGACATAAGTTTTTCATTAAATTTCACTTATAAAATCCTCCTTGCGTTTGTTGTATCAAGTATATAGTTTTCGTATTTTACTGGCAAGCAAGAAGTGTTGGCAATCTGTCAATTTGCTGTAACATCTCAAAATTTAAGCATTTTGCAAGTATATGTAAACTGGTCAAAACATAAGTGTAAGTATTTGTTGGCACACATATATTTGGAATAGTTAGGCTGCCGTCTATTTTTTATCTGTGTAACTTTATGGCACATGAGCATTCGCGCCAGGGTTGTCGTTGCCGTAACCTTCCAGCAGGTTGATAACGCCCCACACGCCAAGGCCAGCGCCCAGCGCGATTACAAGGACTTTCAGGGTTTCAATAGCGCTTGCAAAAAATTCCATAAATTACCTCCATAAATTTGTTGTGATTGGTTGGATAGGGGCAAAAAAAGCCCGCCGGTTGAAAAGTCAATCGGCGGGTGCATCAGACGCAGGCGGCGCTTTGAGTTCACAGCTTTCAAAAACGTTGTCCCATCGGACGGTCAATCTCCGGCTCAGATATTTTGCAATATCAAAAGCGTTCTTCTTGCTGGAATCCAGCCGGTATTTATATTGCGGATGTTTGGTAATGTCAAATTTGTCGCTGAAAAACGGCCTTACGCCCTGCACCTGCAAGATGCACTTGCCGCCGTCCATCACTGCCAATTCATCGGTTGACATCAGTTCTTTGCCACATTGTCAAGTGGTGAGTTCAATTTATATTGAGAAAAATAGGGTTGTATGTTAGAATACAAAGCAGCAAATCGTTAATCGGAGGAAACTTAAATGATAGACTTTATGTTGAATGTGTTTGCAGAGATTGCAGATTTCTTCATCAATTTCTGGGTAGACAAGGTTATTGATAAGTTTGCAAAAAAGAAACAAGTCAAAGATTATTAGTTTATGGAGCGTGTGACATGGAGAACAAAATATTTATAGCTGAAACGGAAAGACTAATTTTAAGAAGATACAAAAAAGAAGATGTTCAGGATTTATTTGAATATTTATCGGATAAGGAGGTTGTAAGATACGAACCATATAAACCGCAAACCTTCGATGAAACAGAAAAAAGTCTTGAATGGCGCATTGGTACAGATGAAATGATTGCTGTAGAATTGAAAAATTCCCATAAAATGATTGGAAATGTATATATGGGTAAACGTGACTTTGAAGCATTGGAAATAGGATATGTATTTAATCGAAATTATTGGGGATGTGGTTATGCTGCCGAAAGTTGCAAAGCATTAATCGAGCAGGCATTTTCCAATGGCATACATAGGATATATGCAGAGTGTGACCCCAATAATAAGAGTTCGTGGAAATTACTTGAAGCGTTAGGATTTCAACGTGAAGCCCATTTTAGAAAAAATGTGTATTTCTGGAAAGATGAAGCTGAAAGACCAATTTGGAAAGATACATATGTATACGCTAAGCTAAATGATAACACTTAAATAATTTCCAACTTATCAGCAATCCCCAAAAAGGCAGCCGCTCCCCTCAAAGCGTCTGCCTTTTCCTGTCCCCGTCCTTCTACTCGTCCCTGAAAACCTCTGCCATCATCTTTGCCTCCAGCTTAAAACCGTCAATGAACATTTCCGAGAACTCAAACGGGATTACGTCAAGCTGTTCATCCATGATTTTAATGAACCGCTCATCAAGGGGCGGCTCCAGCTTAGCCAGTAACTCGATAAAGTCCTCGTAGTGGTGGTAATTCCCCTGATGGATTTTCCGGTATTCCTCACCTCTGGAGGCATACTGTTCCGCCGGGAAGATTTCACCATTATAAAGCTGTTCCAGTATGTTCTTCTCTTCCATGACCTCCTTTTTATTTTGTAATACTATTATATATTACATATTTATATTTTATAGTGTGTTATATAGAAGTCAAGAAGAATCGTTTATAATAGTTGCAGAAACATAATACGGAGGTGTAACATGGCAGACAAGTTTGTGGTGCGTCAGAAGAAGCCCGACAAGAAGGAAGATAAGTCGGTGGTCATGACGTTGCGGATAGACCGGGAATTGCAGGAAGAATTTGACGCTCTGGCGGCAAAAAGCGACCGCTCCCGAAATGAATTGATGTGTATGGCTCTGCGCTATGCCTTAGACCACTTAGAGTTTATCCCGGAAGCCGGAGAGTAGGAAACCCGGCTTCTTTTTCGTGTACGGACAAAAAGAAAACCCTTCCCCCAAAAAGAGAAAAGGGCATTGCCGTTATTCTGTTACCGCCGGTATCTCCCCGACAAAGTTATAAATGATTTTGATTTCCTGAAACTTCTCCCCGTCAACCTTTTTCACCTCCCCCACCAGAATCCTGCTGATAAGGCGGTTTAAGATACCCTCGTCCAGTTCCCGGACTGCGGCGTACTGCCGGATTTCCCAGATAAAGGTGCGGACATCACTTTCCTGCTCATTGGAGCGGCGCAGGGAGAGGGTCAATTCTTTAAGCTGCTTCTGGTTTTCCTCCTGTTCCCGCTCCATTGCCGCCGCCAGCTTCACAAACCGCTGCTCGGACAGGATTCCCTTTGCCTTGTCGGTATACAGGTTCAGGAACATATCGTCAATCTCCCGGTTCCTTGCTTCCAGCCGCTCCCGTTCCTTCTCCATCTCCGAAGCGTCCGCCAGATACCGCCGCTCCATGCGGCTGCTAATCCGCTGGTAGAACGATTCCACGTCTTTAAGCGCCATTGCCGCAAGTTCCTGAATGTCCTTCAACACAAGATTGTATAAATCCCTTGCTTCCACCTTATGGTATTATTCTTTAGATTATCTACATCCCGAATCACCGTTTTTACCCAGATTAGTTGAATCTACGGATGTATCCAGCCAGGCGGAGAATCCGTCACTTTCTTTACATCTGCGTTTTCTGTGTTATCAT
>NZ_QZDT01000113.1 GCF_009917485.1 Parablautia muri
GGTACGAGCTTCATTTTTTCCAGTATTAAATCCCGTTCCGCTTCCGTCACTCTGAATTTGATTTGCACCGTCCTTTTGCGTCCGTCCATGTGTTCGCTCCTTTCCTTTCCGTTCCGAGGGTTTGGGACACTTCCCAACAAGCCATTTTCAACCGACGAGCCGCAGCGCGGGAGGGCGAAAATACGGAAGTGGGTACCCGCTTCCTATGCTTGCTACGAATGTTTTTATCCCTTATGCCTTACTACGGAGCTATGCCCGGTTTTGCCAAACTTCCGCAAAAGAAAAACGCTGCAATCCTCAAAAAAAGATTACAACGCTCTCTAAACCTTATTCAATTCTGACGGACACTTCTTATCTGCCCTCTGTTTCGACTTCCGCTATCTCCTTTGCCGTTGCGCTCACAATCCGTATGCCTGTATCGCTCATACCGTCAAGAAGCGCGTCAAGCTGCCGCCGCTGCGTGTTCTTCTCTGGCGGCGTTTCCAAAAGAAACTGGTCTACGGATATATTGTAGCGGAGCATAAGCTCAAAGAAAATCTGTAAACTTGGGTGCTGCCCCTTGTTCTCAATGTTCGCAAGGTAGCGCGGCGAGATAAACATTTCGTCGCTCACTTTCTTGCGGCTCTCCTTGCGCCCTGTCCGCGCCGCCTTTATCGCTGCCCCAAAAGCCTTGAAATCGTATTTCGGTACTGGTCTTTTTGCCATAGTTATTCACCCTGTTACATTTTACTGTTCTCCTTTGCTTTTGAATATGTCTACGCAGTTCTATTAGTTAGCCAAAATAAATCATATTTTTCTGCCTTGCAATTAAATACCGGCTGAATGTATCTTGACAAGCAGACGCAAAAAGAATATAATACATACCAAACGAATGAAATGGAAGGTGGTAGATACATGGCGCGTAATAAATATCCAGAAATAACCGTTGAGAAGATATTAGAAGTGTCACAGCGGTTATTCATGGAAAAGGGGTACGACAATACAACGATTCAAGATATTGTAAATGAACTTGGCGGACTGACGAAAGGAGCAATTTATCATCATTTCAAGTCAAAAGAGGAAATTATTGACGCATTAGGGGGGAAACTCTTTTTTGACAACAATCCATTTGTTACCGTACAAAATCAGAAAAACCTAAATGGTTTAGAAAAAATGCGTGAAGTCATTAAGTTAAACCACGCAGATAATGATAGGACTGAACTTGGAAAACAGAGTATTCCTCTTTTGAAAAATCCCCGCTTGTTGGCTGAACTGGCTGATACAAACAGGAAATTGATTGCCCCTCTTTGGTTGCAGCTTATTCAAGAGGGAATAGAGGACGGCTCTATCCAAACCGAGTATGCAAAAGAACTATCTGAACTTTTGCCATTACTTACAAATTTTTGGTTAATTCCCTCTGTCTATCCTGCAACCCCGGAAGAACTGCTTTCAAAGTTTGCATTTATCAAATATTTGTTAGATAGTATGAACTTGCCGATTATTGATGATGAAATTTTCGGTATGGCACAGAATTACTTTGAACACTTAAACGTAGCCAAGTAGATAAAATTGCCTTGCAAAAGGCAGTTTTATTTTCAAACTATACATTCATTCGTAAGGTATTATTTTTAAGCATATACATACCGTCTTAATGTATGAAAGGAGAATACTATGTCAAACTTAGACCAAAAAATCGAAAATGCTGCAAACAAAATTGAAGTTATCGCAAATGAAGCATGGAAAAAGCGGTCATTCCGCATTGTATCCAAGTCTATATCTGCTACGGCAGAAATCGGACTGATGATAGGGGCTGCACATTTATCCGAAAAAGGCTATAAATCAGCCGCCACCTGCCTGTTTGGTTTAGGGGCAGTAGGACTTGTCTGCGATTTACTTTTTAACAGAAAATAGGAGGACACCGCTATATGATACGATACTTAAAACAATACAAATTCTTGCTTTTCCTTACCGCATTATTTACTGCAATCAGTTCTCTATCTTATGTATTTATTGCTATCTTATTGCAACAAGTTATGGATATTGTAGATATGGGCGATATGGACGGCTTTATCAGAATACTACTCTTTTCTTTAGCTTACTTTACACTTATGGGAGTATTCATGTACCTGCAATCTTTGTTTAGCAAAAAATTTGTCTGTAAAATTATGAAAGCTGTCCGTTCTAAAACCTTTATAGGAATTGAACGGCACACGATTGAGGACTACTCTAAAAATAATACTGCTGATTATTTATCCGCAATTACGAATGATGTAAAAATGATTGAAGATAACTATTTACTGCCCCTGTTGCAAGTTATCCAGTATACGATTATTTTTATAGCTTCCCTTGCTGTAATGATTTACTTTGACATTATCGTTACAGTCTGCGTGATTATCGCAATCGCTATCATGCTTGTTGTACCCAGTCTATTCGGAGGACTACTCTCCAAACGACAGGATAAATATTCTGATATGCTATCCGATTTTACAAACCATGTAAAAGACCTGTTATCCGGTTTTGAGGTTATCAAGTCTTATCGAATGAAAAAATATGTTCTCTCACGATTTGAAATAAGTAACGAGGACACTATAAAAGCAAAATATTCTGTTGACAAGGCGATTGCGGCAAATGAAGCGGTTTCTATGGTGCTTGCGCTTCTTGTTCAAGTGGTTGTTGTTTTTCTTTCTGCATACTTCATTATCATTGGTCGTATCAGTGCAGGAGCCTTGTTAGGCATGGTACAGGTAAGCAGTAACCTTGCAAATCCATTATTGATTATATTTAGCAATATTCCCAAAATCAAGAGTATAAAACCAATTACACAGAAGCTAAATAACCTTTCAGATTACAAGGAACAGAACACAAATACAAAAAAATCACCCTCTTTCAAAAAAATGATTTATGTAGATGATTTGCATTTTTCCTATGATAAGGAAAACGAAGTCTTAAACGGTATTTCACTATCCATTGATAAAGGAAAAAAATATGCTTTTGTCGGCAAGAGTGGGTGTGGAAAGTCTACATTTATTAAGCTGATTGCCGGATATTACTCTAATTTCAAAGGTGATGTACTATATGATGCAGATAGTCTTTCCGTTTTGGACATTGATAAAATAACTGCGCTATCGTCGGTCATTCATCAGAATGTTTATATGTTTGATGAGAGCATTTTTGACAATATTTGCCTACACGAAGATTTCAGTAAAGAAGAATTGCAATCCGTATTGTCTGATAGTGGTTTATCACAGTTTATTGAGCAAGTACCAAACGGACTTAAATATCACGTTGGAGAAAATGGAGATAACCTTTCCGGCGGACAGAAACAAAGAATTGCCGTAGCAAGAGCCTTAATTCGTAAGAAGCCACTGTTGATTTTAGACGAGGGTACGTCTGCTATTGATATGCAAACTGCGTATGATATTGAAAGCAGGCTATTGGCAATATCTGATTTAACGCTACTTACTATCACTCATAATATGAGCAGCGATATTCTTACACTCTATGACGAAATTGTATTTATGGCAGACGGCAAAATAATTGAACATGGCACATTTGAAGAACTTATTACTAAACACGCTGCATTTTATGACTTCTATCAACTAAAGAAGTAGGTATCTTTAGGGGAAAGTTTCTTTGAACCGTACACAATCCTTAAATACTATTATCTGCTCCCCTAACGGGGAAAGAAAAAAACCGTTAGAGGAGCAGATATTTTTGTATGCCTTTTTACGCAATATCTAATCTATCGGCGGTTTTGAAATATCAAAGCCGCCGTTTCTTTTTATCTTCTCAAGAAATGACGCGGTATCACTGTTGAAAGCGGCGGCTAAAGGAGGTAGCCGCCATGAAGCACATACCATATCGACAAAATCCGACGGTCATTGACACATCAAAAAAAGCCCGACCACCGCCGGGGAAAACTACGTCTATCAATATGAACTGTCTAATCATCTGAATACCGCTTACAATACCCTTACGCCTGTCCGGGCTTTTCGGACAGGCGTATTTTGCTGCTCAAAAAATTTTTTGAAAAAAATCCGAAAATCTTCGGCGTTTTTTTCAAAAGGCAGTATTGCCCCGCGAAAAGGGGGAAG
>NZ_QZDT01000114.1 GCF_009917485.1 Parablautia muri
ATAAAAGCACCTACCTTTCTTATTAACTTATCATAGAAGATCTTAATTTACAGAAATTATTTCACACACTCATCTAAATCTGCTTGAAATGTCTAATAGGGTAACATCATTGTAATTCCTATAGCAGCGATAACTCCAATTATTCTAAATGATTTTCCCATAGTGTGTGTTCTCCTTCTTTTTAATTGTGACTGCCAGTAGCTAAAGCAAAGGCTTTTAATGATTGCCTTGCACTTACATGCGCTGCTTTTAGTGCTTTGCTTTCTTTATTTTGGCATAGTGCATAAAACAATTTCTCCTCATTATCTGCTAATATATCAAATATCTGTTGATTCGTCATAATATTCATACCATCCTTTCTTTTTATATATAGGGTGTAACCGTGTATTGGTTATACCCATTTTTTACGCTTACGCCAATGTTCCGCCTAGAATAAAATCAACTGCTTTCTCTGCCTTGCTTGAAGCTGATACAATGAACTTTACATCATTCTTGAGTACCGATAACCAGTTCTGAATATATGCTGTGCTATTGCGAAAGCTCTTTGTTGATTCGATGCCAAGTATGTTCATTAAGTTTGCACTTCCAATTTCTGCAACAAGTTCTTTCTTTGAATAATCATCACTACCGAAAGCAACAAGTTTGCCTTTTCTGTCTTCCGCACGGTTGCAACGGCTTTCTTTCATTGCGCTGTGTACTGACTCATGAAATGCTGTGCTGTAATACTCGTTTGCATCTTCGAACTGTTCAAACAATGGTAAATGTATCAAATCACGAGAAGGTGGGTAATACGCATCGTTGCTAGCTGTGTGTTCAACTGTTATATTTTCCTTTGACCAATAATCATGTAGTATGCTTTTAGCTTTTTCTATCGGTTCAATATTGTTTAATTCTTCTTTCGGTAAAGGTTCTACACCATCAACTTGTGAGATATGAAATACATTGAAGTATCTCAATAAAGGTATCTGCTTTATTTCCTTTGTGCCGTCTTCCTTTTCTTCTTCTACAGGCTGTATCTTCCAGAATACAATTATCTCTGACTTTTCACCTTTACTGACATGACCGCCAAGGCTTTCCCATTGCTTAAAGGTTGCATATTCTCCATCGAATTTTAAAAGCATCTGGTTTAATAAGGAATAACTTTTCTTACTGATACGGTTATATGCTCCGCTTCTAACGCCTGTCCAGGGCTTTTCCTACGGGATAACGCCTTGCTCTAACTGGTTGATGTTTCTATCTGTTACCATCTCATATACTGATTTTGCCATACCTCATAACCTCCTAAATAAAAAAGTGCAAAGCCCTTGATAATTCAATAGACTTTACACTTGGATTTGTGATATGTATTTAGTTATGCTTATGCTAATTTCTGTAGCTTTTCGCTGTGTTCTGCCACAACCTTTTTTATAATAGATATATCTTGTTTCATTGATTCGTATGTATCAACCTGATCTTTATATCTGTCATAAGTTGATGTATAACAAGACTGTATCGTGTTTAATTGTGGCAAAATCAAGTTTTCTTGCGTTAGTGCAATCTTTTTTGCTCTATCCTTGATATCTTGCACATCTTCCTTTATAGGGTCAAGCATATTTGAGATTGCAAGTAACAATTCATTATCTGTCATATTCTCACACTCCTTTGTGTGATTCCTTGATTAGGTGTAATAAGTATATCACAGTCAAAGTGCAAAATCTATTCAATTATCAAGGTGCTTTGTGTTATTGTGTTGGTTGAGTTGATAAGATTATCATATATTAGTGCTAATATATTTGCGAGATGTAATAATTGACAAAGTTAGGTGTTTTAAATTAGTCAAAATATATAATAGTACCAATGGTTTGGGCTTTATAACTAATAAGAATTGAATAAGAATAGAATATAGAATTTATATGAAAAAAAGGATATCACATTAAATTTAATATGATATCCATAATTTTAATTCAATGAATCACGAACAATTTTTTCTTTTATTGCATCTCTAATAAAACCAGCTTTTGAACAGCTTTTTTTCTTACAAAAATCTTCCAATGCTTCCGCTTCTTTAATTGGCATTGATAATTTTACTTGTTTATAATTATTATCAAAATATTTCTTATTGGCTCTTTTTTGTGCATCAGATGTGCTCATTACTAATTCGCTCCTTTCACTTCATTAATAAAATATATAGGATATGTTCTTTATTGCTTTTATTAAACTATCAATTTCGTATTCTTTTTTTATATATTAGCACTAATATAAATATACTGTCAACCTTTCAAAACTAATATATTGGTACAATTATACAATTGTAAAACGTATTGGTACTAATATGTTTGTGAACTATTACGGCTTGAAATATATAGTACTAATATATAATATCTTTACAAGGTCAAACAAAGCACCAAACAAAACACCAACCATAAGCAACCGAGCTGACAATACTCATAAATCTGTATCACGTACCTGTGAGTGAGCAATTGAGCAATACCAATAGACACGCAAGTGGTACAGAGGTTGCAATAACAATCAAATAAGAAAAAGGAGAGCGAAAAATATGGTTTATAAATGGCGGAAATGAGACAGAACTTGACGGAAAATCATGGAATGTATTAGGTATAGACCGTTTCACAAGAGAACACCGTGCATGGAAAAATTGATTATCTTGTGGCATTGATGGAACAGTATGCAAAGGAAATTCAAAAGGCGGTATAATGGAAAATTTGGGGAGGGCAAGTCTCTCCCCATACACAAAGGAAGTGAGGAAAATTATGTTCACAATATCAGATATCATTGCAGATATAAGCCGTGGCTGTATGACTAACGACATGATAGAAGATTGCTTTTCATACAGGATTGTATTTTTCATAAATGAAGGGAACAAGGGGAAAAGGAGTTACATTGATACCTCATTTGGAGAGCTGCATAAATCCTTGGAAAACATTATAAGAAGCAATTTCTCAGTGACAAACAGTGTTGCCATAGCACAAACAACGGCGTTAAAGAATGGAAAATGCGTATATTTACAAAGCAGGTCATATTCATTTAGTTTGAACGGATATTTCAAGCAGACAAATGGAGAAAGTAAAGACAGAACTAGAAATGGGACTGTAATGTATAGCAGATATGCAGTGAGATAAAGCGGAAAATTCTGGCCGTCATGTGGAAAGGGTGGGATTAGAAAATGACAAAGAAGGATTATGAAACGTATAAGTTTATCATTGATTATATCAAAGAGAATGGACATTCCCCGTCTTACAGGGAAATCGCTGATGGCGTAGGTGTCAGGGCTGTATCTACCATAGTGGAAAGGATCCACAGGCTTGAGGATATGGGAAAGATTAAAACAAAAATGGATATACCACGGACGATCAGCGTTGTTGGGTATAAGTATGTGAAAGTAGGAGAATAGCTATTGATTATAGTAGTGGCAGGTGGATATTATGGCGATTATACTGACAAATGGGAAATATTATATAACGCATAGTAAAACCGGTGCGGTAATGAAAGTACTGGATATAGAACAGGCACAAGACTTTCATTCTGTAGATAAGGCGATATTACAGAAAAATAAAGTACCTGGGAAATGTGCCGGATATTATATCATGAATACGGATGTGAAAGAGAAGAAGCATAAGAAGAAAAAGAAGCGGAAACGGAAAAAGTTTACAAAAGAAGAAAGGAAGGCTATATATCAAAAGACAGATGGAGTTTGCTATTTGTGTGGCGGAGATATCACTTTTGGTTCATTTGAGATAGAACATAGGATGCCAAAGTCAAAAGGAGGAACGGACAGCCTTGATAACCTGTTTCCCTGCGGCCACTGCTGTAATATGACCAAACATGACATATATCCGGATGATTTTGAGGAAAAGGTTTCCCAGATATTCTTGTACAAGATGGATAAAAGGCATGAGGACAAGCTTAGTTGGAAAATCGTACATAAAATGCTGAATAAGATGATATGATTTAGTCGGCATTGGTGGAAAATTTCTGTCAGTGCTGATTGTATCAAATAATGGGAAATGATATACTATATGTTAATAGATAG
>NZ_QZDT01000115.1 GCF_009917485.1 Parablautia muri
GAATGACATACAGGTACCTCCTTGAAATTGAAATGATAGTTCTGTTTTCAATTTCAAGGGCCGCTCTCGCTGCCTTTTAAAATACAATCAGCAGCGAGAGCGGCCGCACATTTTGGCCTCTGTGTCAATCCCTTTTGTGAAATTTAGTGATAAATTTGAGTTAGACCATAAGATGAGATTTTTCAATCGGCTAAACTTAATGATGTTGTTAGTGGATACTAACTTCAAGAATTGGAGGAAATTATATGGTTAAGATTACATTTGTATCGAACCTCATTGACAAGACAAACTGTCTTCTATATAATTAAACTATAAGTTTAATTAAAGCGGGGAGGAAGATATGGGACGAAGAAAGAAAGAGCCTAGAAGCGTACACCGGGAAAACATAGTGTCTGTGGCATCCGCATTGTTTATGGAAAAAGGAATTGCAGCAACTTCTATGGACGATATAGCGAAAGCAGCCGGATACAGCAAAGCAACACTATATGTGTATTTTGAAAATAAAGAGGATCTAGTCGGTATTTTAGTATTAAACAGTATGAAAAAACTTTATAACTATATATCCTCTGCGCTGGCAGAACACGAAACTACGAAAGCAAGATATCATTTTATTTGTCATGGATTGGTAAAGTATGAGGAGGAATTTCCTTTTTATTTTAGAATGGTGTTAGATAAAATTAATATTGACTTTGAGGATCATGACTATCTGCCGGAAGAAAAAGAAACCTATCAAATTGGGGAAGAAATAAATGAAAAGATAAAACATTTTTTATTATCTGGTATGGAAAAAGGGGATTTGCGGGATGATTTGGAAATTATGCCCGCTATATTTAACTTTTGGGGCATGCTTTCCGGTATCGTGCAGCTTGCTGCAAATAAAGAAGAATATATTAAAAAGTCAATGGGTTTATCAAAAAAACAGTTTTTGGAATATGGATTTTCTCTTGTCTATCATTCGATTGCGCTTAAGGAGAGATGATTTTGACTGAACCGATGGGAAAAGTCTTTTGCACAAATGCAAAGAACAAGAAAGAACTGTCTAAGCAGACAATTCAAAAGATTGAGAGGTATCTGAAATGAAAATAACCGGGAAAAAAATTCTGTTGTTTACAGTAGTTCTTCTTTCCCTTATTGGTTTGATTTTTGCGGCAATTTATCTGAAACGTGTGGCAGACTATAAAAAGGCAGTAAAAGAAACAACTTTTAGCGGCATAGATATTTGTAATATTCCTAACGGAATTTATGTTGGAGAATATGACGTGGATTTTGTTTATGCCAAAGTGGAAGTAACGGTTCGGAATGGAATAATCACAAACATTGATATTCTGGAACATCAAAACGGGCGCGGAGGACCTGCAGAAATTGTTGCGGACAGAATGATTGAAGAACAGAAAATAGATGTTGACATAGTAGCGGGGGCAACAAATTCAAGCATTGTCATAAAGAAAGCTGTTGAAAATGCCTTAAAGGGAGAAAATGAAGATATTATACAAGACGTAATGAAAAATAAGCGGTAAAATGGCCTTTGACAAGGAGGTAATTCACATGCAGAAAGAAACAAGAACAGTGGTATATGATGATGAATTAAGGGTTGAAGCTTACCGCTTTGAGGGAATCATACAGCCCTTTCCAAGTCATTTCCATGAGCATTATGTGATAGGGTTTGTGGAGAAGGGGGAGCGCATGCTTTCCTGCAGGGGCAGAGAATATGCCATAGCGGAAGGCAGTATCTTACTTTTCAATCCGGGAGAGAGCCATGCCTGTGTACAGAGTGACGGGGGGACATTTGATTACCGGGGGTTTAATATTCCAAAGGAGACCATGCTTGATCTGACGAAGGAAATTACGGGGCAACGGGAACTTCCGGGATTTTCGAAAAATGTTGTTTATGACGAGGAGGCAGTCTGTCATCTGCGCTCATTGCACGAAATGGTGATGAAAGGGACAGGGGAGTTTGGGAAGGAAGAAACCTTGCTGATCCTGCTTTCGCATCTTATCTGGAATTATGGGCAGCCTTTTGAAAATTGTACCCCAGAGTGCAGGAAGGAGATTGAAAAGGCCTGCGACTACATGGAGGAGCATTTCACGGAACGCATTTATTTGGACCAGATCTGCTGTTGTGCAGGGCTCAGCAAGTCAACGCTGCTGCGTGCCTTTACAAAAGAAAAGGGGGTTACGCCGTACCGTTACCTTGAGACAATCCGTATCAATGAAGCAAAAAAATTGTTGTCCCAGGGGCGCACGCCTGTGGAGGCGGCAATCAGGACAGGTTTTTCAGATCAGAGTCATTTTACGAATTATTTCAACCGGTTTATAGGACTTGCACCGGGGACTTACCGTGAAATATTCTCCGGAAAAGACGGGGATGGTGGAAAGAATGGAAAGTAGGAGATTAGCCGGACATCTGATGGCGCTGCTCACAATCATGATTTGGGGAACGACATTTATATCCACCAAAGTCCTGCTTACGGATTTCAGGCCGGTGGAAATCCTGTTCTTCCGTTTTGCCATGGGTTTTGTGATATTACTTTTGGTATGCCCCCACCGAATGAAAGGTGTGGATGGCAGGCAGGAAATGACTTTTGGGCTGGCAGGGCTGTGTGGGATATGCTTGTATTATTTGCTGGAGAACATTGCCCTTACATATACGTTGGCTTCCAATGTGGGTGTTATCATATCGATTGCACCATTTTTCACGGCGATACTGTCACACTTATTCCTGAAATCGGAAGGGAAGCTGCGGGCAAATTTCTTCATCGGTTTTGTGGTGGCAATGGCCGGTATTGCGCTTATTAGCTTTAACGGTTCCGGCATGGAACCGAACCCGGTGGGCGATATACTGGCAGTTCTTGCTGCTTTTGTGTGGGCGTGCTATTCCATACTGACAAGGAAGATTAGCGGATTTGGGTATCCGGTGATCCTTACCACACGAAGGACATTTTTTTATGGCATTCTTTTTATGGTTCCTGCATTATTCCTTTTTGATTTTGAAATGGCTCCGGAGCGGTTTGCCGATATGACGTATTTGCTGAATATTCTGTATCTGGGATTGGGGGTATCCGCGCTTTGCTTCGTCACATGGAATCTTGCGGTGAAGACGCTTGGGGCAGTGAAAACCAGCGTTTATATTTACATGGTTCCCGTTATAACAGTTGTGACATCCATTCTGGTGCTGAAAGAGCCGGTGACATGGGTGTCCGCTGTGGGGACGGTTCTGGCAGTCGTAGGGCTTTTTCTTTCTGAATATAGCGGAAAAAAGAAACAGAAAAATGGACGATGGATTTTTGCAGGGCATATCTTTACCGCTGCTATTAAAAAGAGGAGAAATTATCCAAAGAACAGGAGGGTGGAAAATGGATTTACAGAATGAGAAATGTGTTATGGTGATTGATGAAAACCTGCCGCTTGGTATGATAGCAAATACAGCGGCAATCATGGGTATCACGCTGGGGAAGCAGATGCCGGAGGTTGTGGGTGTAGATGTGTATGACAGGACGGGTAACGGGCATTTGGGGATTATTGAATTCCCGGTACCAATCTTAAAAGGAAATATAGAAGTGATTAAGGCGATTCGTGAAAAACTGTACGAACCGGAACTTGCGGATTTGACGGTGGTAGATTTTTCTGATCTGGCGCAGGGGTGCAAGACCTACGATGAGTTTATAGAAAAGATGAAGGGCATTTCAGAATCTGAACTAAATTATTTTGGGGTTGCCATCTGTGGCACCAAAAAGAAGGTAAACAAATTGACAGGAAGCATGGCATTATTGAGATAAAGAACATAGATGGAAGTATCGCAAGCAAAGCTTGCAGTATGCAGGGAGTATAAGTTTGAAACAAATAAGTAGAGGACAGCCAAGAAATAAAGGGCATAGCAATCAAACCATCTTAATAGGTG
>NZ_QZDT01000116.1 GCF_009917485.1 Parablautia muri
GAATACTTCTGACTTTTGTCTTCTTAAACATAAAAAGACCTCCCTATAGATTATTTGGTGATACTGCATCAGCAGTTCTCCAAGAATAACTATAAGGAGATTTATAGTGAAATCAAATATGTGTGCTGCCACAATATGTTGTGGTGGATCTGAAGGTGGAAAATACCATTTCCGGGTGGCTCTGAAGCGGGAAACTGGTGGAACCCAAGGGGGATAATATTCACAGAAAGATTGCTTTGTTGGTTTTAAGGGAGAGCGGTTCCGCTTTTATCTCTCCGATGAAGGCTACCGGAACGCAAAACACAGCGGACAGCGGATGATTTCCGTAGATTTTCAATCTGCGCCAATCATCACAGGGGAAGCTACCCTTCCCCTGCGCTGGCTTTGCCAGTTACCCCTTTGTGGGCTTGCCGCCCGAAAATCTTCCAGAAAGCCTATTCCATTTAGCAAGTCAAAGCTGTATAATAGAGCCAGCGATAAATCGGAATTGTGCGCCCAGACGAAGGGCGGGTAGTCTAGCAGGTGAGAGGCCTGCCTGCGAAGGTCTAACCAACCAGCAGTAGCGAGTCTTGGGTGGGTTGCAGTAATGTTGCCTGCTAAGCGTAGACAGCGAGAAAATAGGGAAAGTGATTGAGCCTCGAAATTTTGACATTTTGGAGGGCTGACGCTCTAATTCCAGCGGAAAGCAACACAGGCGGCATTGCTATGGTGAGATGCTGTCTGCTTCTGCGGGGTCAAAGAGCTTTTCATGTTTTACATTGTGACTATCCAGTCAACTGGGGAGAGCCTGATGTCTCTTGTTTTTTTCAAGTATGGCAGGCAACGCTGAAACGGAGGATGCCAAACGGATATCAGGCAGTCGGATAGCTTCATAGTACCGAAGAAGCCGGGTGATTCCGGTGGAGGGAAGGGGTTACATAATAACGGACTCTCTGAGGGCACATCAGCCGTACTCAGGGGCGGAGGTACTGATGGAAACGAAATTGGAGAGAATAGCAGACAAATCGGCTCATGAGCCGAAACCGGAATTCACATCTTTGTACCATCTGATAAATAAAGAACTGCTAATGTAATGCTACAGGGAACTGGACGGCAGCAAGGCAGTAGAGATTGATGAAGTGACAAAGAAAGAATACGGAGAGAACCTGGAACAGAACATTAAGGGGCTTGTAGAAAGGCTGAAAAGGAAGTCATATAAGCCACAGCCATCGCTCCGGGTATACATTCCGAAAAGCAATGGGAAACTGCGTCCGCTGGGGATTGCAAGTTACGAGGACAAAATAGTCCAGCTGGCTTTGAAGAAGATACTTGAAGCAATTTATGAGCCGAGATTTCTAAACTGTATGTACGGATTCAGACCAAACAGGGGGATGCCATGGGGCAGTGAAGGAACTGTATAAGAGGCTGAATTTCACGAAGATATGCTATATCGTGGATGCAGACATTAAAGGTTTCTTTGACCATATGAAGCACGACTGGATAATGAAATTCCTGAATCTATACATCAAAGACCCGAATATCCTCTGGCTGGTGAACAAATACCTGAAAGCTGGGGTGATGGATGAGGGGAAAGCTGGTAGAAAACGAGGAAGGTTCAGCACAGGGAAACATCATCAGTCCAATCCTTGCGAACATCTATATGCACAATGTCCTTACACTATGGTACAAGTTTGTCATAGCCAAAGAGAGCAGGGGCGAGAACTTCCTGATTGTCTATGCAGATGATTTCATTGCGGGATTCCAGTACAAATGGGAAGCGGAGAGATATTATAAGCTTCTTAAGGAACGAATAGAAAAGTTCGGACTGGAACTGGAGGAAAGCAAGAGCAGGATGCTGGAAAGCGGAGGATACCTGGAAAAATCGAAGCATAAGCGCGAAGAATCTACAAGGCTGGAAACCTTCGACTTTCTGGGATTTACATTTTACTGCGGAAGGACAAGGAAAGGGACAGCATGGATGATGCCGAAAACGAGCAGTAAGAAATTCCGGCAGAAACTGAAGGACATAAAAGTCTGGCTGTATGCTAATCGAGACCAGAAACTAAAGAAACTGAGGGGAATGCTCAATCTGAAACTGACAGGGCACTACAGGTATTATGGCGTCAGCTTCAACGGAAGGATGATAAGCAACTTCAAACAGCAGGTAAGAGAAATGCTGTTCAAGGTTCTGAACCGAAGGAGCAACAGGAAGATCTATACACGGGAAGGGTTCATAGAAATGCTGAAATATTATCCGCTGGTAATGCCGAAGATATATGTCAGCTTATTCTGAAACTGTAAATGTTATTATGAAGAGCCGTGTGCGGGAAAGCCGCACGCACGGATCTGTGAGGGGCTGGCATCGTGAGGTGCCTGTCTACTCGACTAGGAGGAATTTATTTTGAAAAAAATCGGAATTACAATTATAAAATCCATAGGCTTTTTTCTGGGATGGGCAATATTGGTTTCTATCTTGCCGTTATCATCTTCAAAGGAACAAGTTATATGGAGGTTATGGGCAGAAATTACACCTCTATTGGCAATAGCAGTATTTACTCTCATCTTTTGGCTTGCTGAAAAGAAAAACGTAGAGTTACATTTATTCGATAATCCAGTAAAGGGAATAGTATTGGGAGTAATTACAGGGATTGTATGGTTAGCTATTCCTGTTTTGGTAATGTATGTAGCAAAAATTATCCATTTTGACGGAACTAACTTAATTAACCTATTTCCTATTTGGTTGCTGGCAGTATTTCTAAATACAATTATGCAGGAACTTCTTGTACGTGGTTACTTGTACCAAATGCTTAAACAAAAGCACAATATAATTGTGGCTACGATTGTGACAACAATACTTTTTACAGCATTGCACGGAGGGGCATTTGAAGCGGGTGTTATTCCTGTTTTAAATGTACTTACTATGAGCTTGCTTATGACAGCAGTCCTTGAATATAGTGGCTCTATTATAGCACCAATTATTATGCACTTTTTATGGAATGGAATTGGTGCATTAGTTTTAGGTGGTGTGTCACTTGCTGATGACTATCCAAATCTGTTTGTTACGACTTTTACTGGAAACGATATTTTGTCCGGCGGAATTTGCAAAATTGAAGGAAGCATTATTGTTCTAATTGTCAATGTGGTTTTGATTGCACTTTTTATATTTTTACAAAAGAAGAAAATGTAAGCATAAATTCCGGTTTGTCGAACTGACAGGCCATCAAAAAACTAAATATCTGCCGCTCCAGCGGCACATCCAAGCAGGAAATCTGAAAAGGTATCCTGCTTTTTCTATACCCGGAATCCGGGAGAAAGGAGGGCGCACACTTGCTATGCCCGCATTGCAAAATCACAATCATCAAGCGGAGCAACAATGAATCCGCTGTTTCTGCCGCCGCCTACCAGAGCGGCGAGAAGCTGTTCTCTGAATACGACCAGGAGCAGAACTACTATCCTTACAAGAACGAAGTCACCCACAAAGAAATCATGCTCCCGCCGGTGTTGTGGTCAAGCATTTTTGTAACACTTGTGGCTAAAAAATATCAGTTTCGATTTTATGGTGTTATCCGTGCCTGATGCGGTGTACGGTATCCGTTAAAACTATGAGGACGGACATGGTTATAATTGACATACGCAAATTCTTCCACTGTCTGGTAGAGCGCTTCCTCGGTCTGAAACTCATACAGATTTGTGCATTCGTTTTTCAGCGTGTTGAAATATCTCTCCATCGGTGCGTTGTCATAAGGATATCCTGCTTTGCTCATGCTCTGCGTCACATGCACAGATTTGCAGAATTCCACAAATGCTTTTGATGTATACTGGGATCCCTGATCGCTGTGCAGTAGTGTAAAATAGTTTGTGTCTTTGGAAAAAATTGGCTCCTTTTTGGTAAGAATGTAGATATGACAATTCT
>NZ_QZDT01000117.1 GCF_009917485.1 Parablautia muri
TGACAGGAAAATGGGTGATTTCACGACAGCAGGTGAGGTCGAATCTGTGACAGCTCATGAAGTTATTAACAGTATTCTGCCTTAAGGACGGGAGGGAAACCGTTAAACAGTGGCAGGAGCATGAGGTGGTGCATATCTGCACGGAAGAGCAGAAACGGCAGATCAGTCTGAAAAACTCCGGCAGAAAACAGACGGAGGAACAGCGCAGACGGCACAGTGAGCGGATGAAGGAATACTGGAAGGGGCGCGAATTCCCGGAGGAGCAGCGCCGGCGACAGAGCGAAAAGATGAAGGCATACTGGAACGACAGGGAGGCTTCGGATACCCACAGGCAGACGGTGCGCCGGCTGATGAAAGAAATGCGGGCGGGGGACGCCGGAGCCGGAAAGGAGGGGGACGGCAATGCCTAATGTGACAGTGATACCTGCGACAAGGAACCTGCATACCGGGGTAAGGAATGACGCAGTGGCAAAGCGGAAGACCGCCGGATACGCCCGCGTCAGCACGGACAGCGAGGAGCAGCTCACCAGCTACGAGGAGCAGGTGGATTATTACACCAATTACATCAAATCCCGGCCGGAATGGGAGTTTGTAAACGTGTATACGGACGAGGGCATAAGTGCGACCGACACGAGGCACAGGAGCGGATTCAACCAGATGGTGCAGGACGCGCTGGACGGGAAGATTGACCTTATCGTCACCAAGTCGGTGAGCCGGTTTGCGAGGAACACGGTGGACAGCCTCACCACGGTTCAGAAGCTGAAGGAGAAAGGCGTGGAGGTCTATTTCCAGAAGGAGAACATCTACACGCTGGACTCCAAGGGAGAACTGCTCATTACCATCATGTCCTCGCTGGCGCAGGAAGAGTCCCGCTCCATCTCGGAAAACGTGACATGGGGGAAACGGAAGCGGTTTGCGGACGGCAAGGTCAGCCTGGCCTACAGTTCTTTCCTCGGCTATCGGAAAGGGGAGGACGGGCAGATGGAGGTTGTGCCGGAAGAGGCGGAAACGGTGCGGCTCATCTACCGGCTGTTTATGCAGGGGCAGACGCCCTACGCCATCGCAAAATACCTGACGGACAGGAACATCCCAACGCCAACGGGAAAGGAGACATGGCGGCACAGGACGGTGGAGAACATCCTTTCCAACGAAAAGTACAAAGGCGACGCCCGCCTGCAGAAGTGCTACACGGTGGACTTCCTTTCTAAGAAGCGCAAGGCGAACGAAGGGGAAGTGCCGCAGTATTATGTGGAGGGCAGCCATGACGCCATCATCGAGCCTGCGGAGTGGCAGCTCGTGCAGATGGAGATACAGCGGAGGAAGAACCTGGGGCGGAGCCATAACTGCTGCAGCCCGTTTTCGGCAAAGCTGAAATGCGGGGACTGCGGGGAATACTTCGGCTCCAAGGTCTGGCATTCCAACAGTAAGTACAAGCGGACGGTATGGCAGTGCAACGCCAAATTCAAGGGGGAAAGCAAATGCGCCACGCCCCATCTGTACGAGCAACGGATTAAGGAGCTGTTCCTGGAGGCGCTCGGCATCCTGATGGAAAACCGGGAGGAGGTCATCGGGGACTGCAGGGCGGTCAATGGATAACCTGGCCGACAGCAGCGCCATTGAGGCGGAGCTGGAAGCGGTCAGCAGGGAGAAAGAAGTGACGGCGGGGCTGATCCAGAGACTGGTCGATGAGAACGCCACCCGGAAACTCGACCAGCACGACTACCGCAAAAAGTATGACGGGTATGCAAACCGGTATGCCGCCCTTGAGAGCCGGGAGAACAGCTTGGAGAAAGAGCGGGAGAGGAAGGAAATACAGTATGACATTTTCAGCGGATTCATTGCGGGACTTGAGGAAGTGCGAGAGCTGCCGGTAGATTTCAATGAAAAGCTGTTCCACAGGCTTGTAGATTACGCAACGGTCCATTCGGATGGACGGGTGGTGTTCACCTTCTGCAACGGAGCGGAAGTCAGCACAGAGATTTGAAAGCTGGAAGCGGTCGGGGCATCAGGTTTTTGCCAGATGCCACCGGCCGCTTTTTCTGTGCGGAAATAAGATGTTACTGTGTATGGAAATTTGTGAAAAATTGAGGTATAATTTCCATGCTGGAAGTGTTCAATAAATCGGGACTTTGCAAGCAGGTAATTTCCGATATTATACTTGTATTGTTGAGTTGAAAGAGGGCATGGTTTATGAAATTAGTTGTATTTGATGAAAAAGAGATAGAAAGTATTAAGAAAAGCGACATAATTAAATATGTCATGTTGGTATTAGCGACACCCAGCGGTTTGCTATTATCTTGTGTGTTGGCTTACTTAAATATTGATTTTATAGAGTTGCTAAAAGTATTTAGTGAAAATATTTCCAATTTAGAAGTATTAGATAAATTAGGACAGATTATGGGAAAATGGTATATAATTTCACTTTCCATGATCTTTGTAGCATTATTATTGCTTGTGATATATTTCGTTTGTAATAAAAAAAAGAATGAAGAAGCTCTCACATGGGGGCAAACTTTAATTCTTATGAGTGAGTTAATATTGATATCACAATTCCTATTACCACTTTTCACTATTACAGTGTTAATAGTAATTGCGCTTTTATATTTTGTGTTTTTTTCGTCTGTTTTATTGAAAAATTTAATTGGATATGGAACATATCTTTTTGTGGTGATTGTTGAAAAAATATGTACATCTTCTGGAATAACATTGACTTATGGTGAGTTTATAGGACAAGAAAGATATTCAATGTTTTTAACAATGATTACATTTCTTGTCTCAATACCGTATATATTACCTATTTTGTTAATGGTAATTAAAAAAATCATTCAAGGTGTCACTGGGAACAAAATTGTAACGCTTATTTTTAAACCGATGGAAGCGTTATTTAGCGTTAATGTGTTGCGTTATAGTATATATATGCTATTATTTTTCACAAGTGTTTTTACATACAGCGTAAATATAGTAGAATCTGATTATTTTCTTTCACTTGTTAAAGAAGCATTGTTGGAATTTGTGTTATTAGATACGGTAATATATTCGATTATATCTAATTTAAAGGATATAAAGATAAATCATAAACAACAAAATATGAGAAAATATTACATTCCTTTTAAATATGATTTGGAATTTGTTTTATCTGCAATTTCTATGTACAATTTGAAATATAATGAAATGTACGCCCGTATTAAATTTTCTGTAGATATAAATAGAAGTCTAAAATGGGAAAAGCAAAAAAATATAAGCGAGATAGATAAATTATTAATAGATATTTCTACAAATTATTATAAAATAGAGATTTTGGAACAAAAAGTAAAAATAGTATTAAGTATGGTAATTGATAAAATTGGATGATTGTGGGTATACAAGAGCAAATAAAGATTTTCTCTACACAAAACTCAATAACTTCCAGTTGATTGTGTTTGCAAAAATGCTATAATCCTTTGGGTGCAAAAAATAACGATAGCCACCTTAAAAAACAGGCTATCGTTATTTTTTACACCCCCAATTATCGAAAGCGCGGCAATTCCGAATAATAAAACGATAGCCGCCCATGTACGGGTGCATCTGCCTTTCCAAAAGGCGTTTATTTAAGGGCATTTGCGGTATATGTAAAAACGATAGAACCCATTCCAAGATTGTATCAATTTGGACACGCAATATGGTGTGGGAGGTCGGCTGCTCAACTAATGTTAATAACTTCATGAGCTGTCACAGATTCAATCTTATCCGCTGTCACAAATCTGCTCATTTTCCTGTCA
>NZ_QZDT01000118.1 GCF_009917485.1 Parablautia muri
CCTGTACAGGGGAAGGTGAATACTGATCAAGGTATGCCGGATAAAAGCGGTGAAAAATATCCTGTACTGTGTAGTGGTCAAGCTTTTTTGTAACATTTGTGGCTAAAAAAATCTACCTGCTTACCGTTAGGATATCCGCAGTTTCCGCCACCCTTGACAGCCGCCCAAAGGGATGTTGTCAGTTGGGTACCAACGGCGATGAACTCAGGAACAGACTTTTACCTTGTGGCCGCCGTTGGATTTGGGAGAGTAATATCCCTTTGGGCGGCTGTCAAGGGCAAGCCCCAGAGGGGTGGCTGCTTTCCTTCCCCCGGCTCGGAATCTTGGAACAGGCTGTGGCGCCATGTGCCTGTCACTAGGCGCACCGTGCTTCGAAGGGGGTCTTGTATCCGTTGTAGGAATGGGGCGCACATGGTTATAAGTGGCATAGGCGAATTCCTCCACTGTCTGGTACATCTGCTCCTCCGTCCTGAATTCATACAGATTGGTGCATTCGTTCTTCAGAGTGTTGAAGTACCGTTCCATCGGTGCGTTGTCGTATGGGTATCCAGCCTTGCTCATGCTCTGAGTCACACCAGATGATTCACAGAATTCCACAAATGCTTTTGATGTGAACTGGGAGCCCTGATCGCTGTGCAGGATCAGCCCTTCTTTGGGCCCTGGCTGTGATTTCAGGGCCTTCCGCAGGGTACGGACTGCAAGGTCGCTGGTAATCCGCCGGTCCGTAATGCTGGCCACCACGCTGCGGTCATGGAGGTCTATGATGGTGCAGTTATAGCGCACATCTCCGTTTTTCAGAAACAAGTAAGTGAAATCCGTACACCATTTTTTGTTGATTTCCTTCGCCGTGAAGTCCTGCTTCAGCTTATCTTCAAATATCCTGTGAGGCTTCCCGGGCTTTGCGCCTGGCTTTTTGGGGCGGACGATGGAGTGCAGGCCCAGTTCCCTGTTCATATATTTATGGACAGTCGTGCGGCTGTAGCGGTATCCCCTGCGTTCCAGATAAGCTGTCATGCTGCGGTAACCGTCCACGCCGTTATGGCTGTGGTAGATATCCCTGATCTGCTCCTGGACCTCCGCTTTTCGGGCACGATAACCCGCCTTCCGGTGTTTCCGGTAGTTGTAATAAGCATTCGGGCAGATCCCCAGCCGCTTCAGCAGCCAGCGGACGCCGTATTTCTTATGGTGTTGGTCAATGAACCGATAAGCCTCTAATCGATTTCCTTCGCAAAGAATGCCGCCGCTTTTTTAGGAAGAGATTCTCCTTTTTGGCATCTTCCAGTTCCTTTCGCAGACGGAGGTTCTCTTTCATAAGTTCCATTTCATTTGGGGCATCAGGATTGGCTTGGGCTTTCAGCTGGCATTCTTTGCTGAATTCGCTGCACCACTTGGAGATGCTGGCCTTGGACACTCCATACTCGGCAGTGATGCTTTTATAGGTGCGGCCTTCCTCCTCATGGAGGCGAACGATTTTCTTTTTGAATTCGGGTGTGTAGTTTTGCGGCATAATGAGTACCTCTTTTCTTATAATTTTAATTATATCTCATTAGCCACTCCCGTTACAACTTTATTATAGCACTTCAGGTCCCTTTCCACCGCGTCAAGGCGTCCTATCACTCCCATGAGCTGGTTGTAAATGCTTTTTTCGTAATTGCCGCCCAAATCCCAACGCCTCCTTTCCTGCCATTTCATATGCCACGGCAGGATTTGTTGGTCATGGTAAAATGCTTATAAATCTAATGTTCTCTGTGTTTCTTACTCGATTTTACCAATGATTTACCAATATTTCTGGAGAGTCAGACTTGTAGCCATAAAACCAGAATGAGGAGATTAACAAAATGGATAAATTGAAAAAACATATTTATGATGAGAATAATGGACTTCATTATACGTTGGTAGGCGACTACTACATCCCGGACTTGAAGCTGCCGGAGGAGAACCGCACCATCGGACGCTACGGGCGGCTGCACCGGGAATATCTCAAACAGGAACACCCGGCACGGTACAGCTCCCTTATCCTGACCGGGAAATTGTGGACATACCTTGCCGACCTGAACGAGCAGGCGGAGGAACGGCTGGACTTAATCATGGAGCAGATGAAAGCCGCCGAGGGAGTGACCGAGGAACTGAAAGCCCGGAACCAGCTTGAATGGGTAGGCCGGATGAACAATATCCGCAACCGGGCGGAGAAAATCATAAAAAGTGAGATGATTTATTTATAGATATGTGGTAGAATTATTTTAGACGATAAATTGGGATTTTTGGAGATATGTTCTATGCTTTTATTACAAGAATATGTGAATGACCCATGTGGTACTTTAAGTATTCCATATTGGAAATCAAAAGAACTCGCTGTGCCCCAAAATATGAAAATAATTCATGATAGAGATTTTTCTGTTGGAATGCTTAGAGGCTACAAAGATGAGCCATATTTTCGGCTATATCATAATTTAAAAAATATCGGTCAAGTATTTTTGACTGATGTAGAACCAGTGTCTGGCTCGTCCAATATAAATGAATTTGTTTGGCTCATAAATGCAAGTTATAGTGATATAAGCATTACCAAAGAACAAATAGAAAGTTATCGCAGAACTCCTGTTTATTGCCCTGACTTGTGGATTTTATTTAAGGAACAAAATTCAAATAATATTGTCGCAGGAGGAATAGCCGACTATGACAGGGAAACTAATGAATTGATTTTAGAGTGGATACAAGTACTTCCTCATTATCGAAGGAAAGGTTATGGGCAGTTGATAGTGAATAGTTTGTTGTTAAAAATGCAGGGTATAGCTGAATTTGCAACCGTATCAGGGAAAGTGAATAATCCGACCAATCCGCAGAGCCTATATAGAAAATGTGGATTTATTGGTGATGATGTTTGGCATATTCTCACTCAAAAATAGAGTTTCAAATTCCCATTTATCGGGACTTTGAAAATCCGTTACAAAGCAAAGGCATACTTGTGTAGACTATGCCGTGTTTATTTGAAAGAGGAAAATTATATGGAACTAAAATTTGAATGGGACGAGGAAAAAGAACGTATCAACCGCCAAAAACATGGAATCTCTTTTGAAACAGCTTCATACGTTTTTCGGGATGAACATTACATAGAGATGTATGATTTCGAGCATAGTATGGAAGAAGACCGTTATATTGCAATCGGTATGGTTGGCGATTTATTGTTTGTTGTATTTACCGAGCGAGGGGAGAATATCCGGTTAATCTCCGCAAGATTGGCAACGGAAAGTGAAAGGAGGCTTTATTATGACCAAAACTTTTACAATTAAGGATGGCCAGGTTCCTACGCCGGAACAGTTGGAGGAAGTCAGGGCGGCGGCCAAGCGGGAAATTCAATTTGATGAAGATTCCCCGGAACTGTCCCCGGCAATGTTTAAGGCGTTCAGATGTTCCGTGGCACAGCGCAACAGAAATAAGAAGAACGCATAGCAACTCTGCTACGAATCAAGAGCGCACTGTCCCGGGCATTCCGGCTTATACACCTAAAAATTGAATCTGAACCACTCCAAATGCCGTTGCATGGACCAAAAACCAAGCAACGGCATTTCCTTATCTCCGCTTCATCCTGCTCAATGGTGAATCCTTATATGGATCTATGTCAATACTTTGGACAAAAAAAGTCGAAAGATTATGCTGTTTTTTTAAGTTCCTCATCCTCCTTTTGCTGTGGTGTCAAATAACCAATAGAGCTATGTATCCGCTTACGA
>NZ_QZDT01000119.1 GCF_009917485.1 Parablautia muri
TCGACATACAATCACCTCGTCATGTTTATACCTCCATCATAAAACATGACGATGAGTTAATCAAGTGCAAAATGGTGGTTTTATCAATAAAATTCAGGGAATTCGGCTAAGTGTGGCGAAAATTCATCGTCACGTTTTCGAGAATCCGGGGTATATAATAAGAACACTGCGTTTGTAGGACTTAGTTATGTGCAGTCAGTCAATAATGGCGAAAAAATTTCAATTGGATGTAGCCAGCTATTCGATGCGGAAGGAAATGGGATGCGATTATATCTGAGACCTTTAAAAAATCCGCAGTTTATTCAGAAAAATCCTTTTATGAAAAATGAGGATGCTTGTAGGCTGATGTTAAATTTAAAGAAATTATATGATGACTCTGTTCCAACATACGATTTAAAAAGAGTGGTGATTCATAAAACAACATTTTTTACAAAAGAAGAGATGGAGGGAATAACACGCGGTCTATCTGGAATAGACGATATTGAGTTAATACAGATACAAGAATTTACACCTTGGAGAGCAATACGGTTTAATTCATCTGATATGAAAGATACATCAAACTTCCCTATTCAACGGGGGACAGTTATTCAGTTAAATAAGGATACATTTTTGATTTGGACACATGGGGCTGTACAGAATGATGAATTAGCCGGAAGGAACATGAATTATTACAAAAATGGCAGAGGTATTCCGGCTCCACTTCTTGTGAAGCGATTTATGGGGAAATCGGATGGGGCAACTTTAGTAAATGAGATAATGATGCTAACAAAGATGAACTGGAATAGCGGAGATAGTTTTTATAAAGTTTTGCCGGTTACTTTAGATTTTGCCAAGATGCTTTCACAAGTAGCAAAGCAAGATGTAGTAATTTATGATAAGCCTTATGATTTTAGATATTTTATGTAAAACGTATTAGCAAAATGAGTATTTTGGAAGTGCGGCTATAAAAGAATTAAGCTACTCAAAGGAAAAAATAGAGGAAAAATTATGTTCACAATTGAAACCAAACAAATGGATATCATTATTAATAAGGTAAATAATAAAAGAGCAAAAGATTCGTTATATCATATGTTGATAAATTATGAGATATATAAATCAACAGTGGAAGTACTTGATGAAAATATGGAAAAATTGAATTTCTATAATTTTGCTAAAACTCAAACATGCCATATGAATGATGGAATTTTCGGGGAACAGAAATATAGAGAATATCAATTCATATACGAAATTAAGGTAATTGGAAACCTTATTGTAGTTATTACAGCGGCACATAGAATTATTACTTGTATAAAGCAGGCAAGAGCAAATGAAAAAAGTTCTGATTGGAAAAGCATAAGCGATGTAATAGAAAATTGTGATAGAATTTTTGATAATAAGCTGCGCAATTTTATGGAACACTTAGAAGAGAAAATTTACAAGCAGGAGTTAACTAATCAAAATTGTTACTTTTCACCTCAAAGAATTCTATATTGTAATGATGAAAACACGAATAAAGAATTTGATTTTAATAGTGAAAAGTTACAAATTATTGATAAGCTGATTGATGAGTTATTAAAAATGTTATCTAATAGAGAAAACGTCATACTTAGTGAGAGTGCGGAGTAAACCGAGAATGAGAAACTTGTAGTTCTTGTTGGAATATGGGGGATATTGTCATATTTTGTCAGGGTGTCTTAGTTTCCGGCAGATACAGACACGGAAAGCCGAGAAAGCCCGTAAATCCGCCACTTTCGGCACTACATAGCTTTCAAAGTTACATTATTTCCGTGTGCTTTTAAGGGTATTTTTACATTGGCGAAGGTACGAACGGTTGTTCTGTGGTTGTTTTGCCTGATAGTATATACTCGTAGGCAAAACCCTTATACAAACACGGAAACTGCCTGTACTATCACGGAAACAGGCTGGGAGTTTTCGTGATAATATAAGGGTATCCGTGATAGTGTAAAGGGTTTTCGTGTTTGTATATGAGAAAAACGGTAAAAAATGAATGGAATATTAATGATATAAGTAAAGGGCTGTTCAATGGCTCTTTTTTTTGCTTTCTACTCCCGAAAAATAGTCGTTTCGTGCAATTGGATAAAAAACAGAAAATTTTTATGGTATAATTCAGTGGATGCTTTTGCTTTAGCGGGAACGGTATTCTGTCGAAGTAATAGGAAAGAGCGGAATTCATTAATGGCTTGTGTGGATTATCGGCAAAGCACAGAAAACCTCAAATCTTATATGCAACGCCGGTGGAGCCTTGTGGGAGGAATGGCTGGCACGTTCAGGGATATGGAATAATAAAGTCAGCAGGAAAGCCTGTCACGGTTCTCCTGCTGACTTTTTTGTGCAGCATGGCGGCTGGATGTCCAGCCCGTCCAAAAAGCCCGCACCCCAATCGCACATGGCATCCAGCACGGGGATGACGCTGCGTCCAAATGGGGTGAGGGAGTACAGTGTCCTGGGCGGCTTGTCCGGGATGACCTCCCGGTGCAGCATCCCGCATTCTTCCAAATCATGTAACTGCTGCGATAGCATTTTGGGTGTCGCTTTCGGGATCATACGTTGCAGCTCCATGTAGTGGAGCGGTTTTTCTATCAGATACCAGAGGATGAGAGGCTTGTATTTCCCGCCGATCAAAAACAGCGTGGCCTCCACCGGGCAGTTGAACTGGTCTTTTGAATATTCCATTGTCTGTATCCTCTCCTTTTTATAGCTACCCTTTTGGGAAGTATCTACCCAAAAAGTGCATTCTTGCGGAATTTCTGTATCCTGCTAAAATTTAGGTCAACGGTTAATTAACACGTTCAGTATACAATAGAAAGAGAGGATTTGCCACTATGGATTTTATCGAAATTGCAAAGAAGCGTTATTCCGTCCGGAGCTATAAGGACAAAAAGGTGGAGGAGGAAAAGCTGCAAAAGATTCTGGAGGCGGCTCATGTTGCGCCGACTGCGGCCAACCTCCAGCCCGTCCGCCTGATCATCGTCCAGAGCAGTGAGGGGCTTGCGAAGATTAGGAAAGGGGCGAACCTTTACGGAGCGCCGCTGGCGGTCATCATCTGCGCTGACCACGGAAAGGCATGGGTGCGCCCGTTTGATAAAAAGCAGACCACCGACATAGACGCATCCATACTTACAGACCACATGATGCTGCAGGCAACGGAATTAGACCTTGGCTCCGTGTGGATATGCTATTTCAAGCCGGATGTAATACGCAGGGAGTTCGCACTGCCGGATAATCTGGAGCCGATCAATATCCTTGCAGTCGGATATTCAGATGAGGAAGATGCTGATCCGGAGCGCCATTCGCAGACACGCATCCCGGTGGAAGAACTGGTTTCTTACGAAACGGTATAGACAGGGCATAATGCGAGGAGAAGGGCTGTGATATTTCAGCCCTTTTCCAAACTTTTATTGCCGCTGATATTCCTGATATGTCTTTCCCCATTCACACAGCCCGCCTAAGACTGGTTTCAGGGTATTGCCTATTTCGCTTAATGAATATTCAACCCTCGGAGGGACTTCGGGGAAAACAGTTCGAAGGATGATTTGTAGTGGTCAAGCATTTTTGTAACATTTGTGGCTAAAAATATATTGGATTGTTGCCTGGAGTCTATCGGG
>NZ_QZDT01000120.1 GCF_009917485.1 Parablautia muri
AATATGTTATGCAAAGGAAAATATAATCCTGACATTTTCCAGGACACTGCCCAATATAAATGAAATTCCTAAAAAATTGTCAGGATTATGTTTATCGCAATCCACAAAGTTTAGCTATCTCAGTATCTGCATCGGTATTCCAGAGCGCTTCTTCATCTGGAGAACCGGACGGTATTTTTGCAAGGGCAGCCCGCATCATTTCTACTGAGGGTGTCGCATAAATTCTCGTAGTTTCCAGTTGCGAATGTCCAAGAAAGCGTGAAACAATAGCCAGGTCAACACCATCACGGTACAGGCCTGTTGCCCGGGTCCTGCGGAACATATGCGGATGTACATGTTCTGGAATATCAGGGTATTCTTTTCGTACCTGTCCAGCATATTTTTTAATAAAACGTTCGACATTCGCCTCGGACATTTTGCCGCATTCACCTTTAATTACGGTATAAAATAAGAAATCTGTATTTACTGTTCCCTTCACATGGTATACAGACAGGTATTGTTTCAAATGTCCGGAAGTCCGCTCCGTGATGGCAATTACTCTTTCTTTCCGCCCTTTTCCGACTACACGGATGCAGGGGGCTGAGGATGTCAGGGATACATCACATAACCGTAGGCTGAGGATTTCATCTAACCGGGCTGCGCTGTCATACAGCAGGATCATCAGGGTTTTATCGCGGATGCCTGTCTTTGTGTCTGGCGGGGCATTTAAAAGAAGCCGCATTGCTTCATCATCCAGCAGGGGCTTTTCTTTCTTGGGATCCCTACAGGATTTCACCCTGCCGACAGAGATTGCCACAGACTGTAATGTAATGTCTTTTTCCGCAGCAAACCACAGGTAGCTTTTGATCACAGTGAGACGCTGGTTTCGTGTTCCGGGCTTATTCCCTATACAGGATAAATATTCCATAAAGCCCATGACCAGATCCCTGGTGCAGTCGCTGAAGCCAAAGGAATCTGCAGACAGATGCAGTTCATCCCTTAAATAATGGCGGAAAACAGTCAGCGCATCCCTGTATGATTCAATCGTAGCGGGGCTTCGCAGCATCTGGGTCCGCATATATATTTCAAGATATTCGTAAGTCATGGAAAAGAACAGCTGTTTATTAGATTTCCTCATAAGCAGTTACCTCCGGAATGTTTTTTTCTGATGTTAAATCATGGCTTCGTATGATGTCCGTGGCCGCCGCAGCCAGGTGGTAATAATAATGGGTTTCCTCTATTGTTTTGTGTCCCAGATATCTGCTCAAATAAGGCATCATATGCTCCATGCCACAGCCTGCCTTTATCCAGCGGTTAATCCGGTTTACAACAAACGTATGGCGCAAGGAATGAACTGTTGGGCTGTGGACCGTATTATCTCCAAACGCGGTTTTTGACCAGAAGTAGTCAAAGCGGCGGCTCATATTTGTTTTTGGTATAGGCTTGTTTATGTCGCGTGCAGGAAAAAACCACTCCCTCTGCATAACGCTTTCCTTAACAAGGGCATCGTATTTTTTGCACATTTTCAAAATGTCCTCATGTACAAATATGACGCGGTCTTTATGGCCTTTGGCATTGCGGATCAGTATTTTCCCGCCCACAAGGTCAACATCCGCCGCAGCCAGCATGCATACCTCCTGCAGGCGCATTCCGCAGCAATAATACAGCCGGAACATTATACTGTATCCGGCCGCCATTCTGTCACAGGAACGATAGCCGGGCTGGAAGCTGTCAACCTGCGCAAAAAAGGCGGACAGTTCCGGCACGGACAAAATATACGGATCCCGGCGGGATTGTGAAGGTTTATCGTGGGGAATATATGCTTCCATTCCGACCGACAGCAGATACTTTGCAAACTGCCGAAAGTAAGTCATACTCTCACAGGTAGTTTTCGCTGCCCAGCCATATATCATATCCCGTGTCAGCAGCGGTTCCGTAATTCCTGCTTCAGAGCAATACCGGTCAAAACGGTACAGCAGCCGTTCCTCCGTGTTATAGCTGTATCCGTTGGCCCGTTTCAGCATAATAAAATCAGAAATATACGGGCCAAATACGCTGGACAGTTCAATCGGGTCGGAAGTTCCGGAATGATATTCCATAGGCGGGATATAGGTATTCATCCCTTTTGAAGCCAGATACCGTCCAAGATGACGCACATAAGTCATCATCTGCCTTTTCTGCCGGTGTTTACGGTTTTCGTTATGCTTTTTCCATTGGATGACCAGTTCCTCTGACAGGACAGTATCGTTATATCCTATCCCGCTACAGAACCGGTCAAACTGACCAAGCAGCACTTCTCCGTGTATATACTTTGTCCCGGCATCGCGTTTCATCCGGATAAGGCCGCATATTGCGGGCGCAAGCGTACTGCTGAATTGTTCCATGCTCATAACCCGTACCTCCCGGCGTATTCAATGCCGCAGCATCCTATTGCGCACCTGCGCAGGTTTTCATCATCCGTTGATAAATAAGGGGCTACGCTTTCTGCTCGCGCATGTCCCAGTGCTGCTGCAATCAGGGGAACTGTGCTACCGGAGCAAAGCATTTGTGACGCAAAAGTACGGCGGGTGATATGGAATCCTGTAAAGTCTCTTTCGGCATCGTCACGAAAGATGCGCTGTATCGCATTTCTGACAGATGTACTGCCACGCAGGGAATTGTCTGGTGAAACATGATTAACAAATACCGTATCTGCCGTGCTGGCAGGACGGCCTTCTGTGATATACCGGTATATGCTGTTTCCGACAACAACAGGCATCGGCAATTCAATATATACACCTGTCTTTTGTTGTATAAATGAGATGGCCTGCTTACGCCACGATATGTCGGAAAACTTTAAGCCGTATATATCGGCTCCGCGCATACCCATTTTTAATCCCAGCATGAGCATGGCGGAATCCCTGAGTTGCATAGGGCTTTTGGCATGGCGGGCGTAGGTTTCGATAGTCTCAATCTGCCCACGGGAAAGCACTTTCACCACTGTTTCATTAGGAGCATGCTGACAGGACAGTGCCAAAGGGAGAGATATGGGCACAAGCCCTTTTTCGGACAGATACTCAAAAAAGATCCTCAGCTGTGAGGTGTAAAGGTTGCGCGCCCTTGATGATGAATGTTCGGAAGAAATGTGCCAGTCATGAAGATGTTCCGCCCTGACATCGGACAAAGCATCAATCCCGTTTGCGTTCATATAGGAAAAGAAACTGAATATTGCAGCGCGAATTGTTCTTTCTGTAGAAGGTGCACAGCTGGAAGCTCTTTTCCTAAAGGCAATATACTGTTCATATATAGTGCTCTGCCATTCCGTAATGGTATATTTACCCGACACAATAACACCTCCCATCCACAAGATGCTGTATGCATGGAAAAACATCCGGCATAGAAAATAGAACTATCATATAAAATCCTCCTTTGTTTTTGGTAGTTCCATTATAACCGGAGGCATAGGCGTAAAAATATAATCCTGATATTTTTTATGGCAAAATGCTGTTATTCTGCTGATCACTAAAAAGTGTCAGGATTATATTTTCCTTTGCATAACAT
>NZ_QZDT01000012.1 GCF_009917485.1 Parablautia muri
AGATAACTGAATAACTGCCAGGTATTGAATTTTCAAGGTGCATAGGCTAAATCTATGTGCGAAGTTTGAGTCAATAATTTATGCAAACAAAAAAGAATGACGTATTATGCATTATCCTATAAGTCAGCGGTACCAATGACAACGCTGATACATATTGTGGACAAGTCAACAGTGAATCCTGGCGTGCTTACAATTGGGAAGTTGTGTGATGGATTTGGTATCACTTTAAAGGAATTTTTTGATTCGCCTGAATTTGAGAGCATAGAGCGTTTTGATATGTAAAAGGAATTAAATACCAACTTACTCTTTAAGGAGAAAAAGTAAAAAATAGCTCATGACAGATACAGCTGGCTGCTTTTGCAGCCAGCTGTAAAGCTATTGTATCAAAATAGTTTGATAAAAATTTTTTTAAATATATTTGATTGCTTTTGGAACATTACGTATAGACGGTAAATCTCTTAAGAGAAACTTGTAATTGATATAAAATTGTGCCTCTAAAAAATACGAGTACTTCCATAAATGGAAATAATTGGAAATTATAATAAGGTATAGTATAATAAAATAATACCGAATATGGGAGGAACAAAAGATGCAGGCTCAAGACATATTAGTTGAGAGAATCAATAATCTATGTAAACAAAAAAGAATGACATATTATGCGTTATCATATAAGTCAGCGGTGCCAATGACAACATTGATACATATTGTGGACAAATCAACGGTAAATCCGGGTGTACTGACGATTGGAAAATTATGTGACGGATTTGGCATTACGTTAAAAGAGTTTTTTGATTCCCCTGAATTTGAAAATATGGAACGTTTTGATATGTAAGCTGCTTTTCACACGCTAGCCAGAAGACGCTTGGAAAGTGACATATGTAACTGTTATCTATTATTTAATTTCCCGCTATTTTTCAAATTGACATCATATTATATATTTTTTATAATTGTTGATATCTATTGAAGAATTTGCCAGCAATAGCTTCTGAGTATAGGGAGTCAATAACTCCGCAGCCGGCAACGAGGCATCAATCTTGCAGCGCTGCAGAGCGCATGTTGCAAAGCATACGCTGCAAGGCAGCGTGGTATGTGACCTTCGCGGCAGCCGCCAAATGTTTATACGCAAGCATGCCTACTTGGCTCGTTGCTGGCGGGAATCAAGATAAGAGAATAAATGATGAAAAACAGGAAGGAAAGTATATGTTTATTATTCTGGGAATAAGTTTCTTGCTGTTAGTGGTATGTTTTGTAAATGATAAGAAAGAGGAGATTGATGCATGGATAAAGGGAACTATAGTTTGGTGCAGTCTTCTTTTTCTGCATATAGAGGTTTTTTCCTGTTTTTATATGTTAAATAAAGCTGCTGTTTTTTGCTTTTGGCTGGCGGTTGGGATTGGTGCAGTTGTTTATATCATAAAGACAGGAAAGCGAATAAGGATAGGAAAAATTGCGTCCACATTGTATAAAAAGGCGGTTTCCAACATTTTTTTTGTTATCTTATTTGGAATGATTTCCGTATTGGCGGTAGTGACAGTTCCATATAACTGGGATTCCATGACCTACCATATGCCGAGAGTTTTGCACTGGGTGCAGAATCAATCGGTAGCTCATTATGCAACCAACATTGTGCGGCAGACGGCAAGTCCGGTCTTTCACGAATTTATCTGCACGGAGCTTTATCTTCTTACCCAAAGCAGGGATGTTTTGTTCAATTTAATTCAGTGTGCCGCATTTTTTACAAACGCATGGATTATATTTGAGATAGCAAAAAAATTGGGATGTGAAGAAAAATATTGTAAGGCGGGCACTTTACTGTTTTGCGCTATGCCGATTGCCTTTGGAGAAGCGTTGACAACGCAGAATGATAATTTGGCGTGTGTTTTTTTCCTGATATATATTTATTATTTATTAGATTTCTTGCATAGGAAGGAAAAGATTGAGGATAATAGGGAAACCTGTGGCAAATGCATCTGTATGGCGGCATGCGTGGGGTTTGGCTATTTGACCAAACCTACGGTTTCTATGGGTATGGCCTTTTGGGCGGTAGTTCTTTTGGTTTTTTGCATTATCAGAAAAGATTCTGTAAAAACGATTATTAAGCTGATCTTTGCAGCGCTTCCCGTCATGATATTGTTGATGGCACCGGAAATGATTCGAAATATACGGACTTTTGGTGCAATACTTGCGCCCATTACAGGGGCAAGGCAGTTGGTGGGGACGCTGAACCCCAAATATCTGTTTGTGAATGGGCTCAAGAATTTATCTTTTAATCTGCCCACAATTTATATACCTGCCAGTAGTGAAATACTTGGAAAAATGATCTATTTGATTGCGGCAGTGTCAGGTGTGGATATTAACCACGAAAGTATTGCGGAAGACGGTAAGGAATTTATGCTCAGAGCAGGATCGGACTATGGGCATGATACTGCAGTTAATTTTACAATATTATTAACAGCAATAGTTTGCTTCTTGTGGTGTTTATATAGAAGGAAAGCAGTAGATAAATACCAAAAAACTTACACTTATGGGACGGTGGTTTCATTTGTCTGTATATGTATATTGATACGCTGGGAGCCGTTTGTATCAAGATATATGCTGCCTTATCTCGCTCTAATGTGTCCGATGGTGGCGGTTTGGGCGGAAGATATTTCGAAGAACTGCCGCAGTGAGGTGGTGAAAAGGTCATTTATGCCGATAATCTGCTGGATGGCCATATTAGATCTTATGTTGTTATTTTCTTATCACGGGGAAATTGTAGTAAAGCAGGGAATGTCCCGCCCATCCGCTTATTTTACCACCCGCGGATCTGTCAGGGATGAGTATTTAAATATCTGCTCATATCTGAAAGAGGCGGAAACTAAGAATATAGGGATTCTTCTGGGGGAAGATACGTATGAGTATCCAATACAATATATGCTTAAGCATAGTGTAGAACGTATAGAGCATGTTTTGGTGGGAAATGACACGGGAAAGTGTGAAGATCCATCTTTTGTACCGGATTATATTATTGCAGAAGAAATTTTTGCACAAGAAGAATTGGAAGTTGGAACCCACCGATATAAGAGGGTAGTGAATGGCGAGAACATGAATGTATATGAAATGATTCCGGGATTTTAAACGAAAAGAGCAGTTATGGGAGAAAATTTAAAATATGAAGACAGTATCGTTAATACTCACTACATACAATAGTGAAAATAATCTGAAGAAAACGCTCAAAAGTATAGAAGACCAGGACTATCCGCAAATTGAGGTGGTCATTAAAGATGGAGGTTCTTCGGATCATACGCTGAATATTATCCGGGAATATGAAGCGAAAAGCAGATACACAGTAAAGTGGACTACGGGAAAGGACAGTGGTATTTACGATGCAATGAATCAGGGTTATCCAATGGCATCTGGCGATATTATTGTATTTTTTAATGATTTATTCAGCAGTCCGCAGGCGGTATCCAAAATGGTTCGGTTAATGGAAGAACATCCTGAGTGTGTGGGTACGCATGCCGATTTGGTTTATGTATCAGAGGAAAAGATAATTAGACGTTGGAAAATGGGACCGCAAAAAAGCTTGTATTGGGGTTGGATTCCGGGACATCCGACTTTATTTTTGAAAAGAGAAATTTATGAAAAATATGGGCTTTATAATCCGGCCTATGTGATTGCAGCAGATTGTGAATTTATGATTCGTTTTTTGAAAGACAAAGGAAATCGCTTGGAATATTTACCGGAGACTATTGTAAAAATGTATTACGGAGGGACAAGCACCGTGAGTCTTAGCAGTTACTTGTTGTCTTTAAAGGAGGTGTATAGGGCGCTTAAGGATAATGGAATAAAAGGAGCCCTTTGGATTGATTTTATAAGAACTGTTCAGGTAATGATGCAATTTTTTCATTGAGTTTGAATTTGAGGATATAGATTATTTTGACTGCAATGGCTGTCTACGAAAAGGCTTTATTTTCAAGGGGTTAATCTATTAACTGCAGAGTGAATGGTAATGTGGAATTTTCTTCACTTCCGGATGATAAAGGTTATTTCTTCCTTCCACGGTCACCGCCGTTGATGATAAGATCGACAGATATAGTACGGTTTTACAGTTATGATTATGAGCGTAGTGAATACGGAGGGATTAAAAATGCAGGAACAAAATATATTAGTTGAGAGAATCAATAATTTATGCAAAGAAAAGAGAATGACATATGCTGCATTGTCATTTAGGTCGGAGGTGCCGATGACAACCCTGATGCATATTGTGGACAAATCAACAGCGAATCCGGGCATATTGACAGTCGGAAAATTGTGTGACGGGTTTGGGGTTACGTTAAAGGAATTTTTTGATTCTCCGGAATTTGAAAACATAGAGTATTCGGATATGTAGAAGAATTTTGTAAAGAATGCGGCTCAAAGCTATTTAATACAATAGGCTGGCGTGCAGAGCGTGACAGCCTTTGTATGGCTTTCGAGCCGTATTCATCTATTCTGTGAACAGTGTTTTTTTATCTTAAATTGGGATCGTATAAATAATAAGATGTTGCATAGCCGTAAGTACCCATTTCTTCATTTCCTGTTAAGGCCGGACATATTTCCATTACATTATTTAAAATACTTTCTATATTACAAGAGTTGGTAATATAGACGATCAAACTGCTGTCATTTTTGCAGGGGGAATTTTGCAAAGCCTGTATGTTATTAATATGGAAGAAAGTAATGCTTTTGTAATGAGAAGCCTCAAAAAAGGAAATGGCAGTTTCCCAGCCGGCATCGTAAATATATATAGCATTTTCATCCCGATGCTGCCCGGCTTTTTTTATGAGCTGTGCAGAATCAAGAAATAAATATTCCCATGTACAAATGCGCCAGCCGTTTACGGTCATAATCGTTAATAGAATGCAAAGAACTATTTTATCATATTTTTTATTCACGAGTTTTTTTATGATAATGTAGAGCAAACTGAAGGCATTTACCATAACTACGGCATAAATGGGCGATATGTATCTGCTTTCAAACATGACAGCCGTTTTGGTAATGAACAAAAAGTAACAAATGCAGGGGAAGGATGTTAAGATCCAAAGAATGTTTCTTTCCTTTTTTAATAGGATACTTTTGCGGGCAATTCCAATTATGATAAACAGAGTAATAGCTATCAATAAATATGTAAGGAATCCGCCAAATAGCTGGCTGTTCAGAAATTGATAAAAGGTTTTTAATCTTTCTATATATTCTATGATAGAAGTCTGTTTTAAGTTTTCAATTGACTGTTGTCCGCGATATCCTTCTTTTAAAAACATATGTTTAATCATACTGGGGAAAATCCAAGTGGATAGTCTTCCGGACAGAAGCATAAACAGGATAAACAGAACTGTATCTTTATAATTCTTTTTGATTAATAAATAGATACCGAATATTAAGGATAAGAAAAAGAGAAAAATGATAAAATAATAATGGGTTAAAGCGCCTGCAACAGAGGCTGGGATAATGGCAATATAGAATTTTCTGCTGCATCCTTTCAAAGCCGCCTGCATAAACAGTAATGTAATGAAAGTGACTTCAAACATAGCCATCACATACATTCTAAAAAAGGAGGCGGCAGACAGAATGCCTGCAGATAAGATGAATAGTATGGAGCCAAACAATACAGCTTGCTGGCTTTGTGTTAATTCATACAAAATGCGCCGTACAGTCCAAAGTGTCAGTAATGCAAAGAAGATATTAATCACACCTGCAAACCATATGCTGAATTTCCCTGTAAATATAGAACAGATCGTGTGAACGAAAGCATAATAGAGTGGCGGGTGGACATCGCCTGCCTGGTTTCTCCATACCATATCATAATCAAATCGGTTGTTCCTGTTGACTGCTACATATTCCAACCACGCGCTGCTGGCAGGCGTGTAAGTTTCTGCTTCCATGGGGGCCATCCAGCCTGTTGTATAGTTTGCTAATCCGTATGTTAGTATTTCATCAATATGCATATTTTGTTTATTAGATATCACAAAAAACATCAATAATGCAAATATTACATAAAGAAAAATATTCATATGCTGTAAAAGATTATATTTGCGCATACCAATCCCCTATTTTTGCCAGCCGCCCATAAATTTGTTTTCACTACTTAATAATATATTACACAAATCATATTGAAAGTCAATCAACGAAATAGCCGGTGTGAATTATGTTACTTTTCGTTACTATTCACGGCCTGGGGCCGCTCATAGTAACATTTGGGGCGATATTCCAAGTTTCGCTTCGTAAAAATCGCCCCTCACACCTGAATCACGTTCTCACGGAATGCGCAGTTAATGAGCATACCTGACCCGTGAAAAATAACTACTTTTCCAAGCGTGCTCTGGCCAACGTGTGAAAAGTAATTGAATTATAGGTATAAGAAGCCTGCATTGGTGGAAGTTGACTGCTGAACGGATAAATCGTACTTTGTGTAAGGTAATAAATCGTTTTCCTTTTCCTGAAAATAAAAAAGTTTAAGCTGTGTCCTGTTATAGGACAGGGAGGACGAAAAAGTATAATAAAATGTTTGTGTCAATATCAATGGAGACTAAATATGGCACGAATAGTTGATGAAGCACAAAATGTGGTGGGTGAAAAAATTAAAAAATACAGAATGGAAAGAAAATTAAGCCAAAAAGATCTTTCAGAGAAATTAGAAGTGTATGCAATCTATATTTGCAGGGGATCTATTTCAAGGATTGAGAGTCATGAGCGCACGGTGACAGATTTTGAGCTGCGGGCTATGGCAAAGGTCCTTAGCGTTTCCATTGAAGAACTGTATGAAGAAAAAACGATATAAAAATGTGTCTGACTGCGTTCGTGTACAAAAGGGAAAGGAGTAAGAAACAGATGGGAAAGAGAAGTGTAAAGAAAAAACTGCTGGCAATGATAATGAGTATTGGGATTTTGGGATTGGGTGGAGCAAGTTTCACTGCGCCGGAGGTACAGGCGGCAGAACCGCCGGTGATTTCTGATTTAAAAGTTTCGGAAAGTGGAGATGGACAAGGAATTATGGCCCAGTGCAGTTATCAAAATTACAATGATCAGAGCGGATGTGAGATGACGTTGTATCTTTACAGGAAAGAGGAAACAGGGCAGATATCCATTTTAGCGCGGCAAAAGCTTTCTTATGCTGTATCAGGAACTGGAAGTACAAGCGTTTATCAGGCACAGGAAGGAGTTTATTTTGCATCTGTGGGAATGAATTATGGCAGTGAAGCTGTGCAGACTTATTCGCAAAGCTATTACAGCGTAAAAATAAAAGATGGCAAAGTGGAAGTTACGGAAATTTCAGAGACTGATGGAGATGAAAATACAGGTAGTCAGAATAAAGCACCGAAGTCTGGCGGAGAGGAATCTAAAAGTACGGCGTGCCAGCATAACTTGGAGTATAAATGGGAAAGGCAGGCCACGGCAGGGCAGGACGGTCTGTTGGCATACCAATGCACGATATGCGGTGATGTGATAGATTACAAGGAAGCGCCTAATTCAGCTTTCAGCGTATTTTTAAAAGAAACAGCGGAAAAAATCAAAGGTGCACAGGCAAAGGAAGTTGTGATAGATACGGATCGCTGGATGAGCTTTGACAGGACAGTATTGGAGGCACTTGAAAGCCGGCGGGATGTGGCAGTAGATTTGTATTATCAATATCAGGGACAAAGATACAGTGTAAGGATTCCGGCAGGAGAAGACGTAAGTGGACTTGCGGACGAAAATGGATACTGTGGTTTTTTGTATTTGAGACAGGTATTTGATGAAGCAAGTCAAATAGGAGAATAAAAGCCGGATAAGAAACATAGAAAGAAACAATGAAATAAATGATTCAAAATTTAGAGACTGCTGCGACAGTCTCTTAAATTTTTTCATATATATTTTTTATTATACATATTTTTAACATACATATTATTAATATGTATTCACTATCAACGTAAACTTTGCTATAATACTACAGTGATTTGCAGAAAAACAAAAGTTTTCACACAACAAATTTGTGCTTGCGCCCAAATTTACGGGATGCTGGCAAGAATGGGGGATTAGTATGAGCGATTCGATTATGGTTAAAACTTATCTTGTCACTGGCGGAGCCGGATTCATAGGCTATTATCTTTCCAAAGCCTTATTAGAAAGAGGTATGGAGGTAGTTGGCCTTGATAATTTAAATGATTATTATGAAGTTTCCTTGAAAGAAGACCGTCTGGCAATCCTAAAGGAATATCCCCAATACCATTTTGTCAAGGCCGATCTTGCAGATAAAAGTGCAGTGTTTTCCATATTCGAAAATTTCAAACCGGAGATTGTGGTAAATCTTGCAGCCCAGGCAGGGGTGCGTTACAGCATAGATAATCCGGACGCATATATCAATTCAAATATAATAGGCTTCTACCACATTTTAGAGGCGTGCCGCCATTATCCGGTGGAGCATCTTGTGTTTGCATCTTCCAGCTCCGTCTATGGCGGAAATAAGAAGGTGCCTTTTTCTACGGAGGATAAGGTGGACAGGCCGGTAAGCCTGTATGCGGCTACGAAAAAGTCCAATGAGCTGATGGCCTATTCTTACAGCAAGCTGTATCAGATTCCTTTAACCGGACTGCGATTTTTTACTGTATATGGCCCTATGGGAAGGCCGGATATGGCGTACTTCAAGTTTGCAAAGAAGATTATGGCGGATGAGCCCATTCAGATTTATAATCATGGAGATATGCGCCGTGATTTTACGTATATTGACGATATTGTAAAGGGAATAGAAGGGGTCCTTGAAAGGCCTCCGGCGGCGGATGAAAATGGCGCTGCCTATAAGATTTACAATATAGGAAACAATAAGCCGGAAAAATTAATGGATTATATAGCAATGCTTGAAAAGTGTCTGGGGAAGGAAGCGAAAAAAGAGTATCTGCCTATGCAGCCCGGAGATGTGTATGAGACTTATGCGGATGTGCAGGACTTAATGAATGATTTCGGATTCAAACCATCTACCACGATTGAAGAAGGGCTTGGCAGGTTTGCAAAGTGGTTTTTGGAATATTATAAATAGGATTAAGCGCACGGGAATGGAGGACTGAAATGAAAATTACAGTGGCGGGAACTGGGTATGTAGGTTTGGTAGCAGGTGTATGCTTTGCGGAAAAAGGGTATGATGTAACCTGTGTGGATGTGGATGAAAAAAAGGTTGAAATGATGCGCCAGGGGATTTCTCCCATTTATGAAGAAGGTCTGGAGGAACTGATACGGAAGAATAATGCAGACGGAACCTTACATTTTACTACGGATTATAAATGTGCTTACAGGGATGCGGATGCTATTTTTATTGGCGTGGGGACGCCGGAGATGCCGAATGGCAGCGCTAATTTAAGCTATATTGCCACAGTTTCCAGGCAGATTGCGGAGACGGTTGAGAAGGATTGTCTGGTGGTGGTAAAATCCACAGTTCCAGTGGGCACCAATGATAAGGTAGAACAGTTTATTAAGGATTTTTTGGTGCATCATGTGAAGGTAGAGGTGGCCTCCAATCCTGAATTTTTGGCTCAGGGAACTGCTGTTCATGACACCTTGCATGCCGCCAGAATTATTATTGGAACGGAAAGTAAAGAGGCGGAGGAGCTGCTTACAAAAATATATGAGCCCTTTGGGCTGCCTATTGTTTCGGTAAAACGCCGTTCGGCGGAGATGATTAAGTATGCTTGTAATGATTTTCTGGCGCTAAAGATTTCTTATATGAATGATATTGCCAATTTGTGTGAGCTGGTGGGTGCGGATATTACGGATGTAGCGAAGGGAATGAGTTATGATGAGCGAATTGGCGCCCGGTTTTTGAATGCGGGAATTGGATTTGGGGGAAGCTGTTTTCCTAAGGATACGAAAGCGCTTAAATATTTGGCCAGAGAGCACGGCTACCAGCTTAAGACAGTGGAGGCCTGTGTAGATGTGAATGTTTCCCAGAAGACCAGACTGTTTGAAAAGGCAAAGGACAGGATGATTACGTTTAACGGCTTAAAAGTGGCGGTTTTGGGACTTACCTTTAAAGCGGGAACAGATGATTTACGGGAAGCTCCCTCGATTGATAATTTAAAGCTTTTACTGGCAGCAGGTGCGGATGTCTTTGCGTACGACCCTAAGGGCGCGGAACGGGCCGAAATGATTTTTCCGGTGGGAAAAGTAGAAAATGGAACCATGACATATGTATCTTCAGTGGGGGAAGCTTTAGACAAGGCTCATATATGCTTTGTATTTACGGAGTGGCCGGAGATCAAGGCGGTTATGCCTGTGGAATTTAAGGAAAGAATGCATACCCCTCTCGTATATGATGGCAGAAATCTTTATCCGATAGAAGCAATGAAAGAAGCAGGGGTAGAATATTACAGCATCGGGCGATAGGATGAAGAAAACATTAAGCAGCTCTAAGGCGTCAAAAACGCTGCCTGAGAGTTGCTTAATGTTTCAGAGAATACCCAAGATGCGGCGTCTAACAGCCGCATCTTTTATGAATGATATATCTGGGCCTTGCTTTGATTTCGTCATAGATTCTGGAAATATAATGACCGATAATGCCCAGGCTGATCATCAGAACGCTGCCGATAATCAGCTGCAACAGAATCACGGTGGTAAAGCCTTCTAAAGCAGAACCGGAAAAATATTTGTATAAGGACTGGATGCCAAGTGCAATGGACGCAATCAACATAATCCAGCCCATCAGGCTTACAAACTGCATGGGAGCGCCTGAAAAGGAAGTAATGTTTTGGATGGCATATTTGGTAAGGCTCCACATGGACCACTTAGAAGTGCCGATGGTGCGTTCCTGGACTTCGAAGGGAAGCGTGGTAGAACGGAAACCTACCCATGACGAAAGCGCCCGAAAGAAGGGAGACCGTTCCGGGAGAATTAAAAGTGCATCCACCGCTTTGCGGTCCATCAGTTTAAAATCAGAGGCTTTGGACATATCAATGCCGGTTGCCTTACTGATCATACAGTAAAAGGCATTGGCACAAAGGGTATGGAGGCAGCTTTCCTTTCCGCGGGAAGCTTTGACTCCTTCAATTACTTCGTAACCTTCCTGCCAAAGTTGATACATTTCGGGCAGCAGGGCAGGGGGATGCTGTAAGTCGCAGTCCATGATAACACAGCAGGCACCGGAGGAAGCCTCCAGCCCTGCAAAAATGGCCGCTTCTTTTCCAAAGTTTCTTGAAAAGGACAGGCCTTTTGCCTGGGGATATTCTCTTGAAAGCGTATGGATGCGATGGTATGTGGCGTCCTTGGAACCATCGTCAACAAAAATGATTTCAAAGGGAATGCAGGACGCATCCAGTATTTCTTTTATCACAGTAAAAGTTTTGGGTATATTATCCTGCTCATTATAGGAAGGTATAATAATTGAAAGCATTTGATTATCCTGCATCAGCGTATTTCTCCTCATAAATTAAAGTATATACGAGAAAAATAGTTTTAGCAATGCTATAGATATTAAGAATTCAAATTCTTTCTCGTCAAATAGTGCTATCTATGGTAGAATGTTTACGGGAAAATATGGGCCGTTGCGTGTAATCTACGGGAGGAAATGATGAAATGTATATTTTTCATATAGCGGCATTTCTGATTCTGATTTTATATATATCATGGAAATGTGAGATACGGCTGGTTGAAGCCGTTCCGGTAGGAAGTGCGATATTGATTCTTATGCTCTATGTCCTTTCTTTCTTTAGGATGCTGATGCTTTCGGATTATATCATGATTGCGGGAGTGGCTGTTACTGCCTTTTTTTTCGTGAAAATGTCAAAAGAACAACGCGGGGAAATTTTAAATTTTGTGCGGCAGGAACTTTTCAGTGCAAGTACATTGACGGCGCTTGGGTTGACGGTGGTGGTGGTTCTATGTGTAAATGAGCGGATCGTCAGTTGGTGGGATGATTATAATTTTTGGGCTACCGATGTGAAATCTATCTTTTATTTGGATGGTTTTGCGGACAAATATGCAAATGTGGCAACAGAGTTTGGAGATTATCCGCCTGGGACGCAAATGATAAAATGGTGGTTTTTGCACTTTTCACCAATTGAGTTTCGGGAGAACTTAATTTTTGCCGGTTATTATTTTATGAACCTGGCATTTTTGTTTCCGCTTTTAAAAAATCTGAAAAGAAGAAATATTTTTATCATGGTGGCTAGTGCACTGGCGCTTTGGCTCTTTCCGGCAGTGGTGGAAGTGATGTGGTATGAGGGATGCTGTGCGGACCTTACAATGGCTATAGTTTATGGAGCTTTTCTTGCGTCTGTGACAGATAGGGAGTGTGGGAATGCTTTTTATTATGGCAGGCAGGCGCTGTTTTTATCAGTGTTGGTTTTGTGTAAAAATACAGGTTTTGTCTGGGTGATTTTTGGGCTCATATTTAGTTTCGGCTATCATAGTTTGGTGTATAAGAGAGGAGAGAGAAGAAAAAAAGCGTTGCTTATCGTTATGGCTCTGCCGTTGTTGACGGAAATTTCGTGGCTGGGATTCTGCTTTCTCAATAAACGAGTGGCGGTGCTTACGGACCAGGCGATTCAAATGGCAGCAGGAAGTATGGGCATTCCCGATTACCAAGAGGAAATGGTAAAGGTATTTATACAGGCTTTTATCCGTTACCCTCTCCACAGATGGAATACCATAGCGGTAGATTTAAGTCCTTTAGGAATGTATTTACTGTTAATTCTTTTTGTTTTTCTGCTTTATCAATTTCATGTTGTGGATAAATATCTGGCAGTCTTTATGGAAATATTTTTTATTCTTTCCGGCATTTTGTTTTATTCGTTTAATTTAATCAGTCATTTGACAATCTTTGCAAGGGAAACTCAGTACCTGGATCCGGCCACGATGATTTTGTCCATAGAAAGATATGGGGCGCCGTTTTTTATAGGGGGAATGTATCTGACAGCTTATTTTGCTTTGAATAGCCGTAAGCAGGTGACGGGGGCGGTTTTATGCATAATATTTGTATTTCTTACTACGGATTATGCAAGCGCGTATTATGCGGTGAATGGTTATAAAAAAGAGATAAATAGCAAATTGGCGGTACGTAAAGAAAGAGTGGATGAATCGGCAGAAGAATTCTTGCGGGCAATAGGCGCCGGGCAAAGAGGAAGTATCGGGCGTGTATTATATTTATGTGATATTGCAGATGTAAATAAAGGCAATTATACTTTCATAAACTTTGAAGCGGCGCCGGTGTCGGTTATGTATAAAGGTATAGATAGGGAAACAATGAACAGTGAAGACATTGCAGAGGCCGTCAGGAAGGCACATGCAGGTTTTTTATATATAAATCCATTATCTGATAGTGGAGAAGAATTGTTTCGGCCTTTTATAAAGGATGAAAAATTAGAATATAATTGTTTATATCGGGTATGCGAAGAAGATGGTGTCATGCATTGGGAAAAATATATAGGCGGATGAAATTAGCCTGAAAAAGGTAATTTATGAATTCTACAGTTGATGTATAATTGAGAAATGGGATTGGATGGATGATATGGAACAAGAGACAGCAAGATGGAGAGTGCCCATCATAATTCCCTCTTATGAGCCGGATGAAAAGCTTTCCGGCTTGCTGAAAAAATTGAGGAAGAAGGGTTTTCAAAATATTATATTGGTGGATGATGGAAGCGGGGAAAAATATGCAAATCTTTTTGCGGAGGCAGAGGAAGTGTATGGATGTAAGGTTTTACATCATGCAATTAACCGTGGGAAAGGATGTGCTTTAAAAACAGCCTTTGATTATTGCCTTCAAAAATGGGAAGAAATGCCGGGAGTAATAACAGCGGACTCGGATGGACAGCATTCTCCGGAATGTATACTGGCATGTGTGGATGCGATGCTCGCGAACCCGAATGCGTTAGTCTTAGGCTGCAGATGTTTTGAAGGGGAAGATGTGCCGGCAAGATCAGAATTTGGCAATAAATGTACAAGAATTGTAATGAAGTATTTAACGGGTATTACGGTTTCAGATACCCAGACAGGTCTTCGGGGAATTCCTGCTAACTTTATGGAACGGCTTCTTACCGTTAACGGAGAGCGTTTTGAATTTGAAACGAATATGCTTCTTGAGACGAAAAAAAGGGGGATTCCCATTGTAGAAGTGCCGATCCAAACCATATATATAGAAGAAAATAAAACTAGCCATTTTAATCCCATCAGGGATTCTTTGAAAATATATATGATTTTTGGAAAATTTCTTTTTTCCTCGCTCAGTTCCTGTATAATCGATTTGGTGTTATTTTCAATGTTCTGCTTTTTTATGAGGGATATGCAGTGGGGGGATTTGACTTATATTATGCTGGCTACTGTTTTGGCAAGGATTCTCTCGGCACTTTATAATTACCTGATTAATTTAAAAATCGTATTTCAGAGTGAAAGTTCGGTAAAGACTTCATTGCCCCGTTATGCGTTGCTTGCAGTGGTGCAAATGCTGCTGAGCGGTTTCCTGGTGGATAGATTACATTCCGTATTTGGCGGTGTGGAGGTGTTAACGAAAATACCCGTGGATGTGTTATTATTCTTTTTAAGTTTTGTGATTCAGCGGGAATTTGTTTATACACAAAAGTGTGAAAAGTAAATCTAAAACAGTAAAAACGTGGCTGGTGCAGTACCGCAAGCATAGCTTGCGATACAGGACAATAGGCGCTGCCTGTTGTATGCAGGGAGTATAAGAATCGTAAAATAAAGGATTAGGTTATGGTGCAGAGGTACGACAAAATAATAATCGGAGCTGGTTTATACGGTTTATATGGGGCGAGATTCTGTGCACAAAGGGGGCAGCATGTTTTAGTGCTTGAATATGATAAGGAGCCTTTTGGCCGAGCCACCTATATCAATCAGGCAAGGGTGCATATGGGATACCACTATCCCAGGAGTCTTACCACGGCAGTAAAATCGGCGGGATATTTCAGGCGTTTTGTGGAAGATTTTGGCTTTTGTATTCACGATGCGTTTGAGCAGATTTATGCGACATCGGACAAGTTTTCATGGACCAGTGCAAAGCAGTTTCAGGAGTTCTGTAAAGCGGCGGATATAAAATGTGAGGAAGCGGCAGCCTCTAAGTATTTTAAACCGGGGATGTGCGATGGGGCTTTTCTTACGGAAGAATATACTTACGATGCGAAGGTTCTGCAGCATTTTTTTGAGAATGAACTAAACGAGAACACCAATGTGGAAATAGAATATGGCGTCCGGATCAAGAGGCTTGTTAAGCTTGAGAAGTCTTTTAGGGTGGAAGTGGAGGATGGAAAGTGTTTTGAGGCGCCTTATGTGCTGAATGCCACTTATGCTTCTGTGAACCAGGTGATTGACAGGGTAGAGGGAGTAGAAAAGGAATTTTTTGGAATAAAGTATGAGCTGTGCGAGATTATTTTGTGCAAGCCCTCCGATGCTTTGAAGAAAATCGGAATTACCGTAATGGACGGGCCATTCTTTTCCATCATGCCCTTTGGGCAGACGGGCCTGCATTCTCTGACAGCGGTAACCTTTACACCTCATGTGACCAGCTATGAGCCGAAACCGAAATTCTCCTGCCAGAAGGGAATGGAGCAGGGGAAAAATAAATGTACGCCGGACGAACTGGGGAATTGCAGCGAATGTCCTCATAAGCCGGATTCCGCATGGCCTTACATGTCTCATTTGGCGGATAAATACATGAAGCCGGAGTATGGCTATTCTTATATGCAGTCTTTGTATTCTATGAAGCCGATTTTAAAAAGCTCGGAGGTGGATGATTCCAGGCCTACGGCAATCAGGGTAATGAGCAGGGAGCCGGTATTTGTAAGTGTCTTATCAGGAAAAATCAACACGGTTTATGATTTGGATGAATATTTGGTAATGGAATAGAAAATGATTTAAAAATAGTATGGAGGAATCTATGGGGAGTGAAAATGTAAGTAAAAAAGAAAAAAAGTTTATATCGCTGGTGGTTTACCTACATGACGCAGCTCCTTATGTCAAGTATTTCTTAAATACAATTATTCCTGTGGTTGAGGAAAATTTCCAGCAGTTTGAGCTGGTATGCGTAGACGATGACTGTCAGGACGGCACAGTGGAAGTTTTGCGGGATTATGTGGAAAACAGACAGTTTGGGGCTATGGTAAATGTGGTGCATATGAGCTTTTTTCAGGGACTGGAAAGTGCTATGAACGCAGGCAGGGACATAGCGATTGGCGATTTTGTTTATGAGTTTGATGATATTTTTGTGGATTATAATCCTGAGGTAGTGATGACTGTCTACAATAAGCTGCTTGAGGGAAATGATATTGTGGCCGCCAGCAGTAAGGGAAAGCTCCGCATTACGTCAAGGCTGTTTTATGCTCTTTACAATAAAACCAGCAGGGGAGAGACCAAAATTGGGCCAGAGACCTTCAGGTTAGTCTCCAGAAGAGCAATCAACAGGATTAAATCTATGGGACAGTATATTCCATATAGAAAAGCTGTGTACATGAATTGCGGTTTAAATACCACAACAATTCATTATGACAGTACGGATGTGGATGTGAGAGTGAAAAATAAAAGTGTGGTTTCGGAGAGAACCACACTTGCCCTTGATTCCTTTATTTATTTTACAAATGTATTGGAGAGAATTTCTGCAATTGTATGCGGTCTGTTTTTGTTAGTGACAATTGGAGTGGGATTTTATATTTTCTCCGACCTTTTTATGGGAAAGCAGACGGTGGAAGGGTGGTTTTCTACTATGGGCTTTTTAGCGTTGGGTTTTTTTGGTGTGTTTGCGCTGCTAACAATTATATTAAAATATTTGTCTGTTATGCTGAATTTGATTTTTAAGCAGCAGAGATATTTGGTTTCTGACATAGAAAAGGTGGTAAAGCGTTAAAAGAGGCCAAGAGCAGCGGCGAAGGGAAGGAAGCGTATATGGTTGCAGTAATAATAAGCTGGATATACATGACATTGGTGTGCGGCTGTATAGGCGGAGGCAGTGTTTATTTACTATACAGGGCGGCTGGCTTAGAACCGGAAAAATTTTCCATGGCGCATGAACTGGTGGCTGGGATTGCGGCTGTCACGGTCTACGTGGAAGTTTTCAGTATTTTTGGAAAAATAGGCGCCGTTTCTCATATTTTGATGGTGCTGGCGGCAGCCGGGTTTGGGGTAGCTGGAAGAAAGATTATTTTTACAGAATGGGAAAAATATAAAAAGCTTATTTTTTCGTGGGAAGGGTTTTTTTATATCGGTTTTATTTTCGTGTTGGCCTTTTTTACCTCCCGCGGAAATTTTCATACGGACACGAATATTTACCATGCCCAGATGATTCGTTTGTATGAGGAATATGGTTTGCTCAAGGGGATGGGGAATTTACAGCTTCACTTTGCGTATAATAGCGCTTACCTGGCTTTTGCCTCTATATTCAGTCTGCGATGGCTTCTGGGACAGTCCCTGCATACGACCACAGGTTTTATTGAGGCGGTTATGTGCCTATATGCATTTCATGAGCTGAAGGATTTTAAAAGACACAGGCGTCATACTGCAGATATGATGCGGGTGGGTATACTGCTGTATACGTTGGTGATTGTGACGGGAAGTATGTCTCCGGCTACGGATTATGCAACAATGTTTATGGTGTTGTTTGTGCTCACCGAATGGTGTGGAAATATGGAAAAGGGAAGCAGTGTGGCAAAATATTCCCTGCTGGCGGTGCTGGCGGTTTTTGTGGCCACATTAAAATTTTCCGCATGTTTGCTGGTGCTTATTGTAATTTATCCGGCTGTATTTCTGGTGAAAGAAAAGCGCTGGAGGGAGATAGGAGTTTACTTTGGATGTGGATGTCTGATGCTGTTTCCTTTCTTGGTACGGAACTATTTGATTTCAGGATGGCTTTTGTATCCTTTTGGTGGGATTGATCTTTTTTCGGTACAGTGGAAGGTGCCAAAGGAGTATTTGCTGGTGGATGCCAACCAGATTAAGGTATGGGGAAGATGTTTATATGATGTGGAAAAAATTGACTGGCCGGTTGCAAGCTGGCTTCCCATATGGTGGGAAGGGCAGGAACGGTATGAGAAAATGTTAATTGGGGCAGCCTTCATTGGAGCGGTTATGATGGTGGTTTTAAGCGCGAAAAAGGTGATGGAACACCGGAAATTAAGGTGGAATATGGCAGTGCTCATGGTGGCGGTTTGGGGTAATCTTATTGTGTGGTTTTTTACCGCGCCTTTTATCCGGTATGGGATTGCTTTTATCCTTGCCCTTCCTATGATTGCGGCAGGGGAGTATCTCAGCGAGGAAAAGAAAGGCTTTTACAGTATCCTGACCGGAGGGCTGATGTTTTGTATTTTTGTGTCAATCAGCCCTTATTGGGATCACTATATTACGGATGCGGGAGTTTTTTTGAAGCAGAGCTTGAAAGAGCCTTATTATATCCGTCAGAAGGATTATGACAGGGCCCAGGAGGGCAGTCTTGTAATAAATGGAAATGTTGTTTATTATTCTATGGCGGATGAAGTAAACACATATCATACTTTTCCGGGTACATGCTACAAATTTATGTTAGATAGAAGTACCTTGATGGGAGATAACATAAAGGATGGATTCAAGGCAAAATAATTTTTTACTTTGTCTTTATAAAGAAAAGGTGGAAGAACGGTGGAATTATCAATTAATCTTTTATTCCCGGTATTAAATGAAAGGCTTCGCCTTGAAAGCGGAATAGAAAGAACAATGGCTTATTTAAAAGAACATGTCAAGATTCCTTATAGACTTACGATTTTAGATAATGGTTCGGAGGATGAGACGCCTCAAATCGGGCAGGCGCTTGAGGAAAAATACCCGGAGGTAACTTATGTGCGGGTAGGCGAAAGAGGCGTGGGCGTTGCCTTCCGAAAAGGGATTGCATTAAACGAATGTGCCTTGGTGGGGTATATGGACATAGACTTGTCCACGGACATCAAATATTTGGGCCGTACCATTGAACTGTTCGAGAGAAGGCCGGAACTGGAATACGTAAACGGGAGCCGTTTCAGCAGAGAATCTGATACACGGGGAAGGAAATGGTACCGGAAGATTACCTCCATGGGACTGGTATTCCTTTTGAAAATGATTTTTCATATGAAAGCAACGGACGCAGTATGCGGTTTTACATTTCTGCGCAAAGAAACGGCTGAACGGCTGGTGGAAGCCTGCGGAGATGACAATGGCTGGTTTTATACCATAGAATTCCTGCTGCGCGCAGAGCGGATGGGAGTGGTAATCTATGATATGCCGGTGGAATGGCAGGAGGATTATAATACTACCGTGAAGATGTGGAAAACAATTAAGAATTATCTGGTGCAGATGTACAGGCTGCGAAAGGCTTTTAGGGCGGAGGAGAAAGCACGACAATAGTAAAATCATGCAAACCGTTAAGAAAATGGCAGGGAAGATAAAAGGAAGGGATGACAGATGTTAAAGAGGATAGACTTAACCAGAGATTTTCAAAAGCATAAAAAGGAATATATGGAAGCGATTGAGGCGGTTTGTCAGGAGACCGCTTTTTCAGGAGGCAGATTTGCAGACCAGTTTGATAAAGAATTTGCAGCCTTTTGTAAAGTGCCTTATGCGGCGGGCGTTAATAATGGGACCTCCGCCCTGCACTGTGCCATGATGGCGCTTGGAATTGGGGCAGGAGACGAGGTGATTGTTCCTGCCAATACTTATATTGCAACGGCCTGGGGCGTTACTTATACAGGAGCTACCCCAGTGTTTGTGGACTGCACAGCGGATACCTGGGAGATAGACCCGGACAAGATAGAAGAAAAAATTACAGATAAAACCAGGGCGGTTTTGGGGGTTCATTTGTACGGACAGCCCTTTGAATTTCATAAAGTGAAGGCCATTGCCGACCGGTATGGTCTTTATGTGGTGGAGGATTGCGCCCAGGCCCATGGCGCGGAGTATGAGGGCAAATTGGTTGGAAGCTTAGGAGAACTGGGATGCTTTAGCTTTTATCCCGGGAAAAACTTATACGCCTTTGGAGAAGGGGGCAGCGTGACCTGCTATAAAAAGGAGTATTATGATGTGATTACAACAATCAAAAATCAGGGATGCCAGGTAAGATATTATCATGACCTGATAGGCTATAATTACCGTTTGGAGGGCCTTCAGGGGGCGGTACTTAGCGTAAGCCTTAAGTATTTGCCGAAGTGGACACAAAGACGTAGGGAAATTGGCAGGCGGTATATCCGGGAAATCACAAACCCGCTGCTTACCTTACAGGCACATCCTGAAAATACGGATCCGGTTTTTCATTTATTTGTGATAACCGTGGAAAATCCGGAGGATTTCGTAGCGTATATGGAAGGACTGGAGATAGAATGCCATAGGCATTATCCGGTGCCCTGTCATTTGCAGAAGGCTTATGGAAATTTGGGCTATCAGGAAGGGGACTGCCCGAATGCAGAATATCTGGCCAGGCATTGCGTAACACTGCCGCTTTTCCCGGAGATGACGGATGAGGAGGCAGGGAAAGTGATTGACGCCTGCAATCGCTATAAGATTTTTTATAAATAAATTTGTGCCTGGCGCTCAGATTTGCAGAGTGCTGGCAAGGACGGGGACTAAAATGAAAAAGAGAATTACATTGTGTGCAACCATGGCGCTTGCAGCAGCATTCGTTTTTGGAGGATGTGGAAGGCAGAAAGAAGAAACGCCAGGGGAGGCCACAGGCACAGAGGATGCAGGGGAGGATGAGTATGTCTATGTGGCGCAGTACCATCCTATAGGCGGAGCCGGAGAGCAAATTGGGATGGCGATAATTGGAAATGACGGGGACGTTTTTTATCTGGAATATGAAAATTCACAAGCCAAGCTTGTTTCCATGGATATGGACAGTCAGGAGACCGTGGAGCTTTTGGCAGAGCTTGGGGAATACCAATATATTACCAGCCTTGATTCAGACGGAGAAGGAAATCTTTTGGTGAGTGTGACAGGCTATACGGACGAAACCGCTGCCCAAATAAAAGAGATACTCATTAAAACACTGGATGCCGATGGAAAAGAATTAGCGTCCTTAGATGTCAGCGAGGCTTTTTTGCAGTCGCCTGGTTTTTATATAGCAAATGTTTTGACGGATGGGGATGGCAATTATTATGTCTGTGATGGACGGGAAATTTTTATTTTGAAGCCGGACGGCAGCGTATATAGCCAAATGAGCCCGGGAGAATACATAAACTGCTTTTTCCGCATGAAGGACGGAAAGATAGGGGCGGCATATCTTGATGATGCCCGGGGTTTTATTGTAAATGAGGTTATTCCGGGAGAAAAAGAGCTGAAGCAGATAAACAGCTCTATTTCATTTGATTATGGAACCTATCAGGGCGGAGCAGACACAGATTTGTTGTACACAGAAAACGGCGTCCTTTTATCCTGTAATTTATCAGATGAAAAGCCGGAGGAAATTTTGCGCTGGACAGATTATGATGTCAACTCCGCCAACCTTACTTCGGTTGTTGTCCTTCCTGATGGAAGGATCGCGGCGCTGACCACGGACTTCATGAGCCCGGAGGGAGGTACGGAATTGGTGGTTCTTACAAAGAAACGAAAATCAGAAGTACCGGAAAAGATCATATTGACCTACGGAACCTATTATCCTTCCTTTTTTGCAGAGAGGGATATTACGGACTTCAACAGGCAAAGTCAGAAGTACCACATCATGATAAAAGAATATGGGGATGCCTCCATGGACTACCGCGAAAAGTCCGACCTGTATTTAAAGGAATTGGAAAGCGGGCAGTTCCCGGATATCATAGATTTGAGTTATTGTCCGATGCCTTTGGAAACGCTGATTTCAGTGGGGGCTATTGAGGATTTGAATCCTTATTTAGAGGCGGATGAGATTATAAACAGAGAAGATTATGTGGAGAGTGTCCTGGAGGCTTATGAGAGAGAGGGGAAGCTGTATGCAATTATGCCCTATTATGGCGTGCAGGCTCTGATAGGCAAGGTTTCGGAAATTGGAGATGCCAAAACATGGACAGTGGAGGATGTAATGGAGCTGATGGCGGATGCAGACAGCGGCGTGGAGCTTTTATCCGGTGTGGACAAGTCAGATATTTTGTGGACTATGTGCACAATGAATCAGGAGCTGTTTATCAATGAGGAAACAGGTACATGTAACTTTACAGGAGAGGATTTTAAAAAAATCCTTACATTTGCGAACGGCTTTGCCGATAAAGCAGGCGATGAAGCCACGCTGGATGATTTAAAAAACGGAAGAACATTGCTGTATAATGGATATGTCACTTCTGTTTCCCAGTATCAGATGTATGAGTTTATGTTTGGCGGGCCGGTAAATCTGATTGGCTATCCCACCTTCGGCAAGGGCGGCCTGACATTGTTTTCTAATGGAACCACTGCCGCCATGAGCTCTGGCTCTGAAAACAAAGAAGGGGTATGGGAATTTATCCGATTTAACGTGACAAAGGAGCGGCAGGAAAATGTAGGCGCCCCTAACGGCGGCTTTCCTATCTTAAAATCCGCTCTTGAAAAACAGTTTGAGAAGGATATGGAACCGGAATATAGGAAAGAGGAGAATGGTAATCAGACACAGATGCCCAAGATGACATGGGCCGGCAGTATGGGAGGCGAAGAATATTCCGTAGCGGTTTATGCCGCCACCCAGGAACAGGTAGACCGCGTAAGAGAAGTGATCATGTCAGCGCAGGGCACAGTGCGCATGGACGAGGAAGTGATGCATATCATTTTGGAGGAGGCCTCCGGGTATTTCAGCGGACAAAAGAGCGTGGAGGACGTGGCATCAGTTGTCCAAAACAGAGTACAGCTTTACCTGAATGAAACGCAGTAATTTTTTATGACAGTTTCTTAAGAGAGAATATCCGGGGGAGGTTTACAGGTTTCCCGGGATATTGCAGGTTGTGTGCCCGGCGGCGCACGTTTCCAATGGGTTCAAGTCCCGAATCCGCCCGACCGAACCAGTGATACGCTAGTGACAAACAAACCGCTAAAAGCCTGAAAATCCGCAGGAAATTTTGAATATTTATTTAAGTCTTTCTTAATTTTGGAAAAAAGCCTATAAAAAAGGCTTTTTTTTGTTATACTAATACCAGTTAAAAACGATTGGCTGATCTTGGAAATCAGTTTGTGTAAAAGCCAAGCTTTTAAAGGAATAATTTTTCTGCGACAGATGTACGCAATTAGTGGAGTATTTATTGCAGAAATCTTATTCCTGTGAGAAGACAGGCAGCAAATAAAATGTGCGGATTAGAAATCTGACACGAAAGAAAGTTATATTTCATGATATGAAATGGAGCATTTATTTCGTGGTGAAAAGTAAATGGAAATATTTCATGAAGTGACAGGAGGGAATCAGTTTGTTTGTTTCTGTGTTTTTCGTTGCTTTTTTGGGAATGACCGTGATGCTGTTCTTTTTGCTGCCCGTAAAGCTAAGACCAATGGTCTTGCTTATTTCCAGCTATGCATTTTGTGGATTTATGGAAATACGTGCCCTGGCAGTTCTTATTTTTATTTCTTTTTGTACATGGGCAGTTGGGTTAAAAATAGAAAAATTACGCGCACGGGGAAGTATCCTTATAAGCAAAATATTTATGATAACTGTGATAGCGGCTTATTGCATGATATTGTGCAGCTATAAATATCTTCCCCATTTTTTCATGGATTCCGGTATGGAAAATCAAATACCGGAGGGAGTGCTAAAGCAGTTTATTATGCCGGTGGGCTTGTCCTTTTACTTATTTCAGGCAATTGGGTATCTGGCGGATGTCTATAAGGGGAAAAGTCAGGCGGAAAGCAGCTTTTTACTTTTAAGCTGTCATCTGGCCTTTTTTCCAAAGCTGGTCAGCGGTCCTATAGAGCGGGAACAGGATTTTCTGCCTCAGCTTAAAAATTTAAGTCAGGTAAAAGCCTGGGACAGGGGACGGCTGTCTACGGCATTTACTTATATGCTTTGGGGCTATTTTATGAAGATGGTGGTGGCGGACAGACTCGCAGTAACCGTGGGAAGGATTTTTGATAATCCTGACGGATTTGACAGCTTTTGGCTTATGGCGGGCATGATCTTTTATACCATGCAGATATACTGCGATTTTGCGGGATATTCTTATATTGCCATAGGTTGTGCTAAGATTTTTGGTCTTGAATTAACGCAAAATTTTAAAGCGCCTTATCTGACCGGCAGCATTTCGGATTTTTGGCGCAGGTGGCATGTTTCGCTGAGTACGTGGCTTAGGGATTATATTTATATTCCTTTGGGAGGAAACCGGAAGGGAACGGTAAGAAAATGTATCAATACCATGATTGTGTTTTTGATATGCGGAATGTGGCATGGGGCCGGCATTAATTTTGTTATTTGGGGTTTGCTGCACGGTTTTTACTCTGTTGTGGAGACTGTTTCAAAGAAGATGGGATGGAAGGTAAAAGGCGGACAAATTATCACATTTTTTGCGGTGTCTTTGGCATGGATTTTCTTTAGGGCCAGCAGCGCCGAAGCAGGGTTTGCCTATATCGGAAGGATGTTTACTGTGGGTGTGCATTTCAGGCAGTGGGAACAAATGGTGCAGACGCTGGATTTAAGTCAGGTGGAAATTGGAGTGATTCTGATAGGGATAACGGTGATATGGATGGTGGATAATCTTTGCAACAGGAAAAAGCGTCATCTGCCAATGCTGATTCAGTACAGGGAAAATGCGGGCAGGTATTTTGTTTTCTACTTGTTGATTATGGCAATTTTCATTTTTGGGATGTACGGACCAGGATATCATGCGGAGCAGTTTATCTATATGCGGTTTTGAGAAAACATTTCAGAGCAGGGATATGTATGAAAGCGAGCAGAATGAAAAAGAATTTGATACGGGCCGGCTTTGCTGTGCTTTTTCTGGTGACAATTTATCTTACGGCCAGCGTTTTGCGCATTAAGTCGGAACATGGGGTGAATCAGAAAGCAGGGCTGTATATACAGCCAAAGGATTCTATAGATGTGGCGATGATGGGGACAAGCCATATTCACTGTGACATCAATACAGGTATTTTATGGGAAAAGTATGGGATTGCGGCGTATGATTACAGCGGGGCGGAGCAGCCCTTATGGATGACATATTATTATTTGAAGGAGCTGTATAAATATCAAAACCCGGAAGTGATTGTTTTGGATATGTATGCCCCTGCAAGATTTAAGGAAGATTACCAATATGACTGGATTGCGGAAAATATATATGGCATGCGGTTTTCCCTGAACAAGATGCAGATGCTGCCCGTCAGTGTGGAGCCTGTAAAGCTGCATCACTATTTCCCTGACTTTGCAGTTTATCACAGCAGGTATGATGATCTTGAGGAGGAAGATTTTCAGCACTTTTTGTGGAACAATGAGAAAAAAGAAGCTTTTAAAGGGTATACGCCTTATTGGAATACAAGGCCTCAGCAAAAACCGGGTTTTTCAGAGGACAGAAATGATGGGCTGACATCCAAATCGGAAAAATATCTGAAAAAAATAATTGCCCTCACAAAAAAGAAGGGAAGCGATCTGGTACTCATTGTTTCACCTTATGTGATTACGTCCGAGGATCAGAGGACTTATAACAGGATCACTGAGATTGCAGCGGAAAATGGACTTATTTTTATTAATTATAATGAGTATTACGAAACAATCGGGCTGGATTTTGAAAAGGATTTTAACGATGATTCGCATTTGAATTATTGGGGAAGCTGCAAATTTACGGAATATCTGGGTTCCTTTTTGGATTCCTATGACAGAATACCTGACCGAAGGGGACAGGAGGGGTATGAATCATGGGACGCCAATGTGGAAATGATCTACGAGGAGCTGCAAAGCTATGAAGATGGGACACTGGATGGATTAGAATACTAGGACGTGCTTAGAGGAGGTTGTTTTTTAGCTATGTATATTTTATAATAAGTGGAGCAAATTTGGAAGGCGGAGCGGCTGTATGCATAGCAGGATAAGCTTTGAAAACAAAATACGCATTTTTATGATTTTATCTGCCTGCCTGATGCTGACAGTACTTTTGGCAGGCTCCTACATGAGGACCGATCATGAAAAGGAGATAATAGACAGTTTGTTTTTTGAGTATAGCCTTAATGGCGAGACAATAAGGTTTGGATTGTGGGAGGATGCGGAAACAGGGACATACTATCTCTTTCTGCCGTCTTTATTTGCGGAAAAAAGAGAAGAATTTGTACTTCGGTATGAGGACAGAAAAGGCTCCGTCAAAATAGATAATGTTTCCTATAGGGACGGCGACTTTTTTACGGAGGATGGCAGAGAGGAAATGCACAGGCTTGAGCTGCTTAGTCCTTTTGGCGGAACATATGGGGACAAAGGGTTTAGGGTACTTGTTTCTGAAAAGGTGCCTGCCCTTTTGTTTACGGTGCAGGCACAGGAAGATTTGCTGCGTATGGAAGAATTTGATCACAAAAAATATATTGAAACCGGCAGTCTGGTTATGGTGGATGAAGGGGGGAATGTTGTCTGCAGGGAGAGCCTTGAAAAGCTTAAGGTAAGAGGGAATCTTACCGCTGCTTTGGACAAGAAGCCTCTTACCTTTTCCTTTCGTACGCCAATTGGATTATGTGGTATGACACCTGGTATTAAGTGGAACTTGCTGGCGAATGCCACGGACGGTTCTTATCTGCGGAATAAGCTGACGCTGGACTTAGCGAACGAGAGTATTTCGGCCTATGAGCCTGAGGGAGAATTTGTGGAGGTTTATTTAAATGGCGGCTATCAGGGCCTCTATCTTTTGACGCAGGCAGTAGGGATTGCGGAAAATCGTGTTGAAATAGAGCCAAAGGAGAGTTGGTTTTTGGAGATGGAGCTTGATTTTCGACTGGAGGAAGATACCCCTTATGTGGTAACGGACAGAGGGCAGATTTTTGCAATTCATACCGACACGGGCATTTCGGAGGTGGAAAAAGATAGGATTTGCAGCAGGTTAAACGATATAGAAAGCGCTCTTAGCGCGAAGGATGGTATCAGTACCCTGAGCGGAAAAGAATTAGGAGAATTAATTGATTTAGAATCCTGGGCGGAAGCCTTTCTTGTGCAAGAAATATCCGGGGATCATGACACGGGAATTGCCAGCCAGTTTGCTTATGCACCTCAGAAAGAAGACTCCCTTTTGTATGCCGGTCCGGTGTGGGATTTTGACGGAACTATGGGAAATGTCAATACGGCTATGTTTAAAAATCCGGTGGCGCTTGTGGCATCCATTGAGCAGACCAGACCGGAAGGAAATGCCAACCAAAACCGCTGGTTCGCCGCTTTATATCAAAATGAACAGTTCAGGGCAGTGGTGGAAGAAAAGTATAAAAGCGTTTTTCGTGGAAATTTAGAGGAAATATTAAATGTAAAAATCGAAAGTTATATGGAGGAAATAGAGCGCTGCGCAGATTTAGATGCTTTCAGATGGCATGAAAAAAGACTGGGGTGGATGTTTGCACTGCCAGAAGATCTTGTAATTCCGCGGGCGTGTGACTATAAGGATTATACGCAGCTAAAAAGCCATGTCCAGATGGTAAAGGATTTTTTGACACAAAAGAAAGACTTTTTGGATAAGCTGTGGATAGAACATAAGGAATTTTGTATTGTGGAGGTACGGAATGATTTCCCCTTTTTGAACCAGGATTATAATCAGACGATTTATTACTGGGTGGAGAAAGGAAAACCTTTACAGGGCCTTCCTCAGTTTAAGGATGAAAATGGGTCACTTTGTGCGTATGTGGACAGGAAAACAGGAGAAAAAATTTCTGATGGCACTATCCTATGGGAGGATTGTGTGCTGGAGGGTGTTACAGGGCAGTAGGAGGATAAACACTATTTTGGATGAAATACATTATAGACATGAATACAAATACCCATTAATGCATGGACAAATACTGATAGAAAATGCTAAAATAAGTGCAGTTGCCCAAAAGGATGCGCATGTGGGTGAAGCAGGATTTTATAACATAAGAAGTCTGTATTTTGACGATTATGATAATAGCTGTTACATGGATAATGAAAACGGTGTGGATAACAGGGAAAAATACAGGATACGGATTTATAACCACAGCGCGGAAAGAATTACGCTGGAATTAAAGCAAAAAATTCGCGGGAAAACCAGCAAGCGAACCTGTCCGATTACGCTGGCACAGTGCAGAAAGCTGATGGATGGTATGATTCCGGATGATATAAAGCCGCAGCAGCAAGTGCTGCATAAGCTGGCATACCTGATGGCAGTGCGGCTCATGAAGCCGGCAGTTATTGTAGATTATGACAGGGTTCCCTATCTATACAGGAGAGAGGATGCGAATGTAAGGGTTACTTTTGACAGCAACATTACATCGGTAAACGATGTCAGTTCATTTTTGGACGAAAGGATATATGGAAGGGGCGTTTTGACGGCAGGGCAGGCACTTATGGAAGTGAAGTTTGACAGTTTTCTGCCTGATGAGATATACAGCCTTTTACAGCTTGATGGACTGAGTGCCAGTACATTTTCAAAGTATTATCTTTGTAGAAAGTTTGGAATGTAAACAATTTACTTTTAGCAAGAGAAAGGAATATGGATACTAAGATGGGTTTTTCAGATATATTTAAAAGAGATTTTTTGGCGTCTTACACGACCGATGGGGTTAGCGTACCCCATATAACGGCGGTGCTTTTGATCACGGCAATTATAGCGTGTTATATTTTCGTAGTGTACAGGCTTATCACGAAAAAAACTTTTTATTCTAAGAATTTTAATATCTCGCTGGCGGCAATTGCAGTGATTACGGCAGGAATTATTCTGGCGGTGCAATCCAGTATTGTGATCTCGCTGGGAATGGTGGGCGCTCTTTCGATTGTGCGTTTTCGTACTGCAATCAAGGAGCCTATGGATTTGTGCTTTTTGTTTTGGTCAATTGCGGTGGGCATATGCTGCGGCGCCCATATGACGGAGATTGCGATGGTGCTTTCTTTGGTGCTTACGGTGCTGGTGCTTATCCTGGACAGGCTGCCGATAGGACGGGCGCCAATGATTTTGGTGGCAAATTTGCAGGATTTGGAAAAAGAGCCGCTTTTTATGGGTAAGGTTTCAGAGTATTGTAAATATCATAAGGTAAAATCCAGAAATGTTACCGCGGGCAGATGTAATTTAGTTGTGGAGGTCAGGGCCTCTAAGGAATATGAAATGATACAGGCTGTTCAAAAGCTGGAAGGAGTGGAGAGCGTTTCGCTGGTGTCTCATGACGGGGAGGTTGCTTTTTAGTTACTTTTTTATCTGGTTTATATGGATGAGAGGACGCTAGGATGCGTGCTTGACGGTAGTTCAAATCAATGTTAGTATGAGAAAAATAAAAATAAGTATAGAAGGAGGCAGAAATGTCAGTTAAATATCATAATTTTGGCGGTGCGCTGGGGTGGAATCTGCAGAAGAAATTTCCTAAGCTGTCGTCAGAAAGCTACTTAAAATTACAGTTTCTTACCAGAAACAAATTGCAGGAAAAGTATATTGAATATTTCCTTCAGAGTGAGGAAGCTCCTATGCCACTGGTGGTAAACTTGGAGACGATTAACCGTTGCAACAGTACCTGCTCTTTCTGTACGGCAAATAAGAATGCGGAGAAGCGTCCCTATAAGCGGATGGAGGAGGCGCTTTTTTATAGCATTATTGACCAGCTGCGGGATTGGGGCTACAAGGGGCACCTGACCCTGTATGGGAACAATGAACCTTTTTTGGATACCAGGGTGGTGGAATTTCATAAGTATTGCAGGGAACAGCTTCCGGACTGCTTTATCTTCCTTTCTACCAACGGACTGCTGCTTACGGTGGATAAGGTAAAGGAGATGGTTCCTTATTTAGATCAGTTCATTATTAACAATTACTGCCGGGATATGAAGCTGCATGATAATATAAAAGAAATTTATGATTATGCAAGAACGCATCAGGAGGAATTTAAGGATGTGGAATTGCTTTTTCAGATGCGTTATATGGACGCAGTGCTGACCAACCGTGCAGGAAGCGCTCCTAATAAACAGAATGACCAAAAGGTGATCAAGGAAACTTGCCTGATGCCTTATACGGATATGTTCATATTCCCAGATGGAAGAATGGGCATTTGCTGCTGTGATAATTTTGAAGTGACTGCGCTGGCAGACCTTAGGGTAACACCTTTAAAGGAAGCATGGAACAGTGAAGAATACAAAAAGCTCCGCCAGGCAATCAGGAAAGGGCGCGGAGATTACAGCTTTTGTAAGTATTGTGATTTTATTGACGCAGGCCTGCGTATGGATGTGGTGGATGATACGCTGAAAAACAGAGCCGCTAACCATGGGGCAAGACAATCCCTGTTTAGAAAATAGGGTGAAAAGAAGTTCTAAAGCGCACAGCAGAGGCTGTTTCGCTAAGAACTTCTTTTCACCCGGAAAAATGCCTACAAATTTGTGCTTACGCCCAAATTTGAGGGCTATTGGAAACATGGAGGATTAATCTACTTCAGCTTCATTTTGAACGCCTTCCTCGTGATATTCTTTTTCGGTGTTGACGTTCCAGATATTGGTCTTGTCCGTGGTGCCGCTTAGAATATTTTTTACAGCCTCAAAGGATGTGACCATGGAGTGGTCAATGTTGTTGTAGCGGTGCTGGCCATTACGTCCTACACAGTAAAGATTCTCGATAGAGCTTAGATAAGCTACCAGAGTGTCAATTTCGTCATAGGTATCAAAGTAAGCAGGATAAGCTTTTTTCACCTTTTCCATATGAGTATCTAAAACGCATTCAGCGTTATCAATCAGACCAAGCTTAATCATTTCTTCCACGCCTATTTTGGAAAATTCTTTTTCTGTCATATTCCAGAATTTATCGCCTTCATTTACGAAGTATTCCAGACCAATCCATACGGTGTGCTGTAAATCCTTAATCATGTATGGAGACCAGTTGTTGTAAATCTGGAATCTGCCCAGCTTTACGGTTCTGTCCTGAACATACACCCAGCAGTCAGGAACGATATTGGCAATGGTTTTGATATTGGTTTTATTTACCAGGTTGATTTTGGGCACCAACACACCCAGGGTCATATAATCCCGATAAGGAAGCCCGGCCGCAATTCTGGCAGGCTCGGAGGGAACATCATTCATACCTGCCACTAAATCCTTCACCGGCATGGAGGAGATGAAATAGTCGCCAAACATAGTGTACTCGTGGCCGCCCTTTTCATAGGTGAGGGAGGTGATAACGTTATTTTTTTTGTTGAGTTTTGTTACCCTTGCATTTTTGATGATAGTTCCGCCTAAATCTTCTATTTCGGCAGCAGTAACATCCCATAACTGACCAGGGCCAAGCTTGGGGTATTTAAATTCTTCTATCAGAGAGGTTTCCACCTTGCGGTTTTTCCTTTTTAATTTCCTTTCAACGACATCCTTAATGATTGCCATAATAGATAAGCCCTTAGTACGCTGTGCGCCCCAGGAAGCGTCAATCTCGCTGGGATGTCGTCCCCACAGGTTTTCCGTGTAATATTCAAAGAACATGGAATAGAGCTTGCGGCCATAGCGGTTAATATAAAAATTTTCAAGATTATCATCCGGCCGTTTGTGAAGTAGGGCGGCAAGGTAGCTGAAACCAACCTGCATGGTGGTGATAAAGCCAAAATCCCTTAAAGTTTCAAACTTTAGGGAGATGGGATAATCATAAAATTTGGAGCCAAAGTAAATTCTGGACACGCGGTGGCGTGTCAGCATTACCTTGTCTTCCTTTTCAGGATCCGGGCCTCCCTCATGCAGGGGCATGGAACGGTTTAGAAGGATGTCATCATAGGTAGGGGCGCCTTGCATGGGAAGCATCTTGTCCCACCAGGCGTTTACCTCCGGGATTTTGGAGAAAAAGCGATGTCCACCCATATCCATACGATTACCTTTATAATTTACAGTCTTGGAAATGCCTCCAAAACAATCGCTTTCTTCGAACACGACAACCTCAATATCTTTTGATTTTGTCAGGAGTTCATAAGCTGCGGTCAAGCCTGCGGGGCCTGCACCTATGACAAGCGCTTTTTTCATGCTGCTGAATCCACCTTTCCTGTGTATACTCAATGTCTGTAATTCTCATATATATTATAACATTGTATCATAGTTTAAAAAAAGTGTCTACTTTACAGTTGGGTGAAATTGCGCAGTGGAAAGTAACAAGGTAACGGTAATAAAAATTATATGAATATCAGGAAGGTTTGACGCATGGCGGGAAATCGTCTATAATTTGAGATAATGATTCCTGTAGGCGATGGCCTTACAGGGTGTTTCTGGAAATAGTCTCATATAGAAAAAAGAATGGAGGAAAAAATGACAAAGATTGTAGGTAAGGCTTTGCCGAATATGCCATGGCAGGAGCCGAAAGGTAATGAAAAGCTGCCGGTATGGCGTTATGATGCGAATCCGATTATTGAAAGGTTTGCTACCAAAAATTCAAACAGTATTTTTAACAGCGCGGTAGTGCCCTTTGGGGACGGCTTTGCAGGGGTGTTCCGCTGTGACAGTAAGTCGATTAGTATGGATATTTTTCCAGGATTTAGTAGTGACGGTATCAATTGGGATATTTCAGATGAACCGGTTAAGTTTGAGGGGGCGCATCCGGAGGTGGCAAAGCGGGATTACCGGTATGACCCCAGGGTTTGCTTTATTGAGGACAGGTATTATGTGACTTGGTGCAATGGGTACCATGGATATCCGACAATTGGAGTGGGATATACCTTTGATTTTAAGACTTTTTATCAGTTGGAAAATGCATTTCTGCCCTTTAACAGGAACGGTGTGCTGTTTCCCAGAAAAATAAACGGTAACTATTATATGCTCAGCCGTCCCAGTGACAATGGGCATACGCCTTTTGGAGATATTTTCTTAAGTGAAAGCCCTGACCTGAAATATTGGGGATGCCATCGTTATGTGATGGGAACTGTCAAGGGAGATGCATCGGCTTGGCAGAGTACCAAAATTGGAGCCGGCAGTGTGCCCATTGAGACGCAGGAGGGTTGGATTTTGCTCTACCATGGCGTGATTAATACCTGTAATGGATTCGTTTACAGGATGGGATGCGCTCTGTTGGATTTGGAGGAACCCTGGAAGGTAAAAAAGAGAACGAAAGATTATATTTTAGGGCCTCACGAATTATACGAATGTGTAGGAGATGTGCCTAATGTGGTATTCCCCTGCGCGGCACTGACAGATGCCGCAACAGGAAGAATTGCCATCTATTATGGATGTGCGGATACCGTAACGGGACTGGCCTTTACCACGGTAGAAAACTTGATGGACTGTATGGTAACAAGTATTTAAAACCTATGGCCGCCGCCCCCGCCGCTTCGGCCGCCGCCTCCGCCACCACTGCGGCTTCCACCACCGCCACTGCTGTTGCTGGGAGGACTGTACACCTTGGACTGGTGGGTTAACTTCATTTGAGGGTTGGTGAAGGCAAATCTGGTGGAAGCTGATTGTAAAAGTTCTCTGTCAGATGGTTTGGCGGTGCCGGATGATATTCTTACAACAAAATAGTTGATGAGCGCAGCTAATATGAGGGCAAGCAGGAGATTGCTTATGTACTTCATAGGCTGCGCTATTTTTTGCCCGGATAAAAGGGTATGGATCTGGGCAAAGGCTCTCAGAGCGCAGCTGAAATAATCGGCTTTTGATGCGTAGCGGTATACATTGTCAGTGATGGTGTCAGCATAGGAGGAGGTGATGGTTTTATAAACGGCGCCATCGCTGAAGATATAAATTTCACGGTTGTCCATGTCAATCAGAAAAAGGCAGCCGCTGTTTGTGCCGATGCGCTCATGATAAAAATCTTCGGCAAAATAGGAGGTGGAGTATGGGTTGTAATCAATTGATTTAAAAATTACATTTCCATAGTCCGTAATAGCCTGCATTTCCAAAGAAAGCTGTTCTTTCTCGGACTGGCTAAGCAAAGCGGCATCATCCTCTAAAATAACGCAGTAGCCGGTTTCCGTATTTTCCCATAGTTCTGTTTCCGGAGCATTGGCGGAGGAGATAGCAGCCTGCGCCTTTAAGGAGTTAAGGCCGAATAATAAAAAGATAATTATGCCTGCCAGAAGCACTCTTTTTTTGGAGCTGTTTTTGCAGGCGTTCACCTGCTTTATAAATTTTATATACCTTATGAATACGTTAGGATAAGTGTTATAAGCAGGTTCTGTTTTAAAAAGCATTATCGTCCCCTCCCTTTCTTTCAAACTGCGGAAGCTTTCTGGTAGTCAGTATGTTATATTTGCGTATGATTCCTGTGATTGTAAATAAAATGCCAAGGAAGATAAGGATTGTACTGCCGTAATACCAAATATCCGATACAGGGTTCCATACACAGACAAAGATAGCGGCAATCATGGCGGCCAATGAGCCGATAATACCGACTGGCGTTTTGCCCCCTTCAAAGCCGGAACCTTGTGGGAGCTTTTTCATGGCCGGAGCCTTCGAGGCTTTTGTCTGATTTCCCAAGTCGGTGGATGAATTGAAGGTTTGCTGGAACAGGTAGCCCCGGTCGTCATCCTTTTTGTCCCTGTGATATATTTTTACAATCTCCGACAGGTAAATAAAAAAGGTAGCGGCTGCCAAGATCATAGAACATATAAGTGTTATTTTTGGTGAGATAGTAAAAAATAAATTTAGGAATATAAAAATCGGTATTGCCATTATGAGGCAAGCAATGATGTATTTTTTGGTATCCACAGGAATATCCGCTGCAACTTTGCCGGTTTGACCGTTAACGGTAGCGTAGGCGATACGGTCGCCTTTGCGGTAGGACATAAACCAGACCGGATACATGACACGTCTTGGGGTGGGGCATTTGGTGCCCAGCATCTCATCTAAAGGACCGCTGTTTTTAAAGGAAAGGCCGGAGAAAGAGGGTACCCTTTTGATTTCCTTGTAGCTGGCATCGTTGGCAAGAGCCCTGGCGTCATTTTCATAGATACTGCTGTCTACATCAGCAGTATCCGCGTAAAAGCCGCTGAGGAAAGAGGGCGCAAAATCTATTTGCATCTTGGTATCAAAAGGAGCAATCTGCTCACTGATGTTGTCTGCAAAGGAGGAGGACGCGTCATAGGACAGGTTATGGTATTGGGCATCTATGCTGCCACTTAGGGCATAGCGGTCCGTATAGAGGTAATTTCCTCTACGGTAGGATTTTTCCGCCGTGAGGTTAACGGCTCCTTGCTGGGAAATATTATAAGACCAGTAAGGCATGTAAATCCCGCGAAAGCTTTCGATGTGCTTTTCATCCTTTAAGTCGTTTGGGGCAAAGGGAGAGCGCTTTATGTGAGCGATAAATGCGCTCTTGCAGGCATCCTTTGTCTGCTGAAAGGGGATGATGCGGGTGGGGCGTAATTCTCTGCTGATGCGGCTGTCTAAAATAGTGGAGGCGCCGCAGAAGCTGCAAAATTCGGCAGCAGATGTGTCTGTGCTTAGAATTTCACCACCGCATTGGGGACAGGTGAATATGGTTGCATCAAAAACATTGCTTTCTTCGGCATCCCTGTCTTTGGTCACTTCGTAAGGGTCTTTTAAGGTAAGGCAGTGTTCGCACTTGAGTTGTTGGGTGGGGATATCGAATTTTAGGTTCCCCCCACAGTTTGGACATTCGTACAAGAGATTTTCCTCCTTTATGTATGGGGCATGCCCGATTCAACGGAATATATGGAAATGCCCGTGCAGTTTGTACTTTCAATCATATTTTATAGTGGGGAAAGGGAAAAGTAAACAGGGAAAAATATTACAGTCGTGATTGTGGGAAACAGTGTATTATTGTATGATGTAATTTAAGGAATCAAGAGATTATGCCAGCATGGATCATATGTGGCAGGCAGGAGGAATGGACATGAGGTATTTTTTTGTGATTTTGGGAATTTTCGGAGCGGAGTGGAAGGTGAAAAATGATATAGAGGAGAGGATGGAGGAAGGGAGGACGAAGGAGAAGTGCGGAGGCTTTTTGCTGATAAGGAAGCATCATAACAGAGGGGCTTTTTTGAATGCAGGGCAGGATAGGCGGAAAGTGGTTGTGAGGCTGTCCGTTTGTCTGACAGCAGCACTTACGGTTTTGTTTTTGGCAACGCTTGGAAATGCAGGAAAAGGGCTTTTGAAGTGGGGGCTTACTTTCTTGCTGGGAGGTGCTTATAGTAATACCTATGACAGGCTTGTGCGGAAATATGTAGTGGATTATGTGAGTTTTAATGTGCCATTTGGCCTTCGGAAGGTAATTTTTAACATAAGTGATTTCTGCATAATGGTGGGAGCGCTGCTGAGCGTGATCGGCTGGGAGAAGCAATAAACTGTTTTTCCGCAGGTCAGGCAGCAACATAGCCAGGAGGGGACGGCGGTGAACCTGTGAAAACATTGGCAGCGGCCTTTTGCAACAGTTAGATTTGGTAACAGTGAAGCCGAAGGCTGAACGGTTACGGTCTTTTTTACGTTTATAAAAATAAGTCTTGACAAAGTGTCTCTATTGCGTTATTGTATTAATTAAGTAATACAATAATACAAAGAAAGGAAGATATGCATGGCGTGGAATTTAAATTCGGATCGTCCTATTTATGCCCAAATCCTTGATGTGATACAGCTTCGTATTATCTCAGGCCGGTACCGTCCAGGGGAGAAGATACCGAGTGTGCGGGATTTAGCGGCAGAGGCAGGCGTAAATCCCAATACAATGCAAAAGGCATTGGCCGAGCTGGAGAGAAACGGATTAGTGGTAACCCAGAGAACAAGTGGCAGGATGGTAACGGAGGACATGGATATGATTCAAACGACCCGCAATAAGCTTGCCAGAGAGCAGGTAAGTGAGTTTATTGATAAAATGAAGGAATTAGGATTTAGCAAAAAGGAAGTAGTGGAACTTTTTGAGAGAATGGGAGGGGAAGACGCATGAATGCACTGGTAGAAGTAATCAATCTTACCAAGATTTATGAGAAGAAAAAGATAGCGTTAGACCATATGAATCTTACCATACCCAGAGGAAAGATTATCGGGCTTTTAGGGCCTAATGGAAGCGGAAAGACTACGTTGATTAAGCTGATGAACGGTTTGCTGGAAGCTACGGAGGGAGAAGTGCTGATGAATGGGCACAGGCCCGGGCCACAGACGAAGAACTGGATTTCTTACCTGCCGGAGCGGACCTATTTCCATAATAATATGCGCGTTGATGAGCTGATTCGTTTTTTCTGTGACTTTTATCAGGACTTTCGCCCGGAGCGGGCAAGGCAGATGCTGTCTAACTTAAACATCAGTGAAAACGCCAAGTTAAAGACATTGTCTAAGGGAACTAAGGAAAAGGTGCAGCTTATCATGGTGATGAGCCGGGAGGCGCAGCTATATGTTTTGGATGAACCGATAGCAGGCGTGGATCCGGCAGCAAGGGATTATATTTTACGGACGATTATTACCAATTATAATGAAAATGCCACCGTACTTTTATCAACTCATTTAATTTCCGATATTGAGAAGGTATTGGATGAAGTTATATTTATCCGAAATGGGAGAGTGATACTTCAGGATACAGTGGAAAATATCCGGGAATGCAGAGGAAAGTCGGTAGATGCATATTTCAGGGAGGTGTTTGCATGTTAGGGAAACTGTTAAAACATGAATGGAAAGCAGTTTGGAAGGTGCCGATGCTTTTGATTGCGATACTGATGATCACCGCAGTGATGGCCGGGCTTACCTTTGCTCTGCCTATATGGGACAGCGAGTGGGTTGGACTTCCGCTTTCGGGAATAATGTTAATTTGTATGTTTTATTTTGCAATAATAGCGGTGACTGTGGGAATTATGATTTATTTTGCGGTACGGTATTACAAAAATATGTTTACGGACGAGGGATATTTAACCCATACTCTGCCGGTAACCGCCCGACAGCTTCTTTTAAACAAAACGATTACCATGAGTGCGTGGAATCTGATTGCAATGCTGGCGGTGGTGATCAGTATATTTGTCTTTTTTGCAATTATGATATTGTCATTGGCGCCTAAGGACAGCAGTTTTACCAGAGAGCTTATGGAAACAATCAGAGCCTGGCCGGAAGTATTAAAATCTCCTTATATGGACGGATTTGAAGGATTTTGTATTGGAGGACTGCTTGTGGTGCTGATAGGAGCGTTTAGCAATAGCATGATGTTGATCGGCGCGATTACTTTAGGCCAGATGGTACGCAAGCATAGAATACTGGGAGCGGTAGGCGCTTATTTTGGGCTGACTATTATTGTTCAGATTTTCAGTACGGTAATTATGATTCCTATGATGGTGAAAATGATGGATTCATCTTATTACGACAGCGCATATGGTGCACAGTCGCCTTTCCCGATTTTGACATCTTTTTATTTCCTGGTGGCAGGTGTGTCGCTGGTATTGGGGATAGGGCTGTATTTTATGAGCGAGTATTTGATCCGTCATAAGCTTGAATTAGAGTAGGGCAAAGATATAAGCAGATTGGTTTATGAAACGAAATTATGAGGTAAAATTAAGGCAGAGTTTTGCGTGGATGCGGACTCTGCCTTTCATATAGTACGTTGGCGGAGCGCCAGAGCATTTTTCAGACACGCTCTAGGCAGTGATTAGAGAACCTGCTTTTCCTTTTAAGGCATCGGCTGCTGCTTCAAGGGAAGTAATCAACACGCTGCCTTCTTTATTTACGGTAAGATAAGAGATGGCGGCTTCGATTTTTGGGAGCATAGTACCTTTGCCAAACTGTCCTTCGTCAATCATTCTTTTGGCTTCGGTTATGGTAAGGGATGAAATGTTCTTTTGCTCAGGCGTTCCAAAATTTCTGTAAACATTAGGGACACTGGTCAGGATGATGAGCTGGTCGGCCATAAGGTCGCCGGCAAGTTTCCCTGCAATGGCGTCCTTTTCAATAACAGCCGAGGCCCCTTTTAAGGTATGCTTTTGTTCCATGACAGGGATACCGCCGCCGCCGCAGGCAATGACGATCTGACCGGCCTCAGAAAGTGTGCGGATGGCCTCAATTTCCACAATGTCGATAGGCTTAGGTGCGGCAATGATTCGGCGAAAACCTTTACCGGGTATCTCCTGCACATAATTGCCTTTCTTGATTTCTATTTCAGCGTCATCGGATGACATATTTCGTCCAATCAGCTTGGTGGGTTCATAAAAGGCATCATCATAAGGGTCCACCGTTACCTGGGTTAAAATGGTAGAAACGGTTTTACTGATTCCCCGGCTTAAGAGTTCAGCTTTCAGGGAATTTTGGATATCGTAGCCCACATAGCCCTGACTCATGGCACTGCAGACGCACATGGGCGCCGGCGTGTAATCAATATAAAGACGGCGCAGCTCTGTCATAGCCTTGTGAATCATGCTGATCTGGGGGCCGTTGCTGTGGGTGATGGTAAGCTGATAGCCTGCCTCCACCAAATCTGCCAGTGTTCTGGCGGTAACCTTGACAGCGTCCCGCTGCTGGGTGGTGGTGTGGCCTAAGGCATTATGCCCAAGGGAAACCACTGCTTTTTTCTTATGACTTGTCATTGGATTCATGATTGATAAACCTTTCTATGGAATAGATTTTTGTATTTATGCGGCAAGCATTAGTTTCAGCTTATAATTATAATAAAGCACAAAAATAGTATATCAAAAGAGGGGGGATTTGTACAGCATATGAGAAATGGAGGAAAGGTAACAGTTGTGTAGAAGGTATTCGGAGGAGTATAATAGAAGTAATAATTGTGAGGCGATCTTCTCAAGGCGTGGAGTGCATTTGAAAATTCATACCTACCCCAAGTTTAAAATCACCTGAATATAGTGTCGCCGTAGTTATGGTTAGTGCCACCATATGAAATACTTCAATAATGTGAATGCAGGAGGATTAAGAGGAAAATGGAAAAATGGAATGACTGGGACAAGGAAAAAGAACGGCTGGTGGAACCAATTTGCGATGATTTGCAATACTGCGGCAGGATTGATGACAGGGACGTAGGCGCGCCCGTATTTACCATGCCGGGCAGCTTTGTGCGCATGAAGTTTACAGGATCTTCTTATGTGAAGGCTGTGGTGGTGAATAAGAGCTTTTACAATGATCCCTGGGTAGGAGTGCTGCTGGATCAGGAGCAGGCGAAAAGGAAGATTGAAAAGGATGGAGAGCCGGTGGTACTGACTTTAGCAGAAAATCTGGAAAAGGGTGAGGAACATATGATCACCTTTTTTAAACGGATGGACCACAGCCATGAGTACGCCTTTTTGGGATTCCTTTTGGAATATGGCAGCAGGGTGATAAAAGGGGCGGCCCTTCCCAGAAAAAAGATGGAATTTTATGGGGATGGCGTAACCGCAGGCGAGGCATCAGAGGCAATAGGATATTGTGGTAAGCCGGACCCGGACCATAGGGGAGAGCTTTCCAATGCATATTTTTCCTATGCCTGGGCAGCGGCCCGCATGCTCCATGCCCGGGTGCACCTGGTGGCGCAAAACGGAATTGCTTTTCAAGACGGCGCCGGATATTTTATGGAAGGTAAAAGGGGAATGGAAAGCTGTTATACGAAGGTGGGGTTTGTCGGGAAAGAAGGAGAAAATGCAGAACCGGCAGAGTGGGATTTTCACCGTTATACGCCCCATGTGGTGGTGGTGGCTGTGGGACAGAATGATGCCTGGCCGGAGGATATTATGAAGGAAGATGACAAAGGAGAAAAAGCTAAGGTATGGAGGGAGCGTTATAAGCAATGGATATTATCCCTGCGGCGTTTGTACCCAAAAGCGTGGATTATTCTGACGACTACCATACGGGCGCATCATTCCGGCTGGGACAGGAACATTGGAAAAGTGTGCGCGGAATTAAACGATTCCAGGATAGCGCATTTTCTGTATGGAGAAAATGGAAGGGGAACGCCGGGGCATGTGCGGGTACAGGAGGCAATGAATATGGCTCTGGAGCTGCATGGGTTCATCAATGGATTGGGAAATGATGTATGGGAATAGATTGAAAAATCATCCTGATGGCTGATTTTATCAATCTTCTTTTTAAGCAGTATCGCAAGCAGGCTTGCGATATGCATGGGGATTAGTGTGAGAAGTACTTCTAGCCACTCACAGCAGGGGCTGTTTCGTGGAGAAGTACTAAGTCTCACACAGGAGAATGCCTAAAATACGGGCATTCTCCGCACCGATTTGAGATTCCGCAAAGCGGAATCATGGAGGGTGGGCGCGAAACATCAATGTGGAGATTTTCACGGAAAGAATGGGTTGGCATAGGCATGTATCATAATTTTATTATCTTGACTTTTAGTCAATTTTTTACACGCTTATCAGACAGAAAAGTGTGTTTTTTTTGCCCAAAAAGAGAGGTGGACATAATTGACAATGCAAAAATAGTTCCATTCACTGATAAATTAAACATAATTCACAGAATAATAAATTTTACCTTGCTTTTTTTGTGCATTTGTGCTACTCTTTTAAGAGTACGAAGAATATAGAATTGTTAGTAAGAATAAACTATATTTTTCAAAAAACAAATCAGGAGGTAGAAAAGTTATGAAAGCACGTAGTAAAAGACTGGTTGCGCTTTTTGCAACTCTTGCTATGACCGTGTCTTTACTGGCAGGCTGTGGCGGCGGAACTTCCGAACCGGCTAGCAGCGATACGTCAGGCAGCGGTACTGAAGCGGGGCAGGAGGAAGCGCCTGACGCAGCAGGAGATGCAGATGCAGCGGATACCGGCGATGCAGCAGACACCAGCACAGCTTCAGGTGATGTAAACAGCACACCGAGAAATGAAACTTTATATTTTGCAGGTCAGCAGTGGGGAACTATAAATGACTGGAATCCCTTCTCAGCTAATTCCAACAATGCAATGGCAATTCAGCAGAAGGATTCTTCCCGTACATTGATTTATGAAACATTGTTTATGTTTAATATGTTAGATGGCGAGCTTTATCCTTTACTTGCTACAGATTGGGCTTGGGATGATGATACAATGACCAGCCTGACTATTAATTTGAATCCTGATGCACACTGGAGTGATGGCTCTGCCCTTACGGCAGAGGACGTTGCTTACACATGGGACTGTAACGTTAAGTATGAGTCTTCTCTGGGCGTGGATTTTCCGAACTACATTGAATCCATTACGGCAGTAGACGATACCACAGTAGCAATCAAGTGTGCATTGGATGATGCAGGGAATCCTACGAATCCCCTGAAGGTTCAGCAGCTGTTACAGCAGATGTACATTATGCAGAAAGCATATCTTGAAACCGTTGAAGCAAGAAATGATTCCGATAAAGAAGCTATGAAACTTGACAAGATGGATGATTTGATTGCATCCGGTCCTTATATGCCTTTCTATGATGACGACCAGAAGGTTGTATTTATCAGAGATGAGAATTACTGGGGCCAGGCGGCTTCTATGTGGGGCAAGTTGCCGACACCTAAATATATTGCTCATGTGATTTATGCAGATAACAATGCGGGACAGATTGCACTTACGGCAGGGGAAGTTGACGTTTGCCAGCAGTTTATCACAGACGTACAGAAATTATGGGAAGAAGAAGGTCTTCCAATTACTACATACATTGACGAGCCTCCTTATGGACAGTGTGCGACCATGCCTTCCTGCTGGATGAACGTTGATGTGGAAGGTTTGGATCAGGCTGAAGTTAGAAAAGCAATTGCAATGGCTACGGATTTTGATCAGGTTATTGCATCCGCTATGTCCAATCAGTCCCCTACCTTTAAGGATGTTCCTCGTTCTACTATGAACCCTACGGACGGCGAGCAGGCTCTATATGATCAGGCAGCAGTTAAAGATTTACAGTTCGCAGGAAATGATGTTGATGGCGCAAATGCGTTACTTGATGAAGCAGGTATCGTTGACTCTGACGGCGATGGAATCCGTGAATATAATGGCAAGCCTCTTTCCTTTAAGGCTGAATGCCCTGATGGATGGACAGACTGGATGGCTTCTCTTGAAATCGTAGCATCTTCCGCTAAGAATATTGGTATTGATATTCAGACATATTTCCCGGATACCAATACTTTCTACAATGATATCACAACAGGCTCTTTTGAAATTTGTATGAATTCTCCTTCCGGTTCATCTATTACCAACCCTTGGGGACGCTGCATGCAGTTCTTAAGCAGCCAGTACGCTGACTTGGAAGTTAACTGGAATGGTAACTGGAGTCACTACAGGAATGACGAAGCAGATGAGATTCTTGCTAAGATTCCTCTGGAGACAGATCAGGCTACTTTAAAAGAATACTACACAAGATTAAATGAGATTTACCTGACAGATGTTCCTTCCTTTGCTCTGATGTACAGACCGGAATTGTTCTATGCAGTAAATGAGAGCGTGTGGACAGGATATCCTATGAAGGATGACGGAAGCAATATTCCTCCTACTGATTGTACAGATGGTTATGGAATTGCAGCTCTCTACAATCTGACACTGGTTGAATAAGATTTAGGAAATATTTAAAGAACCGGCCGGGGACAGATTCTCCGGCCGGATTTTATCAATAAGCTTTCTTGTGGAGAGTGGGCGTTTTATAAGGAATGGAAGGGGTGAAGTGTTTGAAAGGGTATAAGAAATATTACGGTCAGAAAATCATATGGTATCTGATTACACTTTTCTTTGCAATTGTTTTGAACTTTGTATTACCGAGACTGATGCCGGGCGATCCAGTGGCCGGTATTGCATCGGGAGCCGTATCCGGTATGACGGATGCTACCGCGATTCAAAAGGTATATGAGGAATATGCGGAAAAGTTTGGTGTGAATAAGCCCATGATCGTGCAGTTTGGTATGTGGGCGGGAAATGCTTTAAAAGGAGATTTTGGCGTTTCCTTCAGTCAGTATCCAAGAACGGTAGGCAACATCATATCTTCATCTATCGGATGGACATTAGCGCTGCAGCTGCCGGCTATTATAGTGGGATGGTTACTGGGTAATATTTTAGGAGCCGTGGCAGCGTACATAAAAGGTGCTTTTGATAAGGTGCTCTTGCCGGTATTCATGTTTATCAGTAATGTACCAGCTTTTGGTATGGCGATTATTCTGTTAACGGTATTCGGTATTAATTTAAAATGGTTCCCAACCAGTGGAGCGTATGGTTTTGAATTAATCCCGAATTTCAGCTGGGAATTTATCAGTTCCGTTATTTCCCATTATCAGATGCCTTTCTGGTCAATCGTTTTGATTACCATTGGCGGTCAGGCAATTGGTATGCGTTCCATGTCTATTTACGAATTGAATGCGGATTATGTAAAATACAGTCGTTTCCTGGGAATAAAAGACAGAAAGATCGTAGGCTATGTGTTCAGAAATGCTATGCTGCCCCAGATTACCGGTTTGGCAATGTCTCTGGGAACTATGATGGGCGGCGCTCTGGTTGCGGAGATTATCTTCAGCTACCCTGGAATCGGCACGGCAATGATGACTGCGGTAAGAGGGCAGGATTATCCTCTTTTGTCAGCTTGTACATTGATTATTACTATTATGGTACTTTTAGCAAATCTGTTGGTTGAGATTCTCTATGGCGTGATTGACCCTCGTGTCAAGGCAGCTCAACAGGATTAGGAGGTGGATTATGAAAAATACATTAAGACAGGTGTTCCATTCTCCCAAATTTGTGATTGGATTTTCGATATTTGCATTGATATTACTTACTGTCATTATTTATCCGCTGGTGGTGATTGCGGATCCTCTTGAAATGGTAGGTAATGGTAACTTTTTTAAACCGGGTACCTATGTATCTGTTAAGGATGCGGTGGAGGGAACCCATTATACTTTGAATATTGATGTACAGTCCGGTTCACTGGATAACAAGATCAGTTCCAGTGATAAGGATGATATGAAAGATTGGCTGATAAAATATGGAGGAGTTGCTGAAGCTGATATAAACGTTAACGATGTTGAAAGTCTGCTTGGGCTTTGGCAGACCCATTATGATCCCGATGCGGACCAGACAGGGATTCTTGCCTCTAAGAAAAAATACTATGTTCGTCTGAACAACAGTCTGAATGGTATTTTGGAAGACAATGATGTGATCATTGCAAAAGAAAATTCTGAAACAGGCGAGTTAGAGCAGACAGGTACGATTGCATCTAAGGAATTTGTCAATACAAAGGATGTTGCAAACAGAAGAACTTTTGTTTTAGGTACGGATAACTTTGGCCGGGATGTGCTCACGGAACTTTTAGACGCAACGAAGACATCCTTAAGAGTAGGATTAATTGCAGGTGTTGTTGCAACACTGATTGGATTATTCTTAGGACTTTTATCGGGTTACCTGGGAGGAATGGTGGATAATATTATTACCTTCATTACCAACCTGTTTACGGTTATTCCTTCCTTTATTCTTTTGATTTTGATTTCTTACTCCGTAGGCCAGGCGGCAAGAGGCGTTAATCTGGTAGCTACAATTATCGGATTGACTTCCTGGACATGGACAACGCGTTCCGTGCGTTCGCAGGTTATCTCTTTGAGAAACCGTGACCATGTAAATCTATCCAAACTGTCCGGACACAGTATGATGCGTATTGTACTTACGGATATTCTGCCTTACATTGCTTCTTATGTGGTAATGGCATTTATTTTGCAGATATCATCAGGTATCCTTGCAGAAGCACAGCTTTCCATGTTAGGTCTTGGCCCCTCAACATCAACCACGGCTACACTGGGCCTTATGATGAACTGGGCAAACCTGTACGCAGCGCCTCTTAATGGTTCTTGGTGGGCGTATTTTCCTGTTGTTATTATGATTGCCCTGATTTCGTTCTCTCTCAATTTGATGAATACGGGACTTGATCAGATCTTCAATCCACAGCTGAGAGATTAAGGAGGGATACCATGGGAAAAGTAATGCTTGAAGTAAAAAATTTAAAAACAAAATATGTTACCCGTTTAAGGGAAGACGTATTTGCGGTTGACGGCGTATCCTTAAAAATTGAAGAAGGAAAATCTTTAGGTGTTGCCGGAGAGTCTGGCTGTGGTAAATCCACATTGGCCCTTTCACTGATGGGATATTATTTCCCGCCTTTACATTATATCAGCGGTGATATTATTGTAGATGGAAACAATATTTCCGGAATGAAGCCAGATGATGTGCGGAGAAAAGTACTGGGAACAGAAATTGCTTATATTCCTCAGGCCGCTATGAATGCGTTGAATCCTACCCAGAAAATTATCCGTTTTATAGAAGATGTAATTCACGTACATGATCCTAAAATGAGCAAAAAGGATATTTATGATTTGGCGAAGGAGCGATTTGCTATCTTAGGTCTTCCAGAGGAAGTATTGCAAAAACATGCGGTTGAGCTTTCAGGTGGTATGAAACAACGTACGGTTATCGCTATATCCACTATCCTTTCTCCTAAGGTTCTGATTGCAGATGAGCCGTCATCTGCTTTAGACGTTACCAGCCAGAAGATGGTTATCAAGATGATGCGGGATCTGATGGATAAAGGATTTATCAGAAGTATGATTTTCATTACCCATGAGTTGCCACTTCTATATAATGTAACAGATGATATCATGGTAATGTACGCCGGGCAGATCGTGGAGCGCGGTACAGCTAAGGAGATGGTATTTGATCCCCTGCATCCTTACACGAAAGGTCTGATGGGCTCTATTATCGTACCGGAGGAAGGCGTCAGGGAGAATAAACTGATAGCGATACCAGGTACGCCTCCTAACTTAAAACATCCGCCCAAAGGATGCCGTTTTGCAGACAGATGTAAATATGCATCACCAACCTGTATGTCAATGGAAGTTCCTAACCTGGAAGTTCCCAGCAAAGAGAACGAGGGCTACAACCGCGAGTATCGCTGCCTGATGTCTGTGAGAAAGATTAGGGAGGTGTATGAGAATGAGTGATAAAAGAGCGTCCTGCTTAAAAGGGAATGGAGTTACCAAGGTCTTTGGCTTTGGTGATAAAAAGACTGTGGCTGTTAATAACGTGGATTTTGATTTCCGGGAAGGTGAAATCGTATCTATTGTAGGAGAATCCGGCAGCGGCAAGACCACTCTTTCCAAGATGCTTCTAGGTCTAATCAGTGTGACGGAAGGAGAGGTTCTCTTTCAAGGGAAACCCAGAGATATCTCAACCGGTCAAAAGAAAAGGGAATATTGGAAGGGGATTCAGGCTATCTTCCAGGATCCATTTTCTTCCTATAATATGTTTAATAAAATTGACTCGGTGCTTTTGGACTGTATTAACATGAGAGGGGGCAAATCCCTTCCTTATGAAAAGAAGTTTGAAATGATGCGGGAAGCCTGCAGCTTCGTAAATTTGGAGTTTAAGGAATTGACGAACAAATATCCCTTCGAGCTTTCCGGCGGGCAGATGCAGAGACTTATGATTGCACGAATTTTCCTGCTTAAGCCGAAGATTCTTTTGGCGGATGAGCCTACTTCCATGATTGACGCCTGCTCAAGGGCAACGATTCTGGATATGCTCTTAAAGCTCCGTGACGAAATCAACATGACAATTATTTTCATCACCCATGATATTGGTTTGGCTTACTATATATCTGATTCCGTATATATTATGGAGCACGGTAAGTTTGTGGAGCATGGGAAGGCAGAAGATGTGATTCTGCATCCGAAGGCTGCTTATACACAGAGACTGATCAATGACGTGCCTAAGATTTATGAAGAATGGGATTTGTCAACAGTTTAGAGAGCAGGTTATCGGTGATGAAAGGGCATCTGAAGGATGATCTGAGTCATAATAATTACATATATGAAAAAGAAAAGCGTTTGGCGACATTGGTGGCTAAACGCTTTTTTGGGTATGCAGGGGTATAAGTATGGAAATTTCCTACGTTGCAAGCCAACTAGCTTTGTGATAAGATAATGTATATTAATATGGAAAAATATGAAGTGTTTTAATAAAAAATGTTTTTTTGCACAGACGACAAGTATTTAAGAAAACTTATAAATGGAAATTTTCTAAATAAATAGAAATGGGGTTTTACGGATATATGGAGACGATGATTCAGATAAAGGATGTGACGAAAACCTTTATAGGCAAGGATAATACGGTGGAGGCCTTAAAGGGAATTAATCTTGAGATACACAGAGGGGAGATTTACGGTATCATCGGTATGAGCGGCGCCGGGAAATCTACTCTGGTCAGATGCCTTAATTTTTTAGAGCGGCCCAGCAGCGGAACGGTTCTTGTGGAGGGGAAGGATTTGTCCACGCTAAGGGACAGTGAGCTTCGTAAGATGCGTACGCGGATTGCAATGATTTTTCAGCATTTTAATCTGCTTATGCAAAGGACCGTGATTGATAATGTCTGCTTTCCCATGGAAATTATCAAGATGCCCAAGAAGGACGCTTTAGCCAGGGCAAAAGAGCTGCTTGGTATCGTGGGACTTTCTGAGAAGGAGCAGGCATATCCGGCGCAGTTATCCGGCGGCCAGAAGCAGAGGGTTGCAATTGCAAGGGCTCTTGCTACGAATCCCCAGATTCTGCTTTGCGATGAGGCTACCAGTGCGCTTGACCCTACTACCACTAAGGCGATTCTGGCTTTGCTTAAGGAAATCAATGAAAAGTATGGAATTACCATTGTGATCATTACCCATGAGATGTCGGTGGTGCAGGAAATCTGTACCCATGTGGCGATTATAGACGAGGGAAATCTTGCTGAGACGGGGAGAGTTGAGGAGGTATTTCAAAGACCAAGGAGTAAGGCGGCCAAAAAGCTGGTTTTCCAGGGAGAGCGGGAACAGTATGAGGAGATGAAGGGCAAACGCTGTATACGTATTGTGTTTACCAGCAATTCTTCTTTTGAACCGGTTATCGGAAATATGGTGCTGGCATGTAAGGTACCGGTTAATATTCTGCTGGCGGATACCAGGGATATTGGCGGCGTGGCCCATGGCCAGATGATTCTCCAATTGCCGGAGGATAATGCGGTGGCGGAGAAGATGATACGGTACTTAAGAGACAGGAAACTGGAAGTGGAGGAGCTGAACAATTATGTTGGATAATCAGACAATTATGATGATAGTAGAGGGAACTGGCGTAACGCTGTATATGACGCTTTTTTCCACACTGATAGCGTATGTTTTAGGGCTCCCTATGGGAATTCTATTGGTAGTGACAGCGCCGGGGGGACTGAAACCGAACAGGATTGTATACAAGATTTTGGATGTGGTTGTTAATATCGTCAGAAGTATCCCCTTTTTGATTTTGCTGATGCTGATTATACCTTTTACCCGGTTTATTGTAGGAAAAAGCTATGGAGCGGCGGCAACCGTGGTGCCGTTGTCTATTGCGGCGGCTCCTTTTGTGGCCAGGCTGGTGGAATCCTCCCTCCTTGAGGTAGATCATGGTGTGGTCGAGGCGGCGCAAAGTATGGGTGCCAGTCTGTGGACGATTATCTGGAAGGTGCTTTTGGCGGAGGCCAGAACTTCTTTGATTGTGGGGGCAACGATTTCCCTTGGCACTATTTTAGGGTATTCGGCTATGGCCGGTGTGGTAGGCGGAGGCGGACTTGGCGATATTGCAATCCGCTATGGTTATTACAGATACCAGGGAGATATTATGATGATAACGGTAGTGCTTTTGGTGGTACTGGTGCAGATTTTGCAGGTAATTGGAACGAAGCTTTCTAAGAAGCTGGATAGAAGAATTACGGGATAAAGGTATCATGCTGCTTTGCACACGCCGGACACAGGACAAGCTGCTTTTGGTGTTGAACGGTGAAACGGTGAAAAGTAACAATTGACGAATCAGAATATGAGGTGCCTTAAAAATGAAATTACTCAGTGCCATTGTACCTTGTTACAATGAGGAAGAAAATATTGCTGATTTTTATCAGGAATTTGTAAAAAATGAGCCCTTTTTTAAAGAAAAGGAAATAGAATTTGAGATTTGGTATATTGATGACGGGTCAAAGGACGGCACTGTTTCGAAAATTAAAAATCTGATTGAAAAGGATAGCCGTGTGCATCTTTTATCTTTTTCCAGAAATTTTGGAAAGGAAGCGGCAATTTATGCAGGTTTAGAGAAATCAAAGGGTGATTATGTGGTGTTTTTGGACGCGGATTTGCAGGATCCGCCTGCACTTCTTCCGGAAATGCTGGGTTTTTTGGAGCAGGGCTATGATTCGGTTGCCACAAGACGCGTTACCCGAAAAGGGGAGCCGCCTATCCGGTCTTTTTTTGCAAGAATGTTTTATCGTTTGATGAAAAAAATTTCCAGAACGGAAATTATGGATGGGGCAAGGGATTACCGGCTGATGAAAAGACCTGTGGTAGAGGCTATTCTTTCCATGCCGGAGTATAACAGGTTCAGTAAAGGTATATTTGGCTGGGTGGGATTTGAGACCAAATGGATTGAATTTGAAAACATTGAGAGGAAAAAAGGGGAGACCAAGTGGTCTTTCTGGAAATTGTTTATTTATTCTCTTGATGGAATCACGGCTTTTTCTACAGCGCCGTTGGCCTTTGCAGCTTTTATGGGAGTGCTATTTTGTCTGGCAGCTTTTGCATTGATTCTTTTTACAATTGTTAGAAAGGCTTTATTTGGGGATCCAACCTCAGGCTGGCCGTCTTTGGTGTGTATTATTTCCCTGATTAGCGGCGTACAGCTTTTTTGTCTGGGAATTGTGGGACAATATCTTGCAAAAACGTATATGGAAGTAAAAAGAAGGCCAATCTATCTTATAAAGGAAGAAATAAGCTGTGGAAAATAGATTGAAAAATCAAAGATTTTCCAAGTACAAATTTGTGCTTTCGCCCAAATTTGAGGACCATTGGAAACATGGAGGAATTGGATGAAAAGGCCGGATGAGTTGATTAGCATTATTGTTCCGGTTTATAATGCCGGTCATTATATAGAAGAAGCGATTGCTATGGTACAGGCACAGACTTATACTAATTGGGAATTGATTTTGGTAGACGATTGCTCCACAGATGATGGCTGTGTCAGGATAGAAAAGTACATTACGGATAAGATACGCCTGATGAAAAAAGATGTCAACGAGGGCGCCGCCAGGGCAAGAAATACAGGCATACGGGCAGCGAAAGGAAGGTATATTGCCTTTTTGGATGCAGATGATGTGTGGATGAAGGACAAGCTGGAAAAAGAATTGGCATTTATGAAAGAAAAGCAGGCGGCTTTTGTGTTTACTGCCTATGAGTTTGGGGATGAGCGGGCAAAAGGAACGGGTAAGGTGGTTCATGTTCCTAAGACGCTCACTTACCATCAGGCATTATCACGGACGGTCATTTTTACCACAACGGTTTTGATTGATACGAATAAAACGGGACGGGAATTGATCCAAATGCCGGCAGTGAAAAGCGAGGATACGGCGACCTGGTGGAAAATTTTGCGTAGTGGCTTTACCGCTTATGGATTAAATGAAGTGCTTGCAGTTTATCGGAGGCCGGTCAAATCTCTATCCTCCAATAAATTAAAGGCTGTAAGGAGAATATGGAATCTGTACAGGAAGGAAGAAAAGCTTTCTTTTGGATACAGTGTTTATAATTTGTTTTTTTGGGCATTGCGGGCTACGCTTAGAAGACTGTAGTATTCCGGCATTTTGGCAGAATTTGTGCTGTCGCAAAGCGGCAGCATGGAGGTTAAAGTGAAACGTTTAGAATCTTTGAAAAGAATCAGCGTATTGTGGATGAGCCTGATAGGGCTTTTGATTCAGACAGGTATTTACGCTTATATTTGGCTTAAATATTACTATCCGATTATCAATAACTTTAATCGGGGTCTTAAGTTTGAGAGAAACGGTCATCTTGTGACTATTGGGTTATACTTTGTTCTGCTGTTTTTCTTTATGAACACTTATGGAGGGCTGAAGATAGGCTATCTGAAGTCCATGGATATTTTTCTCTCACAATTGTTTTCACAGCTTATTGTAAATGTATTTACATATTTTCAGTTATCTCTGATGAAAGGCTGGCTGGTTCCCGTAGATATTTTTGCGGCGGCTACTTTTTTCCAGCTTTTAGTGGCGGGCGTATGGACAATTGTCTGCAACAGCCTATACCGCAAAGTATTTCCCCCAAGGGAAATGCTCTTGGTGTATGGAGAGAGGAGCATGGAGGATATTCTCAGAAAATTTGAATCCCGTGGTGATAAATATAAAATTACGAAGTGTATTGATGTGCGGGAGGGTTTCAAAAATCTGGAAAAAGAGATTGTGAAAGGATATGGGGCGGTGGTGCTGTGGGATATTCCCACCGAGGAGAGAAACCGCCTGTTAAAATTTTGTTACAGCAGATTTATACGGGTTTATATGATGCCCAAGATTCCGGATGTGCTTGTGAAGGGATCGGATCAGCTTCATCTATTTGATACCCCGCTTTTTCTGATACGGGAATATGCACTGTCAGTTGAGCAAAGGGCGGCAAAGAGGCTGCTTGATGTGGTCTGCGCTCTTATCCTGTTGGCGGTTTTGGCGCCTTTTATGGTGCTTACGGCAATTGTGATAAGATGTTATGACGGCGGGCCGGTGTTTTATAAACAGATCCGTTGCACGGCAGGGGGTAAAAAGTTTTATATTTTGAAATTCAGGAGTATGCGGGTGGATGCGGAGAAGGATGGAGTGGCCAGGCTGGCTTCTAAAAATGACAGCAGAATCACACCCATAGGGAAATTTATCCGTGCGGTACGGATTGACGAGCTGCCGCAGCTTCTTAATATATTAAAAGGGGATATGTCCTTTATCGGCCCAAGACCGGAGAGGCCGGAGATTATTGAACAGTATGTGGAGGAGATGCCGGAATTTTTGTTTCGGATGAAGGTGAAAGCGGGGCTGGCAGGGTATGCGCAGGTTTATGGAAAATATAATACCACGCCCTATGATAAGCTGAAGCTGGATTTATCTTATATAGAAAACTATTCTGTGTGGCTGGATATTAAGCTGATGCTTTTGACGCTTAAGATCCTGATTCGGCCTGAGAGCACAGAAGGGGTGGAGGACACCCAGACAACGGCCATGAAGGCGGCAAATACGGGGGAAGCCCATGAAAAAGAAGATGGAAATGAATGAGGAATATCTAAATAGAGGAATGGATTTAAAGCGGCTTGTGCTTTATCTTCAAAAGAAGATATGGCTGGTAATCATGCTGGCGGTTTTGGGTGCATGCTGCGGAGGAATCATTTACCAGATGATGCGTTCCATGAAAATGCCGGTTGAATATCAGGCAGAGTCCAAGCTGTACATTAGTTTCGGACACGATGAAAGCGGTGAGGTGTACCAGTATTATAACGGATATACCTGGAATGACCTGCTGGATACGGACCCGATTCTGGACCTGGTGATGATGCAGCTGCCAGGCTATGAGAGAGAGCAGGTGATAGCGGCTACTACTGCCGAGATTTTATCTGACATAAGGCTCCTTACGGTTACGGTGAAGGGAGAAAATGAAAAGTTTGTCAGGGAAATTAGGACAGCAGTGGAAAGCGGCCTGCGGGAGTTTGCAAGTAACAGCAAGGAACTGGACCAAATTGAAGTGATCCGTTCCGGCGCTCCGGAGCGGATATATTGGGACGACCGGACGGTGGCGGCCTGCGTTACCGGCGCAGTGATTCTTGGTGTGATAGCTTTTTTGGTGGTTAGCTTTAACTATGTGTTTGATGAATCGGTCTATGTGCAGGAGGACATAGAGAAAAAGTACGGTGTGAAAGCACTGGGACTTTTAACCCATAATCAAAAGGGATTACAGCCTTATGCAAGGGAGCTGAAGGCTAATATCCGTTATTTATTAGAGGAAAGGAAGGCCTTTGCGATTATAGACATGGCCAATCATGCGGATACCCGTGGGCTGGAATTGGAGCGTCTGCTGAGCAGCCAGGAGACGGATGTGTTTGGCGGCGGCCAGGCGGAGGATGACTTTAGTTGGAATATTGGTAAAAGAGAGGACAGCAATCAGAAAAAGAGTGAGTATGATGTGATGGCCTTCAATGAAAATATTTTGTCGGAGGAAGAATGCCGTAAGATTAGAGAAATTGGCGGCGTGATTCTGCTGCTTCCTTTTGGCACTGACACGGGGCGAAAGACCGCGAGGATTTTAAGCCTTCTTCGCAACCAGGACTGCAAGGTGCTGGGGATGGTGATTGCTCAGGCGGACGAAGAATTTTTAAATAGATATTATGCGTAAAATGTGGATCGTTTCCAATTAAGTAAGGTAGCAGTACCACAAGCAAAGCCTGCGGTATGCAGAGGGTATAAGTTTGGAAGTAACTTCCAAACTCCTTATTGGTAGCAGTACCACAAGCAAAGCTTGCGGTATGCAGGGGGGATATATGGAATTGCAGGTGTTGGTGGCGGCGGTAAATGAAGAAGTGAATAAGCTGGCGGAAAAGATGCACTTGGAGACAGAGGCGGTGGTGGTGAATCAATGTGACCATTTTGCGTACCAGGAATATCTGCATGAGGGTAAAAGAATCCAATGTTTCTGCATGGCGGAGCGTGGAGTGGGGCGCAGCAGGAACCAGGCGTTGATGCGGGCGGACAAAGATCTTTGTCTTTTTTCAGATGAAGATATTGTATTTTATCCGGGGTATGGGGAAATTGTAAAAAAGGCTTTTGAGAGAATGGCGGATGCGGATATCATTACTTTCAATTTTAAGGTGGATCCATCACGTGCAACTTATTATAATCAGGCGGAAAAAAGAATACGTTGGTATAACTATGGACGATACCCGACTTATGCTGTGGCGGCAAGGACAGAGGCGCTTCACAGGGCGAATGTGAGTTTTTCACTGCTTTTTGGGGGCGGAGCTAAATACAGCAATGGTGAGGATAGCTTATTTTTGCATGACTGTTTAAAAAAGGGCTTGCATTTATATGCAGTTACGGATGAGATTGGCCAGGAGGTCTATCGGGCGTCTACCTGGTTTAAGGGATATAATGCGAAATTTTTTATTGATAGAGGCGTCTTGTATCATCATCTTTATGGAGGTCTGGCAAAGGTTTTTTCTCTGAGGTTTTTGTATGCCCACAAAGAGGAAATGTTAAAGGAAATATCTTTAAGCGAGGCGTATCAATTGATGAAACAGGGAATAGGGGAAGGAAAGGGTAGACATTGATTTTATATATTTTTGTGGCGGCATCTACGGTCCTTTTAGGGCTTTTGGTGGATAATCGCTATCGAAAGCAGGTGAATATTGTAAGCAGACAGCAAATGCTTAACTGGCTTTGCATAGGGGCTGTTTTTTTGCTTTTGTTCGGGGTCTGCGCATGTCGTCTGAATGTGGGAAATGATTATGCGAAATATGTGGAGTTTATGCACCTTGTGAACTGTGATGCCTTTGTGCCTACGGAGGTTGGGTTTAACCAGGTGGTAAGGATCCTTTATGGAATCAGCGGATTTGAGAATTATCAGCTGGTTTTTGCCTTTTTTGCTTTTTTTACAATTCTGTTTTTTCTAGGAGCTATTTACGGGCAGGCGGACAGTTTTGGATTTAGCTTTTTCCTGTTTATGGCTTTTGGATATTATTTTCAGTCTTTTAATACGGTGCGGTATTATCTGGCGCTGGCCATGGCGGTGGTGGCGATCCCCTATGTGCTTAGAAGGGAATGGGTAAAGTTTGTTCTGCTAGTGCTTTTAGGGGCAACACTGCACAAATCGATCCTGGTGGTGATTCCGCTGTATTTTTTGGCATCCTTGCCCTGGAAAAGGTGGCAGCTTGCGATCATGGCACTGCTTTGCAGTACTTTTTTCTTTATGCAGGATTTCTATTTAAAGGTTGTGGTGTTTCTTTACCCCACTTATGAGGATACGGAATATTTGGAGGGCGGTACAAGTCTGGTTAATATTGTGCGGTGTTTGGCAGTTTTGATTTTGGCGCTTTTTTGTTATAAGCATGTGGTGAAGGATAGCCGGAGGAATCGGTTTTATTTTTACTGCAATTTGGGAGCGCTGGTTATGTATGTGTGCTGTTCGTTTTTGCCGATTATATCCAGGATTGGGTATTACCTGACAATCACGCATATATTTTTCCTGCCGGCTTTGCTTGCTGGGATTGAAAATAAGAAGATAAAAAGATTGTTTACGGCGGGAGTGATTGGCGCTGGAATCTTATACTTTGGCGTATTTATCTTGATGAAGGCGGGGAATGACGGGCTGAGGATTTTGCCTTATGAGACGTTTATGTTTCATGAGATGGTACCGATTCTTTCGGATGTAAACTGAAATTAGTGCTTTCGCTCCGATTTGAGGGCACTGGCAAGAATGGGGGATTCATATGCAGTATTTCTTTTCAATTATTGTGGTTTGCTTAAATGCAGGAGAAAAATTGAAAGATACTTTGGATAGTATACGAAAGCAGACGTTTCGGGACTTTGAGGTGGTGGTTAAGGATGGGATGTCAAGCGATGGGTCTTTGGATTATGCGTATACAATGGCGGAGGATGTGAACGGAAGAAAGGGTGCGGACAAAGAAAGCGGCGATAGGGAGGAAGATGCCGGGGGCTGCAGAGTCAGGGTAGTCCAAAAGAAGGATAGAGGGATTTATGATGCTATGAATCAGGCAGCCGAGGCGGCCGAGGGAAGGTATCTTTATTTCTTAAATTGCGGGGATTGCTTTTTTTCAGCGGATGTTCTTGGGGATATGTGGGAGTTTATTACGGAGAGTAAGAAGTCGAGAGGGATTTTTTATGGGAATATCTATGAAAGGCGGACAGGTCAGGTGGTGACGTCTAATCCCCATATGGATGTTTTTGGGTGTTATAGGAATGTGCCCTGTCATCAGGCCTGTTTTTATTCCAGAGAGATTGTTTTGGCACATCCTTTTGATGTAAAGTATAAGGTGAGGGCGGATTATGAGCAGTTTTTGTGGTGCTTTTTGGGGTATGAAAAGAGGGACAGGTTAGCTTTTGCCTATAAAGAGATTGTGATTGCGGATTATGAAGGGGGCGGTTTCTCGGAGATGAGGGAGAACCGTAAAGTATCAGCCAGGGAACACAGGGAAATAACTAAAAAATATATGACGAAAGGGCAGCTCTTTCAATTCAGGCTGATTATGCTGGTTACTTTAGCGCCGCTTCGGGCCAAAATTGCGGAGAATGAGAGGACAGCAGGAATTTATAATCGATTGAAGGAGAATATATATACGGTAAAACGTTAGTATCGGCGGGACATATTGTGACAGAAAACATAGGATAACATACGTGAAATAACAGCGATATAGATGGAGCAATGGATGAACAGGGTTTTATGGATATGTAACATTATGCTGCCTGCGATTGGGCAGGAGCTTGGTTTACCTTATAGCAACCGGGAGGGGTGGCTTTCCGGTATTTTTGAGAAGGTGAAGAAAAGGGAAGCGCCTTTTACTTTAGGAATTTGTTTCCCCTTGGGCGAGATGGAAATAAGAGGGATTAAGGAAAAAAAGTTTCCGGTAGAGGGGGCTGTCTGTTACGCTTTTGAAGAAAATTTAAATACGCCGGAGGTTTATGATAGCAGGCTTGAGGCTGTGTTCCGGGAGATAATTCAGGATTTTTCTCCGGGTGTGATTCATATTTTTGGAACGGAATTTCCGCACACATTGGCGGCTGTTCGGGCGTTTGGGAGGCCGGAGAGGACGCTGATTGGCATACAGGGACTTTGTGGCGAAATTGCAAAGGTCTATATGGCAAAGCTTCCGGAAAAGGTGTGCAAAAAGGTGACCTTCCGGGATTGGCTCAGGAGGGATTCAATCAGGCAGCAGCAGAAAAAGTTTATCCGGCGCGGGGAAAATGAGAGGAAAGCGATTCTAGGGTGTGGAAATATTACAGGGAGAACCGGATTTGATAGGGAAGGTACTGCGAAAATCAATCCTGATGCCCAATATTATGCTATGAATGAGACGATGCGCAGGGAATTTTATACAGGAAAGTGGAGCGGCGGTAAGCGACATAGCATTCTTTTGGGGCAGGGGGACTATCCTTTAAAGGGAATGCATTTTGTGCTTGAGGCTGTGGCGCTGCTTTTGGAGAAATATCCGGATTTAAAGCTGTATGTGGCAGGGAATAGTATCATAGGACACAGTACTTTAAAGGAAAAAATAAAACTTTGCGCTTACGGTAAATATTTGCTTACATTAATAAGCAAGTTGGGGCTGGAAGATAAAGTAATTATGACAGGAAAACTGAATGGGGAGGAGATGAAGCGGCAGTTTTTAAAAAGCAGTGTGTTTGTCTGTGCGTCTGTGTTGGAGAATTCTCCTAATACGGTGGGAGAGGCTCAGCTTTTAGGGGTGCCTACGGTTGCGTCCAGAGTGGGCGGAATACCGGATATGATAACAGATGGGGTAAGCGGATTATTGTTTACGGCGGGAGACGTGAAGGAATTAGCTGATAAAATAGAAGCTGTGTGGGATGAAAGTGTGGGGGAGGACGGGCTTTGCCTGGCGGAGAGGCTTTGTGAGGGAGCAAGGAAGCAGGCAAGGGTGATTCATGATGGAGAGCGAAATTATTTGCGGCTTCTTGAAATATACAGGGAAATAGGAGAGAGAGTATGACCGTTACTTTTATATCCAACTATATCAATCACCACCAGATTCCTTTTTCTAATGCCTGTTATGGTTTTTTAGGGGAGGGCTATGGTTTTATCCAGTGTGAGCCCATGGAACAGGAGCGGCTTGCCATGGGATGGAATACAGAGGGGGAGCGGCTGCCTTATGTGCACTTTCTTTATGAGGAGGAAGAATTGTGCCATAGATTGGTTATGGAAAGTGATGTGCTTTTGGCAGGCTGGAGTGGTCATGAGGAGCTGGTGCAGGAGAGACTGCGGGCAGGAAAGTTGACGATACGGGTCAGCGAGCGACTTTACCGGGAAGGACAGTGGAGGGCTGTTTCTCCCAGAGGGCTGGTGCATAAATATAAGGAGCATACCAGATACCGGAAGGCTTTGGCGTATCTTTTATGCGCAGGGGCCTATGTACCTTCCGATTTTCATTTGATTCATGCTTATCCAGGGAAAATGTTTAAGTGGGGCTATTTTCCGGAAACCAGGACTTATGATGATAAGGAATTTGAGAATTTAAAAAAGAAAGATGGAAGGGTGGATATTCTATGGGCCGGCCGGTTTATTCCATTAAAGCATCCGGAATTTATGGTTAAGCTTGCGGGAGATTTGAAGGGAAGATACGATTTTCATGTACACATGCTAGGAAGCGGCCAGATGGAAGGAGCGCTAAAGGCGCTTGCAAAGGAGTATGGCGTGGAGGAGACGCTTACCTTTTACGGTTTTAAGGCACCGGAGGAGGTGCGGAATATGATGGAAAAATGCCATATTTTTATTTTTACCAGCAATCATTTAGAGGGTTGGGGCGCAGTGGTAAATGAGGCCATGAACAGCGGTTGCGCTGTGGTTGGAAATGTACAGGCGGGAGCAATTCCTTATTTGATACGGCATAGGGAAAATGGATTGGCATATCCTGATGGAAGCTATGAGAAAATGAAAGAGGCCGTTTGCTATTTGCTGGAACATCCTGAGGAAAGAAGGCAAATGGGGCGGAAGGCTTATGAGACGATTGTAAATCTGTGGAATGCAGATCATGGGGCAAAGGAGCTGCTTCGTATGCTGGAGGGGCTGAAAGAAGGCAGGGTAGAGCCGGCAGGGGATGGGCCGTTAAGTGTGGCGCCTGTGGTTCGGCCGAATAAAATGTATGCATATATGTTAGAAGATAGATAATCATAAGAGGACAGGCATTTTTCATCCGGATTTAAGTAGTCCCGAGGCGGAATTTTGCGGCCAAATTCGCGTGGTGTTGGCAAGAATGAGGGATTAGGATGAAAATCGAAAGGGGGCAGGGTTAAGTGGAAGAAAGCAGATGGCCGGCGCTGATTAGCGTGATTGTGCCGGTTTATAATATAGTAGATTTACTTCCCAGATGTGTAAGTTCTATTCAGAAACAGACTTATCCGAATCTGGAAATCATTTTGGTAGACGATGGCTCCACGGACAACAGTGGCGCGCTGGCTGAGAAGATGGCGTTGGAGGATAGAAGGATAAAAGTTTTTCACAAAGAAAACGGCGGTACTTCCCGGGCGCGAAATGTGGGGATTGAAAAGGCAAGAGGAGATTATATTGGATTTGTGGACAGCGATGATTACATAGAGCCACAGATGTATGAGCGGCTTTTGGGCGTGGCGCTTTCAGAAGGCCTTTTGATGGTGCAGGCCTCAAGGGACGAGATTGATGAGCAGGGAAACCGGATGCCCAATGTGTGTGAGCCGCCTAAGGAGGCGGAGCTTTGGGAAGGAGAGCGGTTTATGCGGGAGCTGCTTTTGCACAGAGGGGATTGCTCTATGTGTACAAAGCTGGTGCATGCATCCCTGTTAAAGGAAGAACGTTTTCCAGAAGGGGAACTGAATGAGGACTTTAATCTGCTGGTAAGGCTTTTGCCGAAGGTACCAGCTATAGCGATTCTGCCTGAGCAGGATTATCATGTTTTTTATCGCTATGGAAGTAATACAAGAACCCATGACAGGGAAGAATTTCCGCAGGTGTTTACGGATATTGTAAAAAATGCGGATAGAGTTTACGAAATTGTGGAAAAAGAATACCCGGCGCTTTTGCAGGAGGCCTTGCGGTTTGGCTTGTTCCAGAGGCTGGACTATATGTTACATATTCCGATTTCCCAGATGAAGAAGGAGAATGTGTTTTATGTGCAGGTGAAGCAATACCTGAAAAATCACAGTGGAGATGCCATGAAATCTCCTTACCTCACGAAAAAGAATAAAAAATATCTGCTGCTTCTTGGCATAGCGCCCAAATTTGTGAGAAAAGTCCACAGAATATTAAAAGGGAAAAAGTGATGAAAAAGAAAGGAATTTTTATTGGTGTTATGGCAGCACTGCTGATGGTCCAGCTTGGTGTGTTGTTTTTTTATGGAAATAAAAAGGCAGGATTTCATGAAGATGAATTTTATACCTATTACGCTACGAATAAGACAGCAGGGCTTTTTGTCAATGACAGGCAGTGGATGGCAAGAGAGGAGATGCGGAATGACTTTGTGGTACTGCCTGGAGAGCGGTTCCGATATGACGTGGTAAAGCAAATGCAGTCCTGGGACGTGCATCCGCCCTTTTATTATTATGTTTTCCATACGGCCTGTTCTCTGTTTCCGGGAGTGTTCAGTAAATGGCTGGGGATTGGGGTAAACCTGATTGCCTTTGTGATCTCCTATATGCTGTTGGGCTATGGGGCTTATTTGACTGTGACGCAGAAGAAATTTGATTCTTTCGGGGAAAGGCTGGAGGAGGAGCGAAAAGGAAGGATCATTGCATTTTTGACCTGTCTTATGTGGGGACTTAGCGGAGCGGTGATTTCAGGTGTTATGTTTATTCGGATGTATCAGTGGCTGACTTTGTTTCTTCTTCTGTGCCTTGATTTGCACTTATGTGCGGTGAAAAGGGAGGATTTCAGAATACGCAGCTTTTTGCTGCCTTTGTCGGTTACGGTGTTTTTGGGCTTTCTGACGCAGTATTATTATATTATTTTTCATTTCTTTTTGGGAGCAGGCTTTTGTATTTGGCTGTTAAAAAATAAAAAATTCAGGGAATTAGCAGGCTATGTTGTGGCTTGCGCAATAGGCTTTGTTGGCGCGGTTGCCTATTATCCGGCCAGCCTATCGCATATTTTCCGGGGGTATAGAGGAACAGAGGCGGTAAGTGAATTTAGCAATATCTCTAATACATGGGAGAGGCTGAGATTTTTTTATGATTTATTTGATGATTTTGTGATGAATGGCACTTTGAGCTGGTGGCTGTTGGCAATTTGCCTTTTGGGGCTGGGGATAGGATATGCGCGTAAAAAAGAAGGAAGGAAAGGCAGTGTTTTAAATGTTTCTACAGGACTGCAGATTTTTGCCTGCGGCGGATATTTTTTTACAGTATCGAAAACTGCTTTGATTCTTGGAGAAACTTCTAACCGATATCAGCTGCCTGTTTATGGAATTTTATTGTTCCTGTTGCTGTATGTAATGTGGGAGCTGATTGGCCAAACTGTGGAAGTGGTAAAAAGGGCTCCGGATGCAAGAATTATGTTTGGGGCGTTTGTGGTGGTAATTCTTTTGACAGCCGGATTAGGGCTTAAAAACGGACGGGTCTTTTTTCTTTACGAGGAGGAAAAGGACATAATGACTTATGTGAAATCCCACAGCGAGGAGCCGGTGGTGGTATTTTATAATGATGCTTCGCCGGATAATATTTGGCGGCTTTCAGATGAATTGATGGAATATGAAAAGGTGTATTTGGCCAGCCAGGGGAATCAGGAGGCAATTACGGATGGAATAATTGTCCAAAGTGATAGATTGCTGGTTTATGTGGCAGACTATGAGGATAAGGAAAGATGCCTTGAAGGGCTGCTGCAGGTAAACAAAAAACTGAGTGATTATGAGGCCGTGGCGGACAAGGGGATGTGGACTTTGTACGAGGTTTATTCCAAAGAGAAGTAAAGAGAAATAAATTAATTGCATATGATGACTTTTATATTTTTCAGGTGTTTCAATGGCGCGTCTTAGAAAAGCAGCCGAAATCCTTATAAAATAGGCTTTGCAACTTAAAATTTACATGAAAAAAGTAAAATGCAACATCAAATTGGTGGTAGTTACCTCTATGCAACCGTAAGGTAAAAGCTATAAACGGCCGGAACCAAATTTATGGACGATGGCAAGAATGGAGGATAACATAACATGAAAAATTTTGAGGAAGTAAGGAATTTTGGCAAACAGGATTTTGAAGAGACAACCCTTTTCCAAAAAAGTCAGGAGAAAGAGGATTGTGAAAAAATGAAGGGGGACATGACAGGCTTAGATAAATCAAATTCAGGTAAAATGAACCTTGCGGAAAATTTACAATATTTGAGAAAGCAAAGAGACATCACCCAGGAACAGCTTGCGGAACGGCTTGAGGTTTCCAGGCAATCCGTGTCAAAATGGGAGTCCGGCCAAAGCTATCCGGAGATGGAAAAGCTGTTACAGATTTGCGGTATGTTCCACTGTAATCTGGATACGCTGATGAGGGGAGATATCAGCAGTATTTTTGCCCAGGATGTACACGGGTATGATAAATTTCAAAGTAAGTTTAATAAATTGGTTGCAGGCGGCGTTGGGCTGATTCTTTTAGGAATTAGCGTTATGCTCATGCTCAGTGGAATTGGAATGGATGAAATGCTCTCTGGCGCTGTCTTTTTTACTTTTCTGATTGCTGCCGTGATGATTTTTGTAGTGATGGGCTTACAGAAAGAGAGATTTTGCCAAAAGCATCCGGTGATTGAGGATTTTTATACGGAGGAGGAAAAGGAGCATGCTTACAGAAGTTTTACAGTGAGAATGGCAACGGGAATCGGTACTATTTTGACAGCCTTTCTTTTCAGTATGGTGGTTGATGCAAGGCTGGAAAATATACCGGATGCGGCATTGGCAGAGAGAGGAGATGAACTCCTGGGAAGTTTTTTCATGCTGATGATTGCAGCAGGAGTCACAATTCTTGTTTACGGCACGCTGGATAGGGCAAAGTATAATATTAAAGGGTATAACGTGGAGGCCAATCCATCGGTTGAGAAGAAAAAGCGGGATGCACTAATAGGAAAGTTGTGCGCGTGTATTATGATGGTGGCTGCTATTGCTTATCTTTTGCTGAATTTTACCATAGATTTTAGTATGTCCTGGATTACGTTTGCCGTAGGAGGAATTTTGTGTGGGATTGTGGCAGTGGCGCTATCGAAAGAAAAGTAATGCAGAACCGAAAAAAATTGCCGTTAAGACAGATTCGTGGTATGATGATTGGTACAGTTAAAATTAAAATCATTGGAGGACTTTTCATGCTATTGGATAACAAGACGATTCTTATTACCGGGGGAACCGGTTCCTTTGGGAAATGTTTTACAAAATATGTACTTACTCACTATAATCCTAAAAAGATTATTATATACTCAAGAGATGAATTTAAGCAGTTTCTTATGCAGAATGAATTAAAGGAGTATGTGGACAGGATTAGATTTTTTATTGGTGATGTGCGGGATAAGGAAAGGCTGCAAAGAGCCTTCGAGGGAGTGGATTTTGTTGTACATGCGGCAGCTCTAAAGCAGGTTCCTGCCTGTGAGTATAATCCCAATGAGGCGATTAAGACGAATATTCATGGCGCTCAGAATGTAATTGACGCGGCGCTGGACTTTGGTGTAAAGAAGGTAGTTGCTTTGTCAACTGATAAAGCGGTCAATCCGGTCAACCTTTATGGCGGAACGAAGCTGGTGTCGGACAAGTTATTTATTGCGGCCAATGCATATGCGGGCAGTAAGGATATTAATTTTTCTATTGTGCGTTATGGTAATGTGGCAGGAAGCCGCGGATCTATTATTCCTGTATTCCATAACATTATTAAAAATGGCGGCAGTGAGCTTCCGATTACGGACTATCGCATGACCCGTTTTTGGATTAGTCTGACGCAGGGCGTTGAGCTTGTGATCAAGGCATTGGAGGAAGCGACAGGCGGGGAGACCTTTATCAGCAAGATACCGTCCTTTAAAGTGACGGATTTAGCAGAGGCAATGCTGCCTGGCTGTAAAATGCCGGAAATCGGTATCCGTCCCGGAGAAAAGCTTCACGAGATTATGGTGACAGTGGAGGATTCCCCCACAACTTATGAGTATGATAAGCATTATATTGTATATCCACAGGTTGTTTGGAATGAGAAACAAAAAATTAACCTAAGCGGCCGTAAGGTGGAGGAAGGATTTTCATATAGTTCCGGTAACAATACCCAGTGGCTTAGCGTGGAGGATATACGGGAAATGCTCAAGGGTGTGGAATTGGAAAAATAATATCATATCAGGAGAAAATAGCTGACGGCTGCATATAATTAAATAAAAGATAACAATAAGGTGCGTTGGGATTTCCAGTGCACCTTTTTATGTGAATTAGCGCTACAGCGTAAGCTGTGCTTGCGGTATGCGGGGGTATAAGGTTGAAAGAATCGCATTCTTTCAACTGCAAATTTGTGTTTGAGCGCACAAATTCGCACGTTGAGAAAGGAGCATGGTTATAAAAATGGATATAAAGATTAAAGAAGAATATTTACAACAGGCAATGGAACTGCATCAAAAGAACCCGGTTGTGGACGCCCATCTGGATTTGGCAGGAGAGGTTTTGCTAAGGCATCAGACTGGAGAGCAGGAGGTAGTGAAAAAGTATTATCTGCCGCACTTTAAGCAGGCAGGAATGAAGCTGGTGGTATCATCGGTTTATGTGGAGTCAGGAAATCTGGACTGGGGATGGGAAAATGCACTGAGCCAGATTGCAGTTTTAAAGAAGGATATCAGCGAGCTTGATGAAGTGATACTGGTTCAAAAGAGGAGCGATGTTGACAGGCTTTTACAGGAAAATAAAATTGGCATACTGATTTATATGGAAGGGCTGGATTGCATAGGAGAGGATATTGACAGGTTGAATGTCCTGTATGATCTGGGAGTAAGGGGAGCTTCCCTTACCTGGAGCAGGCCTAATAAGCTTGCTGTTGGCTGTTGTAAGGCTTCGGAGGATAGGCAGATAACAGGGAGTCTTTCACAAGCCGGGGTAAGGGCCATAAAAAGGCTGGAGGAATTGTCTATGTTCCTTGATGTCAGTCATTTAAATGATGAAGGATTTGCACAGGTTTATCAGATAGCGGAACGCAGCTTTATAGCGACTCATTCCGGAAGCAGACAGGTTTATCACAATTACCGGAATCTGACAGATGAGCAGATGAAAGTGCTGGCCTCACAGGGCGGTATAATGGGGATGAACGGATGCAAATATATTGTGGGCTCCCTCTCCGGCAATCATCTTGAAATGCTCTGCCGTCATATAGAATACGAAGTGGAAAAGGTAGGAGCGAAGCATGTTGGATATGGGTTTGACTTGTGTGATTCTTATAGTCGCGCCAGTGCTGCTTTGCAGGGAAAATGTTATACGGACAGAGACGACTGCCTGCTTGACCACAGCCAGGTACCTTTGGTGAGCGCTGCCCTTTTGCAGAGAGGGATGGACACAGAGCTGGTAAAGGGTATTATGGGGGGGAATTTTATGGGGTATTTTAAGGGTATTTTAGGGCAGTAGGAGAGATGTCGGGATTCCGGGACTGAGCCGATGGCAGTTACAGCTTATGTATGGAAATTGACTGCGAAAGAAATTTGTAAGAATTGGTCAAGAGTTTTGAAAACCTTAACTGCTACAATGAGTTTATAGAGAAAAACATATTCTCGAAAAAGCTAAAAAAGATTTTGTCCATAGGACAAATTGCATGATGCCCGCATAAACTTTGTGCAGGTTATGTATATGCGTAATTTGTAGGTATGGACAGGAACGAGGAGGATTAAAATGTCATACATCTTACAGACAAGTCACATGACAAAAACTATTGACGGTAAGGACCTGGTAAAAGATGTAAATATTCATTTGAGGAAGGGTGAAATTTACGGATTTTTGGGACCTAATGGGGCAGGCAAAACTACGGTAATGAAAATGATTACAAATCTCTGGAAACCAACGGAAGGCATGATTGAGCTTTTCGGGGAAAGGCTCATGCCTGCTTCGTATGAGGTCTTAAAAAGGATGGGAAGTATCATTGAGTTCCCTACATTTTATGAGCATTTAAACGGAAAGGATAATTTGCTGCTTCACTGTGAGTATATGGGGTATTATCATCCCAAAAGCGTAGAGACGGCTCTTGAAATGCTGGAGCTTAGTGAGGCGGCGGACAAACCTGTCAAAAAGTATTCGCTGGGAATGAAACAAAGGCTGGGGATTGCCAGAGTAATTATGTGTAAACCGGAGCTTTTGGTGCTTGATGAACCAACAAACGGGCTTGACCCTGTGGGAATGAAAAAACTTCGGGATTTATTCAAAATGCTTTGTACGGAATACGGGATTAGTATTATGATATCAAGCCATATTCTCTCCGAGGTGGAAAGCATTGCCGACACAATCGGCATTATCGACCATGGAAATATGATAAAAGAAATATCCATGAAAGAAATAACTGAGATGAATACAGCATATATAGAGCTTAATGTGCCGGATACAAAGAGGGCGGCATATGTGTTAGCGGACAAGCTTAATCTGGAAAATTTTAAAATAACAGACATGTATCATATCCGGATCTATGACGGCCGGATTACCGCAAATGATATCTCAAAAGCATTGACAGAAAATGGGGTGGAAATCGGCGGAATTGGGAAAAAGGCGGAAAGCCTTGAGGATTATTTTTTGAAGATTACAAGAATGGAGGGTTAGTGTGAAAAGTAAATTTTCACACAACAAATTTGTGCTTTCGCCCAAATTTGAGGGCATTGGCAAGAATGGAGGGTTAACATGTTAAAATTAATCAGACTTGAATGGAAGAAAAATAATATTATGAAATATATGTGGAAAGCTTTGGCCATGGTAATAATTCTTTTACTGCTTCTTTTAACAATTGCAGGGGAACTTGAAGCGGCTGAAACAAGGTTTGACTATGGGAATAGTATGTTGAAGTCAGGAGTTGAGTTGTTTACAAATATGTCGTTTATTATTTTGACTTGCGTCATGCTGGCTTCGTTTATCGTTGGTACATATAAGAATAAAACAATCAACCTAATGTTTTCTTATCCGATTAACCGGAAGAAAATTGTATTATCGCAGATGTTGTCTGTGTGGATTTTTAATTTTATTGCATTGACTTTATCTAAAGTTTTAATTTACTGCGTGCTGGTAGCGGTCAAAAAATATACATTCATTTCAGCGGAAGGCATCAGATTAGGGGATAGTATGTTTTACGTTGAAGTACTTGTAGATTCGGCGGTCATGATTAGCATAAGTTTTACTGCTTTGATGGTTGGGCTGATGATGAAATCGTCAAAGGCAACGATTATTGCCGGCATGATCATAGTATGCTTAACCCAGGGAAATATTGGCGTTTATACGCTGGCAGGCAATATACCTTTTTATATAACTTTATTAATGCTTTCAGCAGTGTCTGTTTTTCTTTCACTTTATAAATTGGAGACAAGGGATGTTCTGTAGGATAAAAGTGTGAAAAGAATGGTCTGAGGGTCATTCTTCACACAATATCTTTGCCGCAAGGCGGTATGTTGGAAAGTTTGGAAGTAAGCTTCCATGAGGAAGCGTTTGACGGCTCTGATTTAAAGATTGATTTCGATTTTAAACAGGTCAGAGGGAATGTAATGCTTGGTGGAAACCATGATATTTTGGTCGTTGTCATATATGGTTTCCTGAACGAGCAAAAAAGAATTATCCTCTGATAATGCATAGATAAGGGCAGTGAAGTTACCGGCGGTGGAGTGGGAACAGACGCGTTTGCAGGCGCCTGCGTGTTCATAGCAATGAGATTCAAGATAATGAAGGAGCTGGTCCGCATCGTTTAAATCGATTTGCTTTTCGCCAATCAGCTCAATTGGAAGAAAGCTGAGGGAATAAGCAAGGGGGGTCTGGCCGTGTTTGTACCACCGATCCACAATCACAACGGCCGGAGTGTATTGCTTTAAGGTATCTGAAATTGATTTTGTGGGAGGCTCGATGCGGAATTTCATTTCCACAGAATCCAATTCTTTTGTACAATATGAATAGACAGGGTGGAAAATCCTGTCTATTTTTGAAACTTCAGAATCGCCTTCGGATTGGCTATAAACAAAGTGGCCTACCCCAGGGACATTTTTGGTCAGTCCGTCCTCCTGCAGTAATGTTAATGCCTTCCGCAATGTCATACGGCTTACGTTCATTTGCGTTGAAAGTGTGGCTTCGGAGGGAAGCTGGGAACCGGCAGGGTAGGTTCCGTTTTGTATGAGGTCATATAGCTGATCGTATACTTTTATATGTTTAAGCTTTTTCGTTTTTTCTTTTTCTGAATTTACCATATGCCACCTCAAATATACTCTTGTCTTGTTACTTTTATCATAAAACTAAACAGGTAATAAGTCAATAAAAACCCTTGGATGATTCATATATTCATTTATACATGTAAGGAAATATGTAATTGTGTAATGTGCATAAAAAAATTATATATAATTTGTATAATAGTACGGGTTGAAAATATACATGTATAAATGTATAATACTATTTATAAAAGACATGTATAAAAATAAATTAATTAAGGAGGAAAAAACATGCAAAATTATTCAGGTGAAGCAGGGTTACAGTATCATTTACAAATCAGACCGGGGGATGTTGGACGTTATGTAATTTTACCGGGCGATCCCAAAAGGTGCCCTAAAATAGCGGCGCATTTTGATGATGCAAAACTGATTGCAGACAGCAGGGAGTATGTTACTTACACAGGGTACTTAGATGGGGAAAAGGTCAGCGTAACATCCACAGGTATCGGAGGACCGTCCGCGTCTATCGCAATGGAGGAGCTGGCGCTTTGCGGAGCGGACACATTTATACGCGTAGGCACATGCGGCGGAATTGATTTGGACGTAAAAGGCGGAGATATCGTAGTGGCAACAGGCGCTATCCGAATGGAAGGAACAAGCCGGGAATATGCGCCGATTGAGTATCCGGCGGTGGCGGACTTAGATATAACAAACGCCCTTGTACAGGCAAGCAAGGACTTAGGGTTTACATACCATGTGGGCGTTGTGCAGTGTAAGGATGCATTTTACGGCCAGCACGAACCGGAGAGAATGCCGGTAAGTTATGAGCTGCTGAATAAGTGGGAAGCCTGGAAGCGTATGGGATGCAAAGCATCAGAGATGGAATCGGCAGCGCTCTTTATTGTGGCAAGTCATTTAAGGGTTCGCTGCGGCTCTGACTTCTTAGTTGTGGGAAATCAGGAAAGAAATGCCGCCGGCATGGAAAATCCGATTGTACATGATACGGAGTCTGCAATTAAAGTGGCCGTTGAAGCTATCCGCAAATTAATTAAGTCGGATAAAGAGAAATGATTTGGGGGAGGCCGGCGAAATGAAATTTATATTGAATTTACTGGGTATCCTTGTAGTCATCGGGCTCATTTACTTGTTATCATGGGATCGAAAAAATATTCAATGGAAAGCGGTGGGAAAAGCAATTATTGTGCAGTTTATCATTGCAATCCTGTTAGTTAAGATTCCAATTGGAAAAATGATTGTTTCCATTCTATCTGATGGAGTTACGGCGGTTATTAATTGTGGGCAGCAGGGGTTATCTTTCGTTTTCGGCACTCTCGCGGATAGCATGTCAATAGGAAACATATTTATTGTGCAGACGCTGGGCAATATTATTTTTGTTTCTGCTTTGGTAAGTCTTTTGTATTATGTGGGTGTTTTGGGGTTTATTGTAAAATGGATTGGCAAGGGCGTAGGGAAATTAATGGGAACAACAGAGGTGGAAAGCTTTGTGGCTGTTGCCAATATGTTTTTGGGCCAGACCGATAGTCCTATTTTGGTAAGTAAATACATAAAATCTTTAACTGACAGTGAAATTCTGGTAATATTAGTATCAGGGATGGGAAGCATGTCGGTATCCATTTTAGGAGGATACCATGCTTTGGGAATCCCGATGGACTACCTGCTGATTGCAAGTGCAATGGTTCCTGTGGGCAGTATTCTGACAGCGAAAATGCTGCTGCCGCAGATGGAAACTGCAAAGTCAATTACGGATGTAAAGCTGGACAACAAAGGGAATAATGCTAATGTAATTGATGCAATTGCAGAAGGTGCCGGTACAGGTATGCAGATGGTTATTTCAATTGCCGCATCGCTGGTGGGAATTATCGGTATTGTTGCGGTGGTTAATATGATACTGGGCATGGCAGGCATCAGTCTGGAACAGATTTTCTCATATGTCTTTGCACCATTTGGATTTCTTATGGGATTAGATGTAAATGAAATTTTGATGGAAGGTTCTTTGTTGGGTAACAAATTGATTGTCAATGAATTCGTTGCATTCCAGGAATTGGGTGCTGCTTTGGGCTCCTTAGATACAAGGACAGGAATGGTTTGCTCCATCTCCCTTTGTGGTTTTGCAAATCTTTCCAGTCTGGGTATCTGTGTTTCCGGTATTGCAGTGCTGTGTCCGGAAAAGAAAAGCACTCTTTCGCGCCTGGTATTCAAAGCTATGCTTGGGGGTGTGTTTGTAAGTATATTAAGTGCAATGATTGTTGGCATTATCACATTATTTTAAATTCTTCGAAAGTTGTCCATGCCGCTTAAAGCGGCATGGATGGAAGAATGAAAACCTTCAAAAAACGCTTCGGAATGGAGGGAAGGTTGAAAGAATTGCATTCTTTCAACCGCAAATTTGTGCTTGAGCGCACAAATTCGCACATTGAGAAAGGAGCATGGTTATAAAAATGAGGGAAAAGAAATTTAATAGGATTTTTACAATTGTGATTGATTCTTTGGGTGTTGGCGCATTGGACGATGCAGCTGCCTACGGGGATGCGGGAACAGATACACTGGGACATATATCTCAAAAGGTTGACGAGTTTAAGATTCCGAATCTGCAAAAGCTGGGCATGGCAAACCTGCATCCGCTGCGTCAGGTAGAGCCGGTAGGGACTCCGATGGGATATTATATGAAAATGAATGAGGCGAGTACTGGAAAGGATACCATGACAGGGCATTGGGAGATGATGGGATTACACATCACGAAGCCTTTCCAGACGTTTACGGAAACGGGATTTCCCAAGGAACTGATAGAGGAGCTCTCTGCAAGAACCGGGCGTACTATTATCGGAAATAAAAGCGCCAGCGGTACGGAAATTTTGGAAGAACTTGCGGAGGAAGAAATTGCTACCGGTCACATGATTGTCTACACATCTGCGGATTCTGTGCTGCAGATTTGCGGGAATGAGGAGACTTTTGGACTGGAAGAATTATACCGCTGTTGTGAGATAGCCCGGGAAATCACCATGAAGGATGAGTGGAAGGTTGGACGTGTCATTGCAAGGCCTTATGTGGGAAAGAAAAAAGGCGAATTTAAAAGAACAAGCAACCGCCATGATTATGCCCTGAAGCCTTATGGAAGAACAGCGCTTAATGCCTTAAAAGACGCAGGGCTGGATGTAATATCTGTGGGAAAGATTTTTGATATTTTTGATGGGGAAGGAATTACCCAGTCTAATAAATCGAAAAGCTCCGTACATGGCATGGAGCAGACAATTGAGATTGCAAAGAAGGATTTCCAAGGATTCTGTTATGTGAATCTTGTAGATTTTGATGCGTTGTGGGGACATCGCCGGAATGTGGAAGGCTATGCCCGTGAGCTGGAAAAGTTTGATGAAAGACTGGGAGAGCTGCTGCCCCTTCTGAAGGAGGACGATCTGCTGATTCTTACAGCCGACCATGGGAATGACCCAACGCATACCGGTACAGACCATACAAGAGAAAAAGTTCCTTTCCTTGCATATTCGCCCTCTTTTCAGGGAAACGGTAAACTGGAAGATGCGCAGACCTTTGCAGTAGTAGGGGCAACTATTGCAGAAAACTTCGGGGTTAAGATGCCGGAGGGAACCATCGGAAGTTCTATACTTGATAAACTGGTGTAAATGGCTAACAATAAAAGTAATCTCTATGGAAAAAAGGGAAAATGATGGAAAAAAAGGATATTTTAAAGAAAGTTGACCATACGCTGCTGACACAGACAGCTACATGGGATGAAATCCGTAAGATTCTTGACGGTGGAATTAAATATGAGGCGGCTAGTGCATGCATTCCGGCCTCTTATGTAAAGCAGGCGGCAGAATATGTAAATGGCAGGCTGCCGATTTGCACGGTGATTGGTTTCCCCAATGGGTACAGTACAACGGCGGTGAAAGTGTTTGAAACAAAGGATGCCATTGCGAATGGCGCCCAGGAAATTGATATGGTAATCAACATTGGACACCTGAAGGATAAGAAATATCAGGAAATTGAAAATGAAATCCGTCAGATGCACGAGGCATGTGACGGAAAGATATTAAAGGTTATTATCGAGACATGTCTGCTTACGGAAGAAGAAAAGATTAAGATGTGCGAGATTGTCACAAGGGCAGGCGCCGAGTATATTAAAACTTCCACAGGCTTTTCCACGGCAGGGGCGACTTTTGCGGATGTGAAGCTTATGCGTGAGCATGTTGGAGAACATGTAAAGGTGAAAGCGGCAGGAGGCATTTCTTCCTTCGATGATGCGGAAGAATTTATACGCCTTGGGGCGGATAGACTGGGAACAAGCAGGTTGGTAAAGATGATGGAAAATACGGATAGCGGGACCGGATATTAAGAATAATGTCATGCTGTTTTTGGCATATACATTATTGAATGACAAATGTACTTTCCAGCAAAAGCCAGTTGGGGCGGAAAAAACGCATAATCTGCCAATAGCCCATACCCCGCAGAGAGTAGAGAGGCAGAAGAGAAAATTTTTCTTTGTAACTTCGTACATCTTCAAACCATACTTCATGCAGCTGGCCATCTTTTTCATATTGAAAGAAGGGTGACATGGCGGTTTCGTCAAATTGAATGGGAACGCCTGCATCTATGGCCAGCTGGACGGCTTCTAAATTGCTGATGGTTTTGGCTTTGGAATTGCCGCGGATGTAGGGAAGGGTCCAGTCATAGCCGTAATTGGGAATGCCAAGGTCAATTTTGGAAGGAGCGATGCGGGTGACGGCATAATCCACTACCTGACGCACCTGGTTGATGGGGGCAACAGCCATGGGCGGGCCATATGTATAGCCCCACTCATAAGTCATAAGCAGTGCGCTGTCAGCAGCCTGGCCAAGGAGACTGTAATCCTTCCCTTCATAGAGAAGCCCGGCCTGATTATCAGAGGTTTTGGGTGCAAGCGCTACCGAAACATGATAGCCGTAGGGAGAAAGAAAATTTCTGACATCTGCTACAAAGTCTGCAAAGGCAATACGGTCTTGTGGCAGAATATATTCAAAATCTATATCAACCCCCTGAAACCCTTTTTCCTGCAAGGTGGCAAGAAGGGCGGATAACAGATTGTTTTTAGCTTCATTGCTGTTGATTACGGAGGTGATGAGGAAATTATTAAAATTTCCATCCGCTCCAAAAGGGGTTAAAGTAAGAATAGGACGTACGCCAGCGGAAAGAGCGGAGCGGATCATAAAAGCGTCATTAAGAGCGGGAGGTATCAGTTCGCCATCGGTGGTAAATCCGTAGGAAAAAACAGATAAAGAGCTAAGGAAGGGCAATGTTTCATCAAGGGTATTCTGTTCAATGAAAGGATAAGCATAACCATTGACGAAAGCAGGGTAGGTGGGAGCGTTGGCGCCTTCTGTGGAAAGAAGCAGAGCCTGGCCGATTGCCAGTGGATAGGGATAAATAAGCTGGTTGTTAAATATAATGGAGGGGACCGAGATGCCATAGCTGTCGGCTATGGAATCTACGGTATCCCCTTTTTTTACTACATATATTTCCATAAAGAATTCCATTACATTTTTTAATTATGATATGCGAAGATAGATTATTTGGTTATTGGGATGCCTGAGCGAATTTTGCGGTAAATCTTCCATATAATGATTGCAGGAAGTGACAGGGTTAAACATATGGTGGAAAGAAGACCTGCAGCTCCGCCTATAATGGCAATAAGTAAAATAATAATATTCATATGATATCGTACCTCCAAATCCTTTAAGTATATTTTTGACTTCTGCCGGCTTGCTGTACATCTTAACTTAAAGAAGGGTGGAAACAAAGAAAATCGAAGGTTCTTTAACGATAGTTTAACGTTATCTTAACGTCATCTTAACATATTTTTTAATCCGGAGATGGAAAGTGCACCTGCATTTTCATAAATCAACCGGAGAGAAGAATCCTATCGGATTCTTGAAGATAATTTTTGTTTTTTAAAGCTGTTTATTGGCTAACATGTGAAACGTAACTGTCAGTATTGATGAAAGTGAAGATGGTTGCATAATAACGCGAAAAAAACTATAATGGGTATACTAAAATAGATGGAGGTTTTATTATGGATTACGCACAGGCACTTGAAAAGCTATCTGCTGCCGGGCAGGAGCATGCAATGCGGTATTATGAGGAACTGGACGATGAGCAGAAGGCGCTCTTACTTGCGCAGATTGAGGCAACGGATTTTACGGTTTTATCATCGCTTCAGCAGGGAAAGCGGGAAAACGAGAGGGGCGATATCAAGCCTCTTGCAGCTATGCAGCTGACGCAGATTGAAGAAAAGGAAGAAGATTTCAGGGCTTTAGGGCTTGATGCAATAAAAAAGGGAAAGGTTGGGGCAGTGCTTCTTGCCGGTGGCATGGGTACTCGGTTGGGTTCAGATGAACCTAAAGGCGTGTATAACATTGGGCTGACCAAAGAGGTTTTTATTTTCCAGCGGCTGATTGAAAATTTAATGGACGTGGTGAAAGAAGCGGACGCATGGGTTCCTCTTTATGTAATGACCAGTGATAAGAATCATGAAGCCACAGTCCGTTTCCTGAAAGAGCATGATTATTTTGGATATAACAGTGCGTATGTTACCTTCTTTATGCAGGAGATGGCACCGGCCTGTGATCATCAGGGAAAGGTATATCTGGAAGAAAAGTGGAAAATTTCTACTTCTCCTAATGGAAATGGAGGCTGGTATTCTTCCATGTATCAATGGGGCGCTGCCCGCAAGGCCATGGAAGATGGCGTGGAATGGCTCAATGTGTTTGCGGTGGATAATGTGCTGCAAAGGATAGCGGACCCTTGTTTTGTGGGAGCTGTGCTTTCAGGAAATTATGCGTCAGGAGCTAAGGTGGTACGCAAGTGTGCGCCGGATGAAAAGATTGGCGTTATATGTCTGGAGGACGGAAGACCTTCCATTGTGGAGTACTACGAGCTGACAGATGAGCTTATGAACGCAAAAGACGAAAATGGAGACCCGGCTTATTACTTTGGAGTGATTTTAAATTATCTGTTTCGGATAGATGACCTTGAAAAGATTCGCGAGAGAAAGCTGCCCCTCCATATAGTGGAAAAGAAAATTCCATATCTGAACGAGGCAGGAGAGCGGGTGAAGCCGCAGGCCCCTAACGGATATAAATTTGAACAGCTTGTGCTTGATATGATTCACGAATTAGATGGCTGTCTGCCTTTTGAGGTTGTGAGGGAAAAAGAATTTGCGCCAATTAAAAACGCTACCGGCATTGACTCTGTGGAGAGTGCAAGAGAGCTTTGTAAAAAGAATGGTATATCACTTTAGACCTTCCGGATTTAAAAACTACCCTATTAACATTTTGACAGGTTTGAGTAACATTATCATCTTGCTTATCATAGTGGGTAATGGGTAAAATAAAGTATAAGGTAACGAAGTACAAGTCAATAAAACATGTAAGGGTTAAAAAGGAGGTAACAAAATGGCAATTCTGGTTACAGGGGGCGCCGGATATATCGGCAGCCATACGGTGGTAGAACTGCAAAACGCAGGCTATGATGTGGTAGTGGTGGATAACTTGAGTAATTCCAGTGAAAAAAGTTTGCAGCGGGTAGAAAAAATTACAGGTAAACCGGTTACCTTTTATAAAGCGGATATTCTTGACAGGCAGGCGCTGAACGCTATATTTGATAAAGAAAAGATTGATTCCTGCATTCACTTTGCAGGGCTGAAAGCCGTAGGCGAATCAGTGGCAAAGCCGTGGGAATATTATGAGAATAATATCTCCGGTACATTGACGCTGGTGGATGTTATGAGAAAACATGGGGTCAAAAACATTATTTTTTCATCGTCAGCAACTGTTTACGGGGATCCTGCCATGATTCCGATTACCGAGGAGTGTCCTAAGGGACAATGCACCAACCCCTACGGATGGACCAAATCTATGTTGGAGCAGATTCTTACGGATATGCAGAAGGCGGATCCGGAATGGAACGTGATTCTGCTGCGTTACTTCAATCCCATTGGAGCGCATAAGAGCGGTACCATTGGCGAAAATCCAAATGGCATTCCAAACAACCTGATGCCTTACATTACACAGGTTGCAGTAGGGAAATTGAAAGAGCTGGGTGTGTTTGGAAACGACTACGATACCCCGGACGGAACCGGCGTCAGGGATTATATTCATGTGGTTGACCTGGCAGCAGGGCATGTAAAGGCGCTTAAGAAAATTGAAGAAAAAGCGGGCTTATGCATTTACAATCTGGGAACCGGAGTAGGCTACAGCGTTTTGGATATCGTAAAGAATTTTGAGGAAGCCACAGGCGTTAAGATTCCTTATGTGATTAAGGACAGACGGCCGGGCGATATTGCAGAATGCTATTCCGATGCTTCTAAAGCTAAGCAGGAGCTTGGATGGGTAGCGCAGAACGGTATCAAAGAAATGTGCGCAGATTCCTGGAAATGGCAAAGCAGTAATCCGAATGGATATGAGGATTAACAAACAATGGCCGGCACGTTTTGCGAACTGAGCTTATGTTAACAAACGTTGCCATGCTTTGCGAGTCAGATTATTTAAATAAGAAGGCCGGAGCCAGTTTAAAAGTGGCTCCGGCCAAAGTGTATCAGGCAATGCCATATTTTGATTTAGGAACCAGTTCTTTTACTTGTCAAATAAGTCGCTGTGTGTTCCGGTACGGGTTAAAGTCAGTATCAGGACATCATCTTCGATACGATAGATCAGCAGCCAGTTAGGAAGATTTCATTTTTTTAGGTCAGCAAATAGTTCATTCAGGTTGGTATAACCTTTTACGGAGGGGTCTTTTGCAATCCTTTCCGCTTCTAACATAGCAGTAATCGTTTTTCTATTGGGTTGATTCAGAGAAATATCAAAGGGAATCCTGCCCTCGCGTAGTGATTGGCGAACAAAGATATTGAATGCCGTAGATAAGTTCATGCCCAGTTCCCCAAACAAAGAATCGGCCTGTGCTTTCAAGTCCGAATCCATACGAAGATGAATATTGGTAATTCAGGCATTCACATCCTGTCTTTTCAGGATAAGGATTGCAATCAAACAAATAAGAGTCAGGTAAAATAAACTGCTGATGAAGAACACTGCACCGTTTCCTGAGAGCATATCCTCCGTTTTATTGGCATTCATCCCAAGCATCATCAAAGAATAAGGAAAATAAGCTCCATAGCAGGAATTGGAGGCTACAAGCCCTGTGATACTTCCTATAATGGCAATGACGATTGGTACGGCAAAGCTTCTGATTACCATGGAAAAGGCCAGCTGCAAAGCTGCAATGACCATTCCTCCAAGAATGCCTCTTAAGGTATAATAAAAGGTCTGCATGGACGGGAAACCAGGTAAATGCACCAGCTTACCACTCACAATGTAAAGCAGATAAATCCATAACTGAACGGCTATGGTGATTTTTATGATAGACACAAATTTTCCCAGGAAAATATCCCTTACAGGAACCGGCGAAGTGAAAAGCATATGCCGGTTTTTGTTTTGGTTTTCCATCCGCCATAAGTAACTGCAGCATACGGCAATCAAGGGTGCAAAGAAAAAGTTAGAATAAAATAAGGTTTCCTGGGTCCACAAGGAGGACCATTCGGAACTTAATATCGCCAGATTGTTCAGATAGTTTTTGGTTCCCATGATTGCCGGAATGATGGGAAGTATCAGAAAGGCAATCCAGATATTGGAACGCCTCATTTTTAATTGTTCGCTTTTCATACAGGCAAGAAGCATGATTTAAACCTCCTTTTTCATAAAAATGTTTTTGCCGAAAAAATAGATGAAAATCCCAAAAAGGAGAAATCCCAAGAATGCAACTTTAGGAAAGGGAATTTCATAATAAGTAACCTCACGGGTGGCCGACTCGTAATACATATTGATGGGACATCCTATCAAATAATAATCCCAGGGCAGCAGACGGAAGAAGAAAGCCTGGCTGGGGAAGAAGGCGGAAAAAATGCCTATAAAGGTTCCGCCGACCCCTAAAAATAAAGGGAACAGTTGGTTTCCTGAAACAAGGGATAAAGACTGCTGCAAAATATATAACACCAGGCTCACCACATAGGTAGTAAAAAAGAAAATGTAAATGTGCAATGTGGGCAGTGGCTGGCTGACCTTAAAGTAATGGCCAAGTAAAGGGATGAGTGTCGTCTCAGCCAGGGAAAAGGCCAGCAGATACAGGCTGTTTAAAAACAGCTTTATGTGATAAATGCTGTGTCTTGGCTGCATGGTACAAAGGAGCTTAAAGGTATTGCCTTTCAGCTCGATGTCGCAGAGCCTGCTTGCGGCGCAGGCAAGCGTAATGGGCAAAAAAATGCTGTTCATAAGGGAAAGGCTTATGAGAAGGTAAAAGTATTCCTGACCGGTAATCTCATAGGAATCCATTCTGCTCATACTCCAGCCGATCCATAGGGAAATCACCATGAAAACAGCTCCGTAGACCAGCCATATATAACGGTGCCTTATTTTTTTTATTTCTGTAAAGAATAAACGCATTATAAACTCACCTGCTTTCCTGTTAAACTAAGGAAGATATCTTCCAGAGATTTTTGGTATTCTTCAATTCTCAAGACGCTAATTCCTTCCTGCACTAAGGCAGAAATAAGACGGGCGGTCTCATCGTCAGAGGTTTCCGGGAACAAAAGGAAATCCTTATCCATCGTACAGTTTATTTTATTTTCATTTAGCACACATAAAGCCCGGTTATTGTTGCCGGTGCGCAGCCGAAGCTGCTTCTTGCTGTGGGTATGGAGCCGGAGAAGACTGTCCTGGAAAATGAGCTGTCCTTTGTTGATAATGCCCACATAATCAGCCATCTGGTCAATTTCACTTAAAAGATGACTGGACACCATGATAGTCATATGATAATTTTCCGGCAAAGATCGGATAAGCTCACGCATTTCCTGAATGCCAGCAGGGTCTAAACCGTTGGTGGGCTCATCTAATAAAAGGAGCTTTGGATGGCCTAACAAAGCACTGGCAAGGCCAAGGCGCTGCTTCATGCCAAGAGAGTAATGTCCCACTTTCTTATCCTGCTGGTTTTCCATACGCACAATGGAGAGAACCTGGCTGATTTCTTTGGTTGGTACATTTTTTAAAGTGCAGATGATTTCCAGATTTTCCCTGCCTGTCAAATGGCCGTAATAGGAGGGGGATTCAATCAGAGATCCGGTCTGCTTTAAAATAGTAAGACGGCTTTTTTCATTTAAGGCGGTCTTACCCTGGGAAACAAAGGGAGTTCCTAAAATAGAAATTTCTCCGCCGGTGGGCTTGATCAGTCCCAGGAGCATTTTCATAGTAGTGCTTTTTCCGGCGCCATTGGGGCCTAGGAACCCATAAATGCACCCCTGCGGGACAGCAAGGTTTACTTTGTTTACTACATCCTTGGTTTGACCGGATTTTCCATATGCTTTCGTGAGATTTGTAGTTTGAATAACAAAACTGTTTTTGTTCATAAAATAACCTTACCTTTCTGCAACTTGCTGAATTATTACAACATTAAGGATATAAAAGCAGCCTTACATGAAAATGAAAGCTACCTTACAATTACCTTAATTTTTTGGATGATGAGGTTACAGAAAAATAAGTTTGTATTAAAATAAAGTGTATCATTGGAAGTTCGAGAAAGGAGATGAGCGCCTTATGAAACATATTTTTGAGAGTACATTGCTTTTGGTGGATGATAACCGGGAATTGCGGGAGATGGTAGTGGGAATTTTGCATAGAGAGGGTTTTTTGAATATAGATACTGCAACATGTGTAAAGGAAGCGGAGGCATATTTTGAATACAGGGAACCGGATTTGATTATTTTAGATGTCAATCTTCCGGATGGAGACGGATTTTCTCTTATGCAAAAAATCAGGACAGTCTCTGGTGTGCCGGTCTTGTTTTTGTCAGCAAGGGATGAAGATAGTGACCGGCTGTTGGGGCTGGGACTTGGCGCTGATGATTACATGGTTAAGCCATTTTTGCCAAAGGAGCTTACCCTGCGCATCAGTGCCATCTTGAAAAGAACCTATCTTTTTGGAAGCAGGGAGAGCGGCCAAAAGGAGCAGCTGGATTTGGGAGCGTGCAGTGTGGATTTTAAGAGTGGGACTGCTATATGGAAGCCAGGAGGATATAAGGAAAGTGCAGAAGGAGGAAAAGAAATTCCTTTGACGGCGAAGGAGCTGTTAATCCTGCGTAAGCTTTCAGAGAACAGAGGATATATTGTAACCCTTGACCAGCTTTGTCAGGCGGTGTGGGAGGATAATTATTTTGGTTATGAAAATACCATCATGGTGCATATCAGGCGGCTGCGGGAAAAAATAGAGGAAAATCCATCTCGCCCTAAGTATCTTTTGACGGTACGGGGGCTTGGTTACAAATTGATAAAAGGGGCGCAGGGTGAGAAGAACTTCTAGCTGCGCACAGCAGAGGTTACGCTTTGGAAAGAAGTTGTACGCTTTGCTTGTGTATAGTGTTTTTCGCACACATACAATTTGCGGGTTGCTGACAGGAGGAGAATTAGGATGAAAAGCCTGTTAAAAATTTATGGTAGATACATTGGTTCCACATGGATAATTTTAGTACTGCTGGGTATGGTGAATTTAAGCGTTATGTGCTGGATTATGCTAGACCGGGTGGTAAACTATGAATCCGGATTTGCAACAAGTTTTCGAAGTATGGCAGAACTTTTAGTGGAAAAGGATTCAGAAGGTGAATTGTTTCTTACACAGCAGGGAAAGGATTTTTTGGAGGAAAGTCAGTATGCATTTCTTATGCTCTTAAATGACACAGGAGATGTGATTTTTGAATGGAATCTGCCGGAGAATTTTAAGGACCATTATACCGCCGGGGAGATTGCCGGTTTTACCAGATGGTATCTGAATGATTATCCTGTAAAGGTGTGGCAGACCAAGGAAGGACTTTTGGCAGCAGGAGGAAAAAAGAACAGCCTTTGGAAATTTACTTTAGAATTGCCAATGGGATTTATGAGCCATATCGGGCAATATATTCGTGTTCTTGTGGGCGCTAATTTGTTGATTATCTTATGTATGGTAGGGTTTTTGGGATATCGGTATTATAAGTCCCTTTGCCCTTTGTCAGAGGCAATTGAAGCGCTATCCTGTAACCAGCAGATTTATCTTACGGAAAAAGGAGTCGCATGGGAATTAGCAGTTAAGCTTAACCGCACTTCCGATATTTTAAAAGAGCAAAGACAGACGATTCAGAAGCGAGATATGGCAAGGACGGAATGGATTGCCGGTGTTTCCCATGATATACGGACACCGCTTTCCGTTATAATGGGGTATGCGGATGAGCTGATGCAAAATGAAAAGCTTGGACAAAAGGAGCGCGCAAAGGCCGCCGTCATAAGAAATCAAAGTATTAAAATCAGGCAGCTGATAGAGGACTTAAATCTTACTTCTAAGCTGGAATATCATATGCAGCCTCTTAGGGTAACTCCCTTTTACCCGGCAGTGCTGCTGCGCACGCTGGCGGCAGAATTTATGAACGAAGGATTAGGCGGGCAATTCGAAGTAGTGCCTTTCATAGAGTTTGAGCTGGAAGGGGTGACTTTAAAGGGAGACGAAGAATTGATGAAAAGAGCGGTAAGAAATTTGCTAAGCAACAGCACCCGGCATAATCCGGATGGATGCAGGATATGGATAAGAGGAGGAATAGAGTCGGGCAAATGTGTGATTGAAGTTTCAGATGATGGATGCGGAATACCGGAAGTGGTTGTGCAGGAACTTTTTGGGGAAGACGGGGATAGATGGAACGAAAAGAAACCTCACATTATGGGCCTGAGAATCGTAAAACAGATTGTAGCGGCACATAAAGGAGATTTCCGGATCATGATGGAAGGACATTGTGTAAAAATGTCCCTCCCCATTGATGGAGCGTTTCCTTATGCCACATAAAGAAACATGAAGATAAAATGGCAGATACTTCCTCCCATTACAAAAAGATGGAAAATTTCATGTGAACCAAAAAATTTGTACCTTTCATTAAAAACCGGAAGCTTTAAGGCGTAAATGACACCGCCAATGGTGTAAATAATTCCCCCTGCTAGGAGCCAGCCAAAAGCGGCGTGGGGGAGCATATTCCACAAAGGCCTGAACACGGCAACACAGACCCATCCCATGGCAATATATATGACAGAAGAAAACCATTTAGGGCAGGTAATCCAGCAGGCCTTTAAGGTCATGCCAAGCAGCGCGATTGCCCATACAACTGCAAGTAAGGTGTAGCCCAGCCTTCCGCCTAAAACATTTAGACATACAGGCGTATAAGAGCCGGCAATAAGTACAAAAATCATCATATGATCCAGCTTGCGGAAAACGCAAAGCGCCTTTCCGCTGATATTCAGTGAATGGTATGTTGTACTGGCGCCGTACAGTAAAATCATGCTCATGCAAAATATGCTTAGAGTAAGCACTGACCTGCCGCCGGAAAAAAGAGCGGCTTTTATGAGAAGCGGCATAGCGGCCAAAACCGCCATCATCATCCCAATAAAATGTGTTATAGCACTTCCAGGCTCCCGTATTGTGATCTGCATAAAAATTCCTCCTTTATATAAAACCTGTTAAGTAGTTTTAGAAACTATATATAATATATATTAATACTACTACTTATTGTTTCGTGTGTCAAATATTATTATGCATATATCGTTTTTATAGGTAACAGTTTCGCAAAAGGCTGAACTGTTATTTTCGCATTTTGCATCTTATTTCGTTAAAAGGTTTCTGATAGGCTATAAATAGAGGTCATTATATTTGTGAATTCTATTGTCAAATAGGGGATAAAATAAATATGCTATGTTGTGTTAGACAAATATGTGCTTGCGTTCCAATTTATGGATTGCTGGCAGGAATGGAGATGAAAAGGATGGGTTATGAACGAACAGAAGAAATGTTGACAGCATATGAAGGATACTTGAGAGAAGAAGAACACAAACAAACAACTATTGAAAAATATATGCGGGATATACGCTTTTTTACCTCCTGGCTTGGAGGAAGGCCAGTGGAAAAAGCAGTGGTGCTGGAGTGGAAGGAATATTTGCAAACGAAAGGACTTGCGCCTGCTACAATTAATGCTAAACTCTCTGCGCTAAACGGCCTTTTTCAGTTTGCAGGGATGAAGGAGTGTAGCGTAAAATTTCTGCGGATTCAGCGACAGATGTTTCGTGAACCGTCAAGAGAGCTGACCCAGGATGAATATAAAAGATTATTGGGAAGGGCCCGAAGGGAAGGAAAAGAGAGGCTGGCACTTTTGATAGAGACTATCTGCGCCACAGGAATCCGGGTCAGTGAGGTTGCCTATATCACGGTTGAAGCGGCCAGAAAGGGACGGGCGGAAATAGATTTGAAAGGTAAAATACGGGTAATTTTAATTCCGGAAAAGCTGTGTAAGAAATTAATCAAATATGCGGAAATGGAGAGAATTACCTGCGGTGAGATATTCCTTACACAAAATGGAAAAGGTTTGTCAAGGCAACAGATATGGCGGGAGATGAAAGAACTTTGTAAAAAGACCGGAGTAGAACCTTCTAAAGTATTTCCTCATAACCTGCGTCATCTATTTGCAACCTTATTTTATAGGGTATGCAAAGATATTGTACAGCTTGCAGATGTGCTCGGGCACAGTTCCATTAATACTACACGGATTTATCTGATGACAACAGGAACAGAACATGCCAGGCATTTGGAAATGCTAAAACTGGTGATGTAGACGGAATCAACATTCTGTCAACAGTTAAGTGATATAACTACATTATATGCGCTTATTATAGCACAGATGATTTATGGTTTACAATATGATTTTATGAATTGAGAGCGTAAGAAAGCAAGGTCGCAAAATTTATATTGTGATCTTGTTTGCTTTTTGTACTTTTTTCTTCGTGTAAAGCTTTATTCGTTTTTATTTTTGGTATGTATGATAGGTCCTATCAAAACTACCTGTAGACAGAATGTTGAGTCTGTCAATAGTGATAAAGATGGCGAATTAGTCTGGCTGAACTGTTACGAATTGTTACAAATTGTAACCGACTATCACGATAAAGAGGGACAAAAATATGGGACACTCAACAAAAAAGCTGGATTTAACAGGACAGAAGTATGGTAAATTGACGGTTTTGCATCCGGCAGAAAATATTGGGAGCAGAACGGCATGGGTTTGCAGGTGTGAATGTGGAAAGGAAACCATTGTAAAAACCTATCATCTGCGCAATGGGCATGTGATGAGCTGTGGCTGCATGAATGCCCACGGTATAGGGACACGGTTGAATTATATTGATGGCACATGCGTAGAGATACTGCGGGCTAAGACAGTGCGGAAGAACAATACAAGCGGCGTCCCCGGCGTAGATTGGCTGTCCTCCCGGCAGCGGTGGCGTGCATCCATCTGCTTTAAAGGACAGCGTTATTATCTGGGCAGGTATGAGCGGTTTGAGGATGCAGTGTCAGCACGGAAAAAGGCTGAGGAAAAACTGCATGATAAATTCCTGACAGAGTTTGAACAGGCGGAACAGGTGGAACATCTTCCGAAGTAGAGGCTACCAGCTCTTTTTAAGCTCCATGTTCCAGTCAAGTTCATAAGGACTGTCATCAGACTCCTTCAACATTTCATAATAACGATAGCGCTCCCTGGTAGAGGAATCGTCCTTAGAAGCAGAATCTCTGCTCCAGAACTGGAAACCCAGCATATACCCATCTACCATTTCCTCCCAGGAGGAATAGAGCTGCTGAAGTACGAGAGAATTTTCCAATGAGCCATCCATGGCTTCCTCGTAGGTCATGTAACCGCAAATATAAAAATCAGCGTACAGCTGGTTTACCCTGCAAAGATCCCAGGCAGCCATGTAGTTTGCATCATGGCCTTCCTGATACATATTGTAAGCTATCACATAGCGGTAATCATTGGATAATTGTGATTGCAGAAATTTCTTTCTAAACTCTTTCTCATCCAAATCTAAAAGCCCCATCTCCTTTAACTGGTCCATACATTCCTGACAGGTCTGCCTGTGGCCTTTTTCTTTCAAACGTTCCACAACCTCCAGTGCCGATTCTCTGTCGGTTATGCTCCAGCTATTGCGAAGTCCCCAATCGATCAATTCCTGATGTTCCTCAGTGATTTTAAGGCCGCCCACCAGATGCCAGTTAAATCCATTGCTGTAGGTAAGAGGCGCGTAGGTGGCATTAAACCACAAGACCGTATCAGGAAGGGAAGGCTCCTGCATTATGTCTCCCTCACCACCCATAAGCATAGCCATGGTAAGAGGAGCCGCTTCCCCGGCCGTATCGGTTTTCGCTCCTGTATTGGCACCCCTCTGCTCCAAAGCAGCGTTTCCCGGATCTAAGGCATCCGTCTGGTACTGCTCATTGCAATATTTAAACAGGTCAATGCCATAGGCGGTTTCCAATTCCCGGATAACCGCATCGGTAGCGGCATCTTTCTGTTCATAGGAAAGAAAAATCTCAAGGGCAAGATAAAACGTATCGTCAATTGGAATATAGCATAGAGCCTCCACTCTAGGCAGATATTCATCTGACTGATATCCTTTTTTCTCATAGGAAATTGCCATTTGCAATGCATTTTCAAATCCGGGAACCGGCATCATGGCGCTTCTTTGGACATTTCGTATGGTGGACGTATTATGCAGCGCGGTTTCATATTTTATATCTGCAGTGCTTTTCATCTCTGTGACCAGAGCGCTGCCGGAATAAATCTCCTCAACGTCTGCACTGACCAAAACTCCATGCAGAAAAGAATAAGCATTTGTCCGGTCTATATCTGCAATCCGTGCTTTCGGGAGCATCAGATTACATTCCGCTTCCCGGTAATAATCTGATATGGAGGTGAGGCCCATATACTGATAACCTTCCAAATCTTCGAGGACTTTATCCCCTTCCCCTGCCTGATACGTATCTTGGTCTTCGGAAACCTCCCAGGTGCTGCCTGGCTTGATTAAATCCAGATTAATGCTATGGCAGGCAGCCAATTCATCAATAAGAGGCTCCGTGTCCTCGTCAGCATAATCATCATATACAGTAACTATCCAGAGAATGCCGGCTCCTGAGGGCTGCATTTCCAGATAATAAAGTTCCCTTAATTCAAAGGAGGCACCATCGTAATCCACACCTTTGCCCATAAAAATAAAATACCTGTCCTCGCCATTTTCAATAATACCAGTGTCTGCCACATCTATATAATCTGAATCCGCTTCATGAGCATACTTTTGCTTTAGCGTAAGATGGTCCTCAAAGGATGCATAGCGTTCCTCTGCTTCCCCATAGCCATAAACATCAGCAGAGTAAGAAATTCCATGCTGACTAAGGGAAGCATAGCCGTCAATGATATCGACATCTTTGGGCATATAGATTTCATATACAGAGCCCCGATCATTAATATCCTCAATTTCCTTTTTAGCAAGATAGGTATAAGGACTTTCCGCTTCAGCCTCCATACCGCTATCAGAAGCCTCAGAACTATCCTTTTCCGCCGCCGTTTCCTTTCGAAACGAAACAGATGCCCCATTCGAGCGCATCTCACATCCTGACAGCATAACAACCGGCAACACCATTAAAACAACCAACATAAATCGTGATTTACAAACCGCTTTCATTCTTCTTAATTCCTCCGCTCCTCAAATCAAATTTGCATCAGATATGATAGACAGCTATGCTAATTTTTCAATTATTTAAAATTATAAAACTATTTGTTAAAATTTTATCACGAGATATATTCTTTTTCAATGAATGAAAAGATTAATATTATATAAAACAGGTTACCTGCTGCGTTCTTCACGGAGCGAGAGCGCGGCGATGTTGACATATCGGCCCTCTCTGCGCGGCCTCCATTCAGTACTATCCTTTCTCATTCCACTCTCTCCCGATAAGCCGAAGGAGAAATCCCCTTGCTTTTCTTAAAACTAGTAGAAAAATAATACTGATTTGCATACCCGCATTTTTCACTAATCTCCCGAAGGGAAAGAGCAGAATTCTCTAAATACTGACAGGCCGCTTCAATCCGGGTGGAGGTAATGGTATCGCTGATACTAACCTCCATATTCTTCTTAAAAAGTGCGCTTAAATACGCCGGACTCACATTGGCAAACCGTGCAATATCATGAAGGCAAAGCTCATTGTTTTGATAATTTTCCCGTATATAGCCAAGCACTTGCTCACACAGCTGATTGTGGTAGGTTTTCAGAGAAATATCCAGTTTTTGACATGCAAGATTGCAGATCTCCGACAACCAGGAGAAAAATTCTTCATTGGTATTAAAGGAATACAGCCGGGAATAGGTCTGGACTATTTTTTCCTCCAGATCCTTTGTTTCGATATCCAATTCATATAAAAATTTGAGCAGCCTTCCAAGCAGGTTGTAGGTGCGGACAAAGACAAAATCCTTTGTCTGATATTTGTCTAAAAGATCTGCAGAAAACTCCTTAATCCAAAGCTCCATGGCCTGATAGTCTTTCTGGCAGATTAAGCGAATCAGCTCCTCCTCTTTGGCATCGGAAAAGGGCTCGAGAGAAAGGTTTTTGCCGAAGGCCTCCCTGGTATCAAATATATTTTTCTGAGGAAAGAAAAAGCGGTATTCCAGAGCATGTTTTGCGCTTTCATAGGATAAATGAACATTCCATAAATCAGATACAATGTTTCCAATTCCAATGTTTAAGGAAATGCCGGAATCCTGATATTTTGCAATAAGGTCTGAAGCGATTTTGTGAATCGTCTGCAAAAAATGGCTTGCATTGGAGCTGTTTTGTCCAAGAATAAGTTCCAGAAAGTCAAAGCGCTTAATGAGATAAAAGCTGTCAAATATCTGACAAAAATCTTTGATGGAATCGTGAACTTGGTATAAAAGCATTTCGTATTGGGCTACGCCTATTTCATTTTTTAGTTCGGAAGCATTTTCTATATTAAAAACAGTTACATTAAAGAACCGATATTGTAAATCAAGATTCAGGTATTGCATATGTGAGGCCAAATGGTAAGCGGCCTCCTTGCTGGGATAATTTAACAGGTCAAGAAAAAATTTCTCAATCATGGCAGGCCGACTGAGTTCTAACAGCTTCATATTTTTCTGCTCTTGATCAATCAGAGTGCAGGCACTGTTAATTTTTTCGGTCAAATAAGAATAATCAATGGGCTTTTCGATATAATCATATACGCCAATACGGATAGCATTTTTAGCATATTCAAATTTATCATAAGCGGAAATCAACAGAATTTTTACAAAAGGATTGCGGGAGATTGCCAGCTTGCTCATAGAAATTCCGTCCAGATCAGGCATCTCAATATCGGAGATAATAATGTCCACGAAATCTTCCTTTAATGCTTCAAGAGCGGAAAGGCCGTTATATTTAATATGAATAACCTGTGCATCAAGAGCTTCCCAGTCAATATTTTTGTTGATTCCCTCCACAGATAATGCATTGTCATCCACCAGCATAATTTTTTTCATTCTGATTCTACTCCTTCCATTTGAGAAAATTCTATGGTGATGCAGGTACCCTCATAAGGAACACTATCGATTTCAATATGCCCGCTGCCGTAATGTTCACTGGAAATACGGGCATTTACATTACAGACGCCAAAATGTTTTTCATAATTCACCGTCTGGCTCTTAAGGCTCTGGCGCAGCTCTGCCAGCTTTTGGAGAGAAATGCCGGCGCCGTTATCTTTTATTTTTATAATGACAGTATCATCTCCGTAGACAGCTGAAAGCCTTATCAGGATATTAGGCGTTTGAGCGGAAATACCATGAAGAATACAATTTTCTAAAAAGGGCTGTAAGGTAAATCTGCAAATCAGGAAATTCTCTATTCCGCTTTCCAAATCAATTTCCCATTCCAGGTTATTATTGTGACAAAGCTTTTCCATATTCAGATAAAGGGTGGCAATTTCAAGCTCGTCCCGAAGAAGAATTAATTCATTGGATTTGTGTAATGTCAGACGATAAAAACGCGTCAGATCCGTAATCATCTGATCCGCCACATCTAACTTGCCCAGGGACTGGCAGGTTTTGATGGAGCCTAAAATATTGTACAAAAAATGAGGATTTATTTGAGATTGCAGAAGCTGGTACTTTAACCGTTCCTCCTTAAGGGATAATTCCAGAATGGATTTTAAATTATTCTGAATAGCGGCCTGCATCTGTTCAAAGGTCAGCCCAAGCATGTCAATTTCATCATATAAAGATGGGTCATCAGGCTTAGGGATGGTTAAAGGCTTATAAGAAGGAAGGTTAGGATTTAAACGAAAGGACTCCATGGCGCCTGATAAGGTATGAATGCGCACAGAAAGATTTCGGGAAATCAGCAGGATAACCAGAACCGTTGCGGATAAGGCAATAAGGAGCGCAAGCAAAATGGCACGGAGCAGGACCATCGTGCTGCCTGTAATATAGCTTTTGGGTATATCTGTAACCTGATACCAGCCATTGTCCAGCACAGACACATGGATGTAGGAATCCTCATAAAAAAAGTAAGGAGTCTGACACTGGTCTAACTTTTGCATAAAATCATGGGAAAGCTGTTTATGATACAATTCCGGGTCGGAGGCAGCGATAATGGTTCCGTCTGGCATGGCCAGATATCCATAGGTATCCGTGTTCGCAAAGGAATTTACAAGCATATTGGAAAATTCTGCCGTGTCCATCAGTATAAAATAGGCGTAATCAAGCTGGCCGCTGCCCTGATTAAACAGTGCGCGGCAGCAGATGACAGAGTCAGTTTTTTTATCTTCGGATAACAAAAAAGGAGTTTTGATTTGAGGTCTGTACAGCCACAGGGAGGAGGCACCCAAGGTTTGCAGATCCTCAGGAGATACATTCAATAAAGATTCCAATTGGCTTAAAGGATAAAAGTATAATCCCTCATTGCTTCCAAATTGTCCATCTTTTAAAAACACACAGATTTGATAAAAATCAAAAGTGGATAAATACAGGGAGATATCATTGCGAAGCAATGTAATCGTATTCAGATAGGTAGAAAGCTGCTGCTCATTGGCGCTTCCCAATGTATACATATTATATTGTAAAGCATCCGCTACATTTTCCGCCTGCCTGATTCTGGCAGAGAGCTGTACGTGAAGCTGGTCCCCTGCAAGGATGGAGGCATCCATCGTTTTATCCCAGGCAATGGAGCGGGAAACGGAGTAGGAAACGAAGCTGATTACGCCAAGAGGGATAAGGGTGCATAATAAAAATGCTGCCAGCAGCTTTAGCTGGAAACGGGAAAAGAGTCTGTGGAATTGGCGAATTATTTTTTTCATTATCACACTCCTATATATAATTAAACTTATTTTCAACAATTAAAGTATCTTTTATTATTATAAGAAGGGACTAATTCAAATTCAACCGATAAAAAAATAATATAAATGAATCAAAAGAAATTGTATTTTTATGGGACCTCCTTTTTGATAACCTTGATTTGTAAACAAAAAGGCGGTTTATCCGTCCGGAGAAAAGGAGGAAGAACAATGAAAAAGAAACTTGTAAGCGTTTTGTTAACAGCAGCTCTTATGTGCTCTGTTCTGGCAGGCTGCGGAAATTCAAACAGTAATTCAGGAAGCGGCACAACTTCGACAGATAGCGACAGCACAGAGGAAGCAGGTGGCGATGCGGCAGCAGATGATGCAGTATCAACTGAAACAGAGGGTGAAACTGCTTCAGCAGATACAGGAAGCAAGGATGGAGAATATGATTTAACCTTGTATACCATCAACTCTACAGACGAAGACTTTAATGACTGGCTGGCTAACGTAGAGGGCGCTACCGGACTTAAGATTAATGTGATTGCAGCGCCTACTGATTCTGACACAAGACAGCAGAAGATCACAACCATCCTTTCCACAGGTGATTCCAGTGTAGATATTCTGGAAATCAATGATGAAATGAGCGCATCCTTTAAAAATTCCGGCTGGCTGGAAGGGCTGAACGACACTGTTATGACAGAGGATATCCGTGGTGAATTCCCCCAGGGTTATGTGGCTGATATGATCACAGACAGGGACGGACAGATTATTGGTGTTCCCGGATATTCAGGATATCTGGCATTTTGGGTGAATCAGGAAATCATGGATGAGGTGGGAATCACTTCCATTGATACAAAAGAAGATTTCGTGAAATATCTGGAAGCAGCTTCCGGGGATGGCAGATACGGCTACGGCGGCTCCTGGGAAAAGACCTATGTGTTTAATGAAATTGCACAGTTCGTAAATATGTTTGGCGGCGATTACCTTGACTGGACCAATCCTGCAAACAAGGAAGCAATGGAATTTTTCCATGAAATGGTACAAAATGGCTATACACCCATTGACCAGATTGCTGATAAATATGAGCAGATGAATCCCAAATTCAACGATGGAAAATATGGCAGCCTGTTCATGTGGGGCCTTGGAACAGATTATGATAAGGCGGGTATGCTTGGAGCGGACAAAATACATATGGCAATGGTGCCCCAGTTCTCCGACCAGAAATATATCTTCACGGACTCATGGAGCTATGTATTAAATACAGCTTCTGAAAACAAAGATGCGGCAATTAAATTCCTGCAGTATATGGCAAGCGAAGAAGGAATGAAGGCAAACTACGAAGCATTTGACAGATATCCGGCAAGGAAGGACGTGGCAGAAAAGGTGGTTCCTGATACGGATCCTGCGAAAGAAATGTATTCCAGATATGCAAATGAATGTGTCGTAAAAGGACGTCCAATGTTACCGCAGACCATGGAATTTATTTCTGCTATGGGTACAATCTTTCAGTCTTATATGAAGGATGAAATAACAGTAGATGACTTCTGCGCTAAGGCACAGGAATATGTGGAAACTTATAACAAATAAGAATTGAAATAAACATTCTGCAGCCGGTGGCCGTAACGGGAGACGGCTGGGAGAGAGAAACAGGCAATGCGGCGGGCAGGGTATATACGTTTGTCCCCGCATTCGCCTGCCTTAGAGAATGGCTTTCAGAAACAAAGAGATTCTGAGAGTCTGCACATAAATAAAGGAGGAGGATTGCATGATCAGTAAAAAGTCGCTCCAATGGATTGCATGGGTATTGATACTGCCGGTGTTGCTCCTAAGAGGATTTACCACAATCTATCCTATTTTAAAAACAGTGTTTAACAGTTTTTACGACATAAGGATTTTAAGTGGAATCAATGAATATGCCGGTTTATCTAATTATGTTAACGTATTTAAAGACCAGAAGGTAATCACTACACTAAAGTTTACTGGAATTTTCGTGGTGGTTTCCATGTTTTTTCATATCATTCTGGGAGTCGGACTGGCATTAATTTTAAATATGAAGTTTAAAGGACGGCGTTTTTTGCGTACCATCGTGTTGATTCCTTGGGCAATGCCTGCTGTTGTAATTGGTATGGCCGGGAAATGGGCATTTAATAATGATTATGGACTTATTAATGATTTTGTCCGCCGGTTTGTTCCGGACTTCCAGTTGAACTGGCTGATCAATACCGGAACTGCAAGAGCCGCAGTTATTTCGCTGGATTTATGGAAGGACCTTCCTTTCTTTGCAATTTTGGTTTTATCCGGACTTCAGTTTATATCCAGTGATATATATGAAGCGGCTAAGGTGGACGGAGCAAATAGCTTCAAGTCTTTTATCTACATAACACTACCGCTGATTATGAGAAATGTACTTACATTATGCATTCCGTTTACTCTTTGGCGTCTGACAGGCTTTGATTTGGTTTATTCTATGACATCCGGAGGACCTGGAGAAGATACCTCCCTGATTGCGTACCGAATTACAATGGAGGCGTTTACGAATCTGAATGTTGGCTATGCTGCTGCGCTGGCAGTGCTTCTTTTCCTTGTGATGGCTTTTTTTTCTTGGTTCAATATGCGGTTTATGAGTAAATTTGAGGATTAATTTTTTCATACATTGCCTGGAGAATACTTGGGAAATGAGATAATTGGCATCCGAATTTGTGGCGATTGGAAGCATGGAGGATTAGAATGAAGAAAAATAGTGATGTAAAATATAAGATGTACAGATGGATGATTGGAATTGGAAGATGGGTTTTGTTTGCATTGGTTGCGTTTGTTATCTTGTTCCCGGTTTACTGGATTTTTATTTCATCTATTACGCCGCCAGGGGAACTTTTTAAAATGCCGATTGACTATATTCCGGATCATCCGACACTGGACAGCTATGCTTTTTTGATTGAAAATGTGGGACTTATATCTAAAATTGGTAACACAGTTTTGATTATAGGTGTTACATTAATTGTAGGGACAGCTATTTGCGTGATGGGAGCTTATGCATTTGCAAGATTTAGATCGAAGGCGGTCAGTCTGGCATTTGGATTCATTGTTGCAACCATGTTGATTCCTGAAGTGGTTACAGCGAGGCCTTTGTATGAATTCATGCAGAAGGTGAAGCTGTTTGATACTTATCCGGGATTGATTATTCTTTATATCAGCTCTATTATCCCTTTTACGGTGCTTATTTTAAGGAATTTTGTAGGAGAGATTCCGGTTTCTCTGGAGGAGGCAGCTTCCATTGACGGGGCAAATTTTGTGCAAAGATTATTTCTGGTGGTACTGCCGCTTATGAAACCGGCCATTGCAACAGTGTGTATCATTAACTTTATTAATTGCTTAAATAACTTTTTCACACCTTTATATTATTCTAACGGAATTCAGGTGCTGAGTGTTGCGATTGTACAGCTTCCTCTGCGCGATAATATGTATGGTGTTCCGTGGGATCTGGTAAGTGCCATGGGCTGGATTATTTTACTGCCGATTATTATATTTGTGGCAATATTTGAAAAGCAGATTATGGATGGTATTATGGCCGGCGGTGTGAAAGCGTAAAGCTGCACGCTAGGGAAACTGTATAAATGATTTATCAAATTTTTGAAGGCGGTAATCCTTTTAAAGCCGGACACAAAGGGATTCCGGGAGCTTATGAAACAGAAGGGAGGATTTTTATGTATCAGAGTTTTATAGGAGGCTTAGGGTCGTTACCCTTGGCAAAACACGGGAAAAGCAGATCTATCAATTGTGAAAATCCCTATGGGGAAAAAGGAAAGGGCGGCATGGCCGAAAGCAAGCTTGGTCCTTCCAGAAAAGGATCCCCCTGTATCCGGGGACTGGCGCCGGGAAGTGTGACAACTTTGGCGGAGATAGAAGGATCCGGAATTATCCAGCATATTTGGGTGACAGTAACAGACCGCACGGAAAAGGATTATTATGTGCTGCGGGATTTAGTGCTTCGCATGTATTGGGATGGTGAGGATACGCCATCGGTGGAAACCCCTCTGGGAGACTTTTTCTGCTGCGGTTTTGGGAGAGGCTGTATTGTAAATTCGATGCCGATTGTGGTAAATCCCACCCGTGGCATGAACTGTTATTTCCCCATGCCCTTTCAAAAGAAAGCTAAAATCACGCTGGAAAATCAGCATGAGGTGGAGGTGCCTGCGTTTTTCTATCAGGTGGATTACCTTTTGACCGATGAGCTGCCGGAGGATATCGGATATTTTCATGCACAATGGAAGCGGGAGCTTATGACACAGAAGCAAAAGGACTACACGATTTTGGATCAGGTAAAGGGAAAAGGCCATTATGTAGGAACTTATATGGCGTTAACCGCTCTTGAGCGTTACTGGTGGGGAGAAGGAGAAATCAAATTCTACCTGGATGGGGATGATAAGTACCCTACTATCTGTGGAACAGGGACAGAGGACTACTTTGGAGGCGCCTGGAGTTTTGCAAGCCAGTGTGACGGCAGGACGGTAGAAAATACATACTGTACCCCTTTTATGGGATATCCTTATTATTCTCATCATGATACCAGTGTGCACAATTTCTATCACAATGACGATACCCTTCCCCAGAGAGGATTTTACCGCTGGCATATTATGGATCCGGTGCTTTTTGAGGAGGATTTAAGAGTGACCATTCAGCAGATTGGTACCTGCCATAAGGGAAACTTTGAGCGTCAGGATGACGTGGCATCTGTGGCATATTGGTATCAGATAGAGCCTCATAACCTCTTTGCGCCGCTTATGAAGAAAGAGGACAGATGGCCACGCTAAAGCGGTGATGGATCCGGGGGAGGGAGAGACATATGTACAGGAGTTTTTTGGGCGGCTTAGGGACGCTGCCTTTGATAAAACATGGAAAAAGCAGAGCTATCAGCTGGGAAAACCCTCGCGGAGAAAAGGGAAAAGCCGGTATGGCGGTAAGCAAGCTTGGCCCTTCCAGAAAAGGCGCTCCTTTTATTTTAAATATGGCGGCAGGAAGTGTGGTAACACTGGCTGAAATTGAAGGCGGTGGGATAATTAATCATATTTTGATGACAGTAATCGACCGCACAAAAAAGGACGATTATGTGCTGCAGGATTTAGTGCTCCGCATGTATTGGGATGGTGAGGATACGCCATCGGTGGAAACCCCTCTAGGCGATTTTTTCTGTTGTGGTTTTGGGAGAGAGAGCAGAGTAAATTCTATACCGGTGGTGGTAAATCCTGCACGGAGTATGCATTGCTATTTCCCAATGCCCTTTAAGAAGAAAGCCAAAATTACACTGGAAAACCAGCATAAAGAAGAAATTCCTGTGGTTGCCTATCAAGTTGACTATGTTTTGACGGATGCGCTGCCAAAGGATATAGAATATTTTCACGCGCAGTGGAGACGGGAGCGTATGACAGAAAAGCAAAAGGATTATACTATTCTAAGCGGCGTGAAAGGAAAAGGCCATTATGTAGGAACTTATATGGCGTTAACTGCTCTTGGACGTTACTGGTGGGGAGAAGGAGAAATCAAATTTTACCTGGATGGGGATGATAAGTATCCTACCATCTGCGGAACAGGGACAGAGGATTACTTTGGAGGCGCCTGGAGCTTTGCGAGCCAGTGTGACGGCAGGACGGTAGAAAATACATACTGTACCCCCTTTATGGGATATCCTTATTATTCCCATCATGACAGAAGTGTGCACAATTTCTATCACAATGACGATACCCTTCCCCAGAGAGGATTTTACCGCTGGCATATTATGGATCCGGTGCTTTTTGAGGAAGATTTAAGAGTGACGATCCAGCAGATTGGTGCCTGTCATAAAGGAAATTATGAGAGGCAGGATGATGTGTCATCTGTGGCGTATTGGTATCAGGCAGAGCCTCACAATCCCTTTGCACCGCTTATGAAAAAGGAGGACAGATGGCCCCGATAGAGCATATTTGAAAATGATAGTTTGACGATTCGCATGATCAGTATTGGAAGATAGTAAAGTTTGGAAGTAAACCTCCAAACTATCTATTAACGCAGTATCGCAAGCATAGCTTGCGATATGCAGGGGGTGTAAGTTTGGAAGTAAACCTCCAAACTCTTTATTGGTGGCAGTATTGTAAGCAGAGCTTGCGATATGCGAGGGTATAAATTATGAAAAAGAATGCTGATATTCAGAAAAAGGTGCGTTGTATTATACTAGGGGTGTGTATTGCGGTCATGTTAACAGGTCTTGGCGGTTGTGGCGAGAGCGGAGGTAAATTTCAGGAAATCGATAGTTCCGGGGAAGAACAGTGGGAGGATGAAATTACAATTATGCACGTAGATGCCGAGGATCAAAATTTTCTGGCATATGTTGATGAGGTTGAAAGAGAGCTTCAAATGAAGATAAATGTGCTATCCTATCCCGCGAATGCCGATTCCCGTCATGGCAAGGTATCCTCCCTTTTAGCAGCCGGAGATGCTTCAGTAGATATTTTTACAGTGAATGATGAAATGATCAATGCTTTTAAATATGAAGGGTACTTAGAACCGCTGCAAAATGATGTTATGAATGCAGAGACAGCCCAGGTTTTTGAACCGGATTATTTAGAAAAAACCGTTATGGTGGGGGAGCAGATTTATTCGGCTCCATACATGCTGGATGTACTGGCTCTTTGGATTAATGAGGAATGGCTTCAGGAAGCCGGGCTTACGGGAATAGAAACCAAAGAAGATTTTTACCGGTTTATTACTTATGACTGGGGAGAGGGGCGTTACGCATATGGAGGCGCCTGGGAGAAAACCTATGTATATAATGAACTAGGAGAATTTATTAATCTTTTTGGAGGAAACTACTATGACTGGAAGGACGAAAAAACAAGGGAGGCGGTTCAGTTTTTTAAGGAATGCATTGACCAGGGCTATACGCCAAAAGAACAAATGATAGATCAGTATGACCAGATGCTCCAAAAATTTATTGATGGAAAATATGGGATGGTTTGTATGTATAATGGCGGTGTAAAAACCTATGTTAATGCAGGAGTGTATGGCGAAGATAAGATTCATATGACACCTTTACCGGATTTAGGGGGCAATCAAGTCACCTATATTGGAACTTGGCAATATGCACTGAATAAGGCATCTAAAAACAAAGAAGCAGCAAAACGATTTATAAGCTATGCTGTCAGTAAAGATGGAAACAAGCTTTATGCAGAAATGACAGATCGGATTCCGGCCAGAAAAGATTTGCTTGAGGAAGATTTAAGTATAAATGGATATAAGGAGCTACAGGAGTTTTTACAAACTGTGGATGTGCAGGTTCGGCCTATTCCATCGAATTCCATGGATTATCTGGAAACAGTGGGCGAGCTGTTTCAAAAATATATGCTGGATGAACTGGATTTGGACAGCTACTGTGAGCAGATGCAGGATCTTGTGGATAAGAACAACTAATGAAGAACCTTGCAGCCAAATGACCGGCAAGGTTACACAATCTCATCACACACTTGATACATTCAGAAAGGAATAGGGAAAATGCACATAAATATACGAACTGCTGAATTGCGAGTGCATCCGCCCGCTTCAGAAAGAAAAGATAAAAAGACTCATACTACGAACGTTTACCATTGACGATGCTCAAGCAATGTTTGAAAATTATGGCGGCATGAAGAATGACTCTCCTTACCGCCATATTACTATTTGTTCAAAATCTTGTGCAGACAGACTGCAATAAATCCTTTCTTCCCGTGAACACCTTTGAAATTATGATTTTCTAATTTGTATTAATCCATAGAGTCCGTCTGGATATAGACATGTTTTAACTGGCTGAGACCACCCTGAACATTTTTCTCGTTCTTGTCATTGCCGGCTGCAATCTGATCGAGATTCTTGTCGATTGGAAGGTCAGTGTTCAGTTTCTTGAGTTTCCATGCCCAGTCAAATTTGCTGGGATAATCCCCACAGTAAACTTCACCGAATGCATCGGATTCAATTTCTTTTTTCTCCTCCAGCCATTTCCCGACAGCCGGATCATACCAGCTCAGCTCATATGTGTCATAAGGCCGCAGGCCGCGCACATGAACTCTGGGTGAATCTTTCTCCGAATAGCCCATAATAAGATCGCGCTTTTTAGTTGCCGCACAGGAAATCCATCCACGCCAACCGGAGGCAGGTCCCTGGAAGTTGGGGGAAACCAGTTCGTCATCGGGAATCAGTTCCTGATAACGTTTACCCTCGGATAAGAGGAAATCACGAACATACTGTACCATGTAGGAAGCCGGGAAGGTCATAGTGTCCCAGATCTTCCAAGGCGTTTCTTCGGGTTCAACATTGCCGCTCCATCCTGCTTCAAAACCAGCCAAAAGTCCTGCGAAAGCTCCATTTAATACACTGCCCCAATAAGAAGAACGGCAATTCAGATGATCTTCAACGCTTTCCACATTACCAAAGAGCAATGTGCGGTCGGTATTCTGGCCATCGCCGTTTCTAAGTATGGAGATATGCCCGGAATAATAAGGCTCGCCATTGATGGCAGGAACAGGATTTTCATCATTGAAAATATCTGTCAAAAGCCAGTGGTATTGGTGATCGCGCCAGTTACCTGTCTGGTCAAAGGTTTTCCAATGCTGTTCCTCAGGACCGCCATAGGCCGTCTTAGTGGAGCCGGGGGCATTGGTGCCGAACAGGGTGCCGAAAGGTGGCTGGCCATAAAGATCAACCATCAGATTAATGGGTTCATTGAACTCGCGACTGTCTATTGTCTGAAGCTTACCGTCAAAATGAATCGGGCTGAATAGAATGTTGCTTGCCTGATAACGGGCAAACAGGTACTGAATATAGCGGGTATAAACCATTGGCCAATTATAATAATATTTCCAGGTCTTCGAAGAATCACGGCGTAAAGCTTCCATAAATACGGTAATACCGTGGTCATTCAGCCATTGTACCTTCTTGTCTAGAACTTTGAAATATTCAGGATTGATACGGTCATAGTCAGGAACTACATCTTCATATCCTTTGATCTTACCAGGGAAGAAGAAAGGACGTCCACCCTCATTATGCATGTCACGGCAGGGAGCGTCACCATTGTTAATCCAATCTTCCACGCTGCAGCTCGCCCAAGCGCCGCGGACATAGGTATTGTGTTCGTCATTTAACCAGATGGTTGCAGGTTTTCCATCATTCGCCCAAGTAGGGAAAGCGACAATTGTACCTACAGTATTATAGCCCTGGCTGATACGATGACGTGCCATATCCTTTACAGACATATCAGGACCAACAGGGCGTTCTTCTTCATCTTCTACCCAGGGATAGCGATAAGAAGCGAGTGCCCACCAAGTATCTCCTACCATGATGTAGGGGGTGCCGTCCGCGTATTCCATGGCATGTCCATTTTCGGTCGCTCTTATGATACCGCGGCGACAAACATTGGCGTTCTTTTCATCTTCCGTCCACTCTAATGCGAAGCATCCGCCAGATATACCGGCTAGACCTGCATCAGGAACAGAGGAACCGGTGGTATAGGTCCATGCACCGGGAGCCGTGGCTGTTACGCGGATACGCCAGGTGTCTTCACCATCCCAGAATCCATATACACGCTTATCAAAACCAGGACCTTTCAGTTCAGCCCAGACTGTGACATCGGTATAGGGATTGTCATAAGTGTTTTTTGCATGCAGGACGATTTCATGCACATCCCACATATGGATAATTGACTCTTTCATAGTATTCTCCTTTACAATAATTAAGTTGTTTCGTAGAATAGTATGAAATGAAAACGATTACATTCTATCAATACCACTTTTTAAGAGAAAAGTCAAGACAAATCATAGATATTATAGAAATTATGCAACTATTCAGCCGCTAAAAGTCCGCCTTCGGCGAAGGGCTGGATTCACCCGTGGCAGAATATATGCTTTCTTACGGACTTTACGGTAAATGCAAAGTCCTGGGCTGAATTGTTACGAAATGATACAGCAATTTGCTAATATTTATTAAAGGGTTTTTGTACTTTCATTGACAACAAGCAGAGGTTCGAATATGATCTCGCGATTGCCTCTGCCAGGCGCCTCTATTCGGGAAAGCAGCAGATTGGCGGCCTTTTCACCGATAAAGTTAGGGTTAAGTGTTGCAAAAGTAGGCTCTACACGAAACAGATCGCTGTTGTTAATATTGCCATAAGAAACAACAGAGATATCGTCCGGAACAGATATATCGTTGTTGTGCAAATATTTATAAACACCGATGGTCATTTCATTGTTGATCACAACAATAGCCGTAGGCCGCTTTTCTAAACCCATCAAATATTGGCAGCCAGCCACACCATCTTCCTCACTGAAATGCTGAGAGTCATATCTGTAAATATAATAATCATCCACTACGATACCAATAGTCCGCATTGCGGCAGAGAATCCGTTGAGACGTTCGCGGCCCGTACTTGTACTTAGATCAGAGGTGATAATCGCAATATCCCGGTGGCCTTTTTCGATCAGATGTTTCGTAAGATCCATTACACCGCCATAGCCGTTAGAACCAACGAAATCACCAAGAAAAACGGGATCAGTAATGTTACGGTCTACCAAAACCATGGGAATTTTATGGCTGAGTTCACAGATCCAATCATTATTTTTACAGGTCGTATTTAGTATGATGCCATCTGCGTGCATGGCAATCATCCTCTGTAAATGATCCAGCTCCAGATTAGGATCATCAGCTGTGTTACAGACAATAAGATTTAACCCTTGTTCCCTTAGAATGGATTCGATCTTGTTGGCCATCTTCGTGAAATGTGTATTGGAAATATTAGAAATTACAAAACCGATGATAGTGCTGGATTCAGTTTTTAAATTTCGCGCCATGATATTGGGCACATAATTGACATATTTAACGGCGTCCATGACACGCTTGACGGTATCGGAGCGTACTCCTCCGGTATTATTTATGACTCTGGAGACGGTAGCGGTAGAGACGCCGGCCTGTCTTGCAACATCTTTAATAGTTGCTTCCAATGTAATGCACCTACCTTCTATATATATGACTTAAAATATGGAGAATTATAATTGAGAAGAAGTCAGAGGGTTCAGAATCCGCATAAATATGCTAAAAATCCGAAACCTGCATATTTTCATAATTATAATACGATTCAATTTTGAAAAGGTCAATGTACTAATGGTAAAAAATGACAAATAACAGTAATATACTACATTCTTTACCATTTAAATTTAATAAGGCATATGGGGGATTTCTTGTGGTAAATAAAAGTTATTTTCCAACCGAAAACTATATAATAAAGTAAACGATTACATTATTGTTACATTTCAGACCATAAAATGCAATGGCTATATTGCACAAAAAATAAAAATAAAATTTGTCTATTGTATTGAAAATGAAACAATATATTGACAAAATCCACCCATAATCGTAATATGATAACTACCGAGATGAAAACGATTACATTTCTAGCCGGTAACAATAAAAGCAATCAAGTTAGAAAAGGAGAAGAAAGTAAATGAAAAAATTCTTAGCACTGTTTCTTACAGTAACAATGCTTGCAGCGTGTCTCACAGGATGCGGCGGCAGCAATAATGATTCTGGCAGTTCCGGTACTGCAAGTTCTGAAAATGGCGGTTCTAAGACCGATGATTCCGGATCAGATGCTTCTGGAGCCGGCAGTTCAGAATCCAGCAGCGCAAATGCGGACAGAACATTAAATATTGGTATTTCTTCCGAAATTTCCAATATCGTTCCGATGTCCAACAATGTCGCAGTAGCAAATAGAGACGGTCTGATTGTATTTGCACTGTATGATCCCCTGATCTGGTATGACACTGTAACAAATACCCTCAGCCCCTGGATCGCTACCGAGTGGAGTCATAATGATGATGGTAGTGAGTGGTATTTCACACTTCGTGATGATGTTTATTTCCATAATGGAGATAAGATGACTGCAGAAGACGTGGCATGGTCTCTGAATCTGATTCCTGAGAATCCCGTAGTTACGGATGCGAATATTCCTGGTTTTGGGCATGCTGAAGTGGTAGATGATACGCATATTACGGTTTATATGGATACACCCTTTGCAGCTGCAGAGAACTTCTTCGCTTCTTACCACATGGTAATACTGGATAAAAGCTATCAGGAAGAAGTTGGCTGGGATGGATATCTGGATCATCCCATTGGAACCGGTCCTTATAAGTTTGCAGATCGTGCAACAGGCAGCTACGTTGATATGGAAGCGAATGAGCTTTACTGGCAAGGAGAACCCGATATCAAAAAGGTATCCTTAAGAATTCTTCCGGATGCAAATTCTCAGCTCTTGTCGCTTGAAACCGGAGAGGTTGATGTTCTCCAGAATGTTTCCATTGAGAATTGCAAGAGAATTGAGGACATAGATGGCTTTACGGTTGATTATGAGACGGCTTATGCAGTTCTGTATATGCGTTGGGGCAGTAATTCCAAGCTGGATACCGATCAGAATCTTAGAAAGGCAATTGCCGCTGCTGTGGATCCAGATGCGATTAATAATGTCTATAACAGAGGTTACACGAAGGCTGTGGGCTGTATGATTGCCCCGGGAATTCATTGTCGCCCTGAGGACGGTACGTATACTCCGGCTCAACCTTATGACGTGGAGGCTGCAAAGGAATTCCTGGCAAACTCTACCTATGAGAGCACAGACGTTCTGTCGATCCTTGTTGTAGCAGGTTCTAAGGAAGAAGGTGTCTGCAAGATTATTCAGGGAAATCTTCAGGATATAGGAATCAACGCTGAAATGAAGGCTATAGATGGTTCCACCTATTCTACATTAACTGGTGAAGGTGACTTTGATATTTCACTTTATACAACGTTACCGTCTCTTTATGACTGTAACTTGATTTATCAGTATTATACTCCTGGAACCGTATCTTTTGAAAATTCCAAGTTTGAGGGGAAAGAAGAAATGGGTAGACTGGCTCTGGCCTCTCTCACTGAGATGGATGAGGAAGCCCGCACGGATATTTTCCGCCAGATGATCAATATCATGAATGAAGAAGCATTGATGCTGCCTCTTTACCAGGATTGTAATACCTTCTGCTTCAATGGTGATGTTACAAACATTGATGCCATTCCCGGCACCAATGTAAGGATTGCCGAGTGGAAATGGAATTAAATGGTGTTATATATCAAATATGATAGGCTCACATGAGATGAGCTGATATCAGAAAAGAACCGATCTGGTTTGGGGAATCAGGTCGGTTCTTCAAAAAAGAAAAGAAAGGAGATATTTCGTGGTCAAATATATTTTAAAACGCTTACTGCTTCTTATTCCCACCTTTTTCCTCCTGACGCTTATGGTTTACACTATTTTGTCACTGTCGCCTGCGAATCCGGCTTTCATGCGGCTGGGAACTACGGCCACACAGGAACAGATCGATGAGATAAATCATGAACTTGGACTGGATCGACCATTGCTGGTTAGATACGGAACATATATGTGGAACCTGATCACCAAGGGTGATATGGGAGTATCCTGGGTTATGCAGACAAGCGTATATAAAGAGTTTATGGAGAGGCTTCCCAATACGCTGCTGCTTACAGCACTGGCGCTATTGCTGACTACGGTAGTAGGAATAGTAGCAGGCGTTTTTGCAGCGGTAAATCAGAATTCTATAGGTGACAGGACGACAATGATCCTTGCAATGCTGCTTATAAGTCTGCCGAACTTTTTTCTGTCCCTGATTTGTCAAATTGTGTTTTGCCTACAGTTGCGGTGGCTGCCGGTAACCGGTGCGGGCTCGCTGAAACATTTTATACTGCCGTCTATCATGCTGGCAGCGAGCCGTATCGCCGGGCAGGTTCGTCTGACGCGTTCCAGTATGCTGGATGTCATCGGTCAGGATTATGTTCGTACTGCTTACGCCAAGGGTTGCTCCAAGAGAAGGGTGGTATTCTACCATGCGCTGCGAAACGGTTTGATGCCGGTTATCACCAATATCGGTAATAATGTAGGCAATATTGTAGCAGGAGCCGTCACAGTAGAAACGATCTTCGCCATACCTGGAGTAGGTTCCATGCTGGTCAATGCGGTACGAAGCAATGATATTCCTCAGGTTATGAGTCCTATTATATTTATTTCGCTGCTTGTGTGCGTTGTGAATCTGGTAGTGGATCTGCTCTATGCAGTGATAGACCCCCGTGTCAAACTGCAGTACCGTTAAGAGGAGGTGGATGAGATTATGACAAAGAAAAAGAATGATAAAAAAGGAAGTTCCACCGGCGGAAGAAAGAGCATGTCTCAAATGGGACTGATATGGCTTCGATTCCGTAAAAACAAGCTGGCGGTAATCGGGCTTGTGGGTATTGTAATTATGATACTGATCTGCTTTACCTCTCCGCTCTATATCAGCTGGGATCGGGTTGTAACACAGGATCTGCTGATTACCAATCAGCCTCCAAGCGTACAATACCCTTTCGGTACGGATCAGTTTGGCCGTGATTTGTTCGCCAGAGTGCTCAGGGGAGGTGTCTACAGCTTATCCTCGGGCTTTATCGTTATGATGGGCGCCCTTGTTTTGGGACTTATTTTCGGCAGTATAGCCGGTTATTTTGGCGGAATGGTGGATATCGTGATCATGAGACTCATGGACGTGTTTATGTCTGTTCCCAACCTGTTAATGGCGATGACATTGATTGTGGTATTTGGACAGGGCATCACCAGCCTGTGGCTGGCTCTGGCACTGTCAAGCTTTCCGGCACTTGCGCGTACAGTCCGGTCAGCAATTATGACTACAAGGTCAGCAGAGTACGTAGATGCAGCCCATATTTATGGGGCATCCACAACCAAAATACTTGTTAAGCACATCTTGCCTAACTGTATTGGGCCTGTGGTTATATCCGCTACGATTATGTTGGGCTCGACCATTCTTGGTATTGCAGGTATGGGGTTTTTGGGTATTGGTATCGCGTCACCGACACCTGAATGGGGGACGATCCTTTCTGAGGTCAAGGATGTCATAAGATTCTATCCATACCTGGGTATTATCCCTGGTACTGCGATAGCGCTCAGCGTTATTTTCGTTAACTTTATGGGTGACGGTCTTAGGGATGCGCTGGATCCAAGAATGAAGAAGTGAGGTACTGCTTATGAAAGAATTATTAAATATCAAAAATTTATATGTACAGTACAACACCGATGAAGCAGTTGTACATGCGGTGAATGGAGTTGACCTGATAGTTCATAGAGGTGAGGCTATGGGACTTGTGGGCGAGACTGGCGCCGGTAAAACGACTACGGCTTTAGGTATATTAAATATTCTGCCGGAACAAGTAGGTGAGATTACGGAGGGGGACATCGTATATGATGGAAAAAATGTCCTTAATATGAGTAAAAAAGAATTACAGGCCATGCGTGGCAAACAGGTATCCATGATTTTTCAGGATCCCATGACCAGTTTAAACCCAATTATCACCGTAGGTAATCAGATTGATGAGATGCTGTTGCTCCATTTTAAAGAACTGACAAAAGAACAGCGGGCGCAGAAGGTGGATGATATCCTGAAGCTTGTGGGTATTCCGGCAGAACGGAAACATGAATATCCTTTTCAGTTTTCCGGTGGTATGAAGCAGCGTATCGGCATCGCCATTGCCCTGGTATGTCAGCCGGATCTGCTGATTGCCGATGAACCCACTACCGCGCTGGATGTTACGATTCAGGCACAGATACTGCAGCTTATGAAGCAGCTGAAGCGGGAACTTGGTACAGCGCTTATTATGATAACGCACGATTTGGGTATCGTGGCTGAGCTTTGCGATAATGTGTCGGTTATGTATGCCGGAGAAATCGTTGAGACTGGAACCGTTGAAGATATTTATCAACGAATCGAGAATCATCCCTATACGACCGGTCTTTTCAACTGTATCCCCAAACTAGATTCTAATGAAAAGCGGCTTACTCCGATTGCCGGTTATATGGTGGACCCAACCGACCTGCCAAAGGGTTGTAAATTCCACGATCGGTGTCCTTATGTCACAGATCGATGTGGGCGTGAAAATCCCAAGGCATATCAAAACGGCACGCACAAGATCAAATGTTTCCGGTATGAAAGTTGGGGAGAGGGGGATAGCATATGAGTAAACCTGTGATTAAAACGAAAAATCTTACCAAATATTTTAAAACGCCTCGTGGTCTGCTGCATGCGGTAGAGTCTGTTAACCTCACGATCGAGGAAGGGAAAACGATCGGAGTTGTTGGTGAAAGCGGCTGCGGCAAGACCACATTAGGTCGGGTTATCACAAGGTTGGAAGAGGCAACTTCCGGCGAGGTATATCTGGAAGGTAAAGAGATTCTTGGGTTAAAGGGATCTGCCAAAAGGAATATCTATCATGATATACAGATGATATTTCAGGATCCGTATTCTTCTTTGAACCCAAGATTGTCCCTTGGAGATATTATTGCTGATCCTATTGAGACCATGGGAGAGAGAATGTCTAAAAAAGATCTGCATGAGCTGGTTTTATCCCTTATGGATACCGTTGGGCTTCCACCCCGGTACTACAACCAATACCCTCATGAGCTGGATGGTGGACGCAGACAGCGTGTAGGACTGGCGAGAGCGCTTGCACTGGATCCCAAGTTTATTGTCTGTGATGAACCGGTTTCCGCGCTGGATGTATCCATTCAGGCACAGATACTGAATCTTTTGATGGATCTTCAGGAGGAAAAGAAGCTGGCATACATGTTCATCACGCATAACTTATTTGTAGTAAAGCACATCAGCCATAACATCATGGTTATGTATATGGGTCAGGTTGTGGAGTTGGCAGAGAAGAATGAGCTCTTTGCACATCCATCGCATCCGTATACAAAGGCATTGCTGGCAGCAATCCCTCAGCCAGACCTTTCGAGCCGCGGCAAGAATCGTGAATTGCTCGCCGGTGAGGTTTCCAGTCCTATTGAGCCTAAACCGGGATGTAGATTCTCACCCAGATGTCCGTATGCTTCTGAAAAGTGTCGGGCCGGTGAGATACCGCTTAAAGAAATTGCGCCGAATCATTACTGCGTATGTACCTTATTTAGCAATTAAACAATTAAAAAATAGAAAAAATAATGTAAAAACAGAAATAAATCTCTGAAAGTTTTTCACAAACGAGCGTATTCGTTTTGCAGATGTTGTACCTGCGCAATACATACAAAGCATGTATAGAAGTTTGCAGGTTACGGAAAGGGTATGGTTATTAAAATGAAACTGGCAATTGGATCAGACCACTGTGGTTATGCAATGAAAATGAAGATGCTTCCGTATTTGCAGGAGCATCATGAAGTTACGGATTTTGGCTGTTATTCTACCGATATGGTGGATTTTCCCGACATAGCGCAGCAGATTTGTGGGGCAATCTTAAGTGGTAAAGCAGAGAGGGGGATTATGTTCTGCAGTACAGGCTGTGGAGCCGTAATCGCCTGCAATAAGATAAAGGGTATTCGGGCAGCACTCTGCCATGACGTTTATTGCGCGCACCAGTGTGTTGAACATGATGATGTGCAGGTGATTGGACTCGGCGGCGAGGTGATTGGCTATTATACGGCGAAAGAAGTGATTGATTCCTTTCTGGAAGCTAAGTTTCTGGGTGATGAGGAATTTGTCCGCAGACTTGAAAAGCTGGAACATCTGGAAGCAAAATTCTAAAGAAGAGTAAAAAAGGAGAAAAATAATGAAAGAATCAGTTATTCACGTGTGGGATGTTCATGAGATTGTCCTGCATGCAGAGAATACATATGATAATCCTTATACGGATGTTACTGTCTGGGCTGATCTGAAAGGCCCCGGCTTTGACAAACGCGTGTACGGATTCTGGGATGGCGGGGATATCTGGCGCATCCGTGTCACAGCGACATCTCCCGGGACATGGACTTATATTACCGGTGCGCCTGTACAGGATGAAGGCCTTGCAGGCATATCCGGCGGATATTTTGCTATCGAATGGACTGAGGAGGAAAAGGAAGCCAATGCATGCCGCCGCGGTATTGTACGGGCAACCCAAAATGGACATGCTATGGAGTATGCTGACGGCACCCCCTATGTCATGGTGGGCGATACCTGGTGGGGGCTTGCCTCTTACCGCTATCCGTGGGTAGATGATGAGAAGGAGCGGCCTATTGGTCCGGGAATGTCCATGAAAGATATGGCGCGTCAGCGCATTAGCCAGGGTTACAATACGGTAGGTACGATCGTTGCTTTTCCCACCTGGGCGAAAGACGGGAAACCTTCGACTATCATTATGGATGATGAACATGAGACCTGTATTCGTGGCGCCTGGGTAGCAGCCGGGGTCAAATATATGTTTAAACGGATGGAGAATAAGGAAGACGACAGGGTAATTTCGGCCCGCGATATGCACAATGAAGGCGGACGCCCTTTCTTCTTCCCCGGCAAGATCAAAGGTTACGAGGACGTGGTTCCCGATTATGACCGCATCAATCCGGAATACTTTAAGGTTCTGGACAAGAAAGTACAGTGGCTGAATGACCACGGCATCACCGTATTTATGGAAGCTTTGCGCCGGGATTCTTCCAAAACCTGGAAATATTATTATGACTGGCCGATGGTATACACACGCTATATTCAATATTTAAGTGCAAGGTATCAGGCCAATAATACCATTTTTAGCCCTATTCACTATGACGCTAAATTAAAAAGTATTGATTCTCATGAATTTAATGAGCCGATCAATCTGATGATCGATCTTTATGGTGCTCCGCCTTTTGGCACCCTGCTTGGCACCAATGCGCCCGGTTCCACACAATTTGCATTCGGGGGTCCTGATGAACAGCATTGGAAAACCATGGATCAGATTGGAAACCGTCGGGATCACGAGCAATATTGGCTGTTAACGGATATTTTTCATAATGAAAATCCCGTTCCCGCTATCAATGGGGAGCCCTATTATCCCGGACATGTCACTTCCTTCCTTGATGTGAATGGTAAAGTCTATGAGCGTGTATTAGGCGATGTGAATAGTGAAGAGGATCATATGAACTTCCGATCTTCTCTCTACGGAAGCATCCTCTCCGGAGGGTATGGCGGTAACCTGGCCGGTTTCGAAGCAGGATGGAGCGGCAATGTAGAGCCTGAGGAAGTTCCTTTTAAGCTCTGGGATACTATGACATTTCCTTCTTCCTATCAGGCAAAGTTTACCCGTGATTTCCTGCTTTCAGAAGGGAAACGATATCAGGAGCTTGTTCCCGAAGCACAGTTAATCACGCCAAACTTTAGCGGAAGAGAACACGGCTGGCGGGGCTGGGCTTATTGCTCCGCTACCAGTAAACGTGATCTGGTCATGGGATATTTGGAAAAAGACTCTCTGCCTGCACGTGTCCGCGGCTTGTGGCCGGGCGATCTCTTCGCATTCCAATGGTTCAATCCCCGTACAGGAAGGTGGGGCGAGATCATGGAGCTGGAGGTTAATTATTACGGCAGCATTCCGTTACCGGAGCGCCCTGATGAGCTTGACTGGGCTTTTAAGGCCGTTCGTCTTAATGATAAATACCGTCTTAACAGTGATGCCGGCAAAGATTATCCTATGAGCAGCGATATTGTATGGACCTATATAGGGGAAGATGCTGAGGCCAGTGAGTCTGAGCGGGATGAGAGAAAAAAAGAATAAATTATGAAAGAGAGTAATTGTATTAATGAAAGAATCTGTTATCCATATGTGGGATGTGCACGAAATCGTGCTGTATTCCCAAAATACTTATGACAATCCTTATACGGATGTTACTGTCTGGGCCGATCTGAAAGGTCCCGGCTTTGACAAGAGAGTTTTTGGTTTCTGGGATGGAGATAATGTATGGCGCATCCGTGTGACTGCTACAGTCCCCGGGACATGGACTTATATTACTGGTGCGTCTGTACAGGATGAAGGCCTTACAGGTATATCCGGCGGATATTTTGCTATCGAATGGAAAGAGGAGGAAAAACAGGAAAATCCCTGCCGCCGGGGCATCATCAGAGCAACGGCAAATGGTCATGCCATGGAATACGCAGATGGTACACCATATTTTATGGTAGGCGATACATGGTGGCCATTGGCAACATACAGATTTCCCTGGGTGGAGGATGAAGAAGAACGCCCGATTGGCCCGGAAATGTCCATGAAGGATATGGCGCGCCACCGTCTGAAACAGGGGTATAACTGTGTAGGTACGATAGTAGCGTATCCTACGTGGGCCAACGATGGAAAACCTGCCACGATCAAAATAGACGATGCCTATGGAACCTTTGTCCGGGGCGCGTGGGCTATGTGCAGCGTGGAGGAATGGTATACCAAGTTAGATGCAAGTGCACGCGATATGCATAATGAGGGTGGCCGGCCGTTCCTTTTCCCAGGCAAGATTAAGGGATATGAGGATGTTGTACCTGACTATGACAGAATAAATCCTGAGTATTTCAAAGTTCTGGACAAAAAAGTAAACTGGCTTAATGAACATGGAATCACAGTATTTTTGGAAGCTCTGCGAAGGGATTCCTCCAAGACCTGGAAATATTATTACGACTGGCCGATGGTTTATACTCGCTATATCCAATATCTCAGCGCCCGCTATCAAGCAAACAATACTTTCTACAGTCCCATACACTTTGACGGTAAACACTGTACAATTGACAGTCGGGAGTTCAATGAGCCGATTAATCTCATGATTGACCTCTACGGTGCGCCTCCCTTTGGAACCTTACTTGGGACAAACTCTCCAGGATCTTCGAAGATTGCTTATGGCGGTCCTGAAGAACAGCATTGGAAGACCTTTGATCAAACGGGCAACTGGCGGGATCATCAATATTACTGGCTTCTGACAGATATGTTTCATGATGATAATCCTGTTCCCGCTATTAATGGTGAACCTTATTATTCCGGACATACAAGTGTTCTCCGTGATGATGACGGAAAATTTAAGACGTTGGTGTTTGGTAATGTAGAGAGCGAGGAAGACCATCTGAACTGCCGGTCCTGCTATTTTGGCAGTGTACTTTCGGGTGCATACGGAGGATTGCTTGCCGGTTTTGAGGCAGGATGGAGCGGTAATGTAGAACCGGAAGAAGAACCTTATAAGATCTGGGACACCATGACCTTTCCGGCTTCCTATATGGTGCAGTATGTCCGCGATTTCCTGTTCTCTGAGGGTAAGAGATATCAGGATCTGATACCAGATCAGAATCTGGTAACACCCAACTATAACGGACCGTCTTCCGGTTGGAGAGGGTGGTCTATGTGTTCGGCTACTAAGAAGCGTGACCTCGTGATGGGATACTCGGAGAAGGGCGCTTACAAAGTGAAGGTGCGTGGTCTGCGGCCTTATGATACTTACGAGTTAAGTTGGTTTAATCCCCGCACAGGAAAGTGGCTGGAGGAAAAGAAAGAACTTAAGTGTTCCGATTTCGGAGAAATTGCTTTTGGCAGTTTCCCGGATGATCTGGACTGGGCATGGAAACTTAAGAAGCTGAATACCGATCTTCCGATTGACAGAGCATTAAATGAGGACGGTACCGGCAAGAATTATCATATGGGACTTGGTTTCCTTGAGAGATATCATATTCCTGCTGATTCGAAAGAATGAATCATATTTGAAAAAACAGTTTGAAAATTGTTATGCGCAAATAAAGCAAATGTGAACAAAGTTCACCTCGCAGAAATGGAGGCAAAATGAAGCAAGCGACTATTCATATGTGGGACGTGCATGAAATTGTACTGCATGCCCAAAATAAATACGACAATCCTTATACAGATGTTACCGTCTGGGCCAAGTTAAAAGGCCCCGGCTTTGATAAGCGGGTTTTCGGTTTCTGGGATGGAGATGACACATGGCGCATTCGTGTGACTGCTACGGCGCCCGGTACATGGACTTATACTACCGGTGCATCTGTTCCGGATGTGGGGCTATCCGGAATATCCGGCGGATATTTTGCCCTGGAGTGGACAGAGGAGGAGAAAGAAGAAAATCCCTGCCGCCGCGGTATTATCAGAGCAACGGCAAACGGACATGCCATGGAATATGCTGATGGCACGCCTTATGTAATGGTAGGCGATACCTGGTGGCCGCTGCCTACATACCGGTTTCCGTGGACGGACGATGATGGGGAACGTCCTGTAGGGCCGGATATGACATTAAAGGATATGGTCCGTATCCGCCGCAGTCAGGGATATAACTGTATCGGTACGATTGTGGCTTATCCCACATGGGCGAATGACGGAAAGCCTTACAGGATCAATATTCCCGATGAACATAACACATGTATAAGATCTGCCTGGGCACTCTGTGGAGTCGAGGACTGGTTTGATAAAGATGTTGACCGGATTATCACGGCCCGTGATATGCATAACGAAGGCGGTCGTCCGTTCTTCTTCCCCGGCAAGATTGAGGGCTATGAAGATATGGTTCCGGATTATGACAGAATCAATCCCGAATACTTTAAGGTTCTGGATAAGAAAGTCAACTATCTGAATCAAAACGGTATTACTGTGTTTATGGAGGCGCTTCGCCGTGATTCCTCAAAAACATGGAAATATTATTATGACTGGCCGATGGTTTATACCCGTTATATTCAGTATCTCAGCGCAAGATATCAGGCGAATAATACGATTTACAGTCCCATCCATTTTGACGTTAAGGCTGAGACGATTGATGCGCGTGAGTTTAATGAACCGATTGATCTTATGATTGATATGTATGGCGCTCCTCCATTCGGTACGTTGATGGGCACGAATGCCCCTGGATCTACTAAGACGGCTTACGGCAGCTTTGGTGAGCAGCACTGGAAAACAATGGATCAGACAGGTAACTTCCGTGATCATGAGCACTATTGGCTTATGGAAGATATCTTCAATGATGAACATCCCGTTCCGGCGATCAATGGAGAACCTTACTATTCAGGACATGTGGCCATTATGACGAATAATCTGGGCGAACTGGTAGAGAATATTTTCGGCAATGTGGAGAGCCCTGAAGATCATATGAATTTCCGTTCTTCTTTGTATGGCAGTCTTCTTTCCGGCGGCTTCGGCGGTAATCTGGCAGGATTTGAGGCTGGTTGGAGCGCCAATGTGGAACCTGAGGAGACACCGTGGAAAATCTGGGATGTTATGACCTTCCCTGCGAGCTATCAGACCCGGTACTATCGTGACTTTATTCTTTCCGAAGGCAAACGCTATCAGGAGCTGATTCCTGATCCCGATCTCCTTTTCCCCAGCAAGGCGGGTGCGCCTACTGGCTGGCGCGGCTGGGCATATGCCGCGGCAACGAAGGAGAGAGAACTTGTATTCGGATATATGGAAAAGGATTGTCCGAGAGTCAGACTGCGCGGACTCCGTCCTTATGACATTTATGAAATTTCTTATTTTGATCCGCGCACCGGAAAGTGGCTGGATAAGAAAGAGCAGCTGGAGGTAAACCATTTCGGCAGCATTCTGCTTCCTGAACAGCCGGATGAATTCGACTGGGCTTTCAAAGCAAAAAGAGTCAATACGAAGCAGCGTGTTGACACCGTGGGCCCCGGTCTTGTAAGAAGTAATGAAGGTGTTAAAGAGACATTTATTCAGACAGGCTCGACAAAATAATCAGAATCATTTATAATAGTTTGTCTGACGAGGGATCTGCTTTTGTAGATCCCTCAGAATTTAATTGTAGGAAAGGTGAATATATTCACACAATAAATTTGTGCCCACGCCCAAATTTGAGGGAACTGGCAAGAACGGAGGATTAATATGAAGGCTGTATGTATTGGCTCATGTAACATCGATTACACTTATAAAGTAGATCACTTTATCCGGCCGGGAGAAACAGATGAATCTATTGAACTGGTTGTGGGTTCCGGCGGGAAAGGTTTAAATCAGTCCATTGCCCTGGCACAGTCAGGTGTTGAAACCTTCCATGCGGGATTGATTGGTGAGGAAGGGAAGTTTTTAATCGATAAATTAAAGAGTAAAAATGTCAATACTTCCTTTGTACACGTTGGAGAAGGTCCAACCGGACATGCCATTATACAAGTAGATCAAAAGGGGCAGAACTGTATTCTCTTGTTCGGCGGAACAAATAAGCAATTTACAATGGATTTTATCGATCAGATATTATCTGATTTTGAGCCGGGTGACATTGTTGTTTTGCAAAATGAAATCAATCATATTCCGTATATCATAGAAAATGCTGCAGCGAAGGGGCTGAGAGTAGTTTTTAATGCGGCGCCCTATCGTGATGAAATTCGCAAGTATCCCCTTGAAAAGGTGTCATGGCTTGTGGTCAATGAAGTGGAAGGAGCAGGTCTTGCGAAAGTGGAGGATCCGGATCAGATCGTAGAATGTCTGCGGCTGCGTTATCCTGACACAGGAATACTGCTTACACTGGGTAAAGAAGGATGTCTTTATCGTTCGGATACAGAAAATGTCCGCATGCCTGCCTGTAAGATTCAGGTAGTGGATACAACTGCTGCCGGTGATACATTTATTGGTTTCTTTATCAGGGGTATTATACAGGGGAGTAAAGCGGAAGAATCACTGAAACTGGCAACTGTGGCCAGCAGCATAGCGATTACAAAACCCGGAGCTGCGGACTCTGTTCCGGAATATCAGCAGGTGATTGATTCCGATTTATATAAGAACTTTGATGCAGAGGTCAGATAGGACGCTGCTATATCATATGATTCTTTGTGGGAGGCTATATGAACAGGGATAAATATAGTGGAGATTACAGGCTTCGTGATAATGTGGTAAATGGGCGTCTTGTGCAGACAGCGGAGTATATAGGAGAGTATTATCGATTTCGGATCCTAAGCGAGAGACGCAGACCCATTGCTGCACGTCTGTTAGCATTTTGCATCGTGGGAATACTTGCCTGTATTCTGCCAGTTAGTATAACCAACCACCTTTCCGCTGTCCTATATGCGGTTATTCCCCATTTGCTGACGGCCATTCCTTTGTGGCTGCTTATAGCAAGCCTGATGCGGATCAGGTTTGGCAAGGAACCGATAATACATGAACATGCAGACAAGACGGTAAAGTATTTTGCGATAGGCGCACCTTCCGCGGTTCTGACTGCCGGTTTGGCTGTTTTGGGAGATATGGTCTGGATGGTATCTCATTTTAGTGACAATACTTCCGGGGGCGATTTGATTTTTCTCATCTGTGATATAATCATTCTGCTGGCCGGGATATACTGCCTGCTTAACAGAGGTATTTCGGAGGTTGCGGTAACGCGGGATAGCAGTTCTGATGCGCTATAATAGGTATAATTGTCCAACAAAAGGAGGTTCGGCAGATTGTGTCTGATAAGTGTGTTTCGGCTGCTTGTATAGCGTCTGTCCGGGAATATGCCAATTGTATCAAAAATAAAGGACTTTCAGTACACTTAGCATAACTGAAGGTCCTTCTTTTTAAAAAATTAAATCTTAATGGCGATATTTTTTGGAGTTACAGACAACATTTTCTTCATTTCCGTATGAACATCTGTTTTCTTGCGTGTCCGCTGTTCCGTTTCCGATTTCTCAGCTTCACTGCGCGAAAGTTGGGTGCGGTCCTGACTGCGTTTCATTTCCTCATCTAAGGTTTCCATGTTTTGATTTTGTATCATCATTTTAGTCTGATAAATACCTTTTTTGATCAGCTTTTCTTCTTCTTTTCGCTTTTCGACCTTGGTCAATTGAGATTGTTTAAAATCCCTGATATTCCCGATATCCATTTTCTTCTCCTCCATTCCCATGCGTTCTACACTGAATTTACTGTGCGAGCAATGAGGCAGCCGGTATACCTTATAACAAACAGCAAAAGCGGTAAATGCCTTCCGAACTCGCTCTAAAGTGTATATCGGCCAAAGGGCTTATTTGTTGACAGGGATGAAACCAAATGACTATTTTTTGCGTCAAATGGAATTATAAAATCAACTGAGGGCACCCTTTCTTTTGAAGCTGGAGAAGCCGCTGGTTTTTGCTGCCCCGGAATTTAAGGCTTATATCATAAAGCTCCTGAACGAATTCCCCGTCTACTAAAATGTCTATATAGCTTAAAAATTCATCCGTTGCTTCGCAGTGGGCACGGCCCTGTGTGCTTAACAGGTCTGTCTCATAGACATATCCGGTATAACACCAGATGTCTTTTTGGGGAAAGCGCTCTTCAAATTGCCGAAGAAGGGGAAGGAGTGCCTGCTGGTTAACCGGTTCCATAGGCTCTCCGCCTAAAAGAGTCAGCCCGCTTATATAGTTAGGTTCAATGGATTTTAATATTTCCTCCATGATTTCCGGTGTGAAATCATCTCCATAATGAAAATCCCATGTCATCTCGTTGAAGCATCCCTTGCATCTGTGGGTGCATCCGGATACAAACAGGCTGGTTCTGACTCCCAGACCGTTTGAAATATCGTAGTATTTTATGCCGGCATATTTCATAATGTTCCCCCCATTCTTGTGGGCAGCCTGCAAATTGATGTGTACGAAGTACACTATTCCCATTCCTGCCATCAACCCGCAAATTTATTATAGATGCATCACCCGCTCCCTGATTTCCTGGGTGCGTCCCTGGTTCCAGAACTGGGTACCAATGTAGCCGCAGGTTCTTCTTGCCACATTCATTTTGTTCTGGTCCCGGTTTCCGCACTTCGGGCATTCCCAAACCAGTTTTCCGTGCATATCTTCAATGATCCGGATTTCGCCGTCATATCCGCAATTCTGGCAGTAATCGCTTTTGGTATTAAGCTCCGCATACATAATATGGTCATAAATGTGCTGCATAACCGCCAGAACTGCCTCAATATTATTTTGCATGTTGGGCACCTCCACATAACTGATGGCGCCGCCAGGTGAAAGTTCCTGAAACTGTGCTTCAAAGGTAAGCTTATCAAAAGCATTGATTGGTTCGGCCACATGGACATGATAGCTGTTGGTGATATAGTTCTTGTCAGTTACATCAGGAATAATGCCAAAGCGGTTTTGGAGGCATTTAGCAAATTTATAGGTAGTGGACTCTAAAGGAGTTCCGTAAAGGCTGAAGGAAATATTGGTCTCCGCTGCCCATTTTTTGCAGGCATCATTTAGATGATTCATCACCTGTAAGGCAAAAGGGGTGGCCTGGGGGTCGGTGTGGGATTTTCCGGTCATGTACCGGACGCACTCGCAAAGTCCGGCATACCCTAAAGAGATGGTCGAATATCCGCCATAAAGCAGTTTATCAATGGTTTCTCCCTTTTTAAGACGGGCCAGAGCACCGTTTTGCCACAAAATAGGCGCTACATCGGAAGGCGTTCCTTTAAGGCGTTCATGGCGGCACATCAGGGCGCGTCTGCACAGGGCAAGACGTTCCTCCATGATCTGCCAGAATTTTTCCATATCACCGCCGCTGGAGCAGGCAACATCCACCAGATTCAATGTGACAACGCCTTGGTTAAATCTTCCGTAAAATTTGTAGTGGTCATTTTCATCTTTATATACGGTTAAGAAGGAACGGCATCCCATACAAGGATAACAGTTGCCTTCTTTCAACTTTTTAATAATTTTTTCTGAAATATAATCAGGTACCATGCGTCTTGCGGTACATCGCGCCGCTAGGCGTGTAAGCTCCCAATACTTGGAATCTTCGGTAATGTTATTTTCTTCCAGCACATAAATCAGCTTGGGAAAAGCAGGTGTAATGGAAATCCCCTGCTCGTTCTTAACGCCTTCAATCCGTTGGAGAAGCATTTCTTTTATAATCAGGGCAAGGTCATCCCTGGTCTGTCCGGCAGGGACTTCATTTAAATACATAAACACGGTGACAAAGGGCGCCTGACCGTTGGTGGTCATCAAAGTAATGACTTGGTACTGGATCATCTGGACACCCTGCTTAATTTCCCGCAGTACCCGCATTTCTGCTATTTTGGAAACTAGTTCATCCGTTACCGCTATGCCCTGCGATGTAAGCTCCTGACGCACTTCGCTTTGGAACTTTTCACGGCTTACCTGCACAAAGGGGGCTAAATGGGACAAAGTAATGCTCTGCCCACCGTACTGAGAGCTTGCTATCTGGGCAATGGCCTGGGTTGCAATATTGCAGGCGGTGGAAAAGCTGTGGGGACGCTCAATCATGGTTTCGCTGATGATGGTGCCGTTTTGGAGCATATCCTCCAAATTGACCAGACAGCAATTGTGCATATGCTGGGCAAAATAATCCGCATCATGAAAATGAATGATTCCTTTTTCGTGGGCGGAAACAATATCAAGAGGGAGGAGAAAACGCTTGGTGATATCCTTGCTGACCTCTCCTGCCATATAGTCCCGCTGCACACTGTTGACAATAGGATTTTTGTTGGAGTTTTCCTGAAGAACCTCCTCATTGTTACACTCTAAAAGAGAAAGAATCTGTTCGTCCGTGGAATTGGATTTGCGCACAAGCTCTCTTTTATAGCGGTAGGTAATGTAGTTAGAAGCAAGTTTGTAGGTTTGCTGCTTCATGATTTCTTCCTCTACCATATCCTGGATTTCTTCTACATTGGGGCTGCGCTTCATTTTAACGCAGAGAGCTGTCACATTCTCCACAACTGTCTCAATTTGTTCATTGGAAAGACGATCGCTTTCGTCCACGCTGGCATTAGCCTTGCGAACGGCATCCTCTATTTTGATGGCATCGAAGGCAACTTCCATGCCGCTTCGTTTAATAATGTTCATTCAAATCCTCCATATTTCCATTAATCGTTGAAAAATCTTAGATTTTTCAATTTGCCTTCTATATATTGTACTATAGTTAGGGCTGAAGGCCATATTTAGTATTATAACGGATGCCTGAAAATAATCAAGTGCCATCTGACAGATAGGAAATAAAATAGTATATAACTCAAACTTCGCACATAGATTTTAGCTATGCACCTTGAAAACTCAATATCTGGCAATGATTCAATTATCA
>NZ_QZDT01000121.1 GCF_009917485.1 Parablautia muri
TGGCAGAAATAGGCGGTATTACCAAGAAAGCAGCAAGAGAAGGGCTGGAATTATTCATTGAAACTCTTATGGATTATATGGCTGAAGATGAAAAGGTAATGATAAAAGGATTTGGAAGATTTGAAATGAAGACTTATAAGGAGAGGAAGGGTAGAGTGCCTTTAAGCGGAGAAGAATGTATTATACCAGAACATAAGAAAATGAGGTTTTATGCAAGTGAAAGATTGGCTGATAAGATAGAAGAAATGCAGGGTGAGGAGGAATAGGATACATATGAAATTGAATAATAGAGCGCAAAATTGTGCTGAATGTGAATTTATGAAAAAGTATGATTACGGTAAGAAAATATATTATTGTGACCATGTAGACAGAATTGACGATATGGGAAAACTGGGTGTAGGGGAGTTACCAGAGGTAAGCCCTATGTGGTGTCCGTTGAGAGAGAAGAAAAGTGAGTGAAAGTATGAGTTGTGAATAGGTTTAATCATACTGGGCCATATTTAAGATAAAAAATGCTTAAAACCCTTGATTTATAAGGGATTAAGTCAGACCACATATAATTAAAGGAGAGTACCATATGCAATTCAAAGAATTAGAGTGGAAAGATATCATGTCAGACAATGTGGTTGTATGCAGCCATTGTGAAATCAATTTATGCGGATGGATAAAGATTGAATTCAAAATCAACCATGAGCCGGAAGAAGACCAATATTATCTGTATGCTTTTGGCAAAGGAAGTATCAGGAGGTTACAGCCTGAGAAGTATGGTTCAGTTGAATCAGCAAAGAATGCAGCATATAGGATATATTCAAATGAGATGGAACGGATAAAGAAAGCGATTGATTTTCTGGTAGCAGATGATTGTTATTAGAGGACTGCTGCCTCAAGGCGAAAATTTTGCTCCCCCAATTTGGGGAGTAAAAATAATTCGATACTCAAAAATAAGTAATGAGAATAACGACCACGAAGTCGTGGTGGATGATATTTAGCCACACAATTTTAGGTTGGAAAAGACACTAAGCTTAGAATTTAGCTTAGTAAAAATAATACAGCCAAATTTTCGGCTGTACTAAGTAATTGCCATTACAGAGCAACCAAAATAAACTGTAAATCTGAAATTCAAAAAAATCTGATAACTATTAAATCAATTTGATTGTGTGATTCTACACAATAATTCCATTAAATGATGAAAACTGAATATAGAAAAGTAGATTAATAAGGGACTTAAAAGAATTAAGACCCACTGATGTAAAGGGCTGAATGAAATGTTTAGTCCTTATTACAATGTAAAAATTTAACATTTCTGGTCAGAGAGTGTAACAAGATGCAAAAGTCAAATAATGAATTTTTGTTAAGTTTTTGATTCATAGAAGTTTATAGGGGTGAAGTTCAATATACCTTAGAAAAATGTTTTCCAGATTGGGAAAATGTAAATTATGTGGTGTTCCAAAATGGGATATCACATCCAATAAAAAGAGAAATAAAAGAGAGAAGTATTATTTAGTGGGAATGAATCAATTATCAGATGAAAGGAATAACAGATGAGAAAAAATAATGTAAATAGTAAACCAGAACCTTATCCCCATTAGGGGTAAGAATGGATCTCTTGTAGTAAGAAGGATCTCCTTTAGTAGCAGTATCGGAATGGGCAAATGGATGCCCACTTGTCCTAGGAGAAATTAGAAAAAAGGGCAAATGATTGCCCAAAACGAAACTTAGGCTAATTTTACTTTATGAAAGGGAATTGATTTATGTATAACAAAAATATTAAACCAATTTACAACTATGATTTACAAGAGTGCAATTTGTTATTTAAGAAAGGTATTCATCCTATTGGTTGTGGCGTAGGTGATAAGGACGGACGAGTATTTCATGTTTTTATGGCAGATAAAAGATATTTTGATGCAGTAAGACTAATACAGTATGAAAATGCCGAAAAATAATCAGAAAATTAATTTGATTTATGTGAAAGGATTTTATTTATATGAAATTATTTTTGGACAAACAATTAAATACAAACGATAAGGAAACAGTCATATTAGCAATACTCAATGGAATGTATAGTAAGAAATATAATCATCTTAGTACATCTGTCAGTCTGGTAGGATATGAAATGACAGGCAGATTTTTGAAATCATCAAACAGGAAGGAGCGTACCATAATAGAGGGGATTAGAGATGCGATACGTTCACTTTCTGGTAAAGGAATTATAGAACTTATAAATCAGGATACTGATAATTATATTTTTTCTGGTAAAGGATTAGAAGTAGATAGCAACAAGAGTAAGTTTGTTATTTTAGAACAATGGGAAATGCAGAGAATATTTGAGAAGTCCAATAAGCCGTTTAATGTGTTCTCGTTCTTCTGCTCGTTAATAGGAACAATCAATAACCAGACTAAAGAATGGCATATGTCACAGGACGAAATGACAACGTTGTGGGGATATGGGAAAGAGACAGTTAACGATTATCTGGAACAGTTAGAGGAAATGCAGCTTATTTATGTATACAGGCATAAAAAGCGGAGGTTAAACGGTACATATTACAAGCTGAATAATTCATATGGCAGATATTGTGACAAAGATGTCGTGATTGCTGAAGCGTTGAAATATTCTGATACCGTGGAATGTGAAGATTTTGTTGAAAAACTGGATAGAAGAGCAATAAAGCTAAGATATAATGCTTATTGTAATGATGCAAAGAAGTATAGAAACAATTTTGATGCGGAGGTTGATTTATGTAGACAATGTATTGCATACAATAAATCGCTGAAATACAAACCAGTAGAAGGGTATTATGATGGTGAGTATAAACAGGGAGAGTTATTGGATTTATCGGTATTCCCTGATGAAGTGCGAAATGCTGTTGACGATAACTGGGGCAATCCTGTTTCAATGGAACATGATTTTTCTATAGAAGAAATGTTGGATATGCCTACAGAGGGTGATGTTCTGTCAGAACTTGCCATGGCAAATATAGATTGTATGGGACAGAATAATATATGAAAAGAGGTGTCTACTCCATCTGGTGTGCAGTCCAAAACAGGTGATTACAAAGAACCTGATTATATAGAGACAGATAATGAATCTCACGGCGGAAAAATCCCTTGTGAGTTATTTTGCGTTATTGGAAAAGATTTAGATTGTATTGATATAGATGATTTGTTTTGATGATATAATCATTTATGCAATAAGCTTCACAAAAGTTTTGTGTAGCTTTATTGTCTAGAATGTTCTCATAGGACTTTGCTAAAGGAATACGAAAATTTTTGTACCCCTACGAAAATATAAAAGGTGCGTCAGATTTGACGCTGCATATAATAGCGGTTAGCGTCCAAATGGACGCAGAGCATAAATATTCCACTGGTATTTAATAGG
>NZ_QZDT01000122.1 GCF_009917485.1 Parablautia muri
CCTGTACAGGGGAAGGTGAATACTGATCAAGGTATGCCGGATAAAAGCGGTGAAAAATATCCTGTACTGTGGGCTTATCCATTGGCTGTACCATCCTTTCCGTCAAAAGGACTGCGTATGCCCATAAGGGATTTGTTGCTGACATGGAGATAAACTTCTGTGGATTTCGGATCGCGGTGCCCAAGCAGTGCCTGAATATTCCGCGGCTCCACTCCCTGCTCCATAAGATGGGTGGCAAAGCTGTGGCGGAGGCAGTGGGGAGTGACCCCGGATAATCCGGCAGCCGCTGCTGAACGACGGATAACCTGTTCCACGGAAGAAACGGTAAGGTATTCCCCGGTAAATTTATTCGGGAAAAGAATATCACGTGGTTTTCCGCATGCAAACCAGTATTCTGTAAGAAGTGCAAGATTTCGCTCGGAAAGAATGGTATAGCGGTCCATACGGTTCTTTGTATCCCGGACATGAATCTGCATGTGGGTGCGGGAAATATCCTCGTAATGAAGATGAACCACTTCAGAGACACGCATCCCGGAAGAATACATGGTGGCAAATATAGCTTTATACTTTAGATCACTGGTTGCATTGAGCAGACGGTCGATTCCTTCAGAAGAAAGAACTGTTGGAAGTTTATACTCCTTAATCATGCGTGGGACAGTGATATCATCCCACAGAACGTGAAGTACATTCCGATAGAAAAAACGGATGGCTGAATTATAAAGGTTGAGGGTGGTTGCTTTCAGACCATCGTCTTTCTTGGCAAGAAGAAAGCTCCTAACATCCTGACAGGTAAGATCTTCTGGAACTTTTCCCATGTAATTCAGGAAATAAGAAACATAGTTTTTGTAGCAGTTAATGGAACGCTCTTTAAGGTTACGGATTTTTCCGGCTTCCTCAAACTGTAATAAATATTTTTCGTACATAATAAATCCTCCATGAATTAAATAGCAAACAAACAGTAACTACCATTCATGGAGGAGCATGAGCATCATAAAAATGCTTGTCTGTAAAGAGAATTAATGATATTCTATTCATGGCAGTAGTAGTGATGATCCTGTGTGTATATGGTTGTTATTTTGTGGTGATTTAACAATACCTTATTTAGGACTTGCTGGCTACTGCTTTTTATTTAAAGTTAAGAAAAACTGCGCCACAGCCTTGGCAGGCCATCGCGTAGCGATTTTGTTCAATTTCAGTTTGTAGAATAAAAGCATAAACAAGAGGTTGTTAGAAAAATACTGTCTAACCACCTCTACAACAATTATCCTTTGTGAAAACTTGTAAACCGTTTGCTCCGAAAATTTTTTCTTTCAAAAAAAACGAGCGGTTGACAAGTTGGTTACACTTTTAGTTACACTCTATTAGCTGATGTGCGGAAAGCTCCTTTCTATGAGGGTTTGCGGTGTAGGGAAATTCGTTCAAGTCCCCTCTTCCGCAGTTTAGTTAGAGGGCTGAAATCCTTGATTTTTAAGGGCACTGAAAAACTCCCACTTTCTTGGTGGGAGTTTTCTCTTTTCTATATATAAACAACACATATATACAATATTGCACTAAAACATACAAAGAAAATACCGCTTTATTGGATAATAGGCTCAGCCAGCCTCGTGATCCTCTTGATATTTGCTACAAATGCTGTGAAATACATTTGCAGTTCCATGGCAAACAGCCCTCTCGAATCTGCTCTGCGCAATCCGTGGGCTTCTTTTAATTCCCCATTCTTTTCTTCGTTCCGGTGCCGAATCTTCATCCGTTCCCTGAAATACTCACTTTCCTCAAATTTAAGTCTTTCCAGGTTCTTTTCGCTTGCCTGTGTAATACTATAACTCCGTTCCTTTGATTTCCCTCTCCCTACACGGCAGCTTTCTCTTAACGGACATTTCCTGCATTTCACTTTGCTGAATATATACCTTAAATATGTATTCCCGTTCTTTGCTACCTGCTTCTCTACCCGCATCGCCAGTTCCCCGGCAGGGCATTGTGACATTCCGGCATCCTTATTATAACGGAATCCTTCATCCAGGTTCCCGTTTGCAGCTGCTGCCACAGCCCTATTTGTCCGCGCATCAATGAGATCTCTTTGCCACAGGCTTCCAGATTATCATCGCTGACATATGCCATATCCCCTATCACTTCTGTCACTTCTATCCCGTTTCCCGCTGCCTTTTCTATCAGTCCCGGTAATTCCTGCCCGTCCGGCGCACCTCCATGGGTTACGCTTATTCCCACGTTCAAACGTTCTTCTGTCATTGCCAGGTGGTTTTTATATCCGTAAAATGTGCTTGTTGGCGTCTTGTGCCCATACCGTGCATCTTTGTCATCCTTTAAACGGATATCCCTGTTCTTTTCATCCTCAAGCAGTTCCTTCCTTTCCTTGAAGATGTCCTGTATCCTCCGATTGCCGCAAGCCGCTATCCCTTCCTACAATGCCTGGTATAGTTCCTTCGTATATGCAATCTCTTCCTCCAGTCCGGCTTCCAATGATGGCCTTTTGGGAAATTTTTCCGATAATTCAAAAGCATTTTTATAGATTTCCTTCCGGAGCTGTTTACTCATATCCCGCAAAATCTGTGTAGGGGATTTCGCACGGACAGATGCGTTTGTATGAGTGGAATCCACAATAATGGTTCCCGATTTTATCAGGCCTTTATCCAAAGACTGCTGTATCGTTTCCTTTAACATATCTTCCAAAATATCTTCTGCAATACGGGTTTTTCTGAATTTAGTGAGAAGACCAGGATCTATCATTTTTGCTTCCGGTTCCAGATCCAGAAAAAACTTATATGCCATATCTGTCTGGGCACTGCTGATCAGGATTTCATCGGACAGGTCGTACAGCTTTTTCAAGAACAGCAGTTTGAACATCATCTCTGGTTCTTTTGCCGGACGTCCGAAATTTTCACAATATTGTTTACGCAGCATTGGATTTACAAAGCTGAAATCTATGTTCTCTTTCATCTTCCTCAAAAGATGATTCGAGGGAATGATCGCATCGTAAATCCCCTGATAAGGTGATACTGATAGTTTCAACTGTGAATTATCTTTCAGCACTTCGGAATCCTCCTTCCCCATACTTTTATTATAATGCATTACTGAAAAAAGCCCAATTCCTTTTGCAAAGAATTAGACTTTTTCAGTGTGGATCTATGTCAATACTTTGGACAAAAAAAGTCGAAAGATTATGCTGTTTTTTTAAGTTCCTCATCCTCCTTTTGCTGTGGTGTCAAATAACCAATAGAGCTATGTATCCGCTTACGA
>NZ_QZDT01000123.1 GCF_009917485.1 Parablautia muri
GATAAATGTCACGCTTTAGGATATTCCAGACCCCCGTAAATCAAGGCTTTTTTGACCGCCCTCAAAGGGTAGCCGATACATTTATCCTTTACCCCCGAAAACAGCGTTTTAACTGCGTAACAGGAAGCCACAGACAGGAGGTGAGAACCATAACCGATTACATCACAGCCGACACCATATTGCCCCGTTTTCTGCCCTATCCCTATTTTCTGCTGAAAATGGACTTGTCGCATACCGCAAGGCTGCTCTATGGGCTGCTTCTTGACCGTTCCACCCTCTCACAGAAGAACGGCTGGCAGGACAGCGAGGGCAGGACGTATATTGTCTATCCCGTTTCGGAGATAACGGAAATGCTGGATAAAGGCAGCACCGCCATAAAAAGCGCACTGAACGAGCTGGACGCTGCCGGGCTTCTGGTGAGGGAACGCCGGGGCTTTTCCGCACCGAACCGCCTTTATGTGAAAATACCGCAAGTGCCAGTGGTACAGTTTTCCGACCATATGACAGCCATACAGCCGGAAAACCGACCCTCTGATAGCCGGAAAAGCGACCCTCATAAGGACGGAAAACCGACCTTTGCGTTGGACGGAAAACCGACCCCTAACCAACTTACTATAAACCAACTAAAAGAGAACCAACGAAAAGGAGTGAGTGGGGAGCAGCCCGCACCCTTTGGCAGATATAAAAACCTTTTCCTCTCCGAATCCGAGTATGCGGAGCTGAAAGGGGAATACCCAGACAGGCTGGAACGGTTCATTGAGGAATTGAGCGAGTTCATAGCCGCCTACGGGAAAGTGTACGCCAACCATGCCGCCGCTGTTCGTATGTGGGCAAGACGTGACAGGAAAGGCACAGGAAAGAAAGGAATCCCCGATTATTCCTACAAAGAGGGCGAGAGCCTTTGACCGCATAGACACAACGCCCCGTAAACAGGGCGTAAAAAACCATGAACAAGGAGGAACGATTTTATGTGTGATTACAATAACGCCATTTTCCGGCTTGCCACGGCACAGGAAGCAGAGCCGGAGGACTACACGGGCGAGGACGGGCTTTTGTATTGCGGGAGCTGCCGCCAGCCCAAAGAAGCCTATTTTGCAGAGGGCAAGACGCTTTTCGGACGTGACCGCCACCCCAAAGAATGTGACTGCCAGCGGAAACGCCGGGAAACGCTGGAAGCCGCAGACTGGGAGCAGAAGCACCGGGAGGAAGTGGAACGGCTGAAAAGAAAAGGCTTCACCGACCCGGCTATGAGGGAATGGACTTTCGGGAACGACAACGGGAAATGCCCACAAATGCACAAAGCCTATTCCTATGCGGAGCAATGGGAACAGATAAGCACCGGGAACTATGGATTGATTTTGTGGGGGAATGTCGGCACGGGAAAAAGCTATTTTGCCGGGTGTATCGCTAACGCCCTTATGGAGCGTGAGATTTCCGTGTGCATGACGAACTTTGCCCTTATCCTCAACGACCTTGCCGCCAGCTACAAGGACAGGAACGAATATATCTCCCGCCTTTGCAGCTTCCCCTTGCTTATCCTTGACGATTTCGGCATGGAGCGTGGCACGGAATACGGCTTAGAGCAAGTCTATAACGTGATTGACAGCCGATACCGAAGCAGAAAGCCGTTAATAGTCACTACAAATTTGACGCTGGAAGAATTGCAGAACCCGGAGGACACGCCCCACGCCCGGATTTATGACCGCCTTATTGAAATGTGTACCCCCGTCCGCATTACCGGGGAAAATTTCAGAAAAGCCGCCGCAAGGGAGAAAATGGAACAGCTTAAAAAGCTGCTGAATGGAAAGGAGATTTGCCTATGACCGACACCAAGAAGAAAGACCGCCCCGCCCGCCGCCCGGATTGCGTGACCGAGGTACGCCGGGGGAACACCGTCCTTGTGGTTTCCGGCTATTTCAAACAAGGCACTACCGCCACCGCCGCCGACAAGATGATGAAAGTGCTGGAAGCGGAAAGCGTAGCCGGACACAAGCCGCCTTTTACCGCCTAAGTTGTGGCATGGAAAAGCGGTCATGCCGTGGAGCGTGACCGCTGGAATAGTAATAAATGACACCATGTTTATTTCTTGCTTGATTGCCGTATTTCATTTGCCAGCAGCACGATACCATACAAACCGCAAATCAGTAGAATTATATCTTCATAGGCATTGAAGATGACTGATTTTATTCCGGTCAATCCCCATATGGTCAGTAAAGCGAGGAGCAGCTTGTTTTTTCTTTTATAGCCAGCATAAACCGTCATGCTTATGCTGATTACGGGGCAAGGCATGATGTATGTTACCATTTGCGGGAAAGAATTACCTAAAAGAATGGAAACAAAAGGGTACGCTAAATAAAGCACCAGTAGAAACATCTGAAATGCGGTAGGTGTTTTGAGTATATCGTCCTTGTTATGCAGACTTTCGTATAGGAACAGAACACCGCAAGTGATATACAACGGAAATGCAAAAAATTTCTGAATAGGCTCTGTTCCATACCAAGCGAAAAATCCAATGCCTATAAAGAGGTTAATAATCCCAAGCGAGAATTTTGCCGCCCACTTTATTTTTTTTGTATAGGACAAAGCAACCGCTATGAGTAAAAAAATGAGTAATGCAATTTGGATTATCCATGTTTGTCTGTTGTAATTGCCGATAACATCCCAAAAAACTTGTGCGTCCATGTGTTGCCCCCGTAGATTTAGTTTGTCACTTTGTAACGAACTAAAGTATAGCATAAAAATTTGATATTTTCTATAATAAGCTACTTGCTATAAACCGTAACAAAAAACCGTGATATTTTTCGACATAAAGAAGCAAAAAGGACTGTACAGACAGCCCCGCCCTATGGTATACTAAGCCTACGGAATAGTGGGACTGGCTGTCGGAAACGGAGGACATTATGTTAAGACAGACCACCCAACAACTCATTACCGCCCTTTATCCGAGATTGTCGCACGAGGACGAGCTTTCCGGGGAATCCAATTCCATAAGCAACCAGAAGCGGATTCTGGAAGCCTACGCAAAACAGAACGGCTTTTCCAACCTCAAATGGTACACGGACGACGGATTCTCCGGGGCAAATTTTGTTGAGGTAAGATAACGATACCTTTTTTTGCAGAGGGTGTTATCTTACCTCTTTTTGATGTATGTTAGATAGCATAACTCTTTACGTCGGCTCCTATCTGTCTGAAATA
>NZ_QZDT01000124.1 GCF_009917485.1 Parablautia muri
CAGCTGGCGGAACTGGCGCCGTGGAGTGAAAAACTTCAATCTATCAAAAATCGCATGTGAATTATAGTGAATTACTCCAACTCACAAAGGGCTGGGGTAATTTTGTATCTGACCGCATTAATATTTGGCGCTTACTTTATATCCAATAAAACAGAATTTATTTTTAATAAATATATATTTTTTAACCTTATATTATTTCCAAATATGTCTAATTGATATATGCAAAACAAATACGGAGAGTCCTTACACTCTCCGCCTCCCATCTTTCATTTTACAATACACTATCGCCACCGCCATACTTACAAATGTCGCCACAATCGCAGGTGCGATAATTCCCGCGGAGTTCACGCTCCCGTACTGGCTGCGGTAAGCAATCATATTTACCGGAATAAGCTGCAGTGACGATATATTCAGTATCAAAAACGTACACATCTCGTTACTCGCAACTCGCTCTATCCTACCGTTTTTTGTATCCCCTCTCTCAGACAGGTATCCCGACATCCCCCTCTCTGCTTCCAGCTTCGCCAACTCCTCCATAGCCTTTAACCCGCCTTGTGTCAAGTTAGTGGCACGAACTTATTAATAATTTTGATACTGCAAAAATTACATTTCAAATTTTTCTATCCTACATTGATGTTTTCTGCTTTTCTTCTCATAATTGATTCCGACAAGCAAAATATTTCCTTTATACTCTTTAAGAACAGACACATATCCTTTACTTTTAATCTGACTGATTGCTCCTTCTGCGGTTTTATCCCATTTTAGTTCCACAACCAATGCCGGATTTAAAGATGTACGTTTAGGAAGGAAAACCATATCAGCAAATCCATTTCCTGTCGGCAATTCTCTTACAAGAGTATAATCTCTGCATGCACTATAATATGCCAGCGCAATCACACTGCTCAAAGAAATCTCATTGTTATATATCAGACTGGAAGAACTTTTCATATGGACTTCTTGTATCATCTGTGCCACAGCTTTTTCGTTCATCTCCAAAGTTGCCTTAAGTAAAGCTTCCGATGCATCAACCGCCTTTATTACTTCTTCCCACCCATCATTTCTAATCGCTCGCAAAAAAACACTCCTCACCTCATCATTTGGAATAAAAACTTTTTTTGTCTTACTATCATAAGCCAGATATCCCATATGAATTAGCAGGGTAATAACATCATCTGCAGACTTAAATGAAGTAATATCGTTTTGAAATGATTCCACGTCAATACTACATCTCTGATTTCCCAGCATGTTTACAATCAATTGTCTTAACCCATCAAAATCCATTGCAATATACGTCATCAAAGACTCATACGTCTCTGTTCCAGACCAATAATTCCCAAATTCCCTGCTATCTACAGCTTCAATTACAGAGTTAGGGCTATAAATATGTCCTATCTTTTCAAAATAATATCCGTCATACCATCTTTGCATCTCTTTAAATGGCATATCATGTCCTTTGCAAATAGTCCTTACCTCTGTCTCCGTAAATCCGACATACTCCGCCATCTGTCTTGGACTGACCATTGTATGCTCCCGAAAATTATTTAAAGCTGACTGTGTGCCGTATTTCTTAATTGGTAAAATTCCCGTAATATAAGCAAGCTTTAAAAAAGCTCCCGATGGCGTTCCTTTAAATAATCCTCTCAAAAGATTGATATATTCCTTCTGAAGATTTTCATTATTTTTGTCCTCCCGGAACAGACAGTCCCATTCATCAATAATAATGATAAACTGTTCTTTTGTCATAACATTGATTTTTGCCAATACCGATGGCAATGAAATGTCATCGTCTCGGACATATTCGGCGTATTCCTCCCTTAACTCGGCTATCACCTGTTCCTGAATATAACTCACTACTTTAAGAGTTGAATCTCTCTTCATTTCCTCAAGCGCATTTCCGTACATCCACTGGATATCCAAAAAGATTACATTATACTTATTTAAATGCACTTTGAAAAATTCATTCTGACTTATTTGAAGTCCTTCAAACAGCTTTTCAGAATGACATCCTTTACTGTAATACGCTGCCAGCATAGTTACCGCCATTGTTTTCCCAAACCTTCTTGGTCTGCTGGAGCAAATCAACGGTCTGTCTTTTCCGATACGGCTATTCGTATATTTAATTAGTTCCGTCTTATCCACATATAATTCAGAATTAACAGAAACCACAAACTGTTCATTTCCCGGATTTAAATATATTCCCATACTTATACACTCCCTACTGTTTAAAATGCATTCTATACATAACAGTAATAATCATTTTGTGCAATACTCTTATTAATGCACTTATTGATATCTTCCTCGCGTTTAGCATTCCAATCCTTGGGATAATATGTCGCTTCAATCATGGTAAGTGTAAGTCCCGCTATTTTTGATATAAATACAGGATTAATCATATTATCAACCATCATTTGAATAACCATGTTTTTAATCGGCTCTACAGCCAATGTCTTTTTATTTTTGCACTCATCCTCCATTACCCCAAAGTCCTGTGCTGCATTATAAAACCATGTATTAAGACTTTCCACCCGAAATTTGCCCTTATATTTGTATAAATACTCAAAAAAATTATCCTCTTCCTTAATGGGTTCCTTGTTTTTAGATTCTGCATATTTTAATGCCGCACACAAATCCCTTGACAATCCACAAGGTATATTGACAGCTATACCATTTATAAGCAATTTTTTATAATCTTTTGTGATATCTGATTTTTTTATACTTGTAATCACACCTCTTTTGGCTGGTGCAATTAATGTCAGCTTAATAAACAGTCTTAAGATTATTCTCTGAAGATGTCTTTCTTCCTCTCTGATTCCGGCAGGTTTATTCTGAAAATTATCAATAGCTTTATCCAGTTCCATTAAAATAATTTTGATATCTTCACATTTATAGCTTCCTCTCTCTACAGGTTCCAACAAGCTATATTTATCAACGATGTCATCTTTAAATTTACTGTAATTGTAATCCGAAAAAATATCAGTTGTTTTACCAGTCTCACTTAAGTAATCATAAAAACTTTTAACCGATTCAACCCGGATTCTCGAAAACGTGACGATGAATTTTCGCCACACTTAGCCGAATTCCCTGAATTTTATTGATAAAACCACCATTTTGCACTTGATTAACTCATCGTCATGTTTTATGATGGAGGTATAAACATGACGAGGTGATTGTATGTCGA
>NZ_QZDT01000125.1 GCF_009917485.1 Parablautia muri
AGAAAGAACATTCGACAACAATAAATTCATAAAATAGACAGCAAAATTTTACATATCGAACTCTTATCAGAGAAGCTTAAATCCCCATAGACACAAGATTTTTTACAGCCTCGGACAAACAGGTTTATTTCAATTTAAGAAAGATATTTCGACAACGGCTCATGTTTCAGAATGTATACTTTTTATTAGAATTTCATTTTAATTCCAGAATACCTATACAAATTCTGATAAGAGAGTCTCACGCCCTCCGCCTTCTATCCTTTACCTTACACTACCGCCACCGCTGTACTCACAAATGTTGCCGCAATCGCAGGCGTGATAATCCCTGCCGGATTCACACTGCCATACTGCTGCCGGTAAGCTGGTGTCAAGTTAAGACTTAAAAATATTTCAAATTTTGACTATATATCAAAATGCTGGTTTAAAGCCTCAAGATATTCCTGATTCATGTTGTCATAGGGGCATGCAATGAAGACAGTTTTTCCAAGAATCTTACTCTTCCTTATATGTATATCCATCTGGGATAAAAGATCCATTCCTATCAGAATATTACCTGTCCTGTCATAACTGACTTTCACATGATCTTTATTAATACAAACTCCACCAAAGTCAATCTCAAAATTTCCATGCTGAAAAGTAATAGATTTCAAGTCCATATATTTCCCAGCCTTAAATTTCTCTTTGTCCGCATCTCTTTTTTCCTTTGAGTCATTCACACCAAATGAAATTTCTTTTCTAATTCTGTTATCTGCACAATCTCTCTGCTTCATTTGCTGTGCCTTAGCCTTTGATATACCAAACCTTAGAATTGGTATGGAGGTATAAGGACATCCTGTATCTATCTTAACATTCATATCCTCTATCTGCATAAGTTCCATGCTTTTTATTGCCATATTCACATCAGCTCTTATTTCATTCCGCTGATTCACTTCAAGCAGGATATATTTATTCTTCATAGTAAATATCCCCCTCTAATTCCATACTGTCATTGTATACCGGACATACCACATTGCCTTGTGTGAACAACTTATCCGACTCTGCGTTGGTTTCCTTACCTATGAACCTTACTGTATATACATCCGAATTACTGTTTTTTACTAGCATAATCCATGTATCGTATATGTTACTCAACTGATCTTTGTCTATTATTTCCATACCAATATATAAGTCTTCTAATGTAAATTTATTATTAACTAGTGCCATAACATTACCTTCTTAATTTTTCTTGCAACATAACTATATATCATGCAAATTACAAATGAAAATTCTATTACTTTTTGTAAAAAACATATCATTTTTATTCCATCTATCATTCATAATTATCGTTTACTTTTTTCTTCGAACAAAATTTACATTATTCAGGTCCTATACAACCGGGCAAGCCAGAAATTGAGCATTCCACTCTTTGAATCTTGCTACGTTGGGTATAGCTAATTAAATTTCTACATGAATCTTCTTTGGTTAACAATTCCTTTGTATTTTTAGGAAGATAATATTCACAAGCCATATCTAAAATAGTACATCGTGTTTTTTGGCAAAGACATAATCCTTTTCCAAAATAAAAACATTTTTTCCACTCGTTATTACTACAGGCTGCTTATCTTTTATATTCAACGTTTCTGTTATTTGAGCCTCTAACAGTTTCTTTTCTGCTTTTTCATCATGTAGTGTGATCCTTAGGATACCGTTTTGTTGTACAGTATCATTGGTTGAAGATTCCACTCGAAGTATAGTTTCTTTCGGTATATTAGCACTTTCTTTTTCTTCTTCAATTGTCTCAACCACTTTAAATAAATCTCTAATTCGTTATTTAAGAAAAATATCTCCTGATTTTTATAATAAAATCCGGAGTCCACCTATCATTCCATTTACATTTAATATAATTATAACCCGTTGAATATAGATTAATACCATCGTTTATCTTGTTTACCCATATATATGACTCATATAATAGGGTTAATTCATATCCATTACCATTAAATATGTATTGACTATTAATATCTTCTAAATCATCCTCTGGATCATATACGATTCTATTCGCTTCTCGAAAAACATTTCCGCATAAGGAAATTGCGCTCTGTATTTTTATTAAAAAAAATATTCAAATATACGACTCAACGTTTTTAATTTAAATAGATAATTTAAATGATCAAAAGTATAATCCCCAAATTCGAACCATTTTACCATACGTTCATAGCACAATCGATAATGATATATTTGCTTAAAAGTATTAGTAAATTGAGGAATCTTATAAACTGACTCTACAGGGCATGCAAACATCTTACCGTATCTGTAATATATTTCCTATAAGACGGATTTCTTTTCAGAGAATCTTTGGATTATACCTTTATAGTAGATATACACACATCTACCTGTAAGCTCATGAGTATTTGGCAATTGTGCAACTATTGATTCTGGTATATCTGCTAATTCAACTATTTGGTTATTAAAACCAAGAATTTGGTTTTCAAGATAATCTATAACATTCTTCAAGAATCCAAGTACCATCCTGTTTTCATAAACATCATAACAGTACTGTGATAAATATGTCTTAACTTTAGATCTCTTATAAAGACTTCCTGCTTTTTAACAACTACTACATTAAAATATCAGATTGAGAATCTCTTTACTTCCTCCTGCGTAAGCTCAACCAACTTTTTCCCACATTGTTTTACATATCTTGAAAGTTCAAGTAAATTTACATGACAAGATGGTGCATTAGCATATGGATTAGGTCAGTTTACAAGGGACTACACAAGGTAACGGTCTGACGGGCGCTGATATGCCCGTCAGATTTTCCATGTGATGTTCAAGCTGTCGCTTGTGGCGGCAACGGTGGTAATCATCAAATCCACCACCCGCCGCTTGTCTTCAAAGGATACGCTGTCCCATGTGTCAAGGTAGCCGGAAATATGGCTGACCTGTTCCGGGCTGATAGCTTCCACGGTCAACTCCGCTATCTGATTTTGTCAAGATTAGTTGACACATTTTCCTCAAGGATTTTGTATCCTATGCTGCTTCTTTCAAGGGAATCATAGTATCGCTGCCGTTTTATCATGGGAGGAAGGCCTCCATTAGAGGAACAGATCCTCCGGTTATTCCAATAGCTG
>NZ_QZDT01000126.1 GCF_009917485.1 Parablautia muri
TGACAGGAAAATGGGTGATTTCACGACAGCAGGTGAGGTCGAATCTGTGACAGCTCATGAAGTTATTAACAGGATTACATCCGCATTAGCCGTGGGGATGAGGAGTATGCCGGGATCGTGACAGAGATCGGGTATGGCACGGATAAATCCAAAAAGCTACAGACTATTTCCTATAAGCCGCTGATGGAACTGCTGAATACGGATGTGCTTTTCGATGTAGACCTGCAGGGGCAGGGCAGCATGGAGCAGTTCATCTGTGACAGGATAAAAGAAATATTCATCACAAATGAGGATGGGATGCAGAATATAAAAGGTCTTTCCGTCAGTGCGGCAACGGCCACAAAGGACTGGAGCCTGCACATCACGCCCTCCGACAAGGGCGGTCATTATAACATCGTGAACCTCATTGACTCCGTTATCATCCCGGCAATGGAGAAGTACAGTATCCTTGTAAGGACAAAGCTGGATATCCAGAACCGGGAAGTGCAGATCACCGTGGGGAAAGCGGCAGCCGGGGTGATTACGATTGAAAGCGACCTGCCCAACATCATCAAAAAGAGCGTCACGATAAAACAGGTCAGCGCCGATGTGAATAAACTGATTATTTATGATGCAGAGGATTATTCCAACACCCGGATTTATTATCTGCATCCCGATCTTGGCTATGACACGAAAGACCGGGACCGCATCTCGCCTGTGGTGTGTGAGATGCAGGCGGTTTCCCATGAGGAGGGGAGCAGCTTTGAGAGTGCTGCGATCAGCGCCGCCCATAACAAGTTCGCAAATTTATCCTATTCCAATCTGATAGAGCTTACCATGATGAACGGTGACGCGCTGGTAAAGCCGGAGGAACTGGAATTCGGACAGGTGGCGGACATCATCTCGGACGGGGAAAGTTATAGGAGCATCCTCACCGGGAGGGAAAGGGGCAGGAACACAAAGCTGGTGTTCGGCACGGTGCGGCTGGACTTAACAAAGATTTTAAGGAGGCAGGAGAATGGCTGATAATATCACACTGAAAACCTATAAGGGCGGCAATGTCACACCGCAGGATGACGCCATCATCTACGAGACGGCGATCCCCGGCAGCGGCATCTTCAAGGGCTGCGAAGTGACATATGCCAGGGGCAACGTCCTTCACATCTCACAGGGCTTTGGCATGATACGGGGGCGCTTTTTTGAAGTGTATGAAACGGAGATTGACGTGCGTCTTGCGGATGTGGGGGAGACACTGCAGGGGCGGGTGTATATCCATTTGGATTTATCCAATGCGGATGAACCTATCAAGATACTGGCGCAGGCGGCAGCGGAACTTCCACCGCTGGACGCGGATGTGAACATCAATTACAACAATTCCTCTTACGACCTGGAACTTGCCATATTCACCGTATCTTCCGCAGGTCTGGACGGCCTTACGAAAGTGTTCCCCACGCTGAAAGCCGGGAGCGGCGGTGGAGGCGGCGGAGGGGAAACCCTCACCCGTGCCACATCATACTCAGTGGGTGATGCGGTGACCGCAGTGGGCGCTCCGGGATGGGCAACGTTGGTCTGCACACAGGCAGGCACCACGGCGGCATCGGAGCCTTCCGGGTATTCGAGGATCACCAAAGTGGGGGATAAGGTGCTGGACGGCACGGCAGTATTTACGGCGAGGAATATCATCGGGGAGCTGGACGGTGTCATTTCCTCCAATGCTTCCCTCGGAGAATCTGTGCAGACGCTGGATACCAAAGTGACGGATATGATGAGCAGTACCGGCCTTGTGATGAAACTGGTGAGCCTTGACGAATACCGGGCAATGGAAAGCTACAGCGCCACTACAATCTATCTCTGCTATGAAGATGAAACCACTAAAAGGGTGACGCGGATTTTCGTGGGAGAGGACAGGGTGTATGCGGCGGGTGTAAAGGTGACTTATCAGATCGACACGGGGTATGCATTGGAAAGGACTGTGCCGGACAGGGAGGACGCCATTTCCGCCGCACCGCCCGCTGCGCTGGAGGGCTATACCTTTGTAGGATGGCGGCAGGATAGTTTTGCGGAAAAGAAGGTGTTTTCGGAATATATCATCAGTTCGGAGGAACCCGTCACGCTCTATGCGGTGTTCAGAAAGCAGATGACCATAGGGCTGATGCCCAATGGCGGCACCCTTGCAGAAACCGGGGCGGCGGAGTCCTTTACGGCTTATTGCTATTACAACAACGGGAATGCACAGAGCGAACCCACCACGGTACCGGCAAGCCCCTACACGAGAAAGAATATGTCCTTCTGCGGATGGAGCATTGACTCCCTTTCCACGCCATCTTACAAACCGGGGGAGAAAGGGGTATTCCCTGCGGAGGCTGCGCTCTATGCCATGTGGGTGACCACGGAGTATGACTTCCCCTACACAGGGAATTATGTGCAGTTTGTTATCCCCCAGGACGGCATCTATGAGTTTGAGGTATGGGGCGCATCCGGCGCTGCGGCGAAGGTGGACTCCCTTGTGGCGGAGGGAGGGCTTGGCGGCCATTCCAAAGGCTATAAGAAGATGAAGAAGGATGAAGTGATCTATGTCTATAACGGCGGATCACCGAAAGGCACATCTTATGGGGCAAACGGAGGCGGTAACGGTTACAATTATGCCAGCAGCAAGCAGTACGGGGCAGGAGGCGGCGGTTCCACCCATGTGGCCACAAAACCTTATGGACTTGGCACGAACAGTTCCAGCGGGCCGTCCTACGCCAACCGCTCCAGCATCCTGATCGTGGCGGGAGGCGGTGGGGGCGGCGGGATAGACAACGGCACAGCCCACAAGGGAGGAGACGGCGGCGGGGAGCGTGGCGGTAACGGCTCCGGCGGTGCATTGGGAGGCCGGCAGATTTCCACGGGGAGCAGCCCGTCTGAAAACTTTGGCATTGGGGATTATTATTCATCAAGCGGTACCGCTTCTTCCGGCGGTGGTGGCGGATG
>NZ_QZDT01000127.1 GCF_009917485.1 Parablautia muri
GGTTTTCAGGGACGAGTAGAAGGACGGGGACAGGAAAAGGCAGACGCTTTGAGGGGAGCGGCTGCCTTTTTTGGGTTGTTTACAAGTGAAATTTATAAAAGCTCCATATTTATGGATTTATTGGTAAATCCATAATCAGAATAGATTTTATAGGCAGCTTTATTTTTTGTGTTTACCTGCAATTCAATTCCATCATACCCTCTTTCATCTTTAAGATTTTTGAGGAAATCAAAAAATGCGTGTCCGATTCCTTTTCCACGATATTTTTCGTCTACAGCCATGGAATCTATAAAAATAATATTCCTTGTCACCTGAATTGGATTTTCTATATGCCGGTATATAACAAATAAAATTCCGGCTACTTTTCTATCATATTCTGCAACGAAAAAAGTCCTTTCATTTACTGCTTGTTTATATAGTTCTAAAGGTAATACCGTTTCGTTGTATTTGTAAATATTCGGTCGCCAATCAATATGCATTTGCTGAACTTGCTTCATGATTGCTTCTACGGTTTGATATTCGTCTAGTTCTGCATTTCTGATATGTATTTTCATTATAATTCGTTTCAACCTCCAGTTTTCTTATTTATAACTTTACGACAAACTTGAAGTTATCAACTTAAATGTTTTCCCATCATAATCAAATTATTTGCTTTATAATAACCGAGTTTTTCGTAAAAGTGCATATGATGTAGATCATTAACGCTAATCAATTCAATATGTTCTGCACCATTAGCAGTGACTTCATTTTGAAGTGTTGTCATGAGTTCACTTCCATATCCTTTATTATGACAATCTGCAAATATTACAATTTCCTCAATAAAAAAAGCCATTAAATCGTCAAACTCCTTATAATAGCCCATCAAAAAACCCTACCAAATTCTGATTATCATATTGAAGATAACATAAGGACCCTTCCATTGTCATTACTTGATGAATTCGCTTATATGCCTTTTCGTAAGACCAACAGCCATTTTCAACATTGTTATAATATTCAATATATTTTTTATCACGCTGTCCATGTTATCATCATTCATTTTTATATATTCTATCATAATCCTATTCCTCCACAAATGCCGATTTGCTTCATTGTTGATTTCACTATTTTATCATACAGCCCTATCTTTCTTAATAAAAATCGAATTCATCACTTGACAATGTTGCAAAGAATTGATGTCGATGGATGAGATTTCGGTTATGGATGGTGGAAAATGTATCATGCAGCTTAGAGGGGTTAGACCATTCTTCTCCAATAAGTTTGACATCGCCAAGCACAAGCAGTACCGGCTTCTGTCTGATTTTGATGACAAGAACGCCTTAGACATCGAAAAATATGTAAAGAATCTGTGTAAAGCAAGAGTCAGGGACATTGAAACCGTTGATGAGGTGGAGGATGCAGGCGTGATTGAAGCATGACAACTGAATATGGAAAAAACTGAATAGGGAACTTGTAAACCAGCCACAGGACTTTTGGACAAAAAGTCCAGAAGTGGAATGGAGTTTTGAATGTACTTGGGAAAGGACAAAACAAAGCGTCCGGCATAGCCAATCGCCAAACTGAATATGCCGGATGCCCGCAGGATTCTTCCTAAAGGATTGCTCTGTCTTTATCCTATCATAAGGCAGGGCATTTTACACGAAAAAACTCTTTCGGAAACCAGACAAAAATATTTTTGAGAAAGAAAGAGGTAGAAACATGGCATTTTTTACAACAGCGGTAACAGGTGTGAATTGTGAGTAAAGTGAAAAATGGGAAGAATAAGCAAGGTGAAAATCTGGTGTATGTAGATAGCCCTCATAAAATAAACATGGTAAAATCTTAGAAGAAACGAGGTAAATCAATATGGAAAAACAGGTTTATATCACAGAGGAAGAACGGGCAAAATGCAAAAAGGTGGCTGAAGCGTTTACGGAGCTGTACGAAATGGCGGATATTGTAGTGGTTGATGTCGGCAGATATGGTTTTGTGATGCTGAAATATTATACCCCACCGCATGGTTTTGAAGATGCCATAACCTTTACGGATAGTATGGTATTATTTGAAGAATTGTGAGAGGAATGGTTGAATACAAAGTTGTATTTACTGGCAAAAGGTACTCCATTGTTGGAGAAAGGTTATAAAGTTGTATTTGAGAGTTTATCAGAAGAAAAACAGTCGGAACTTATCGTAAGAAAAGCTAATTTTGCTAAAATGGCAGAGATATATCTGTAATATTATTGTTTCTGTAGAAAAATGAAACCACAATGAGCCAATGATCAAAGGCTGGAAAGGCTCTGTATGATACAGGGCTTTTCTTATTTGTGATTTTTGCTAAAAAGATAGAATGAATGGGTGATGGCGTTATAATCGACTTCTATGATGTTTATTACTAATTTTAATCCATCACGGGTCTAATTCCCCGCAGCTTGCTGCGCTCAGAAGGAAGAAGCTAGGAGTGGATACCCCGTAGCTTGCTGCGGGGTGGTTCATTATACACAATATGGTTGAGGAGGACAGGTATGTTTGAATATATGACAGCGGGAGAAGCAGCGGCACTTTGGAAAATATCAGTACGGCGAGTACAAAGACTTTGCAAGGAGAATCGGATTGAGGGTGTACTAAATATCAATCGTGTATGGCTAATTCCTAAAGAAGCAAAAAAGCCTGATGATGCACAGCGAAGAAAAGAATAATTTGTCACCTATATTTTTGAATTTAGTGTGAATTGTAATGAGATTGTAAGAAGTGTTCGCTATACTAAAATTACAAACTCAAACTTCGCACTTGAATAAGTGCCTATGCACCTTGAAAATTCAATAAAAACTGGCAATAAAATAGCA
>NZ_QZDT01000128.1 GCF_009917485.1 Parablautia muri
GAATCCGGAATATCTGGATGACTATCTGCCATGGGATCCCATGGTACAGGAACGGTGCCGATGACCACTGCCCTTTCAGTATAGAGGGGTAGTGGTTATTTTTCTATCCACTATCTTATTTGACGCTTACTTTCATGCGCTGCTTTTAGTGCTTCGTTTTCTTTATTTTGGCATAGTGCATAAAACAATTTCTCCTCATTATCTGCTAATATATCAAATATCTGTTGATTCGTCATAATATTCATACCATCCTTTCTTTTTATATTCAGGGTGTAGCCGTGTATTGGTTACACCCATTTTTTACGTTTGTTCATGCTTATGCGAATGCTTGTTTCAATCTCTTTGTTCCGTTTGTCTCTACTTCTGTACTGCCGTAGTAGTTGCGAATATCTTCCATACTTAACTTTTTATGACTTCTTTTGCGAAATGCTTCAGAATGCCAGTACCAAGACTTTTTCTGACCTGCAAACTTAAAACCAAGGTCTTTCAGTTTTTTTCTATACTGGTATGTATTACCGCTGATCCACAACCAGTTACCAATAATTTCTAACGTGATTCCATCAAAGTGAATGACTTTTTGTAGCATCTCTCTTAACAATTCGTCTTCCGTGAAGTCATATTTCATATTATTAAAGTCTGTCTTTGTGTTGCTTTCGGTGTTGTCCGCTGATTTGCTTTCGTGTCTATTCTTTAATAATCTGAAAAGCTGATCATATTCAGCATTGATTTCCTGTGTTGCTTGTGTGCTGCCTTGTGGGTTGTCAGGGTGAAACCTTTTTAATAAATCCCTGTACTGTCTTCTTAATTCTTCCAGCGTATTCACATTCTTGAAATATCCTGCCATACCTCATAACCTCCTAAATAAAAAAGTGTAAAGCCCTTGATAATTCAATAGACTTTACACTTCTTAATTTAATGGTTACTGTTTGGTTTTAATTAGTTTCTGTAAGTGGGGGGTTTTGATAAAGTTTCCGCTCAATACATTTCTTTTCAAATGCAAGCTGCTGTTTTATTTTTTCATAACCGCCTTCATTATCTGCCATTTCTAATCTTTCAAGTAAATCCAGCTTATCTAAAAGATTAACATTTAATTCTTTTTCACTCGGCATATAATCACCTGCTTTCTATATTGTGACTATGGTTGCTGATTGCTACAGTACAAGTATATCATAACTGAAGTGCAAAGTCTATTCAATTATCAAGGTACTTTGTTTGGGTTGGTGTTGTTTGATTTGATAAGATAATTGTACACTATAGTATACTTAATTATCAATAGTAAAAGTACACAAAAATATACATAAATAATTGGAGAAAGTATATAAAAGTGTACTTATTTGTAAATTATATTGTTATAGATATTAAAATATGGTATATTTATTACATGGGAAACCAGAGAGCCAGGCGGCTTACCCTCTTGTTTTTTCGGAGGGGCTTACCCTCCAGACGAAAGAAAGGAGGGCGTTGCCAATGATTACATATTCCGATCTGATTCAGACAGGAATTTTCATTGTTGCCCTTGTTGGTCTTTGCTATAAGATTTTCAAGGATAAACGAAAATAGCCGCCACTATTCGCAGTAGTGACGGCTGGACTATAAAAGTTTAGCTTAATCATTGAGGGTAGCCGCTTCTTTGGTTTCCCTTTTGTATATATAATATAGCATATGTATAAATTCATTTCAAGTTTTATCGTGAATATATTCTACAATATCACCTGGCTGACAATTCAATATTTCGCATAAATACATTATAGTATCAATTGCGACATTTGAATTATTGTTTAGCCTATTAACAATTGTAGGAGAAATATTATATTTTTCTCTCAAATCTCTTTTTTTTATATTTTTTTGTTCCATTAATTCAAACAATTTTTTATAACTGATTGTTCCTGAATATTGTTTCTCTCGTTCTCCCATAAAAAACACCTCCTCAATGATATTGTACACTATTGTGTTCGAGAAGTCAATGAAAAAAGAAGCGTACACTATTGTATACTTTTGGCAAGAAAATAAGTATATTTTTGTGTACTATGTCAATAGAAAATAAGTATATTTAAGTGTACAATAGTCTTACGAGGTCAAACAAAGCACCAAACAAAACAGACCAGACACAAGCAACCGGGCTGACAACACCCATAAATCTATATAACGTACCTGTGAGGGAATAGTGAAAGCGAAACCAATAGACACGCAAGTTATATAGAGGTTGCTACCAATCAAACAGGAAAAGGAGATTGAAAAGTATGTGTGCAAATATGAAAGAATTTCAAACGGTATCAGAAAAGATTTTCGAGTTGGAGCAAAAGAAAGCTAAAAAGAAAAAAGAGATAGATGATTTAGATAAAGAGATTAAACAACTTAAAAGTGAAACATCTTCTTATATGAAGAAACGGCAAAAGAACATACTTACAGTTGCTGGATTAGAAGTTTTATTTACGGCATTCACAAGACCTACATTTGATAAGGAAGCATTCATTGCAGGTGAAGAGGATGGGGAAGCAACCTATCATAAATATCTTAGAGACATCCCAATGGAGCGTGTTACTGTCAGACTTGCAAAAGCACAAGTATAAAGTCGTCACGGCGACTATAAACAGGACTTTAAGCCGTGAGCGTTGACCGTCCGAGGGCGGTCAGGTAGTCACAAAACCAACAATAATCAAATTCAGGAGGTAAAGACCAATGCACAAACAAACAGTTCAATTTGCAGTCACACGAAACAAAGGAAACATAACAGGAATAGGAAGAACGAGCATTCTTCAACCTAGGACTAGCTTTAAAGGCGGAT
>NZ_QZDT01000129.1 GCF_009917485.1 Parablautia muri
GTAGATACAGCTCTGACACCTACGCCATCAGCGATTTCCCTGTAAGACGGGGAATATCCATGTTCTTTGATATAGTCGATAATGAACTTATATGTTTCATAATCTTTTTCCGTCATTTTCTATTCCACCTTTCCATGCGGCGGTCAGAATTTTCCAACCGCCATATTTGAAATACCTTGACTCAAAATGCCTGACTCAACATAGCATATCTTAACTTAACGCAGCATAACCAAACCCAACCGAACTCAACATAGCTCATCTCAACAAAACATAAAGCGCTTAACTCGTCATTCTCAGTATTTCATCCTCTCCTGACCATTTCCACATTAAGGACTTCTAGCTTTTGGATCATACTCTAACACCATTGCGCTTTCCTCCTTCCGTAATAGCTGTTTATATTATCTTTCTCTTTTGATTCACATATTTTCCGAAAATATTCACCCAAATCAAATCCGTATGCCCTACTAAGCAAGGAAACGATTTCCCTGTTTTTCCGTACTGAAACTGCCGCAATCACAACAGTATTTGTTGTGGACAAATTTTTCCTAATAATATTTTCCAATGATTGCCGTAAATTTTCATACGGTGTATCTACATAACATTTTCTCCCTTTTCCATTTTCATTTATGAAGTAAACCAGCCTATATGTAAAATATGTTTCTATCATGTTATTTGCCGCAATTCCTCTTTGAACATCCGAAATAATATCTGATACCGTAAACATAATTTTCCTCACTTCCCTTGTATATAGGGGAGAGACTTGCCCTCCCCTTAAATTTCCCGCTAGGCCGCTTTCTTCACTTCACTAAAATATTTTCCAAACAATGCTTCCAGATAATCAATTTTCCCACGGACAATATTGGTATCTCTTGTCGCTTTATTTTCATTTAGCGTTTCCCAAGTTGTTCCGTTAATCTCTGACTCATTCCCACCGTTAACAAACCATTCAAGGAATTTTCCATATTCCTTTGCCTCATGCCCCATTTCCAGAAACCTATTGAACGCTGTTATAAAGATATGTGCATGCTTGCTGTTAAACAGACCACGGATTTCAGTTGTAGTTCCCACTGATACCGTAAGCCTTGTAAGCAGATCATTCAGGTTATCAAAATCGGATAGGCTTGCATTCTCATTCAGTGCCTTAAAGTTTATTTTTGTGTCCTTTCGGTATAAATCAGGGTGGATACAAAGCAGTGCCGTCTCGCCAATGACACGCTCTATCGTTCCATTTTTTCGTTCATTGCGGCTACATGTATATATATCAAGAAAAAAGCGGTTTCTCGTGATATTTCTGATTTCCCCTGCGAAAGCATCCGAATATGTAAATGCCTTTTGCGCCGTGTTCATGGCTGTATGGTTATTAAACCGTCTCACAAGCTTGGAAATTTCCGTTGTATCGCAATTCTGGTGTATAACTGTCTCTATCTGATAGCCGTCAAATCTATCTCTCAATTCTTCTGGGAGTTGCTCGTACGATTTTCCACGAATGTCATATTCCACGGATTCCCATATGATTTCACCCTGGCTGTCACGCTTCGGGTTCCCGTTTCCATCCAAAATTTTCCGCTGGTATGTCACAAGATATTCATCAATGCTTTTTGCAATTTTAGTATTTCCATAGCGGAACATAGAAAGGGAGCTTGAACGCTGGAGCCCATCAATAATCCACAATTTTGATATCCCGTTTGAGGTTTCCTCCCCCAAGATAATCGGAGGAATATAATTGTCGGTCAATACTGTAGCTATCAGTTCTCCGACCATGTTTGGCTTCCACTGTCCTGAAAGCCTCTGGCAATCCTGGTCTGTGCGGATCGTCTCCGCATTAAGCTGTTTTAAGTACATATCCAATGAATAAGTTTGCTTCCTGATCTTCATAATGGCTCTCTCCTTAAAATAAAACCTTTATATTCTCATAGCTTCTCATTACCTGTAAAGCATCTGCATATTCCGTTGGTGATATTTCCAACATCCTTTGTATCTCTCCCGGTCTGAATCCATCAATCAGGAGATTCAAAATATTTACCTGGCAGTTGGATAACCTTGCTATATAACGGCTGACTTTATCCTGATATTGTCCTTTTCCCTGTCTCTTGTTCACTTCCTCGAATGTGTCAAAATTATCCGCAATTATGTTTCCTATAGTCAGCCCATCATCATCCCCCACAGGCGTATCCAGCGAAACACACATTCTGTCTGCCTTGCGCTTCTCACGGTTCCTTCTTGTGATCTCTGTCATAATCTTGTTTGATAGGCAGGAATACAAGAACCCATCAAAAGACTGCTTATAATCATATCTTTTTATAACGTCTGCAAAAACTTCATTTGCAAGGGAATAGAAATCGTCCGTATCTTTCCCCGACAATCCGCCAAACTTACACAATATCCTGTCAACCGTCTTATGAAGCTTTTTTGCGTTGTCGGCATAGTAGGTATTTAATATATCTGACTGTGATACTGATAATGCTTCACCTGTCATTGTTATACCGTCTCCTTCCTATATGAATATTTAATAGTTGCTTTCAATGGCCTATTGAAATGGGCGCGTAGAGAATCGAACTCTACAAAAACCATTCGCCCTGCTACCTGTCACAACTTATTTGCTTTCTTGTTTGGGCTTGTCCTTATACCATTTAATGGATCCGCCTTTAAAGCTAGTCCTAGGTTGAAGAATGCTCGTTCTTCCTATTCCTGTTATGTTTCCTTTGTTT
>NZ_QZDT01000130.1 GCF_009917485.1 Parablautia muri
AGCTTTCCTGACGCTTGCCAATATGCAACAGCCGCCTATCTCCGGCAGACAATCCTGACGGCAAAGGCACGTCACCCGAAAGACCTATTTTTGTACGTCAAAAAGATGATAGAGAATGACGAATAAGCCCGGAAAATGGCGGTTTTCCGGGCTTTTACTCACCGTGAGTAAAGCAGTCACTTGTCGGTCGGTATCTGGTACGGGCGGCGGACAATCTTCTCGATTTCCTCTGGTGTCAATTCGCCCCGCCGCTCCCGTTCCATGAGTTCTTTCCAGTCCTCTGGCGGCTCTATGCCGTCAATCACTATGTCGCTCAATAAATATCTGTTTTCCATTCAGTTCCTTTCTGGAATCCTTGCCCGGACGTACTCTAAACCGTCTCCCCTATAGGGGGTGTCTACCAGATACCAGAGGCCGCTGTAGTCCATTTCGATTCTGGTGGGAACCCATTCCCCCTCAACCATGACTTCCATGCACTCGCCACAATGAAAGCCGTCACGCTCCCAAAGGTCGGAAATTAGCAGTCCATAGCGTTTGTTGTCGGAATTGTACCCTAATCTTCCCTCTTTCATGCTTTCTCTCCTTTCGTTTGCTCCCGGCTCTGCTTGCGGTTCAGCTTCTTGTCCTCCTGCAAGGCGTACTGGCTGACAATCTCGCTGATGGACTGTTGCCGTGCTTGGGATATTCTTTCCAGACAGTCCCTTACCTCGGAACTGACGGTAAGGCACATTTTCTGTTTGGTGGGTAGCCCGGTCTTTGGTCTTGCCATGGTGTATTTCTCCTTTCTGTATTATAATATATATTTTAATTCGGGTTTCTATATGTATAATATACCATATTATAATACAGATGTCAATAGGGCATTAAGAAAATTTTACCCCTTATTTTAATATATATTAAAATACATACGTTTATCATGCCTGGCTGTACATACAATGTTCATACATATTATAATATATATTCAAATATTCTAATACATATTTTATCATGTATTAAAATATATATTATAATATTATCTATTTTGTGCCTGGCTTATCCGGCGCCGGGGCGGTGTAGCGGTGTACCGTCTGACCGATACAGTGTGTACTGGTGTACTGTTACACCGTGGCCGGTGCGGGGGGAGAAGTGCAGAGGGGGAACCCCCTTTGCCACAGAGGACTTTACGAAGTAAAGTATCCTGTGTTATACTTTACAAGTAAAGCATGGACAAGACAAGGGGGCTTGAATAAGAATGAGTTACGCAGTAGTTAGGGTGCAGAAGATGACCAGAGGGGCAATCAAGGGCATAGAGATTCATGACCGCCGTGAGAAAGACCATAGCCTGACGAACCCGGATATTGACTTCTCAAAGTCCGGGGAAAATTACGACTTATGCCCTGCCCAAAATGAATCCTTTTCCGAAGCCGTCCAGAGACGCATAGAACAGCTTGATTTGAAAAGGGCGGTGCGGAAAGATGCCGTTCTGATGGCGCAAGTTATAGTGACCTCTGACGGTGCTTTTTTTGACGGTCTGAAAGACGTTGACGAAGATGCCTACAATGCGTGGGCTGAACGGCGGGCAAGCTGTTCCCATGAAGCATATATATCTGGCGTTCCTTTCACGGAGGACTATATCGGGGGGTTGAGTGATTCGCCGCCAATGCAGGCTGACCGCTCACGGCAGTTTTTTCAAGACGCATACGACTTTCTGGCGGAGCGGTACGGTCGTGAGAACGTCATATCCGCTACCGTTCATCTGGACGAAGCTACTCCGCACATGCACTTCAATTTCGTCCCGGTTACTCCTGATGGGCGGCTGTCTGCCAAAGACGTGCTGACGAAGCAGAGCCTGACCGAACAGCAGACGGCTTTCCATGAAGCTGTAGGGGCAAAGTACGGCTTACAGAGGGGAGAGCCAAAGGGGAGCGGCAAGCGCAGACAGCATATGGAGACGGCAGAGTACAAGGCATACGCCGCAGAACTCGCAGAAGCCCGGCAGAGGGCAGAGACGGCACAGAGGGCTACGCAAGCCCTTGATAGCCGTGTACACGTCCTACAAGGCGATGTAAAAGCCTTAGAGGGACAGCGGGAGCGGCTGTCCGCTGACCTTGCGGAGACTTCCCAGAGAGCCGGAGAAGCCCACCAGAGGGCGGCACAAGAGCAGGGGGCAGTAAAGGCACTGGAGAGCCGCAGGGACGCTCTGCGGGACGAAGTAGGGGGCTTGCAGCGGGAAGTGGCCGTCTTGGAGCAGAACCGGGACAAGCTGCTTGCCCAGTCCCCCGGTTGGAGCCTTGCCGAAGTGAAGAAACAAGTCGAAATTGATAGAAAATTGTCACGTTTGGAGCAGTTGGAGCGGTTTCTGGACGCTCATTTCCCCCGGTGGCGGGACTTGTTCCAGACATTCCAGAGACAGCAGGGCAGGGACAGGGATACCGGGCGGGACAGATAGTGACAGTCGGCTTTTTCGTCATTTTTCACAACAAAACCGTTCTGCAGGGGAGCGGATTGGCCGGGGCCGCGGCGGGTTTTCTTGTTCAATATGCCGAAATTGAAGTTTTCGTGTAATATTTTGTCGTTTCGTGTCATGTACAGTATAGGAGCGGTAAAAAAGAAAAAGAGGGGTGGCGGTGTAATGGCACACTCCTTGACCCTCTATTTCGCCTTTATTTGCCCTCTGGACGGCTTT
>NZ_QZDT01000013.1 GCF_009917485.1 Parablautia muri
AATAAACAAAATGTTTACTCGCTGTAAAAAGAATCCTAACTGCAATGTTGTCCTTATCTAAATGACATTGGGATATATACCCACGTATTTTTTCACAAACCTTAAGCCCGTCCATTCCAGGCATATTGATATCCAGCAAAACAAGGTCAGGATTGTGCGCTGCCAGCTTTAAAGCCGCCTCGCCGCTGTATGCCGTGTAAACCTGAAAGGAGCGCATTTCAAAATAACTCTTTAACATATCCACAACGCCTTTTTCATCATCCACGATCAATAATTTTTCACGCACAGTTTCCTTTTCCTTCTCCTTCTCCTTCCCCTTTCTTTCTATATCTTTGGATTATATCCTTGGATTATATTCTTGATAAAGAATGCCTGTTTATTCAACTTCTATCAACTCATATTCCCTTGTTCCAAAGCCCAGCTCAGCTGCTGCCTCAACCGTGTGCACACCATTCCTTGACTCAATTCGCTCCAGCAAATGCTCTCTCCCCGGGTCATCTGATGCGTAAACCAAATCCAGACATGCCTGATCAATTGCAATTGGATCCAATGAAACTAAAATGCCAATATCCTTCATGCATGGATCCTCCGCAACCGCACAGCAGTCACAATCCACTGACATATTTTTCATTACATTGACATAGACTACATTTCCCTGAAAATACTCTACCACGGAGGATGCCGCATCTGCCATGGATTCCAAAAAAGAATCGTGATCCGATTTCCACATTTTTTTAGGTTTTCCCACCCCATGAATGTATGCTTTACCATAGGAAGATGCAATACCAATCGACAGCTGCTTAATCGCTCCGCCAAAACCTCCCATAGGATGCCCCTTAAAATGAGATAACACTAACAAGGAATCGTAATTGGCCAGATTTTTCCCTACAAAATTTTTATCAATGCGTCTCCCCTTTGGAATGGGAAGTTCCAAATCCGGCCCCTCTCCATCTAACAGGTCAACCTGAAAATGATTGCTCCATCCGTGTTCATCCAATGTTTGCAGATGTTTTTTTGTTGTGTCGCGACTACCTTTATAAGCTGTATTGCACTCCACAACGGTTCCTCCCACCTTGTCAATGACAGGTTTCCAAAATTCCGGCCGCAAAAAATTTTGATTGCCTACTTCCCCTGAATGTACTTTAACCGCTACTTTCCCTGTCAGCTCTTTTCCACACATCTGATAAAGATCCAGAACCTTTTTTGGTGTGATTGTCCTGGAAAAATAAACCTTTTCTTTCATGAAAATCCTCCATCCTGCCAACACCTGCCAATTTGGGCGTTAGCACAAATTTGTCTGTGAAAAATTTATTTTTCACAGTATCCTCCATGCTTCCAACAGCCCTCAAATTTGGGCGTTAGCACAAATTTGTCTGTGAAAAATTTATTTTTCACAGTAATACCTCCTGTAATAACAATTATCTTTCCCACGCATCTGCAACATTACTTATCATCTGTAACACTTTTTAGGAACTGGTCAGTTACCTATTGGGGCTTTTCCACAGCAAGCCCACAGTTATTTTTTACACTGATTCCATGATTTTGGCGAAATTCCCCAATTGTCTTAACACCCTCGTCCGATACCGGCTTCAGCCACTTTCCGGAATACATATGGCACTGCATAATGATATAGCGAATCGGCTCATCCACATAACACAGGGCAAATACCACCAGGAAGGGAGCATGAAACACATAGTTAGACAGGTACACGCAAGGCAGCACCATCAGATACATAAAAGTAATCTCCATAATAGAGCCAAAGGCCGCATCACCAGCCGAACGGTAGGCATCATTTTGTACCCAGTTTCCCATACGGATGAGGGCCGCAATACCATAAAGAATCATCATTCCCGTGCCAATCCGGTAGGATTCCCCGCTAAGTCCCATCGCATGGAGCAAAGGATTGTGAACCATAAACACCACAAGATAAACTGTACCGATTAAAGCGCTGCACATATAGACCAGTCGTTTTGCTCTCTGAAAGGCAATCTCGTGGTTTCCGGCGCCCACTTCTTTTCCCACCAAAACAGTAGCGGCATTGGAAAATCCACTGAAAAAGGCAATCACAAGTCCTTCCAATGTCCGGAACACTGCCACTGCCGCAATGGCCTTTTCACTCTGGTGCCCTAATACAATGTTAATCATCATATTCCCTACGCCAATCATAACTTCGTTACAGATAATCGGAAAGCATTTCTGCAGATACTGTTGGACAAACTTCCGGTTCCAGCGAAAATGTTTGGAAAACTCCAGCACATAAGGAATTCTATTTTTCAGGATAAAGAACAATAAAATCAATAAATTAACGCCTCCTGCCAGAACCGTTCCCAGGGCAGCTCCCCGCACTCCCATTTTCGGAAAACCAAATTTTCCAAAAATCAGGAGATAATTAAAAAAACAGTTTGCGGCCACCGAGGCCATTCCGCCATACAGCGGGATTTTCACCTGCTCAATGGAACGCAGCAAAGCGCTTACCGCCATAGCCAATACCTGCAGAATATATGCAAAGCCTACAATCCTCAGGTAGGAAATTCCAATCTGCTGGATTTCCGGCTTATCCGTATAAATATTCATAATAAAGCCGGGCGCCCCCAAAGCAAGAAAACTGAAAACAATGCCCACAGTCATCATAAAGGAAAGGGTAATGCCAAAGGAACGGGTAATGCCATCATCATTTTTCGCTCCCCAATATTGGGCAAAAAACAGCATACCGCCCCCTACAAATCCCCAATATCCTGCAAACATCAAACTCGAAAACTGGGCACATAAACCTACGGCCCCCACAGTCTTCTCTCCTAAGGAGGCCAGCATCATAGTATCAACCATGCTCCCTGTGGTGGTCAAAAGATTTTGCATCGCTACCGGCACCGCAATGATCGCGATATGCCTGATAAAATAATTCCAGTCAAATTTTTCTGTGTTTGTTCTTAGTTTCATTCGTTTCATACCGGCTTTCCACTGTTTTTCGCTTACTCGGACTCAATCACTCTAACATTCCACGGTTCAATGCTAAGCGCCTCTCCACCCGCAATCTTTATTCCAGATATCAAATCATGTCCTGATGGAAGATTGCTTTGGGCTGTCTGCTTCTCGGCAGAATAGTTCAAATAAAATCTTACGTCCTTTCCCAAATCATTTTTCCCTTTTCTTACAATCACCGGGAACCGTTCACTGGGTATTTCCACCTTAGCTTCCTGCAAAGCGTCCTGTAATACCTTTTCCAGAACCTCTTTTCCTGTCATGCATCCCAAATAGAAAGCGCATCCCTTGCCAAATCTGTTCTTCGTAATAGCAGCATATTTCTTCCAATTATAATGATCATAAAAGGCAAGCGCCTGGGCTCCTTCCGGTACCAGCATTTCCATAAAAACTTTCGCCCTTTTGTCCTCAATTCCCTCTACTGCTTCGCCGCCTAAATCTACATTTTTAGGCGCTGTAAACTGATGATATTTCACCCCAAGGCACTCTCTTAAAATGTGGGGCTGTACCTTATGGCTAACCTTTACATTTTCATCCGTAAAACCACTCTTAAAGGTAGTCACCAAATTGCCGCCGTCCTTTACGTATTGGTTCAGCTGCCGAAGCAGCCCCTCCGGCGATGCATAAAGAGCGGGTACCACAATCATTTTATACCGGCCAAAATTTTCTGACTCAGGCCAGAGGAAATCACACTCAATATTCATTTCATAAAGGGTATCATAAATCCAACGCACAACATCGTTATAAACAATACTTTCGCCCCCTGTTAAAGCGCCAATTCTAAACCATTTAAGAGCTGTCAGGGCTTCATTGCTCACCAGGATTGCCACCTCGTTTTTCTTTTTCAGATTCACCAGATGGCTGCCTATCTTTCCAAACTCCTGCCCTATGGTGCAGGCCTCCAGATAGGTATCATTTTCCTCAAAGTCATGACTTAACAGGCCTTTCCAATAGGTCTCTGCGGAATTATGGATAGAGTGCCAGTGCCAGTACATAACGCTGTTGGCACCGGAAGCAATATGGCTGTAGGCCTGCAGACGCAGCTGCCCTTTGTAGGGCGTCCATTCCGGGAATCCTTGGGCCTCGGTTTCAATCACAAGATAATTATCCTGCTTTAAAGACCTTGTCATATCACCGCCAAAAGCAATCTCCGCCCCTGTCAAATCGTCCTGGGTGGGATGGTAAATATCCACACCGGCAATGCTGAAAGCCTTTGCCGCCTGATAGTGATTCACATCCGGCTGAACACCGTAAGAATGCCCACGCCATTCAAAGTCAAAATTATGTGTGATAAACTGATCTTCCCTGCAATATTCCCTTACAATATCCGACTGCCAGCTTAAGAACTCGTCCACCAGGGAACGCTGAAATTTTTCAAACTCCGCCCCCAGACTTCCGTTGATGGTTCCCCTCACATCCGGGAAATCCTCCCACCCATTGATTCTGTTACTCCAATAATCCAGTCCGAAGGCATCATTCAGAGCTTCTAAATCATTGTGAAATTTTTCCCGCAGATATTTAACAAATTTCTCCTGGACATTTTTACCTGCCGTCCCATAATACTTTGTTTCATTGTCAAGCTGAAATCCAATCACACACTTTCTGTGGGCAGTATGCTCCATAAGCTTCCGAATCACTCTCTCCCCGAAAAAACGGTATACCGGATGGGAAATATCCATAATCTGACGGGCCCCGTAAATTCCTCTCCCCTTTACCGTTGTGGCAAGCACATCCGGATAGGATTTCACCATCCATGTAGGAATCGCATAAGTTGGCGTGCCGATTATCACAGAAATTCCTGCTTCCTCCATAGCATCCATTACCCGCTCCACATGAGAAAAATCAAATACGCCCTCCTGAGGCTCACAGGTACTCCATGTGGACTCCGCAATTCTCACCACATTGATTCCCGCTTTTTTCATCATGGCCACATCCTGGGCAAGCCGATCGCAGGGCATGTACTCATCATAATAGGCCGCTCCAAAAAGAAGCTCTTTCATTCATACATCCTCCGTTTTTCATAGTTTTAACATAATGTATCGTTAGTATAACATCCCCTAATTCCGGACGCAACTAACGTTTGTGCTCTGTTACAAAATTTTTATACACACCAAATCAGCCCATTGCATGCAGGATTTCCAGCTTCTCCCAAACATGCCTTACTAATATTTGTCAGGATAATCCGTTCCTGTCTCACCGGACATTTTTCGTATGTATTTTTCCGGTTCCCGCCTCATATTCAGCAAGGTGTCAAAGGCCAGCAAAAGCATCCTGTCACCATTTTGTCTGGTTCCGCTGTTATCCCGGTCAAGCCGTGCCTTAAAATGGTCCATCTGCCAGACCATAACGTCTACCACCGTATAGCCCTGTATCTTCGCCTTGCAGGCAAAATTCCCGTGCTCCATATAATAAACCAGTTCCTGGTATATTTCTTCATCCTCCTTAAGCTGCTCCCAAAAACCTTTGGCAAACGCCTCATCTTCCCCCGCATACTGACATAAACTCTGTATAAAAGCAATTACTGTTTCCGCTCCCAATTTCTTTCCTCCTGCTTTACTTATTTCTTTATCTCCAAGACAAATCCCGATCAGCCTAATTATAATCTGTTTTTTACGGAAACACAATTTGAAAAGGAATCGTACACGGAAATCAATTTCCAAACAAAGAATTTTATCAAAACTTATGAAAATCTTAATCTTTTTCCTGTATCAAAATGAAGTGTCAGCTCGTTATATCTGTTATAATAAAAGAGATTGTCAATCAAAACAGCGGATATCATAATATCATAAGATTAAATGACTACAAAAGAAAACAAACGCTGTCACGCTTTGCGGGCCAGCTTCTTGTAACAAATTCACCAGGAGGGATTCTTATGAGCGAAAAAATACTGATCGTTGACGATGAAAAGGAAATCACAGATTTGATTTCTCTTTACCTGCAAAATGAAAATTATACTGTTTATGCATTTTATGATCCTTTAGAGGCATGGAAGCTTGCCGAAACGGAGGAATTGGATCTTGCTATTTTAGATGTGATGATGCCCAAAATGGACGGCTTTAAGCTCTGCCAAAAAATTCGTGAAAATCACAACTACCCGATTATTATGCTTACTGCCAAGGAGGAGGAAACCGATAAGATAACCGGTCTGACGCTTGGCGCTGATGATTACATGACCAAGCCCTTCCGCCCCTTGGAATTAATTGCCCGCGTAAAGGCCCAGCTTAGAAGATACAAAAAGTATAATCAGACTGCTCCTTCTGAGGATTCTCAGATTATCGTCCACGGCAGCCTTATGCTCAACAGTCTGACCCACGAATGCACCTTGGACGAAAAGCCCCTTTCGCTAACGCCTACGGAATTTACAATTCTTTATGTACTCTGTCAGAAAAAGGGACAGGTTATCAGCGCGGAAGAACTGTTCCATGCAGTGTGGGGTGAAGAATATTTCAGCAAAAGCAATAATACCATCACCGTTCATATCAGGCATCTGCGTGAAAAAATGAATGATTCCTTTGAGGACCCGAAATATATTAAAACTGTCTGGGGGTGTGGATACAAGATTGAAGGTTAAGGATAAGACCAAATCTATTATATATCTGGTGATTTTCCTATCTCTTGCACTGGGAATCGGCTATGGAATTTACTATCTGGCAGACGTTGTCTTTAACGGTTCCTTTCTTGACTGGATAGCGGAACATTATTTTTATATAGAAGATCAGTTTGATTATGCTGCAAACATGATCAGACACTACTACCACCCTAACTGGCACAAAATAAAAGAGCTTATTTTAACCTTATTTTTCATCCAACTTGTGGTATTTGTAGTATCTGTTTATCTGATTTCCCATTTTTATGCCAAAAGTCAGGTAAAAAAATCAATCTCAAAAACCAGCCGTATGCTCTTAACCTACATGCATCATGACATTGACTCCAATGATGTTTTTCCTCCTTCCTACATGGAGGTAGCTTCTCAGATTGTACAGATTAAATCCACCATGCAGCGCCATGAACAGGCCATGCGGGATGAAACAGCCCGCCGCAATGACCTGATTACTTATCTTGCCCATGATCTAAAGACCCCTCTTACTTCGGTTATCAGTTACCTTGACCTGTTAGAGGAAGCTTTTGATATGCCCGAGACCCAAAAGAAAAAATATATCCACATTACCCTTGAAAAGGCCCTCAGACTGGAAAAACTCATCAACGAATTTTTTGAAATCACCAGGTACAACCTTCAGCAAATCGTACTGGAAAAGGAAACCATTGACCTGTCCTTTATGCTGATGCAGCTGACTGATGAGTTTTATCCCCTTCTCACCAACCACGGTAATACCATAGAATTACAGGCAGAGGAAGGGCTTACTGTGTATGGAGATTCCATGAAGCTGGCCAGAGTATTTAACAATATTTTGAAAAATGCCATATCCTACAGCTATCCAAACTCTCCTATCAAGGTTTTCGCCGGGAAACGTGAAAAGGATATATTTATCTGCTTTATCAACCAGGGAAAGACCATCCCCGCCGAAAAACTCAACGCAATTTTTGAAAAATTTTTCCGTATGGATGAAGCCCGGAGTACAAATACCGGTGGCGCCGGCCTTGGACTTGCCATTGCCAAAGAAATCGTCACTCTGCATGGTGGAACCATCAACGCATCCAGCGAAAATGAAATGACCACCTTTAGTGTCACTTTGCCTCTGTATTAAAAGCTTCTTAAATTTCCTAAACCTCAAGCGCACTGTTTAATGCATTACATATGATATGGCTGATTTGCTTAATCTCATAATCTACATCCTTACCGGTCACATACATATTATAAAGTTCCCCTAGGCCGGCCAGCAGATTATCCTGTATTTCCAGAGGTTCCTCTCCTGTCTGGCGCATCATTTTTTCAAAGGCATCGCTTACGATAGTTGCCGCATCTACCACAGTGGGAACTCCTATGGCAATAACCGGCACGCCAAGAGCCTCCTGGGTAATCGCATTTCTGTGATTCCCAACCCCAGATCCCGGATGAATCCCTGTATTGGTAATCTGGATGGTTCTGTTAAGACGCTTGGTAGAGCGGGCAGCCAGGGCATCGATCACCACCACCACATCCGGCTTTGTTTTTTCCACCACTCCCTTGATAATCTCCTGAGACTCCATGCCTGTCTTTGCCATAACCCCCGGCACCAGACCGCTGACCATATGGACTTTTTTTTGATTAAAAGCCGCCTTTCCATATTCCTTCACCATATGCCTTGTAATGGTAAGATTATCTACCACATTTGGACCTAATGCATCTGCCGTCACATCACGGTTTCCAAGTCCCACCACCATCACAGAAAGTTCTTTATCTATATCAGGTATAATCTTTTTAAGCTGTACCGCAAGTTCCTTTGCAATCTCCTCATGGTAATCCTCGTCCGGCAAAGCCATAGCTGGCGCCTCCAATGTTATATAAGTGCCTATAGGCTTTCCCATTGCCTTAGCTCCATTCATAGTCTCTATTACCACCTTGGTAATGCGAAGCTCACTTTCTTCCTTATATTCTTCTTCCACCGAAACGCCTCTGCACTCCTTAGCACCCTCCTCCATATTTTCCCGTACCTCAAGGGCTAAATCTGTCCTCACTCTTAAGCTGCTCATCTTCCCTCCTGCCCCACGAAACATTATCCTGTTTCCACAAGCTTATTTATGATCCATTGGATAAAATATTTTACTTCAGATGTTACTTTTAAAATTTGCCAATCACCAGCACTGTAAAAAGTAACCTTCCAAAACAGTAATTTCCAAATATTCTTCATTTATGTATTGACAGATACTCTTTTCACGGATAAAATAATACATGTGTGTTTACATTAAGACGTCCGTGTCTCCGGCTTTAATGAAACATCAAGAAACTGATGAATGTAATAGGAGGTGTACATCGTGGCTAACATCAAATCTGCAAAGAAGAGAATCTTAGTGAATAGAACCAAGGCTGAGAGAAATAAAGCAATCAGATCCGGCGTTAAGACAGCAATCAAGAAAGTAAATGCTGCCATTGAAGCAAACGATAAGGATGCTGCTGCAAAAGCTTTAGTTGCTGCTACAGCTACTATCGACAAAGCTACCAGCAAAGGCGTTTATCATAAGAATACAGCTTCCAGAAAAGTATCACGTTTAGCTTTAGCTGTAAACAAGATGGCTTAATTTTACTATTTGTAATATATGATATATGTGTTTATACAAACAGGTATAAATTTACCAGCTCATATCGTCCTCATGAGCTGGTTTTTTATTGCAATAAGCCATCTTGCGTAGCATGAGGCTGTTTGTTATTTACCCTTTACAATTTTTTCATACGCTGCATCAATCGTTTGTGCCGGAACAGCTGCAATCTCACTTTGCAATGTACCTCCGGAGAGCATTCCCAGATAATACCCATGCCCGTCAAAGACACCGCACCCTGACATGCCCGGAATCGCATCTCCCTTTCCATAAAGCATTTCTGCCTGAAAATCCTCCAAAAAAAGGATTGCCCCTACCACTTCCCCCTGCCTCATCACAGGCGCATTCCATTCAGAAGCCATATCCACCATAAAAAATTTACGTCCGGCTTCCGGAATCACTATTTCCAAGTCTTTTGCTCCATTTCCTATACGCTGCTGTTCCATTCTAATTTCCCGAAAGAAAAGAAGCTCCTCATAAGTAAATTCTTCCACAGAAATACTGACAAAGCCAACATCAGCCTCATCCGAAACGCCAAGCGCCATCCCTTCCGAAACCCTTCCATTAAAAAAAGTCACGTAGCTGTCCTCATTCCAGTACTGCAATACGTGCCTGTTTGTCACAAGGATTATTTCATTTTCCGTCATCTTGTAAATGCTGCCACTTCCATAATGCCCTTTAACCTGAAATCGGACGCAGCTACGCAGCACATTGTCAAAAGCCTTTTGTAAATCCTCCTCCTCCAAATAAGGGGTATATGCCAGCCCAAGCATCACCATTCCCTTATAGTCGCTTTCCAGCGTGGTAGCCTGAATCAACGATATCCGCCTTTCCTCCCCGCTCCCAGAGGTGACTGCCCCTAAAGCTCCTGCTCCCAATGCTTCTTCCCCAGAAGCATTGGGCTGAGAAGCAACTGGCTGGTAGATGGATGACTTACTTGCAAATAAAGTAACTAGTCCCATCATAAACAGTATGGCAAGAAGCTCATAAACTCTTTTTTTATATCTCATAATCTCATATTTCATTCCTTCCTGCTTACGCTCCAACAAAAAATTGTAATGAAAAAGCGATAAAAAAGCAGAAATCAAGCAGGACGATAAGCCGGGTTATGTCGTGAATGATCATCTATCTAGTACTGCTGTTGCCAACAGTCTCAAGCGACCTACCTGAAAGCTCGCCGGGCAAGCTATAGCGCTTTCTATTTGGTCTTGCTTCGGATGGGGTTTACATGTGCCCTGCCCGTTACCGTGCAGGCGGTAGTCTCTTACACTGCCTTTCCACCCTTACCACACAAGCCTTGGCACTAAACGCCAGGCACTATTGCCCGGTGCGCTTAGATAGCAGGCTCATTTTGTGGCGGTTTATTTCTGTTGCACTGGCCTTGGAGTCACCTCCACCGGACGTTATCCGGCATCCTGCCCTGTGAAGCCCGGACTTTCCTCACCTGTAAATTTACAGCCGCGATCATTTATCCTACTTGATTTCCTTTTTTACTTTTTCTATAAAAGCACTTCCCATGCAATTGAAAGTCCCCCGGATTTTTCCACATCAATCAAGGTTCCGCTGCCGATACAGTTTCCGAAAGCTGCCTTCTACACATGGAAATAACTTCCGCCAATAAACTCCCTGCAGATGGAGTTGGCAGGCACATTGACACTGTCAATTCCCTGGAAATACTCAAAGAACTTCAGCAGTCTCTTTGCCTCATAGTATTCCGGCTCCCCTTTCCGAATGCTGAAAAGAAGGGGCTCCGCATATTGCTTTAACACAGCCAGTTCATAAATGAGCACGGAATTAAACATTTCATTTGCACTCTCCTGGTAAGGGAAAATATACTGTTCCTCGCCTCTCCTTACCGACTGCCACATTGCTATGGTGTTCTTAGCGCTGGTCCCCCTGGTTCTGGCATCCCGCACCAATCTGCGAATCAGTCTGCCGTCAGTGGTTGGAATACGGTTGTGCTCGTCAATATTCAGGCTGGTGAGCGCGCTGATATAAATCTTGAACTTATTTTCATCCGGCATGGAAATGGTAGTGGCCGGATTCAGCCCATGAATGCCCTCAATCACAAGGATATCCTCAGAACCTAATTTTTTCACATTGCCATGATATTCCCGTTTTCCAAGCTTAAAATTAAACTGCGGCAGCTCTACGCTCTCTCCCCTAAGGAGCCTGTTCATGTCCTCATTAAACTGTTTTAAATCAATAGCCTCCAGACACTCAAAGTTATAGTCTCCATTCTCATCCCTTGGGGTATTCTCCCGGTTTACGAAATAATCATCCAGGGCAATGGGATGGGGTTTCATTCCGTAGGTTCTAAGCTGAATAGAGAGCCTGTGGGAAAAAGTAGTTTTTCCGGAGGAGGAAGGGCCTGCAATCACCACAAATTTCACATTTCCTTTGTCCACAATCTCCTTGGCAATCTCGCCAATCCTTCTTTCCTGCAACGCCTCCTGCACCAAAATCATATCGTTCATTCGCCCATCGCAGATTGCATCATTCAAATCTCCCACGGAATCAATTTCCATCATTTCTCCCCAATGAGAGGAGGTCATTAATGTATGGAAAAACTTTTCTCTTGGTTCAAAAAATTCTATCTTGGTGGGGTCCGCCTTTTCCGGTATCAGCAGTAAAATCCCGCCTTCATAGCGCATCACATCATAATATTTCAGATAGCCTGTGCTTGGAAGCATATAGCCATAATAGTAATCGTAATACCCATCCAAACAGTAAATATTGACAAAAGAGCTGCGGCGGTAGCGGAACAGCTTTTCCTTATCGTACATTTTGTATTGATGGAAAATCTCCATAGCTTCGTCAATCGGATAGGACCTTTTCACAATCGGCAGATCACTTTCCGTCAGCTCATGCATTCTTTTTGCAATCTGTTTCACATGGGATCCGGTAAGTTTCTCGTCCATTTTAACATTACAGTAATATCCCTGGCCAATGGCAAATTCTACCTTTACCTTTTTAACCTTGTCCGATCCCAGCACGTCATAAATTGCCTTAATCAGTGTCATCAGACCTGTCCGCACATATGTCTTATGTCCAATATCATCTCTGATTGTGAGAAACGATAACTGACAATCCTTATCTGCTTTTTTATGTAATTCCCTTATTTTCCCATTTTCAAGCACCAGCGCTATCATATCCCCGTAAGAAGGCTGGTATTCTTTTGCTATTTCCTCAAAAGCGATCCCCTTAGGATACTTTTTCGGAACCCCATCAATTGTAATTGTTACCATGTAATCCCTCCATCATTAAATTATAATCTTCCGTAACCCCCGCTCTCCAACACGCACCCGCAAATTTTTGCTGCCTTTTCCAAGTGCTCCATTTCCCTCTCAAGCTCACACAATCTTTGCTCCGCCCGGCTGCTGCCTTCGGCCGTAGACAGTTCTGCTCTCAATTTAAGGCAGTTTTCCCACTCTTTCTTTAAATACATGATGAGTGTCGGATTCTTTTTTTGTAAAAGCACCGGGCCAAAACGACAGCAAAGTTCTTCCTCATAAGGTAAAGAGCACATTTTCCCCTGCACCGCCTTTATCATGGGATAAAATTTTCCATCCTCCCACACCATTTCTTCCTGACAAATCGAATAACCTTTCTCTTTTAAAAATCTCCGAAAGGCTAAAATTTCTGACTGGGGCTGCAAAATAAGTTCTTCAAAATCCTTTGTTTTTTCCGGCTCCGCCTCCAGGATTTTCCGCATCAGCCGTCCGCCCATTCCCGCGCAAATAAGGGTATCCGCCTCCCCTGTCTGATATGCTCTAAGTCCGTCTGAGCGCCGCAGCGCTATGTACTCCTCAAGCCCCGCCCTTTCAACATGCTCTCTGGCCCTGCGTAAAGGCCCTTCTTTAATGTCCATGGCAAGTACTTTAGGTGAAATCCCGCTTTGTACCAAGTAAATCGGAACATAGCCATGGTCACAGCCCACATCCACAACCCGATTTTTTTCCCTTACCATATCCGCCACAGCCTTTAATCTGGCTGATAAAACTACCGCAGCTCCCATCAGTCCAGATAATCCTTCAGCTTTCTGCTTCTGCTGGGATGACGGAGCTTGCGCAGTGCCTTTGCTTCAATCTGCCTAATACGCTCTCTGGTGACGTTAAACTCCTTCCCCACTTCCTCTAAAGTTCTGGCACGCCCATCGTCTAATCCAAAACGCAGACGCAGCACCTTCTGTTCTCTTTCCGTAAGGGTTCCAAGCACTTCTATCAGCTGCTCTTTTAACAATGTGAAGGCGGCCGCATCCGCCGGAACCGGTACATTATCATCCTGTATAAAATCCCCCAGATGTGAATCTTCCTCCTCACCGATAGGTGTCTCCAGCGAAACAGGTTCCTGAGAAATCTTTAAGATTTCACGGACACGCTCAACCGGCAGAGTCATTTCCTCCGCAATCTCCTCAGGGGTAGGTTCCCGCCCAAGCTCCTGCAAAAGCTGTCTGCTTACGCGAATCAGCTTATTGATCGTTTCCACCATATGCACAGGAATACGGATGGTTCTTGCCTGGTCTGCAATTGCCCGGGTGATAGCCTGGCGGATCCACCAGGTTGCATAAGTGGAAAATTTATATCCTTTGCGGTAGTCAAACTTCTCTACCGCCTTTATAAGCCCCAGATTCCCTTCCTGAATCAAATCCAAAAAGAGCATACCACGGCCCACATAACGCTTGGCAATGCTGACCACCAGACGAAGGTTTGCTTCCGCTAAGCGTTTCTTAGCCTCGTCCCCTACATCCAGTTCTATTTTAAGTCTTTGTATTTCTTCCTTTAAATCCTCGGCCTCCTCACCCTTTAGATTCTCTAAGCGCTTTTCCAAAATAACAAGCTTTTCCTTTGCCACCGCGCCGTTTTCCATTTTCTGGGCAAGCTCAATCTCCTCCTCCGCATTTAAGAGGGGCACTTTGCCGATTTCCTTTAAATACATTCTGACAGGATCCTCAATGCTGACGCCGTCAGGAACAGAAAGGTCAATGTTCTCCACATCCACCTCGTCCTCCTCTGTCAGTATGATTTCCTCGTCATCCACATCATCCACTTCTGTGATGCGCAAAACATCCACATTATTCTGTTCAAGAGTCTCTAATATTTTATCAAATTGTTCCTCACCAATGGGCATATCAGTAAAATAATCTACCACTTCCTGATATTCCAAAACGTTCTTTTTCTTCTTGGCAATGGCCAGAAGTCCTTTTAACTTCTCGTCAAACTTTGCCTGTGTGTTTTCATCCATTCTGGTTTTCCGTCCTTCCTAACTTTATAAACATTGTAACATAATAGAGAAACATAACTGTTACTAAACATTACCATTATTGGCCTTAATTAAGGGAAATATGCGTTTTGCTAAGTTCTTCCAGCGCTTTTTTCCCTTCAATCATCTGATTTAACATAAGCACATCCGCACTGGCCTGCTCCGTAAAGTAATTCAGGCTCTCCCGTTTAACCGCTACAAGTATATCATGAAATGCCTTCTCCTTTTCTGTTTGGGCGCTTAATTCCATAAGCTTCGTGTTAAAGAGAGCGGCTGCCTCCCTCTGCTGCTCCTCATCTGTAAACATACTGATAATTGCCGCCGGATTGAAGGTGCCATTTTCCAAATCCTCGAAAAATTTTTCTGCCACCTTTTGATATAAATCCACCGTAAAATCTTTTGCAGAAATATATTTTTTGATTTTGGGGTAAAGATCCGGCTCCTCTGCTAACCATGTAAGCAAAAGTTTTTGGGGCTTTTTTTTGTTCTCCTCAGCATCTGTCTTTTTTTGGATGCCGGATTTAGGCCGCACAGCCATAGCCGCCATTCCCGTCTGCGCCGCATAGGATACCACAAGCTTGCGTAAATTGTCAAAACCTATGTGATATTTTTCTGCTACCGCCTCTATATAATTTTCTCTCTCTACTTCCTCCGAAAAACTGCAAAGCCTTCTGGCAATCTCCCTGTGGAATTTGGTCTTCGATTCCGGATCCTTTAAATCATAATCCCTCTCTAACATCCGAAGTTCAAAGAAAAAGCTGTTTTCCGCCTGCTCAATCCGCTCCCGGAACGCATCCTGTCCCAGATTTTTTATAAATTCATCTGGATCTTTATAGGGCTGTAAATTTAGAATTTTTCCGGTAAGCCCTGTCTCCTTTAAAATTCCGATTGCCCGCAGCGCGGCGCTGACCCCGGCTGTGTCACTGTCGTAAGCCAATATGATTTCCTGGGCATACCGCCGCAAAAGATTAGCCTGTCCCGCTGTAAACGAAGTTCCAAGAGATGCCACCGCCTGCGTAAAACCGGCCTGGTGCATGGCAATCACATCCATATAGCCCTCGCACAAAATGATATGATTTGTTCGGGCCGTCCGGGCAAAATTAAGGCCGTACAAATTCCTGCTTTTGTCAAAAATCATGGTTTCCGGAGAATTTAAATATTTGGGCTTGCCATCTCCCATTACCCGGCCTCCAAAACCAATTACCCTATGGTTGCCATCCTGAATGGGGAACATCACACGATTCCAGAACTTATCGTGTACCCCGTACTTTTCATCAAAGCTGGCAAGACCAGCCTCTATCATCAGCTTGTCCTCATATCCTTTGCTCTTTAAATAGCGGGTAAGGTCATCGCTGGTCACATGGGCAAAGCCCAACCCAAACTTTTTAATGGTTTCATCCGACAAAGCACGCTCTCTTAAATACCGGCAGCCAGCCTGTCCTCTTTCACTGCGAAGCTGATAATAAAAGTATTTGGCCGCCTCCTTGTTCACCTCCAAAAGCTTTGCCCTCTTACTCTCATTTTTACGCGCTTGTTCACTGTAATTTGTTTCCGGAAGGCTAACCCCTGCCCGCTGGGCTAAAAATTGAATCGCCTCCTCAAAGGAATAATTCTCATACTCCATAAGGAAGGTAAAAACATTCCCTCCCGCCCCGCAGCCAAAACAGTAATACATTTGTTTTATCTGGGAAACAGAAAAAGAAGGGGATTTCTCATTATGAAAAGGACAAAGTCCAAAATAATTACTCCCCTTTCTCTGTATTTTCACATATCCTGAAATGACATCCACAATATCATTTTTCATCCGTACTTCTTCTACCAATTCATCAGGATAATACATTCTTGATACCCCCTGCATACCGCAAGCACGGCTTGTGATGCTGCGCCGATACACGCCGCATACCGCCATCTGACCGCGATATCGCATTTATGTGCAAAAACATCTATCTGTTTTGGAAATCCTCATATTCCTTTTCAGCCATGCCAAGACTTGGGAATATAAATTTCCTCATACTTTGCTATGGCAAAACGATCCGTCATAGCTCCTATGTAGTCGCAGACCACTTTTTCCTCCGGTTCTCCTTTATGAATCAGTTTTTTAAAATCATCCGGCAAATGCTCCAGGCGTTTTCTGTAGTAGCTGTACAATGTCTGCATCAATATCTCCGCCTTGCCCTCCTCACTTTTTGCCTCTTTATTCTCATACACTCTCTCGAACATAAACCGGCGCAACTTCTGCATGGCCTTTGCCACCGGCTCCGACATCTGTATATCTTCTTTTCCGTAGCTGGTCGTAACCAAATCATGTATAAAATGATCCAGCCGCTCCCCCGTAGTATATCCAATCACATCACCGATTTCCCTGGGAACATCAGATTCCTTCAGAATTCCCGCTCGGACTGCATCATCCATGTCATGATGAATATAAGCAATCTTATCCGAAAAGCGCACAATTCTACCCTCTAAGGTATAAGGCATTCCCTTTGTCTGATGATTGCGGATACCATCACGCACCTCCATGGTAAGGTTTAACCCTGCGCCGCCTTTTTCCAGTAAATCTATGGTCCGCACACTTTGTTCGCTATGGCAAAAGCCGTACGGACAAACCTCATTTAGAGCCCTCTCACCGGCATGGCCAAAAGGCGTGTGTCCCAAATCATGGCCAAGGGCAATGGCTTCCACCAAATCCTCATTCATTCGAAGGGCCTTCGCAATGGTCCGCGCATTCTGAGACACTTCCAGCGTATGCGTCAATCTGGTCCTATAGTGATCTCCTTCCGGTGTAAGAAACACCTGGGTTTTATCCTTAAGCCGCCGGAAAGATTTAGAGTGCAATATTCTATCCCTGTCTCTTTGATAGACAGGGCGTATATCGCACTGTTCTTCCTCCCGCAGCCTTCCCCTCGAATTCCTGCTATGGGCTGCATATGGGCTTAAATAATCCACTTCTAACTGTTCCAGATTTTCTCGTATGTTCATTGATGGCTCCTGTATCCAAAACGTTTACCAGACAATGCAGCAGTTCAGATGAGCCGGACCGTTACATACGTCCATAACCGTTCCTAAGCAAAAAGAACTTCCTCCTATACTATTAATATTCGGCACCTATCCGTAAAATCCTTCTTTTATTTAAAATTTTGTAATATCTTAAATCTATTCCATGTCTTTTTCCCAGGCAGTCGCCGCCATACAAGCATTTACCGGCAGATATCATAAATAAATTCCGCATTTTTATCCATAGCGTCATAAGCCGTCTTTAAGGGTGACATCTGGAAAACATGCCACATTCCATCAAAAACATCCAGCTTCACAGATACATTTGCCTCTATCAGCTTTTTATGAAGCATAGTGGAGTCTGACAAAAGGATTTCGTTATTTCCTACCTGAATATACGTTGGCGGGAACCCTGCAAAATCCCCAAAAAGCGGAGAAATCATAGGATTTTTTAAATCCTGCCCTTCCACATAATTGTGTATCATCCTGTCTAGATATTCCGCATCAAGTACCGGATCTACCTCAGCCCTTGACTGATGCGTTTCCCCTGAGGAGGTAAGGTCACTCCAGGGCGACATGAGCATCAGCCCCCTTGGAAGCAGTCTTTCCTCCTCCTTGAGCTTTAGCACTAAGGATAAAGCCATGTTGCCCCCTGCCGAATCTCCTGCCACAATCACATCCCTTGCCCCATATCCCAAAAGCATCAAATAATTCCAGGCTCTCATGGCATCCTCCATCGCCGCCGGATAAGGATTCTCCGGCGCTAAACGATAGTCAAAGCACAATACATCCATAGATGTGCTTGATGCCATTTTCGTAGTAAGTGTTCTGGCATATAGCCGACTACCGGTAGAATAACCGCCTCCATGGCAATACAAAATCACATATTTTTTCATATGCGCACGGTTTACAGACACCCATTCACCTTCCATCTCTCCAATTTTCACACTGCGTATCAGAATCTCTTTGGAATTTCCAAGAAGCGCTCCCACATAATCCTGTGATTGACGGTGCTTTTCTATATCCGTATTTTCGATCATGCCATGTACCTTTCGTATCAGCCCCATCATGTTCTGATTTCTCGTTTCCGGTGATGTCTTTTTCCTCAATGCTTTATGATGAATCGTCATTATCAATCCTCCTGAATCATTGGCAGGTCTGCCTAAGCGAATCGGTTACGTTTCACTGGGTATCCAAACGTCCTTTGGCCAATCTGTGAAAGTAACCTAAGCGTTGTTTATCATTTTAGTATTCCCGACCATTTTAACACATTTTTCTATTTTTGTGGTATACTAAATATCAACCTGGAGCATATTTAGAAATTGCTCTGTGGTTATCATTACTTTTCCCATAACAAGGCGGACTAATCCATTGAAAAGAAAACAAAATAATTCCACACACCAAACCGAGAAATCAAATAAATCCGACAGAAAAAATCAAACTTCGCCTTCTTCCGCGGCAGGGCCTGTTCCTATGGGAAAAAACCGTGAGCCCAAAATCTGGTATAAGCTGGACTTATCGGCCATTGTTTACCCTACTTTGCAGCGCAGGGACTTTTCTTCTGTTTACCGCTTGTCAGTGGTACTAAAAGAACCTGTAAGGCCGGATATCCTGCAGCAGGCCGCTGACATTACGCTCACCCGTTTTCCAACCTACAAGACAGCTATCCGAAAGGGATTATTCTGGCGGTATTTAGAGCCTAATAACCGCCCCGGTCCATTTGTGCAGGAGGATATTCGCAATTTTTGTATGCCTATGCCATTTAAAGCAGGCAGCCGTTACCTGTTACGTCTTTATTATTACGGCTGCAGAATTTCTTTGGAAGCCCACCACTGCCTTGGAGACGGTACCGGCGGCATGTGCGTCCTACAGACACTCACAGCGGTCTACTTAAGGCTTCTTGGCCACTCTGTCTCCAACGGCTATTTCGTGATGGATGTTGATCAAGCGCCCGACCCTGAGGAGCTTGAGGATGCATACATGCGTTATGCGAACGCAAAAGTATGTCCCGCCCGCCCGGGTGAAAAGACCTATCGTGTAAGAGGTACCAGAGAACCCTTTTATACCTTTAACGTAATTGATGGAATTTTATCGGTTCAGGAAGTAAAAAAGGTTGCGGATGCCTATCATGCCACTATCACAGAATATTTAAATGCTGTTCTGTTATATGCCCTTTTGCAAAAGCAGCAGTCCGAATGGCATTTAAAACTGCGTCCAGTAAAAATTGCCATGCCAGTAAACCTGCGGCGCTTTTTTCCCTCCAAAACGCTGCGGAATTTTATCACCATGGTCTATCCCGCCATAGACCCCAGACTTGGAGAATACACCTTTGAAGAAATTGTAAATCAAGTGCACAATTACATGCGATATTATATCAATGAAAAATTCCTGAAGGGGGATATCACAACCAATGCCAATACCCAGCGCAATCCTTTTATTCGTGTTGTCCCACTTTTTATAAAGGATTTTGTAGTCAGGCAGTTTTATACTCGTGTACAGGATAAAAATTCCTCTGCCGGGCTTACCAACATTGGAGCTCTTAAAGTGCCCAATGACATGAAGCCCTATATCGACCGTTTTGATATTTACATGGGCCAGCCCTTTTCCTCACGCACCAACTGCGCCATTGTAAGCTTTGAGGATGTACTGACCATCAACTTTGCAAGCAGTATTATGGAAACGGATGTGGAACGGTTTTTTTTCAGAAAACTGGTAAAGGATGGGATACATGTGACCATAGAAAGCAACCGCGAAAATTTGCAGGAAATATGAAAAATATAAATAAACAATCCTGTGTTTTTTAATCATACATCTAAGCTTACATGTAAATTGGCAGATTACCCAAAAGAATGGAGGATGATTATGGCATATTGCGTAAACTGTGGTGTGGAGCTTGAGCCTTCTCTTACGGAATGTCCACTCTGCAACACACCTGTTATTAATCCCAAAGAATTATATCAAACAAAAAAAACCTCTCCCTACCCCAAAGCAAAGGGGCAAGTGGACGTGGTTAAGCGAAAAGACCTTGCAATTCTTACCAGTACCGTACTGATTGCTACCTCTCTCAGCTGTCTTTTGCTTAACCTTTTCGTATTTCCAAATAGTCTCTGGTCGCTGTTTATCATTGGCGCCTGTTTAGTTTTATTTGTGCTTGTATTTCCTGCCGTAATATATACCAAGCTTCCTATCTATATTTCTCTCTTATTTGACGGCGTGGCCGTAGGATTTTATTTGTATATGATAACCTTCAACACTGCCTCCAACAAGTGGTTTATAAGACTTGCCCTGCCCATTGTTGCCCTTGTTACCATTCTGGTAGAAATTTTTACTTTATTACTTCGCTCTTTCCCAGTTTTCTTTCTCACCACAGCTTTGTACTTTTTCGCCGAAATTGCATTTTTGTGTGTTGGAATTGAATTGTTAATTGCCCATTATTTAGATGCTCCCCTTAAACTGGTCTGGTCCGCCATAGTCCTCACCGTGTGCGGCGTGATTGAAGTAGTACTCCTTACCATATTGTCAAGAAGCAGATTGCGGGATGCCATGCGTAGAAGACTGCACTTCTAGCAGCAAAATACCTATACGAAAGGATGATAGCGATTCTTTCGAACCTATCGACTGCTACGTTTTACAGAGCGAAAGCGCGGTGACGCTGGAATATTTGTTATTTCCAAGCGTCCTCTGTCTACCGTGTGGAAAGTAACTATCATTCAGGATATGACAGTAAATATATAAAAAAAGTATTGAAAATTTTCTATTCTCAATACTTTTCTTATTTTACATTATTCTATTTTGCATAATCTACTACTCTCGATTCTCTGATTACATTTACCTTAATCTGTCCCGGATATTCCAATTCAGCTTCAATCTGTTTGGAAATATCTCTGGCTAAGAGAACCATATCGGAATCAGTAATCTGTTCCGGAACTACCATTACACGAATCTCTCTACCTGCCTGAATAGCAAAAGATTTATCTACACCTTTAAAATTGTTTGTGATATCTTCTAACTGTTTTAGTCTGCTTGTATAAGTTTCCAGCGTTTCTCTTCTCGCTCCCGGTCTCGCTGCAGATATTGTATCAGAAGCTTGTACAATACATGCAATCAATGAATGAGGCTCCACATCGCCATGGTGGGATTCCACCGCATTGATAACTATCGGTGATTCCTTATATTTCCTGCACAGCTCAACACCTAACTGAATATGAGAACCTTCCATTTCATGATCCACAGCTTTACCAATATCATGCAAAAGACCTGCCCTTTTCGCCATCCTTACATCAAGGCCGAGTTCGGATGCTAACAATCCTGAAAGCTGAGCTACTTCTATAGAGTGCTTTAATGCATTCTGGCCGTAACTCGTTCTAAATTTCATCTTACCAAGTAATCTTACAAGCTCAGGATGAACGCCATGTACGCCCACCTCTAAGGTCGCAGCCTCACCTTCCTCTTTAATCATGATATCAACTTCTTTTTGTGCCTTTTCAACCGTTTCCTCAATTCTAGCCGGATGGATACGTCCATCCACAATCAGCTTCTCAAGAGCGATTCTTGCAACTTCCCTTCGGATAGGATCAAATCCTGATAAAATTACAGCTTCCGGTGTGTCATCGATAATCAAGTCAACACCTGTCAGCGTTTCAAGGGTTCTGATATTTCTGCCCTCTCTGCCTATAATCCTTCCTTTCATTTCATCATTGGGAAGCTGGACTACAGAAATTGTAGTTTCGGATACATGGTCAGCCGCACATTTCTGTATTGCTGTTACCACATACTCCTTGGCTTTCTTGTCTGCTTCTTCTTTGGCGCGACTCTCCATTTCCTTGATCATCACAGCCGTTTCATGCTTTACTTCATCTTCAACAATTTTTAATAAGTATTCCTTTGCTTGTTCGGAGGTCAAACCTGAGATTCGTTCCAGTTCCTGTAATCTTTGTTCATTCAGCTTTGAAACTTCGGTCCTGAGCTTAGCTACTTCTTCTTCCTTAGCCGCCAGGCTTGCTTCTTTTTTCTCAATCGCCTCTGATTTCCTATCGATGTTTTCTTCCTTCTGCTGAACTCTGCGTTCATAGCGCTGCGCCTCGGCACGGCGTTCCCTGATTTCCTTGTCCAGTTCGTTTTTGGTACGAATGGATTCTTCCTTTACTTCCAGTAAGGATTCACGCTTTTTTGTTTCAGCAGTTTTCAGTGCTTCATCAATAATCTCGCGCGCCTTTTCCTCGGCATTGCCAAGCTTAGTCTCCGATACTTTTTTGTAGTAATTCATTGACAAAGCCCATACCGTAGGAGCCGCCACGATCAGTGTGACGATGACTGCAATCAAAACCTGCATCATCTTACAGGAGCACCTCCTTATTTAGTTTTCATTGTACCCTGATCTATATAGAATGTATGTAATAAACCATGACACGAATGATATGCATGTTTATTCTAATGAAACATTCTAAAAGCAATCTACAACACTTAAATTTTAAACTCAAATAATTGTTATGTCAAGTGAAAGTGCATTTCTTATATTTTCAGCCGCAAATCCTTTTCGATATAGAAAAGCCACCATCTTCTGTTTTTCCTTAAAATCAGCCGTTTGAGCCGCAAAATGTTTTTTTTGCATCCATTGAAAAATTTGTTTTTTCTCCAGCTCTTTTTTATCCTCTCCTACTATACCCTCCCACATCCGCTCAATGATTTCTTTAGAGACTCCTTTTACTGATAAATCCATGTAAATCCTGTTTTGGCTTTTTATTTCCTTATTATATTCTATATAATCAGCAGCATACCGCTCATCATCTATATAGCCAAAGGATATCACATAATCTAATGCTTCTTTTATAATGCCATCAGGATAGCCCCCTTTTTTCAACTTTTCCTCCAGTTGAAAAGCTGTGTAGGAACGGCTCTTTAGCAGATTCATTGCCCGCAGCTTTGCCCTCTTTGGCAGTACCTCTTTCATGATTTTTTGGTAGCTTTCCTCGTCAAGCTCCTGGTTTTGTTTTATTTCATAGGCACGTACTTCACCTTTGTATAAAACAAAGGTGAATGTGTCATCTATCTCTATTTCTAATCTGGATTTGTCGATTTGCTTAATATCCGTTACTGTCATCTGTCACCACACTTCGCCTATTTTGCTTATTATGATAGAACTGAAGAAGCATTCTGGTTTAAAACCGCACGCAAATTAGATCTTTTTCATTTTATTTTTCTGCTTCTTCGGTTGTTTTCTCTTTTCCTGTTTCAGCCGACTTTTTGGCTGCTGCGGTTTTGCCTTTTCCTTCGTTGGCTTTTTCTTTTCCTGCATCGGGAGACTTTTCTTTTATGGTGTCCTGAAATCCATAGTGCTCTCTCACTTTTTCACATATTTCTTCATAAATTTCCTGATTATTTTTCAAATACTGTTTAGCGTTTTCCCGCCCCTGTCCAATCTTATTTCCGTTATAGGCATACCAGGCGCCGCTTTTATTGACAATATTTACATTTGCAGCCAAATCAAGCACATCGCCTACGGTTGAAATACCCTCACCAAAAATAATGTCAAACTCCGCTTCTTTAAAAGGAGGTGCAATTTTATTCTTCACCACCTTGACCCTCGTTCTGTTTCCAATGGCCTCGCCGCTTTGTTTGATGGCTTCGATTCTGCGCACATCCAGCCTTACGGAAGAATAAAATTTAAGCGCGCGCCCACCTGTGGTAGTCTCCGGATTGCCAAACATAATTCCTACCTTCTCACGCAGCTGATTGATAAATATAACCGTACAGTTGGATTTGCTGATAACCGCCGTCAGCTTACGAAGGGCCTGAGACATAAGTCTTGCCTGAAGGCCTACATGGGAATCCCCCATATCGCCGTCAATTTCCGCCTTGGGAACAAGCGCGGCAACCGAGTCCACCACGATAATATCAATGGCTCCTGAGCGAACCATAGTTTCCGTAATTTCCAGCGCCTGTTCTCCATTATCAGGCTGGGAAATATAAAGATTATCCACGTCCACCCCTATGTTCTTGGCATATACAGGGTCAAGCGCATGTTCCGCATCAATGAAGCCTGCAATACCGCCCCTTTTTTGGACTTCCGCAATCATATGCAGGGTAACGGTAGTCTTACCACTGGATTCCGGTCCATATATCTCAATAATTCTTCCCTTCGGTATTCCGCCAAGTCCCAGCGCTATGTCCAGACTCAGCGAACCGGTCGGAATCGTCTCCACGTTCATCCGTGCGGAAGAATCTCCTAATTTCATCACCGCACCTTTTCCAAACTGCTTCTCAATCTGCCCTAAGGCCGCATCCAATGCTTTTAATCTGTCTTCTTTTTCCATAGAAATCCTCCGTTCTTACCATCCCAATCAATCTTTAACACTATAACCGGCTTTTCCTTCAGCCTATATCTCTGAAACGCTGTCACGCTTTTCATGACAACATATGAAGTTGAGAACATTTGTTCTTAATCACTATAAAACAAACGTTCGGTTTTGTCAATGAAATATTGTATTTCATTTATTAAAACTTATTATACAGGTTTAAATGTCCAATAAAACTCCCTCAAAGGCATCTTCCCCCTTTCTTTTTGCTCTTTTGCTTTGGATGATTGGCAGAAAATGCCGGATATGCAAAGCAGAATCTCACGCCGCCCCGAATTAGTCAGCGAAGAATTATGAATGTGCAAGGCGCTGGTAATAGCTCCGGCAAGCCTGGCTATTACCAGATTAAATCCTTGAAAATAAGCTCTCTAAAAATGGCTTTGATACTCCTGATAGTCCTGATAGGTCACCGTCACCCAGCCATAGTAATAGTTAAACCCCACCTCCATGCCCAGCGGTGTGTAAAAAATAATCAGGCTGGAATCATCTGTAAGCAGCATGGTAATATCCTGGTCTGAATACATGGAAAGGGAATCAATTTTACCATTTTGTTTTTCACAGCGGTCTCGGAAATCAATGGAAAATGCATCATCAATATGAAGCATCTGGGAATTGGTCAAAGCCATCCCGCTTTCCATATCTATATTCACGGAAATGATGTAGGTTTCATAAGTGGAGCCGTTTAACAAACCCTTCTCCGCATAGATAAGGCTGAGAATATCTTCATCCATATAGGTAACATAGCTTTCCGCTTCAAACCGAAAGCTTTCTTCATCGGAAATCCATTCCGACACTGACTCCATATATTCTTCTACTTCCTCAATCTCCTTTTGTATAATATGATTGATACTTTCAGAGTCAATCAGCTCACCGGTTACCACCGGATAATGAATTTCCATGGAAAGATTTTCTTTTGGTATACTGGTATGTGTCTCAAACTCTATCTGATAAGATAAGTCCTCCCGTATGGCGTCATGAATTTCGTAATACGCCTCCTCACCATACCCATTGTCATATCCATAATCGTCCGGCTCATCATTATGATCATCTTCCGGAAAGTTTTTATCCTCACGTGCTCTCTCTGTCCGCTCTCTGTCCGCTTCCTGGCGGCTATCCTCACGCTGCCGTTGTATTTTTGCTTCGTTTATGTATGTTCTAACCCGCGTATATTCTCTTACAAACTGATACACCCCTATATACAACGCCACCAAAAGAACAATAGCCCCACCGATACTGCCAAATACCACTGCTATTATCTTTCCGGAACTCCACTTTTTCTTCATCTAATCCTCCCTGCATTTAACAGCTGCAAATTTTTCATCCAGAAGCTGACTTGTAAAACATTGCAGCGCTTCATGTTTCCAGCAGGCAGCGGTAAAGCTGCATAAGGGCTGCCTGCGTAGTCTGTCTGCGAATTTCCAGCCTGTTCCCATTAAAATGATTCTCCGTAACAACAATCTTTCCATCTACAAAACACCCGATGTATACCAGTCCCACAGGCTTTTCCTGTGTTCCACCACAAGGCCCTGCAATGCCTGTAACCGCTATCGCCACATGGGCCATTGCTGCCTTCGCCGCACCTGCCGCCATCTGCTTTGCCACCTGTCTGCTGACAGCTCCCCATGTTTCCAGTGCTTTTTCCTCAACGCCAAGAAGTTTATTTTTGGCCGAGTTAGCATATGTGACATAGCTCTCCTTAAACACATCTGAAACCCCCGCCACATTTACTATCGTTGAAGCAATCATGCCGCCGGTACAGGACTCTGCGCAGGTTATCTGCCATCCTTTTTCTTTCAATTTGCCGACTATCTTTTCCTCAATACATTCACCCTGCTGCAATTTTTCCTCTGGCATTGTTATATCGCTCCTGTTTTTATTTATTTTCTTTCATAACATCCTTATTTTTCATCACATAGTCCGCCAGTGACACTACTGTCAAAACAACTGCAATCCAAACCGCAATCTGCGTCAGTAAATGAAGTGCAGGCAGATCCGCAATCAGAAGACAGACTGCAATCATCTGAAAAGTAGTTTTAAATTTTCCCCAATAGCTTGCAGCAATCACCACTCCATTGTCCGAAGCAACCAGCCTGAATCCGCTGATGATAAATTCTCTGGCAATGATAATGATAACCATCCATGCCGGTATCTTATGCAGCTCAATCAGACAGATTAACGCGGAACAAACCAAAAGCTTATCCGCAAGAGGGTCCATAAATTTCCCAAAATTCGTTACAAGATTGTATTTTCGCGCTATCTTCCCGTCTAAAAGATCCGTGAGGCTGGCAAGCACGAATATGGCAAGCGCGATCCATTTGTCATAAGGGGTAATTGGAATCAGTAAAAAAACAATGAAAAAAGGAATGAGTATTACCCGGAACATGGTAAGTTTATTTGGCAAATTCATACTTTAAATCCTCCCTGCTGCCAAACGCCTTGCCCATCAAGTCTGGCAGGGCGCCGGTTCAATTTGTTATGACCACATAAGTCAATCTATATTTCAAAAACAATCCGCACAAGTCAAGGTTATAAAATCTCACCTATCAAATCATATTCGTTGGAGCCTGTTATACACACCTTAACCAAGTCACCACTCATGAGTTGTCTGTCCGTGTTTAAAAAGAGATAGCCGTCCACCTCCGGAGCATCCTTGTAAGTACGCGCTACATATACATCTTCTTCTGCTTCCTTCCCTTCAATCATAGCCTTCAAATGCCTGCCCACCATCTGCCCGGCCTTGTCAAAAGCTATTTCCTGCTGTAATTCCATGATTTCATTCCTGCGGCGTTCCTTCACATCTTCCGGTATCTGATCCAGCAGCCCGGCAGCCGGCGTATTTTCTTCTTCGGAATAGGTAAATACCCCAAGCCTGTCAAACTCCATTTCATCCACAAAGCCCATGGTTTCCTCATGGTCTTGTTCGCTTTCTCCCGGGAATCCGCTTATCAGGGTGGTACGAATACAAATATCGGGAATTTCTTTCCGAAGCTTTTCAATCATTGTTCGAATCTGCTCCGTATTCGTCCTTCTTCCCATACGTTTCAAAACCTTATCGCTGCCACTCTGTACAGGTATATCCAGATAATGACAGATTTTTTCTTCTTCCTTGACAACCTGTATCAGTTCATCTGTGATTTCCTCCGGGTAGCAGTAAAGAATCCGAATCCAGGAAAGCTCCCGTATCTTACAAAGCTCCTTTAGCAATTTTGGAAGGCACTTCTCTCCATACAAATCTTTGCCATAAAGAGTAGTTTCCTGGGCTACCAGTATCAACTCCTTCACGCCTCCCTCAGCAAGCTCCCTGGCCTCCTTTAGTAAATCCTCCATGGGAATGCTGCGGTAATTTCCCCTTACCTTGGGGATAATACAATAGGTACAATGCTTATCACAGCCTTCCGCTATTTTTAAATATGCATAATGCCCTCCTGTGGTCACCACACGTTTCATACCGCCCACAGGCGCTTTTTCAAGGGATTCCAATTGATTTTCCGGTGTTCCACAAAGCGCTTTTTCAATGGCATTCCCAATCTCTAATATAGCCGTTGTACCAATGACAGCGTCCACCTCCGGGATTTCCTGCCGGATTTCATCTCTGTAGCGCTGGGCCAGGCATCCTGCCACAATCAGAACTTTCGTCTGTCCAGTCTTTTTCAGTTCGGCCATCTCTAATATTGTGTTTATACTTTCCTCTTTGGCGTCATTGATAAAACAGCAGGTATTGACCACAATTACATCTGCCTGCGTCTCATCATTAGTAAAGGTGTAGCCTTTCCCGGCTAACGCACCCAGCATCACCTCAGAGTCCACCAGATTTTTATCGCATCCCAGCGAAACAAACAATACTTTCATATTCCTATTCCTTACGCTGCCAATAACCTGCAAATTGAAATACATTTTAAGCTGCCAGCAGCTTGCCGACTGCAAGAGTCAATTTCAGGTACCTTACAGCATATTGACTCTCGCGGTAAAATTTAAGGACTATAAGACTTTTTTAACTTTTCACCGTAAAAAAGCCATAATCTCATGTTCAATCTTAATTTCGATTTATATAAATTGCATAAAACGCTGACACGGCACTTTGCGTGGCAGCGTTATCTCTTTTGGCCAAATACCCCTGATTTTCATGCATGGGGAATTGACAGACCGATTTTATTCTTCCGTTAAAATTTTTATTTTTCCCTGGTTTAGTTCTTCAACTGCAATTGATAAGGGTTTTTCATCTTTCGCATTAACCAGCGATTCTTCCCCTGAAATAATCTGCCTTGCCCTCTTAGAGGTGGCCATCACAATTGAATATCTGCTGTTTACCACAGGTGCCTCTCCTGGCAAAGCGTCACTGTTTACTACCTTCATTAAATCGGAATAAGATGGATGTAACATATTTTACCTCATTTCTGCACGGCATTTTTTCTATAATAAGCTTGTGCATGCCGCGCTGACACAAGCCCGCAGCTCAAATGCTGCCGCTTTTCACAGGGCAGCTTATTGAACGGAACGCTCTTAGTATATTACAAAGTCCCAAGTTCCTTTTTCATTTTTTCTATAAACTCCCCATTTCTTACTGGGGCATAATGTGCCGCCCGTATTAACGAATGCATCTCCCTGACGCATTCCTCCAGCTCGTCATTGATTACAATATAATCGTACTCCTCAATGCCTTCGGCCTCCTCACAGGCCCTCCTTAGCCGTTTCTTAATGACCTCCTGACTCTCCGTTCCCCTTCCTTCCAGACGCTTTTTCAGTTCTGCAACGCTGGGGGGCATAACAAACAGCAGCAAAGCCGTAGGAAATTTCTTTCTCACCTTGAGAGCTCCCTGAATCTCTATTTCCAGAATAACATCCTTCCCTCTCTCAAGCTGTCTTTCCACATATTCTCTGGGGGTCCCATAGTAATTGTCACAGTAGCTGGCGTATTCAATCAGGCCATCTTTTGAGATTTTATCCTCAAATTCTTCCTTGCTGACAAAAAAGTATTCTTTTCCTTCTTCCTCTCCCGGCCTTGGTTCTCTGGTGGTCATGGATATGGACAGCGCATAATTCTCATAGGAGCGCACCATCTGCTTCATAAGCGTGCCCTTTCCCGCCCCGGAAAAACCTGAAACTACAATTAAAATTCCTTTATGGTTCATTATCATCTCTGCTTTCTGCCTGTGCCCTCTGCGCAATGGTCTCCGGCAGGAGCGCTGAGAGCACCAGCTGGCTGTTTTCCATTACAAGCACTGCTTTTGTTTTTCTTCCCTGTGTGGCATCTATGGCGGTTCCTGCCTCCCTGGCTCTTTGCACCAGACGCTTGACCGGCGCTGAATCAGGACTTACGATTGCTATAATTTTACCGGCATTTACAATATTGCCAAACCCTATGTGAATCAGTTTATTCAATGTTCTGAATCTGCTCCCTTACCTTTTCAATTTCCGTCTTTAATTCTATCGCCCGGTTGGATATTTCCAAATCGCCGGATTTTGACAAAATCGTATTGGCTTCCCTGTTCATTTCCTGGGCAATAAAGTCCAGCTTTCTTCCTATACTCCCGCCAAGAAGTAAGGTGTCTTTCGTGGTTTCAATGTGGCTTTTTAGCCGGACCAGTTCTTCATCCACGCAGACTCTGTCTGCAAAAACAGTGACCTCCATCAAAAGTCTGTTTTCATCAACCTGGGCATCCCCTAAAAGCTCTTTGACCTTATCTTCCAGTTTTTTTCTGTATTCTTCAACAATCTGCGGTGAACGCTCTGTAATGAATGTCACATGCGCAAGCATGCCGTCAAGCTTTTGTAAAAGATCCTTCCGCAAATGCTCTCCCTCTTGAATCCTCGTCTCCACAAATCCTTCCGCCGCGCCTTTAATAGCCTTATCAAGAAGCAGCCAGAGCCTCTCCTCATCAATGCCCTGTTCTTCCATGGTAAAAATCTCCGGATATTTGGAAAGAGCGGAAATCTTCACATCATTTTCCAGCGAAAAGTCCTCCGCCATCTGGTTTAGATAGCCCATATACTCGGCCGCCAATTCTTTGTTGTACTTTACGCACACATTGGTCTCCGTATAATCTTCATAGGTAATAAAGAGGTCTACTTTTCCTCTCTGGATATATTTTTTTAGCTCGTTTCTGATGGATGTCTCGAAAAAGTTAAGCTTCTTCGGCATCTTAATGTTGATATCCAGATACCGATGATTGACTGATTTCATTTCGACCGTAATTTTGCGTTCGGCCTCCTGCACCTCACATCTGCCAAACCCTGTCATGCTTTTAATCATACGAATCCTCCATTCTTACATCAACCCGCATATTTGAATGCCTGTTTTTAAGGTGTTTTCAGACATTTTCTAAGTATGAAGCTTCGAATCATCTTAGGCGGCGTTTTCAGTTGCCCGAGAAAGACAGCTTTACTTTTTCATCATCCTCACATTCTTCTCTATTATAGGCGAAGCATACAAAATCGTCAAGTTCATCCTGAACCAGTTGTGGTAAAAAAGGAATTGCTATATAATTAAGTTAGAAATATAAAAATTGTAGTATGCCAGCGCCTATTTACAGGCCCGGCAGGAATGGAGATTTCATGGCATTTGACGGAATTACGATTGCTTCAATTGTAAAAGAATTAAAAGACACTTTATCCGGAGGCCGTATATACAAAATTGCCCAGCCGGAAAATGATGAGCTTTTACTTACCATAAAAACAGCTAACGGAGGCCAAAGGCGCCTGCTTTTATCGGCAAGCGCTTCCCTCCCGCTGGTTTATCTCACGGAAGGAAATAAGCCAAGCCCTATGACAGCGCCGGGATTTTGTATGCTGCTGCGCAAGCATCTCCAAAACGGCCGAATCACGGATATCACACAGCCGGAGCTTGAAAGAATCATCCATCTTCATGTAGAGCATTTAAATGAAATGGGTGATCTTTGCCACAAGCGGCTGATTGTGGAAATCATGGGAAAACACAGCAACATCATATTTATAGATGAGGACAATCTGATCATCGACAGCATTAAACATATCTCCGGCATGGTCAGCTCTGTCCGGGAGGTACTGCCCGGACGCCCTTATTTTATTCCAAAGACACAGGATAAAGAAAATCCCCTTACTGTGGATTTCCCATCCTTTCAAAAGGCCGTCACTTCAAGAAATATGCCGGTATACAAAGCCCTCTATGGCCACTACACCGGAATTTCACCGGTTATGGCCCAGGAAATATGCCATCGCGCCGGGGTAGACGGGGATGTTTCAACCGCTTTTTTTGATACGCCTCCCCAGGGTGAAAAAGCTTTAGACGCTCTTTACCAGTCTTTTTCCGGTATCATGCAGCAAATCCAGGCGGGCGCTTTTTCGCCTGTCATTGTTTACGAAAATGGTACTCCGGTGGAATTTGCGCCACTGCCATTAACCATCTATGCGCAGGACCATTTACAAACCAAAAGCTTTGACTCCATCAGTACTCTTTTAGAGCAGTATTATGCACAGAGGAGTACGGTAACACGCATCCGTCAAAAATCTGCTGACCTGCGGAAAATCGTGCAAACCGCCCTAGAACGGAATGTAAAGAAATATGATTTGCAATTACGTCAAATGAAAGATACGGAAAAAAAGGATAAATATCGGATTTATGGCGAACTGTTAAATACCTACGGGTATGGAATAGCTCCCGGTGCTAAATCCATGGAGGCGCTGAATTATTATACCGGGGAGCCTATCACCATCTCTCTTGACCCACTTTTAACCCCATCTGAAAATGCCAAAAAATATTTTGATAAATACGGCAAGATGAAGCGTACTTATGAAGCTTTATCCACCCTTACCACGCAGGTGAAGGAGGAAATTGACCATCTGGAATCCATTCAGACCGCCCTTGACATTGCCCTTTTGGAGGAAGACCTTGCACAAATCAAGGAAGAACTGATTGAGAATGGATATATCCGCCGGAAAGGCGGCGGCAAGAAAATTAAGTTTACCAGCAAGCCCTTCCACTACGTCAATCAAGACGGTTTTCATATTTATGTGGGCAAAAACAATTACCAAAATGACGAGCTTACTTTTAAATTTGCCACAGGCGGCGACTGGTGGTTCCACACAAAGGGCATCCCCGGTTCCCATGTTGTTTTAAAGGCCGATGGCGCACAGCTTCCTGACAGTGCCTTTGAAGATGCCGCCAGACTGGCCGCATATTATTCCAAAGCCCGGGGACAGGATAAAGTGGAAATTGATTACACAGAAAAGAAAAACGTCAAAAAGCCAAACAGCAGTAAGCCCGGATTTGTAGTTTACTATACCAATTATTCCATGATGATTGATTCTGACCTATCAGGTCTTACTTTATTAGAAAATTGATGGCAGATGCAAAGCAGAAAGGAGCGCTGTAAAGATGCGCAAAAATGTGATAAAAAATATCATTTGCTGCAAGAAACGCTTTCTCCTTGTTTTCTGTGTATTGCTTCTTCCTGCAGCCCTGGGGCTTATCGGAACCGCGGACAATCGGCAAAAGACCATAGAGCAAGACCCTGCGCTATATAAAACCATAGATGCGGAAGGTATTTTTCATATATATGATTTGGAGGATTTTGCAGCCTTCCTGAAATATGTCAAAACCGGTCATCAAAAGCTGGATGCTGTGTTGGAAGCAGATCTTGAAATGCCAAGGAGTCCTTACTGGGTTCAAAATTATTCCGGCCATTTTGACGGCCAGGGGCACAGAATTACAGGGGCAACCCATGAATTGTTTCTTTTATTGGAAAAGGATGGAATCGTTGAAAATCTGATTGCGGAGGTCAATATAGAGCCCTATGAGAACACTGATACCGGCGGATTGATTTACTATAGCTGCGGAACCATCCGCAACTGTGAAGTTTACGGAACGGTTACCGGATATCATTATGTAGGAGGCATTGCCGCCATCAATTTAGGTTTGATTCAAAATTGCAAAAATTACGCCTCGGTTACTTCCTTAGAAGATGGCCAGACTATAGAGTACAGCCACTGGACAGACGGGTATGGCGCCGGCGGAATCGCCGGACTGTGCGCTACCACCCGAAGTGAAACAGAAATTCCGGAAATATGCGCCATCATTGATTGCGAAAATTATGGCAGCGTAACCGGCAAAAGCTATGCCGGAGGAATTGTCGCCTATTTAGATGACCGGACCGATGAACTGGCCCCTGCCAGCTCTGTACAGGAATTGATCCAAAATAAGGACTTTACCACACCCTCTGACCAGTTTCAGGAAAGCGATGCATCCACACCATCCTTTTCCCAGGCACAAAATTCCTCCAAGAATCAGGAGGAAAGCATACCCGTCCCTCAAGGGCATTATTCTCTTATGAGGTGCTGCAATTACGGTACCGTCACCGTCCAAAACAGACAGGATCCCAGAACTTTGTGGTACACCCAGGCGGCAGGTATCTGTGCGGAATTACATTGGGGCAGTCTTTATGAATGCGCCAATTTGGGAAAAGTCTGCTTTGATGAATCAGCGCCAAAATACAGCGAAAGCGGATATATCTACACCAACTGCCCCATGGCAATCACCTATAATCTTGGATTTGCACCTACCCAGGAACACCACGTTATCAACTGCGTAAATTTAAAGGGCACCGTTGCTGAGACCATGCGTCACGAAAATATCATGGAGCTTTCACCAGATGAGATGGCGGCATGGAAGGAAGGGAATTATCAGGAAGATTATATCAGCAACAATTGGGAATTTGACCTTCCTAAGGCCATAGAGGTTTGCGGTCTGCAGTCGTTAAATATCAGCCCTAATCCGCTTTTATCCGAAGCTTCTTCCAAGCAGCCGAAAGCTTCTTTGGATCAGAAAGAAATTTCTTTTAGCCAGAAAAAAAATTATTATCTCTGTGATGCATTTGCTATTTGCCTTCCGGACTATTTCGAAATAGAGGAAGTCGGCCTTTCTACAGAGGATTCTTCCAAACCTTATGCCCTGCATATCACCATACAAAAAGAAGCCTATAAAAAAGCTTTATCTGAGCAGGAAAATGCTCCAACCAATGGAGACGAAGTCCATCATACACCATCTCGTCTCACAACCGGGCTTACAGATGAGGAATGCTGGATTGTCCGTAAGGATGCGGACATATGGACGGCTCTTAAGGAGGCAAAAGAATCCAATACCCGGGATGAATGGCGGGTAAGGTATTTTTTAGAGGAACTTTTTGAAACTGTTTCACCTTATCACTATATGGACATCTGTTCCTTAAACCTGCCCTTCCACAATTCCTTTCAAGCCAAAAGCTTTAGCGGCAGGCGTATTTTTGCGGAAGCCTCTATCCCGGATATGAGTCTGTACAGTTATTTACAGGAGGGCGACCATTTGTTGGGCAATATGCTTGTTATGCCCTTACAGGGTTTACAGGAGCCTTTGGGGGAACAACTGAAAGCACAGTGGATTATGGTTTTTACCATGAAAGGAACCAATATCCATCCCTCCCGCGCCTTTATTGATTTGGTTGAATCCTGCTTTTATCCTTTGGATGGAACGGAAGGAATACATACGGTCAAAGCAGGTGACAGCCTTTGGCAGCTGGCAGATGATTATACCTTGCGACCGGAGAATTGGAAGTTGATTGCGGACTTGAATGGAATCGATGACCCTGCATACATTTTACCGGGTACTGTTCTGATTGTGCCATCCTTAGAAGCATGGGAAAAAGATCAAGCAGTGCTCTCCTCCTCTCTCATTATGAGAAATTAGGCGGCTGCAAAATGCATCCGCCTAAAGCACTTTTAAAGTGTAGAGCTGGTAAACAGGCTCTTTACATGGTCAATCTCTGTCTGTGTGGCCTTTGCCGCAGGCACATAGTAAGATTTTTCCCTTGCAATCTGATACAATTCTTCCTGTGACTGCTCACAGCTATTTCTAAACTGCTTAAGTGTCTGCTTAAGCTCCTTGTTTTCTGTCTGTGCAATCATTTCACCAAAACGCACAAGCTCTCCGTTAATCCCTGTAAGGGTATCTGCTACCATTGTTTTTTCATTCATTTCCATGTCTGCCTCCTTACTGCAAAAACTTCATTAATGCATTTTTGTTTTCCATTGCTGACTTAGCCCCTTTTTCAAAGAACTGCTTTACCTGTGTATCTGATGCACAGGATGCATATTCCTTCATTTTGCAGTGTGTTACGTCATAACCGCCGATTAAGTGGCGAAGATTCTGTAAATCAAGTTCTGATAAGTTAGCCATAAAAAATACCTCCTGAAAATATTGTCTCGTTAGACGTTTTTATTATTTCCAGGAGATTTTATTCTATACGGTTTCCTTTTTTCCACATTTTTATTTTATGATTTTTTTATTTTTACAGACATGCTCTAATCGTCCAGCCAGTAATCATCATCTTCTTCCGGGTCCGGATAATCCTTATCCCACTTTTCACTTATTTTAGGATTTCTTATCGTACCCAAATTGCCCGTTTCCCATATAGATACGTTTTGTATATGAGCAAATTTATCATTCCTTATCTTACCTGTTGCCGCCATTTCTTCTGCTGCTGCTATTTCCGCTGCCGTAGTCAGTTCTTCTTCTATCACCTTTTCTTTTACTGCGGCTTTCTTTTTTCCTTTGGCATTCTTTTCCTCTGCAGCCCGTCTTTCTGTTGTCTGTTTTTCCGTTGTTTGTTTTTCCGCTGCCTTCTTTTTTGGCGCCGGTGCTTTCTTTTTCCCGGTACCTTTTTTCTTTTTCTTATCATCCTTCTTCAAGATACCGGTCTTTTTCGCAATGGAAATCATCATGTAGCCCTTAGGCATACCGCGCATTTCCTCCTCCGACACAGCTCTCCACCGTATCACCAGAATGAAATAAACCGCAGCCCCTGCCAGGATGGCAGCTATCAGCGAAAGAATATTAATTTTACACAAAAAATAAAGGCCCTGGTACGCACCGAATACCACGACTCCCATTATAGCGGAAGCCGCCGCCGGTATGAAAAAGGTTTTTAATGTCTCCTGTCGGTATTTCAGATAGCGGTGCACTGCAATTTGGTTAAGAACACACAGGATAAAGGCATAGAGCACAGTGGCAAATACATAATAGTAAAGGCTGTACTTTTCATCCATAAAAAGCATCATGGCCACCATTACCCCTGCATGGATGAGTACCGCCGCCAATGCGTTTATAATCGGCGTCTTCATCCTTCCAATGGATTGCAAAATCGCCTGGGTGAGGGTCGATAAGGAATAAAAAATAATGCTGACCGCCATGCAGGAAAGCAATATAGAGGAAATCTCAAGGGTATCCGGCTGATGGAAAATCACCATCATCACCGGCTTGGAGAGCACCCCAATCCCTACCGCACAGGGAATGGAAATCAGCATGGTTACCTTCACTGACTTAGCTACCTTGCCGCGCACCCCCTTTAAATCTCCCTGCACAAAATCACTGGAAATACCGGGTATCAGAGCAGTTGCCATGGCGGAAGCTAAGGCAATCGGTATATTGGAAATCTTGGTCCCCTTAGCCATCGTACTTAAATCGGTGGCCACAAGCGCTTCCTCTAAATGCCTTACTTCCATCATGATTCTCTGATAAATATTGTTGTCTAGGAAAGTGTTTACATTATAAACGCCTGTACTTATGATAAAGGGAGTCACCACCAGCAGAATCATCTTCATAATATCCTTGTAAGATTCATCCTCATGGTTTTTATCCCGTTCTATTCTTCTTTTTATAGTCTTTCGGTTCAGTGCATAAACAGCCAGCATAAACAGAAGCCCCGCCAGTACACCGGCACCTGTACCTATGGTTCCCCCTGCTGCGCCGTAAGATGCTCTCGTTGTGGCATCTTCGTTGGCCACCATCTGCACCAGCAGATATGCCATGCCGATACTTGCTCCCGCATTCACAAGCTGCTCCATAATTTGGGACACAGAGGTCTGCACCATAGTTTTGTGGGCCTGGAAATATCCTCTAAGTACCCCAAGTATGCCGCTGAAAAAAATAGTGGGTGCCAAAATCTTAAGGGGCAGAATGGCGCTTTCCATCTCCACCAAAAGTCCCGCTCCAAAAAACACAAATAAGCTGGCAATACTACCTACTACCAGCACATAAATAAAAGCGCAGCGGAAAATTCTGTGCGCGTTCCGATATTCTTTTGTGGCAAGCCTCTGTGCAATTACCTTAGATACAGCTGACGGAATGCTGTAGGAAGAAATCAGCAGGATAATACTGTACGCATAATAAGCGCTGTTATAATATCCATTTCCTTCATCTCCTATAATCGCTACCAGTGGCGTATTATACAGAAGTCCAATCATACGGACGATGATTCCGGCCGAAGCCAGAATCCCCGCCTGCATTATAAAACTATCCTTTTTTTTGTTGTTTGGCATTCCTGCTATACTCCAAAAATCTTATCCTATCAGCCAATCATACATTTCCTGATATTTCGCCGCTGAAACATGCCATGAAAAATCAGCTGCCATAGCACGATCCACGATCTTATTCCATTCACGTTTTTTATCATAATAAACATGCTCCGCGTAGCGGATGGTATTGAGCATCTCGTGTGCATTATAATTGGTAAATGAAAATCCTGTTCCTGTGCCTTCGTATTCATTATAAGGCTTCACCGTATCTTTCAGTCCACCTGTTTCCCTGACAATGGGAACAGTACCATAGCGAAGACTCATAAGCTGGCTTAAACCACAGGGTTCAAACAGCGAGGGCATTAAGAAAGCATCACTGGCTGCATAAATCTTATGGGATAATGCATCTGAATAATATATATTCGCAGATATCTTGTCATTATACTTCCAATCAAAATGCCGGAACATATTTTCATAGCGTTCTTCGCCGGTGCCCAATATCACAAGCTGAACCGCATCCTGGCACAGCTCATCCATGACATAAGCAATCAGGTCGAATCCCTTCTGATCTGTCAGTCTTGACACAATACCGATCATCATCATCTTTTCGTCCTGTACAAGTCCAAGCTCCGCCTGCAGCGCGCGTTTGTTTTTGGCCTTTTCCTTACGGAAGTTCACCGCATTATACTTATGCTCAATATGAATATCCGTCTCAGGATTAAATTCCTCATAATCAATGCCATTTACAATCCCCCGCAGGGAATTGCTTCTCGCACACATAAGGCCGTCTAGCTGTTCTCCGTAAAATGCTGTCTTGATTTCCTCCGCATAGGTATCGCTTACCGTGGTAATGGCATCCGCATAGACAAGACCGCCCTTTAGCAGGTTCGCGTCCTTAAACAATTCCAGTTTATCCGGCGTAAAGTAATAGGACGGAAGGCCTGTAATATCCTGCACTTCCTTAATGCTCCATTTTCCCTGGAATTTCAGATTGTGGATCGTCATAACAGACTTGATTCCGCGGTAAAAATCGCTCCCCTGGAAACGTTCTTTCAAATACACCGGAACAAGGCCCGTCTGCCAGTCATGGCAGTGGATCAAATCAGGCCTGAAGTCAATGACGGGTAAAATGGACAATGCTGCTTTGGAGAAAAATGCGTATTTCTCAATTTCAAACAGTGCATTATCGCTGTACGGCTTAAAGCCGTTAAAAAACATTTCATTATCAATGAAATAATATTTAACGCCTTCCACTTCTGCGTATAAAATACCCACATATTCGTTTTTCCAATGAAAATCCATATAAAAATGCGTTACATAGCTTAACTTATCCTTCATTTCCTGCGACATACAGGTATATTTAGGAAGAATGACTCTCACATCAAAATACTGCTTATCAATACATTTCGGTAGCGAGCCCACCACATCCGCAAGCCCGCCCGTCTTGATGAACGGAACACCTTCCGATGCGACAAATAATATATTTTTCATCCCTGACCCTCCAATAACTGTTATTTCATACCATTATACAACATCCATCCACCTAATTAAAGCAGAATTTGTAAATTTAGTACAAAACTGGTAATGGTTCGTAACCGTTTCTCCAATCTGCATTATTCAACGATTCGATTCATCTAAACTCTTACCAAAACTGGCTGGCCTTACGGCCAGCCCGAAATTTTTTCTTTTATATTTTGTTAAACCCTGCTGGCGCCATCTACTGATAAAATCTCACCTGTCACGTAGGAGGCCATATCGCTGGCAAGATAAAGAAACGCATTTGCAACCTCCTCCGGCTCGCCTGGTCTGCCAAGAGGTATCTGAGCGGAAATTCTTGCTACCATGTCAGCCGGAAGCGATGCCACCATATCTGTTTTAGTTACCCCAGGCGCTACGGCATTCACACGGATTTTATCTTTTGCTAACTCCCTTGCAAGAGAAATAGTCATACCATTCACCGCAAACTTGCTGGTAGGATAACCTACTCCTGCAGGCTGTCCTGAGATACTCACCATAGAGCTGGTGTTGAGAATACAGCCGCCGCCCTGTTCCTTCATGATTTTTGCCGCAGGCAGAATGGTATAGAATAATGCCCGCACATTTAAGTCAATACATTTATCAAATTCCTCAGCCGTGTAGTTATAAAGAGGTGTGCTCTGAGAAATTCCTGCATTGTTTACCAGGATATCAATTTTTCCAAACTTCTCCTTTATGGCCAAAATAGCCTTCTCAACCTCCCCTGCATCTGTCAGCTTCGGGCACATGCCGTCCACTTCCCACGATGTATTTTCCGCATTTAATTTTTCCAGCGCCTTGTCCACCGTTTCTTGTCTGGAACCAAACAATACTACTTTTGCACCGTTTGCAAGGTACTTGCGTACAATCTCAAATCCAATTCCTCTGGTTCCCCCTGTAACTACTGCTACTTTTCCCTCTAGCAACATAAATAACCCTCCATTTCTGCTTTATACGCAAACTTTGAGATAGCATAAACTGCCTGGACCTGGAAAGCTTTTTCTGCGAGAATCAAAGCTTAATCCATCCCTCTGTTTTTTAGTATACCACAAAGATATCATTCATGTAAAGTTACGCAGATTTCCATTTATCCTTTCATTTTTTATCGGTTACTTTTCGCACATTGACCATCAGTCCGCTTCTGACTAGTCTGCGAAAAATAACATTTAATATACGCCCAAATCAAAAACATAAGATTGTGAATGCCTGTCCTCTGCTAATTTTTCCACCAGCCCCACTCCGCTGCACCGCCCTGATGCAAGGAAAAACCTGCATTCTGACAATAGCACCATGGCGCACAGATAATCGGCCCCATATTTCCAGCCTTCACCTGGTTTCCATGTATCTTTTTCCCTCTGTTCGCTCAGGTATTCTCCTTTTTGAGAGACAAATCTTTTTTGATCCACATATTTGACCTTATCCCCAAACGCCGACTGCATCTTCCTAAGCGCCTCTGCATCCTCCGTTGCCACAAATATATTTTCAAAATTCCATTCTTCTTTGGGAAGCTCCTTTATTTTTTCAATTACTTGTTCTGGTGTTGCCTGCACGGAATGTCCCTTCGGCTGCACTGCCACATAATCCGTTCCCCTGATCAACACCCCCAGCGTTTTTTCAGGTTCCTGTAAAATACGTTTACGATATCCATCAATGTGCTCTAATAATCTGTCATTAAAAAGCTCCGGATTCAATAGGTTCATTGCTCCACATCCCGTCATTTGCTGCATAAGCCATCTTCCTGGATTACTAACAGGTGTTAGCGGTGAAATTGTAACATCGCCCACATCTTTTAAATCATCCCGACAAATCCCTGAAGGCTGCCTGAAAAACTTACACCAAATATCATCTCCCGGACCATCACTATAAATAGAGCCAACTGCAGATACAATATTTATAATTGGTATATATCCTTTGGCTGCAAGATACGCACAGGGTATCTCAAAACCATTTACCATTGCTACTAATCCCAAGCCACCGCAGCAAACATCTATAACAAAAACCTTTCTATTTGAGTTCTCCGAAACAATTTGATGCTGCGTAAAATAATACACTAAGGTCATAATTTCATCATAAGAAAAAAGTCCCATTTTGCATCGTTTCAAGTACTCCGCCACATTTGAGGTAAATGCTCCTAGGCTCATTATTTTTTTATTTTTTAGCTCCTGTTCCCATTCTGGCCCATCTGTTGTCACAAAAACATCCGTATTCTTAGGCCCCTTCCCCAAATATGGAAGCATTGCCTTCCAGTCTTTGCCAAACAAAGCAATTTTTCCTTTATAGTTATGAAAGCATTGCTGGTATAGTAAAACTGAAAATTCATTTACCCCGCAAAGGCATACGCATTCGTATAAATCAAATACTGATGTATCTATCCTTTGTATATCACAATCATAATTATGACGATAACTGCTAATACAATATTTTGCCATAGCAATCGGATTTCCCTCCGGGTCTAAAATGGGTACGGCTCCATCAATATGCGGATTGGAACGTAATTGCAAAAAAACATTTTCCCCGGCCACTGCATAGCATCTCTCATCAATTCGTTCTTTTTTGATATCCTCAGCATTGATGTATATCTTGTTCCCATCCTCTCCAATCACACAAATCACATCATTCTCATGTCCTGACGCACAAAGTTCTTCCAGCATCTCTTGTGACAAATTTTCTTCCTCTATCGAGTAAATCGCTCCATCCACTAATTCTATCATTAATGATTTCTCCTTCGTGTTGTTTCATCCATTTATCCCAAACAGAGGTATGAATAAAAGGAATATTTATTTTTATATTAGCAAAGCATTCCACTTACGTCCACATAAAAAAATGAATTTAGCAGATCAAATAATCCTTTTTCCTAAAAAAACTTCAAAAACTAAGCTGGTCTAATGACCAGCCTGGCTAAATCGGGCAAGCCGCTCTGTAAAATGCTGCAAAGGCGGCTCTCCTCCATGATATTAAAATGAATGATACTGCGATTAACGATATTGAAGTCTTATTTTGTCTGCTATCAGGGCAATAAATTCTGAATTGGTCGGCTTACCCTTCCCCGTGTTAATGGTGTACCCAAACATAGCGTCTAAGGTTTCCATCCTTCCCCTGTTCCAGGCTACCTCAATTGCATGGCGGATGGCGCGCTCTACCCGACTTGCTGTAGTCTGGTTTTTCCTGGCAATGGTAGGATACAAAACCTTGGTGATAGACCCAAGCATATCCGGGTTCTCCACAGACATCATGATTGCCTCCCGCAGATATTGGTACCCTTTAATATGGGCAGGAACACCTATCTCATGAATCATATCCGTAACATCCTTTTCCAGATTACGCCCAGGTTTCTTGTCCACTTTAACAACGCCCTCTTTATCCACGTCCATCTTGCCGCCGGATGGAACTGTTATCATGATCTGGAATTCCCTGTCCATATGTATCAGTTCCCCTAAAATCTGATATACCTTCTCTGTATCTTCAATTGTTGACAAATTCAACTGTTCCATCATATTCCCTCCATTTTTCACAAATATTGCTATGAAATTATTATAAAGAACATGATATGCCAATTCAACTGTCATTCATCGCGCAATTCTCGGTCAATCATTAGGCCTTTTGTAAAATCTCCCCGTAATCTGCTCCGTCTTCATGGTGTTGATAAAAGCATGCTCATCCACCTCCCTGATTTTCGCCACCACCTTACGGATTTCATCACTGCCTACCACTGAGTAAAGCATATTACACTCCTGTTTCTTATAGCATCCTACTCCCTTAAACAAGGTTGCATCATGATTGGTTATGTTTTTTATTTCCACGTAAACTTCTTCCGGCTTTTCCGTGATAATAAACAACGTTTCCTTCTGATAATGCCTATAAATCTGATGCAGCACCTGGGTGGAAGTAAACTGAAAAATGATGGAATAAAGGGCTTCCGTCCAGCCAAACAATGCGCCTGCAAGCAGGAGAATCAGCACATTGCCTACGAAAATATAATTCCAGGTATCAATTCCATACTTTTCCGAAAAGAAAATGGCAATAAAATCTGTCCCTCCACTGGTTGCATGGGCGAAAAGGCAAAGACTGATTGCGAAGGCGTTGATAATTCCGCCAAATACGCATACCAGCAAAATATCCTGGGTTACCGCATATCCGGGGAGAATATCTGTCAGGATACCGGAGAGTACAATCATCAGGCAGGAATATCCGGTAAACTTCTTTCCAATAAATTTAAAGCTGATAAAAACAGGAACCGCATTCAGCAGCAGGTTCACAGCCGTGTAGGGAATTTTTATATTGAAAAACTCATTTCCAATCTGCTGGATAAGCAGGGTAATCCCGTTAAATCCGCCGGGAATTAAATTGCCGGCATGAATAAAACTGTTGATATTCAGCGCCATAATAAATGATGCCGCAATTACCAGCAGTAGCCTCTTTGCTTCATTAAAAATATCGGATTCCGCATTTTGACTTGATTCAGATTGTTTTTTCATGATACTCCTCCCCCGTTGAAATAGTTTTAAACTTATAAAAGCACCCGATTATTGTAACGCTTGTATTAAGATATCTCAAGCAGTTTTTTAGTATTGCCGAATAGATAAAAAGAATTCTGACAAAATATACTTGACAGAAAGCAATTTAATATATATAGTGAAAAAAGATTCAATTTCAGGAGGATTGTGCATGTTAAGTGTTATTGTAATGGAGAAAATTGCAAAATAAATATTGCAAGGGCTCTTTCGGCTTCAGGTTAAAAGTATGCCCATTGCTGACTGTCTCATGTCAGCGTTTTCGCCTTACAATTGCTTAATATTGTGGTATCATTTGAGGAATCCTATTAGCATGGCTGTATTGTATGGTCATGTTTTTTAATCCCCAAAATTCATTCTATCAACAGACTAACAGACCATGGTATTTTACGCTCCCGGGCGGCCATGGTCTTTTTTGATAGCCAATCAGCCAACACGCAATGCGTAATCCGTGTTCGCTATTTGATTGTAAGGCAATGTTACTTTATTGACTGGTCATTTTATAAACGAAAGGATATCAAAAAATGAATGTGGAACAGCAAATCGAATTTGACAAAATAAAGGAACTATGGATGAATCTGGCTGCAACTCAGTGGGCAAAGGAACAGATTAAAGAAAAAGCTTTCTGTCTTGATGAGGGAAGTTTGCGAAAACAGCTCAAAGACACCACCAACAGCCGGGATCTAATGGAAAAGCTGGGGGCGCCGCCCTTGCAAAATCTCACTGAAATAAAAGAGATTTTAACAATTGCCGAGACAGGAGATTGCCTTACGCCCTACCAGTTAGAGCGTGTGGAAAAGGTTCTGGTTATGATAAACCGCCTGAAAAAATACCTGCAGGGAGGAAAAGGATACGATAATCCGCTGGCTTATTATGAGGAAAATCTGAATGTCCCAGAGGAACTTCAGGAGGAAATCAGCCGTCAAATCAGAAACGGATCGGTGGATGATTACGCCTCAAAGGAGCTAAGCCAGCTTCGGAATCAAATCGTAAAGTGTGAGGAACAGATGAAGCAGAAGGCGGACCAGATTATGCGTGCCAATAAGGAAAGTATGGCTGACCATTACGCTACTTACCGGAACGGCAGAATCTGTATTCCGGTGAAAAAGGAATATAAGCATAAAATCCCCGGCAGTGTAATTGATAAATCCTCTACCGGAAATACGTTATTTATTGAGCCTGCAGGGGTTGCAAAGTATTATGATGAACTGCAGGCGCTCAAAATAGGGGAAGAAAATGAGATATACCGTATTTTGTATACCCTGACAGCTTTTGTCTCGTCATCTGCTCCAATGCTGCATGCAAATATAGCCGTAATTGAAAAATTAGATTTCGTCTTTTCCAAAGGAAAATTGAGTATTGACCTTGGAGGCGCAGAACCGGCTATTAACACCAGACGCAAAATCCTTTTAAAGGATGCCAGGCATCCGCTGATGGATCCAAATATAAATATTCCCCTGAAATTTGAAACAGGTGAATCTGTCCGCGGGATTATCATAACAGGCCCTAACACCGGTGGAAAAACCGTAGCCATAAAAACAGTCATGTTAAACTGCATGATGGCACAATGCGGATTGCATGTAACCTGCAAAGATGCGGATATTTGTATGAACAATTCTTATCTTTGCGATATTGGAGACAATCAGAATATTGCGGAAAATCTGTCAACCTTTTCAGCTCACATGAAAAATGTGCTGGAAGTACTCTCTGAAGCGGACAAGGACTCCCTGGTGATTATGGATGAGCTTGGCTCTGGGACCGACCCAGCGGAGGGTATGGGGATTGCCATTGCCATATTAGAAGAACTCAGAAAAAGCGGCTGCCTTTTCCTTGTCACCACCCATTATCCACAGGTCAAGGAATATGCGGATAAAGCGCCTGATATTATGAATGCAAGGATGACCTTTGACAAAGAAACCCTACGGCCAACTTATCAGATGGTCCTAGGCGAAGCCGGGGAAAGCTGTGCTTTTTATATTGCGGATAAGCTTGGAATGCCAGGTGAAATGTTAAAAACCGCTATCAGAGCCGCCTATGGGGAAGATGCAGTAAAGGATTATCCCTTCCGAAAAGAAAGCGCGGTAATTGAAAAAAGAAAGTCCCGTAAAATCTCAAAGGAAAAAAAGGAAAAAGCTAACTTAAATCTCAGCACAAAATATAAGCTGGGAGACAGCGTTATGATTTATCCTGATAAAAAGATTGGAATTGTATGTAAACCAATCAATGAGAAAGGAATTTTACGCGTACAGCTGCCCGGCAAAAAAATATGGATCAATCACAAACGGGTAAAGCTGCATGTGGCAGCTACGGAATTGTATCCGGAGGATTATGATTTTTCAATCCTTTTCGAGACCGTGGAAAACAGAAAAATAAAGCACAAAATGGAAAGAAAATATACGGAAGAAATAATCCGGTATGAAACGGTCTGAAGCGGCGGCCTGGCAGTTAACATGGAGAATTAGTTGGCTTTTTGTAGGGCATGTGGTAAAATGCAACAAAGAGTCTGAAAGGAGGCTTCCAAACTTTTTATTGGTGGCAGTATCGCAGGCAAAGCCTGGGATATGCAGGGGGTATCGTTATGTCCAACGCAACAAAAACCGCACTGGAGACATCGCTGAAAAAGCTTTTAATGCATAAAAAAATTGACAAAATCACAATCAGCGATTTAACCTCCGACTGCGGCATCAGCCGAATGGCGTTTTATTATCATTTTAAGGATATTTATGATTTGGTAGAATGGGTGTGCATCGAGGATGGCAGACGTATCTTACAGGGTAAAAATACCTATGATACATGGCAGGAAGGCATGCTCCAGGTTTTTGAGGCAGTGCTGGAAAGCAAGTCTTTTATCCAAAATGTATACCACAGCATCAGCCGCGAAAAGATTGAAAATTATCTCTACAAGCTTACTTTTAACCTGATCTCAGATGTGGTGGAGGAAAAATGTGTGGACACCCAGCTGGCGCCGGAGGATAAAGCATTTATAGCAGAGTTTTATAAATTTGGCTTTGTGGGAATTATGCTGGGTTGGATTGACCGGGGCATGAAGGATGATTACCATGAAATCGTAAAAAGAATGAGTATCACCCTTCATGGAAACATAACCCAATCCATTTCCAATTTCCAGCAAAGCCAGAAATCCCCAGCAAGCTGACCAAATATCGGCCTTTCAACACAGCGGTGCAGTACATAACTATCATATTTTTTATCAAAACAGGCTGAATGATAATTTTTTAATCATTCCGCCTGTTTTGTAAATGGAAATCATTGCCGCAAAAATATAAGATAGGCTCATGAAAACAAACGCAGTCTCCTTTATGGGTCTGCTTATTGCAAAAAGCAAAGAGAAAGGTGGATAAACATATGTCAAACAAAAAAGGATTAGGACTGAGCGTAGCGGCAATTGCAGCAAGCGCAGGTATCGCAGCTGTTGCAGCCCAAAATCACAAAAAAACGCAGAAAGCAGCGTCCAAAAAAAAGACTGAGGCGCAAAGACAAGAATACAGGAACACAGAAAGAGACAAACAGCAAAAAAACAGCAAAGGGATTTATTACACAAACGGTAATTATGAAGCCTTTGCAAGGCCCAGGAAACCGGAAGGCGTAGATGAAAAAAATGCATATCTTGTAGGAAGCGGATTGGCCAGCCTTGCAGCAGCCTGCTTTTTGGTGCGCGATGGGCAGATGCCCGGCTCCCACATTCATATTTTAGAAGCTATGGATATTGCCGGCGGCGCCTGCGATGGAATTTATGATGCAACCAGAGGCTATGTGATGCGCGGCGGACGTGAAATGGAAAACCATTTTGAATGCCTGTGGGATTTGTTCCGCAGCATCCCCTCTTTAGAAACCCCCGGCGTATCGGTGCTGGATGAATACTACTGGCTGAACAAGGAAGACCCTAATTATTCCTTGTGCCGGGCTACCATAAACCGCGGGGAGGATGCTCACACAGACGGCAAGTTTCATTTAAGTCAAAAGGGCTGCATGGAAATCATGAAGCTATTTATGACCAAGGACGAAGATTTGTATGACAAGACCATTGAGGATGTCTTTGACGATGAAGTATTTGGCTCTACCTTCTGGTTATACTGGCGGACAATGTTTGCTTTTGAAAACTGGCACAGCGCTTTGGAGATGAAGCTTTATTTCCAGAGATTCATCCATCATATTGCAGGACTGCCGGATTTCAGCGCACTAAAATTTACCAAGTACAATCAATATGAATCCCTGATTCTTCCTATGCAGAAATATCTGGAGGACGCAGGCGTTGACTTCCAGTTTCATACGGAAGTAACCAACGTCATTTTTGAAATAGAAAAGGGCAAAAAGGTGGCAAAGGCAATTGAATGCCGGGTAAACGGCATAGAAAAGGGAATCAGTCTTACCGAAAACGACCTTGTATTCGTTACCAACGGCAGCTGTACGGAAGGAACCGTATATGGCGACCAGAACCATGCGCCCAACGGTGACGCTTTAGTCCGCACCAGCGGCTGCTGGAGCCTTTGGAAAAATATTGCAAAGCAGGACCCTTCCTTCGGGCATCCTGAAAAGTTCTGTTCCGATGTTTCCAAAACCAACTGGGAATCCGCAACTATTACTACCTTAGATGATAAAATTCTTCCTTATATTACAAATATCTGTAAACGTGATCCCAAGAGCGGCCGTGTAGTCACCGGCGGTATCGTAAGCTGCCAGGATTCCAGCTGGCTTATGAGCTGGACCATCAACAGGCAGGGACAGTTTAAAGAACAGGATAAAGATAAGGTATGCGTTTGGGTATATGGATTGTTTACGGATGTTCCCGGCGACTTTGTCAAAAAACCCATGCGTGAATGCACCGGTATGGAAATCACCCAGGAATGGCTCTATCATCTGGGCGTGCCTGTGGAGGATATTCCCCAACTGGCAAAGCACAGCGCTGTCTGCGTTCCTACCATGATGCCTTATATTACAGCATTCTTTATGCCAAGGACAAAGGGCGACCGTCCTGACGTGATTCCTAATGGCTGTGTCAACTTTGCATTTTTGGGACAGTTTACGGAAACTCCAAGAGATACTGTTTTTACCACCGAGTATTCGGTGAGAACCGCCATGGAGGCTGTTTATGGACTGCTGGGCGTAGACAGAGGCGTACCGGAAGTGTGGGCCAGCGTTTATGACATCCGGGAACTATTAGAGAGCAGCGTAAAGCTTATGGACGGCAAATCTCCTCTGGAAATTGAACTGCCGGGACCTTTAAATGCTCTGAAAAAGCCTATACTCCGTGTGGTAAAAGGAACTGTAATAGAGAAATTGTTGCGCGACCACAATGTGTTGCGAGAAGGCATGATCTAAACAGCCCATACACACCATAGCATTGGTTTATTCCTCTCAAGGGGGACTGTCCGCCTGACAGTCCTCCTTAAAGCTGAATCTTCTTTTGCGGAGAAATTTTTGTTTCCCTTCTATAAATAAGAGCAGCCGCCAGCGCTGTGACAAACTCCGTAAAGGCAAAAGCAAGCCAAACACCATTTGCGCCCATAACCCTGCTAAGCAAATATGCCGCCGGCATAATCACAAGCACATACCGCATCATTGAGATGATCAGGGATGAAAAGCCCTTTCCCAACCCTTCCAGCGCGCCGGAACAGGTGATGGAAATCGCCGATATGGCAAATCCCAGGCTAATCCTATGCAGCGCCGTTCTTCCAATCTCTATTGTCTCGGCACTATCCGTAAATAATCCAATTAATCTTTCCGGAATCACCCATGACAGCCCCATTCCAAGCAGCATGATTCCCATATTCATTGTTAGCGCAATACGAAAGATCTTTTTCACACGTTCGTGCTCCCCTGCGCCAAAGTTATATCCTATTAAAGGTCTTATCCCCTGTATGATTCCATTTGCAGTCAGATATATGAATGTTTGCAGCTTATAATATACCCCTAAAACAAGTACATACTTTCCCGAAAAGTCTACCAGAAGCCTATTTAACACAGAAATCAACAAGGATGGGAGCGCCAGGTTCAGCGTTGCCGAGGTGCCAATGACATATAATTTCTTTAGGATCGTTTTATCCAAACTCACATAGCTGCGGCCTACCCTTACCGGCATATGACAAATAGCATAAAACATCAGATAGGAAATAAGCGTAATGCACTGCCCGATTCCTGTAGCATATGCAGCTCCCGCCATGCCCATTTTAGGAAAAAAGCCGATTCCCAAAATCATGAGCGGATCTAAAATAATATTGGCAACGCAGCCGGACATCATACAGATCATGGTGGCCTTCATTCTTCCCATAGCCTGAAAAATTTTCTCAAAAGATAAGCCTACCGTAGTAATTGACGCAAATAGAAATACCCTGTTTGAATAAGTCAGCGCCAACGCTATCATCTCCTGGTCTGATGTAAAGCTCCTCAAAAAGAAAGGCATTCCCACAATGCACACACTCATCATCAAAATCCCATGTAGAAAGCTGAGCAAAGTCCCCAAGGTTGCCGCTTTGTTTGCCTGCATTTCATCCCCGGCCCCCAGGTAAAATGCGATGACTGCGTTTATGCCAACCCCAAAACCAATGGCAATCGCATTGACCAGATTCTGTATCGGAAAAACAAGGGCCAGCGCAGTCATAGCATCTTCACTCACCTTCGCCACAAAATAGCTGTCAATAATGTTGTACAAAGCATTCACTGCCATAGAAATTACCATTGGCAGCGACATAGATAATACCAGCTGTAATACATTTTTTTCTTTCATAAAAGTTTGATCCGTCATTTTCATATCAATACCTCCTCCATATTGCAAGCTATTTTTCGGTGTTTCCACACAAAAAACACACAATTACGTAACGTAACTGTGTGGCGAAAAAAAGAATTCTCTTGAAAAATCCACTCCCGTAAGGGTTTTATAAATTTTATATACCATATATCAGCGAAAAAATCAACTCATTATTCTATATTTGCCAACACATAAATCCATGTACAAAACCCCTCTTTTTTTATATAAATATGTATAAAGAAACGCAAGCACAAGGGAACAAAATTTCCAAGTTTCCAAAAATTGAAATGATAAGGAGGATATACATATGAAAAAACCAATTACACTTGTTCTGGCCTTCGCCATGGCGTTTTCTCTAACTGCCTGCGGCGGTTCTAATGATTCCCCGTCTGAGGGCGCCGCAAGCGGCGGCGATGGCGATGGCGTCACCTTTACTATTTTCAATTCCAAATCCGAGATTCAGGAATATCTCGAAGATGCCGCTGCAAAATACTGTGAGGAGAATGATGTCAACATTGAAGTCTACTATTCCAATGACACAGTGGCAGCCCACCTTTCCGTAAAATATGCTTCAAATGACCCTTACACCCTTGCTATGACCGATGCAAAGGATATCTATTCCCTTGGCGTGGAGCACGGCTATGATATGAGCGGCCAGGATTGGGTTGACAAAACCGATTATGCGATTACCGTAGATAACAAGGTTCTTGGATTCCCTGTCTGTATTGAAGCCCGCGGTATGCTTTACAATGCAGATGCCATTGAGCGCGTTACCGGCGAAACATTTGACCCTGCCTCCATTACAACCTTAGATGAATTTACCGCCTTTTTAGATAAGCTGGTGGCAAACGGAATGGAAGCTCCAACCGCTATCTTAAAACCCGACTGGTCCCTGGGCGCACACTATTTGCAGCAGGTATATGAGGAGCGCAGCGATGTGGATGGATTTGTTAATTCCCTGTATGCAGGAAGTGCGGACTTAATCAACGATGCGAAATTCAATGCCCTGATGGATACCTTTGATGTGCTTATGAAGTATAATACTTTTGCTTCCGGTCCAATCTCCGCAGAGGATGAGCTGGTTCATCAAAAAATGGCTGAGGGCGAAATTGCTTTCCAGTTCGGCGGATGCTGGGAATGGAATGATATCATTGATTTTGACTATACATGAAATATCGGTATCATGCCGGTTCCTCAAAATGTTCAGGATGATTACACAGGCTGCCTTGTAGGAGGAGGTTCCAAATATTTCTACATTGACGGCAGTGAGAACACAAGCGATGAACAGCGCCAAGCAGCCTCAGACTTCCTGAATTGGCTGGTAGATTCTGAAGATGGGCAGACCCTAGTATCAGACACATGTGGTATGATTTCCGCCTTCTCCAATAATACTGTCACCTGCACCAATGATTTGGGCAACGCCGTAAAGAAGTATGTTGACGAAGGCAAGCTGGTTCCAAACTATGATTTTGACCCGGATGACCATTATTCCAAGGTCGGCGCTTACATGCAGGAATACCTTGCAGGACGAATTGATCGGGCAACATTGGCCGGCAATATCGAAGACTATTGGTCTTCTACCACACCGGTAGAGCGCTAAAGATTAGTCAGCTCCGGATTCCATAAGGATTTTAGCACGGTAATTTTTAGGGCTTAGCCCGTATGCATTTTTGAAAATCTTGGAAAAGGTCAGGGGATTTTCATAGCCGGCCTTTTCCGAGATCTCCTGAATAGACAGCCCGGTTGTGCGCAGAAGCATAGCGCTTCTCGCCAGCCGGTAATTCAGCAGATACTCCTGCGGAGAAACATGCAGCTTTTCTTTAAATATATGGGCAAGATAGTACCTTGAAATTCCAAGATATGATGCGATATCATTGACACGAATCAGGCTGTAGCGCCTCTGGATATATTCCACGGCGGAATTTACATAAACATCGGATGAATAATCATAAGAAGCTTTTTTCTGAGGGCTGTCTGTTTTCCTGTTCCACGAATCCACCAGCAAAGCCATAGCTTCATAAAGCTGGGAGGTTCTGCCAAGCTCGTTTACAACCGTTAATTGGTGAAAGCTTAATATTTTTTCTATGATGGCCAAAAACTGTTCCGGTTCAACACATGCATCGCGGATTGGACTTTTGGCAGTGATGCCTGCTTTTTCCATGAAATATGCCGCTCTTGTACCGGCAAAAGTAACCCACGCATAGTGCCATGGATTTTCCTCATCCGCGTAATAATAGTGCTCTATACCCGGTATAAGGGTAAAGATTTGACCACGCCGGAGGGAATAGGACTTGCCGCCCATTTTCACTACCCCTTTGCCGTCTAAAATAATATGGACATGATATTCGCTGCGGGTCATAGGGCCAAAGGATTTATCCGGTTTGCACCGCTCTATCCCACATTCCACCAGATAAAGTTCATCATTGTCTTTTACGGCATTTCTAAAATGGCGGAAATTCGCGTCAATTCTGTAATTTTCAGTGATATCCATCAAAATTCTCCTTAGAAAATGCGATTAAAGTCTATTTTGCTTAGACTAAACCTCTATTCTTGCCGATTTATTGTTTATTTATCATGCAACAGCCTCCACAAATTGGGGCATGAAGCTGCTTCTTTCTAGATTTTACATGAACTGCCGCAAAAAAGAAAGGAAAAACCACCATGAATTATAAACTTCACACAAACGGCCAATGGGATATACTGGGAAACAATATACACCTGAAAAATGCTTATCCCGCCATCAACGGCCTGCCTCTTTCTCCGGTCAGTGTATCGGTGGAAAATGATTCCGTCCTTTATCGTCTGGAAAAAGGGCAGATACAGCTAAATTTTCTAAAAAAAGATGACAAGGTGGAGGTTACCTGCACCCTCTGCGGCCTAAGAGGAATCCATGACGTAGAACTGCTTGCAAACGCATTGGCAGACCATGCGGAACATGTATTTATCCAGGGACTGGGCATGCAGGGGCCCTCCGGCTGCCATCCCATCACAGGCCGTGGCCAATCCAATGCCAGCTCACCCAATCCAAATTCAGATGAAGCACAAAAGGCCCCCTTTATCTCCCATGGGCTGATTTCTCTTTTCAATGATGACGGAGCCTTTTTCGTATATGCGCGGGATCACCGTCATTATATCAATTGCTATCAGGTAGGCGTTACCCAAAATTTGTTTGCGGGCGAAGCAGTATGTTTTTCGGGCGGCTTTAATCTGGAAAATACGGCTGGTGATACGTTAACCCTTCCCACCCTCTATTTTGCCGAAGAAGAAAATCTTTTTCCCGGACTGCAGAATTGTGCAAGGGAAATTGCCCAAACTATGAAAGCCAGAACCGCTATGCCGCCGGTTTTCCACTGGTGCAGCTGGTACTATCTCTACCAGAACCTGAGCCAGGAACTGCTGGCAGAATACTTAAAAGAATTTCAAGTTATAGAAAATGTGCCCTTTCACTATATACAGATAGATGCCGGATATGCACCCCATACAGGAGACTGGCTGCTGCCAAATCACTTGTTCCCACAGGGACTGAAAGAGGCGGCAAAAAGTATTCTTGACGCCGGCTATCATGCCGGAATCTGGGTTGCTCCGTTTATTGTGGGGGATTAATCAGAATTGTTCCAAAAGCATCCTGACTGGGTCCTTCATGATTTGGATGGAAAACCTATCGCCCGGCTGCAAAGCTATAATGAGCCTAAGATGTGGGGCAGCTCTGACTGTAACTATTATGTACTGGATACCAGCCATCCGCAGGCGCTTGCTTATTTGGAAGAAGTATTTTGCTCCTTAAGAGATTGGGGGTTTTCTTTGTTTAAAACCGACTTTATGCTGTGGAATATGTTTGACACTTCCAGGGTAAAACGTTATGACGCAAGTCTTACTTCGGTGGAAATCCTTCGCAATACGCTGAAAGTCATCCGGCAGGCTATCGGAGAAGAAAGCTATCTTTTAGGATGCATTGCTCCTTTCCTCCCCTTCATTGGCTATGCGGACGGCATGCGGATTGCCGGGGATGTGGGGGCACAGTGGGCGGAGGATTACGGCCCCATTAATATGCTCAGGGAGTTACAGGCAGATACGTATTTTAACCATATATACTGGCAGAATGACCCGGATTCCGTTCTTCTTCGAGACTTTGCCATCCATCTAAAGCCCCATGAGATCCGCAGCCTTGCACTGCTCCAGGCTCTTTCCGGAGGAGCCGTCACAACCTCCGACCCGATTCACAGGATTTCTGATGAGCGGCTTAAACTGCTGCATTTCATTACCCCGCGTGAAAAGGTATGCCCACAGCTTCCATATTTCGGAAAGGAACGGCAGGATATCGTTCTTTTACATATATTAAAACAGGGAAATCTATTGTTTACCATGAATCCCACTGACAGGCCTCTCACCGTTGTTTATCACTTTGGGGAGTTATTTCAGGAAAGGGAATGGTATGTGAGGCCATATGGAAGTAATATGACGGAAAAGAGGGAATGGTATACGGCTACACTAAATCCCCATGATTCTGTCCTGCTTTTTTTGACCAGACAGCCTTTAGAGCAGGTGCCTGAGAATTTGTGGGATTGGTGATATAAGAAGGACAGTCCGCAAAGCGTGCTGTCCTTTGTTTTTTACTATCACAGGCCTTATAATTTCTTCGAAAAATGACACTCTCCATCTTCTCTATACCCGAGTTTCCTATATACGGCCTGGGCGGTCTTGTTATCTTTTCCTGTAAGCAGTCCCCATTCATGGGCGTTATAATGGCTGGTTACATAGGTTTCTGCGAAGCTGATCATGTTGCTTGCAATCCCTTTTTTTCGATATGCCTGCGCTACATATACTTCCGTAATTTCCGGCATATATTCATCATAGCAAAATGACTTTTTCAGCTGGACGCAGATAAATCCCACAATTCCCCCATCCTCCTCATCCACTACAACAATTTCCTGCCTGTTGTCTAAAAGGGATTTTTCGATATAGGTGCGGGACGCACCCACCCCGTTAAATTCATCGTTCAGAAGCTCCAATTGCGGAGCATCCTTTGCTGTTGCCAAACGTACCATAAACATTCCTTTCAAATTTAATCACACAAGGCTTAATCCGCCGCTGACATCCAGAACAGCTCCCGTAATGTAGGCGCTCTCCTCGCTTGCAAGAAAGCAGATTGCCTCTGCCAAATCCTCCGGCGTGCCCATTCTTCCTACCGGAATACAGGAAAGCATACCAGAGGTGTCTTTGCCCTTTGGTTCAAGTGCCGGTCCGTTATGGGGCAGACGCGCTATTGCTCCCTTCTCTATACAGTTTACAGTGATTCCTTCCGATGCCAGTCTGGCCGCACAGTTTTTACCCAGTGCCGCCACCGCCCCCTTCGCCACAGCATTCGTAAAGCTCTCTAATCTTCCGCCGCGCACTCCTTCCACCGTAGTCATAAAAATTACCCGCGGCGCCCTGCTCTGACGTAAATACGGCAATGCGCATTTCAGCATGGAATAGCTTCCCCCAAGCAGATGTCCCACTTCTTTCAACATAAAATCTGTATCCACCAAGTCTATGCTATCCTCGAAACCATCTCCACCCGTATTACAAATTACTACATCTATAGAACCATACTCTTCAAAAATCCGTCTGTATACTTCTTCATCCGGTATAGGGGGATTCTGACAGTTACCATCCTGCACTGCCCCGCATTTTCCCGGGTATGCCAGTCCTTCCATCTCTCTAATCAATTTCTGTGCCTGTGCGGGCTGATGGGTTAGCATAACTACATCCATACCGCCCTTACACAAAGCTTTTACCGCCGCAACACCATCTCCGCCGCTGGCTCCGGCGAAAACACATGTCCTCTTTTCCAGTGTCTGCATGTTTCACCTCATTTCTGCATTGTCTTTCTCATATTTTTCCATGCGCAACTTCCGTAATGGTTCACATTACTGTCTTCTCCAGCCATCCATCCACATAATCAAAGCAGTTTTTAACCGTATCTCCAAACTGCCCTTTGTATTCCTCCGCATCCTCCTGGGGAACAAAGTTGTGGGATGCTCCCTCCACAAAAGCGATTGTCTTATTCCCGCTTGCCGCATTCCGGTAAATCTGTTCGGACGCCAAAAACTCATAGCTTCCTGTCATACCCATCAGCAAAAGCGGCGCTCTCACATGCCGAATATTTCCCGGCGTGCAGCTAAACCCTGAATCCCATTCAATACCATAAATATGTGTTTCATCATATCCAAACCCTTTTGTACGGATGCAGGAACATGTAAGGAAGGTTTTGATTGTTGTCATATCGGTTGCCATCCTGTTTACGGTAACCATATTCCGGTCAAAGTGCGGTTTTCTCAAGGATCGAATCACTTCATTGGTAACGGAACCATCCCCATGAATCAAGTCATATTTCCCCTGGGTATGGGAAAGATATCGAATATCCTGCGGAAACAGCTTATTGTTAGGCGCAATCTGGGAACCTCCTGCTATGACAAAAGGCTCATCATCATCAAATTCCCCCTCGCCCTTCTCAAGCTTCTCCAGTCTCTCCAGTGCATAGTCGATCAATTTCTCATTTCTTTTTTCCTGTGCTTTGTGGAAATTCTTCACAAATTCCTCCAAATAATGAGCACCCTCCGAAGCGTAACCATTGGCAGGATCAAACAGCTCAAATCCGGGCTTTAGATTCCGGCTGGAGGACTCTTTCACAATACTTGGTTCAAGGCTGACCAAAGTCATAATCCCATTCCCCCAATTAGAGTCCAACAGCATAACCGCATCCGCCTTGGAAAATGGTCCCACATCCTGCATTTTTACAATCATACCTTCGTGTTGGAATACCTGTACTCCATTTTCCGCAACCGCCTGATACGCACTCATAAGTGTTGCGCCTCCGCTATGTCCAAGCAGCACGATTTTTTCAATCTCCGGCAGTTTCTTTAAGTATGCAATCGCACGTCCTAAATCCTCCAGTTTGTTTTCAAAAGGCCCTCTGGAACAGGTCACATTCGAAGCCAGAACCGTATAGCCGCGTTTTGCAAGTTCCGGCGCCGGAATAAATCCATAATAGTCGGCATCACTGTGCATCAGCATAATACCGATCTTCCTTTTGCCTGTCTGCTCCGCCGGCTGATAAAGCACAGCCCCCTGGCTATGTGTAAACTGATGATAAACATTCCTGACTTCATAGTATTTTTGTTCCATGTATTTTTCCTCCGTTTCTTCACTGTCTCTATATCTGAAGCTAACAGCCCCGCAGCTGGCTGGCGGGGCATTAAACTTAAAGGTCAATTTGATTTGATTGTTCGGGAGCCTTATTGGGGCTCAGAAAAGAAGCATATCTGATTTTCTTCTCCGCCATATAAATTTCCATACACATGCCTGATGCGCCAAGAGCAGAAACCAGGCAGGCCAGTTCCCCGCTTATATCTTCCTTCATGTGCAGCAGAATATATATAGCCGTAGTCACAGATATGCCAAACAAAGCGCCTGATGTCCATTTCACAGCTTTTTTCAACTTATCAACACAATGATATTCATACAGCGTCATATTTTCGCCTGCAGTCATATAATGAAATAAACAGCACAGCGTCCAAAATAAGCTGGCAGTGGAAACAGCTTCTGCCGTAGCAACATACCAGCTGTAATTACTTGGCACATTGCGTGTGGCACAGAAAAGAAACAATAATAAGGACATTCCAAAGGAAATGCAATAAAACGTACGGATCCAAATACGCTGCATATGATTCAACTCCTGTTTGTGATAAACGCCCGTATAGACCCGTTCAATCTTCCTCCTGCCATTAGGTTTTTCGACTAAATATTCTGAATATCCTTCAAAGTAACGGCGATATCCCTTGCTGTGGAAACCAGCGCTCTCCGGCATACCGCCCGTCTGCCTCCATTCCCTTTTTTTCGTATATTCCTTCAATGATTTCATTGCAGCCCCCAGGCCGCCGTTTTTAAGCAGCATAAATCTATACCTTCATCATTCCTGTTCTTCGGAAAGAAATTGAATCTGTCCTTCCAATCCCTTCCGTACCATAAGCTCATTCAGCGCATTGTACAGGTTACGGGTTACGTCTGTGCTTTCATAATTGAAAACGACCACATCCTCCTGCGTTGTCAGGACAATATATTTTTTTGCCTTATGGAGAATAAACAGATGGTACTCACCCCAGCGCTCATTTTTCCAAAGCCCTGCCGCACCTTGATTGGTATCTGTCCCATCAACGACCTCCCCAAAATCAATCGCATCCAGAAGCTCTACGGAAACCAAATCCTGATAGTTGACAGTAATCTTCTCGCCTGTGCATCCTGTTATTGAAACAGCATCCTCCTCCGATAGCACATAAACCGTTTCATTCGTCCGGTTCCGTGAAAAAAAGAAAAAAACTGCCAATATAATAACACACATGAAAATTGAATTATTTCGATATTGGATAAAGGGGTTCTTCTGTCTGCCCGGTTGATTGAATTCCATTTGTTTCCTCTCCTGAAATCACTTTTGTCTTCTTGCTGCCTTACAATATGGCGTCATATAAAACCACTTTTTATCCCTCTAAAAGGCTGACAGCCGCATCTACAAATTTCTCCGCCGCTCCCGGCATAAGCATGGAGGACTGTGCCTCATTGGATGCATAATCATAGCTTGCCTGATCCGGCATATATTTCATGCCGCCGTTTAAAAGACTGACAATCATAATATGTTTTTTGGGCAGCTTATCCCGAAGCTGCTTTTCCGTAATGCAATTGATTTCCGGCTTACATCCTACAAAAGCAATATCACCGATTTCTGCCGTGCTGACTGCAAGTTCGGTGGCACCGTCTGCTTCAAATACTGCTTTTTTTCGCGGCTTAAGCTCCATTCTGGGCTTAGTCCCATGGTGAAAGCCTCCTGTCTGCAGCCGGATTTCCTCTGCTTCGATTATGTCCTCTATTTTATCAGCTATTGCCATAGCATCCTCCGCCATTTCCCGACCGATTTCCTCCACAATCGCAAATCCGGCTTCTACTCCCAAATCCACCGTTCTCACCTGTCCATCCACTATTTCATCATACATTGCAGTCTTTCGCGGAATCTGATCTCCTGAAGCCGCCATGCAAAACAGCACCGCTGCTCCATACTTTTCTTCCATCAAAGTACATGCCCGGCCGGGCACATCTGAGGAGATGAGCCTTTCATTCTCCTGCATCTGTGAATTATCCACTGCACATGGCTTGATATCATAGCTGATCAAAAAGGCAATCGGCTTCTTTTGCATATCCATCACTTTCAACACGGTCATATCACGTGTGGAGAATCCCTCCGGATTTATCCCTATCCACCATCCAATATCGCTTTGAACATCACGGCAGCAATTTGTGTAAGATTTTCCGCAGCCAATGCCAATCCTGGCTTCTTTTATGGAATCCGCCGCCTGCATTGCTGCTTCTTCCGTTGCCCGCAGCAGCGCCAAGTCAAATAATTCTGTTTCTTTCCGGGCTTTTTCCGTATCAGGATTCATACCCGGTCCTCCCGGCGCATGCGGTGTTGTAATCGCATGTGTCATATGCAACCATACATTTTCAACCTTCATATGCAAAGTTTCCGCTATGAGTTCTCTGCATTTCAGGATTAGGCTATCCGGCAGCATAACAATCTCATAGGACGCAATGACCCATTTTTCTTTCTTTTCCATATAGAGGATACGTACATGTGGATCATCATGAACCCCCTTAAATCCCTGAAACGGGAACAATTCCTCAGAAAATCTGATGATCCCTGTTCCCGCACCGGCCTTAAAATTAACCATACATCTGCTCCTTTCCCGGAATTTTTGTTCTTTCAGGTTCCTTTCACCACATTATATACCGCCGGATCCTTCAAATATCTTTTGCTAAACATAATTTCCACATCTTTATACCGGATAAATCCTTTATCCGCCGGATCATGTGCAGACAAATCCGGAGGTGTATCAACAGGGCCCTTGACGCCATCTTCTACAGGTCTTTCTCCCATCTTCGGCGGCTCGTCCACCTCTCCGTCCAATGCCCGCAGCGCCGCCATCATTGCATGGTCGGCCATGCTTGCCCTGGCAATCTCTCTGCCATGCCCATATGCTACCCAGTCAAACTCATTTCTCCGCTCCAAAAGCTTAGCCACACTCATCACATAGCGCAGCATGCTTGGCTGCGGGTCTACACACTTATATTCCAAAGGCACCATAGACGCCAGATTATCCCCCGTAAAAATCACTCTATATGTGCTGTCAAGCCATGCGACAGAGTCAGGGGAATGCCCGTCCATACGGATTGCCTCAAAGGTTCTTCCGCCAATATCCAGCACAAATCCATCATCCACCACCACAATTTCATAATCTACGGGATAACGTTCGATAGGCTGCCCGCCATTGGGTTCTTTTGCTATTTCCGCAGCCAGCCTTCCCATATATGCTTTATCAAAATAACCGTTCAATCCGGTATGGTCAAAATGCCCATGAGTGGAAAGCGCTGTCCTGACAGGCTTTCCACATAGCTTCTCACAATATTCCCGCAGATTACCATAAGAATCCCCCGTATCAACCACAACCCCCTGCTCATCTCCTGCACACAAATAAGCCGTAGAGCCGTGGGAAGTAATCAGCCATGTATTGTCAAGCACCTTTTTTGACTCAAAATAAAAATTATTATCCATCCTAAACCTCCATACTGTCAATTACAATGACATATTCCATTCTATATTCCAAACTTCAAGACTTCTTCTGCGCGAACAGCCACTCGCGAATTGCATCCACACAATATGCATAACGCCATGTATTCACATGATGTTCACCGCCGTCACTGTGCCAGCCGTCTGCCACTGACTCTATTGCATAAGGAGTATAAAACATATTTGCGCCTGTCGCAATCAGTTTTTCAGCCTTAGCGGCAAGCTCCTCATTTGACGCTTTGGCATCCCAGATTTCCCTTGCAATTCCGGCGCCGTCCCGCTCCAGCCCTACCAGAATTTGATTCATCCCCGGGAAAGCTTTGGCATCTCCCATTGAATTGATAAACCAGAAATTTTTCTTTTCCAATCCACTGCCGGAAAAAAGCCTTTCATCCCATTGACCTGCAACAAACAAAGATGCCGCGAACAAGTCGGGATATCTGAGATTCAAAACCATGGATGCCATACAGCCCATAGACTGGCCTGTTGTATAAAGACGGTCCGTATCAATATGATACTCTTTCACAATTTTGTCCAAAAGACGTTTCCCCACTTCCAGCCTGTGGTCCACATTCCAGTCATCGTCCACAATAGAAGGAATATCGTACTGTGGGGCGAGTACAAAACAAGGATGCTTTTCCTGTGCCTTTTGCGTTATCCATATAAGGGCGCCAACCCCCTGTGCCAAAGTGCATTCCGGCTGTTTTCCGCACACAGAGGCATCATGGATAAACTGGACAAGGGGATAGCTTTTCTCCGGATTATAATCCTTCGGAATATACAGATTATAAGCAAGTCCCTCAAAAGATCCCTGTACGAAATCATCTGTCAGCTCATTCAAAACCATATTGCTTACATCAGCCGCAGCCGCAGGAATATCCTCCCCGCTTTGGCCGCGCAGGCTCTCTGCCTGCTCTACGGAAAGCTGCGGCTTTATCACCTGCGCACCACGCCCCTCCCATGGATTACCGCCTATATAGGTTAAAGCGCCCTGTTCCTCCGGAAAAAGCTCTAAAATCACAAACCTTCCGTCACCGGGTTTTCCGTTTTCTTCCGGGCTCGCATATGCTGCCGTTACGGTCCGTCCCCCAACACGAAATACAGAGTCTGATACAGAGCTGTTTAAAATAACCGTGTCATATTCCAGCACGGCTCTGATACATTTCTGGCCTTCAAAAAATACCCTTGTAACCGCCGTAATCTTTTTGATATGTTTATTCTTCATATTTACACCTCCTGCATATGGCAAGCTTTGCTTACGGTACTGCGATTCTTCCAATTGCAAAGACTGCCGCCTGTAGCACTGCGGCAGTCTTTAAATCTCAAACACTTTCATTAGAACTCATTATCTGCATAAATACATCCGCCGGGGATAATATAGTCCTGGAAATTCCAGCATGGAGTCGTGATTGCATCTGTCACAACATTGGATTTACATTCTGAAAAAAGTCCGTATCCGTAACCGTTTTCTATCACATATTCATGGAAAGCTGAAATATTTTCCGGTGTATTTCCTCCCACCACGGTAACCTTCTGCAAAAGCTCCTGAAGTTTTGCGTCATCTGCCTGACAGATTGTGTGGGAGACTTCATGAAAATCTTCTGAGAACCACCGAAGCCATACGATCGGCAGATAATCATCAGATGCCATTTTCGTCAGAATCAAGTCGTACTCACCATTTACCTGTTTATTATCTGTTATTGTTCCGTCTTCTGCTTCAATCTTACAGTTAATTCCGATATTAAGGAGCATTGCCTGAATTGCTGTTGCGATATTGGTCAATACTGCCTCATTGTTCATAATAATAACGACTTCCGCTCCATCATAATCCGTTTTAGCCAAATATTCCTTCGCAAGCTCTATATCCTGCGTATTGTAATAATTGTCAGCCGTCATCCACTCTTTCTGAAATTCCGGATATTTCGCATTTCCCAGTGTGGATGATGTCACAAAATCATTCACGCCGGAAGCCTGGGCAAGCTGTGTCCCATCCAATGCATAGAAGACTGCCAGGCGGAAATTTAAATCACCGCCAATGCTCTGGCTGGAATCGCAGTTGATAAATAATGCCGTTGTCAGATTGTCCAGGAAGGAATCCAGATAGAATGATTCCGCATTTGCGCCTCCTTCTTGGAAATTGGCAATGTCCGTTGCAGAAACATAGCCTGAGAAATCCAGCTCCCCTGTCTGAAGGCCAATTGCATTCTGCGCCGGCTCTGCAACCACTTTATAAACAATCTGCTGTACATTCGCACACTGACGGATTGACTGGTGGTCCGCTCCTTCCGCCCAATAATCATCCCGTGCCTCCATTGTCAGTGAAGCGCCTGTCTGATAATCCGTAACAATATAAGGACCTGTACCGCATGCCTCGGTTGCCAGATTATGATCTTTTGCCGCCTGCTCACAATATACAAAAGGCTGTCCCAAGATGGCGCTTAAATCGCTCAGACCGTTTAACGGCTCTCTCATAATCAAGTCCACCGTGTAATCGTCCACAACCTCACCATGGTCATATTTTGCAATATCCCCGCTCATACGGTTTCCTGCTGCTATCAATGTGTCATATGCATAAATAACATCTGATGCATGAAGCTCATTTCCATCGGAATCCTTCACACCTTCATAGAGGTGGATACGATAAGTCGTATCATCAATCTGCTCATAGCTCTCTGCTGTCACACCCACAAGCTCTCCGCCTAATCCGTTAATATCAAAGAGATGCTCATACACATTCCATTTCCACATAATACCGCCGCTGTCTCCTACGGCCTCCGGGGATAAGTTACCCGGCGCCACATCCATAGCGATTGTAATGGAATCATGTTTCTTAGTAGCTGAATGGGCTGTTCCGGTATAATTTGCATTGTGCATTGGAATCACGCCTGCCGCCGTCTCGGCCTGCGCCTCAGCGCTTTCTACATTTGATGACGCTGCATTACCGGATGTCTCTCCCTCATCTGCTGTCTCTTGCGCGCTTTGAGAGGTTTCCGCTGCATTTTCCACTGTTTCTTTACCGGATGTTCCTCCGCAGGCTGCCAGTGAGAGGCACATTGCCACTGTCAATAAAACTGCTACACTTTTCTTTTTCATCATTTTTTCCTTTCCTAATTTATATATTTTAATGAATCTCTATTTTAGTTAATCTCCGCCACCCTGCAGCAGGATACAAAATGATTTTCCGAAACTTCAACCAACTGCTGTGGTTCCCGGCAGGCATCCGCCGCATGCGGACAGCGGGATGCAAATCTACAGCCAGGTTTCGGGTTGATGGGGGAAGCAATCTCTCCCTTAAGCTGAATTCTTTTCATAGGATTATGTACATCCGTGGATGGAATAGCGGACAAAAGAGCCTTCGTGTACGGATGAAGATTATTCGAAAACAGCTCCTGTGTGGAGCATTTCTCCACCAGCTGTCCCAAATACATAACACAAATATTGTCGGATATATGTCGCACCACGGAGAGATCATGTGTGACAAACATATAGGCCATTCCCATCTCATCCTGCAAGTCCATCAGAAGATTCAATACCTGGGCCTGAATCGAAACATCCAATGCAGAGACAGGTTCATCACATACGATAAATTTAGGCCTCAGGGCAAGAGCACGCGCAATACCGACCCTCTGGCGCCGCCCTCCGTCCAACTCATGAGGATAAGCCTCTCTAAGGCGCTCGTCAATACCAACCAAATCCATCAGCTCCGCAGTCTCCTTCATAAGTTCCGCCCTGCTTCGGAACCTCCCCGAGCGCTTAAGCGGTTCCTTAATCGTCCTGCTGATGTCCAGACGCGGGTTCAGGGAAGAATATGGGTCCTGAAATATAATCTGAACCTGTTCACGAACCTTCTTTAGAGCCTCTCCCTGCACATGCGTGATATCCTTACCTTCCAGAAGCACCTGTCCGTCTGTGGCCTCCAATAGCCGGATGATGGTACGCCCAAGTGTGGATTTCCCACATCCGGACTCTCCCACAACTCCCAAAGTTTCTCCCTTATGAATCGTAAAAGAAACATCATCAACCGCATGGTTCGTACCGGCAGGCACATTAAAATATTTTTTTAAATGCTTTACCTCAATTAACGGGCTGCCGCTAAATTCCTTTTTTTTCATAAGCTACTGCCCTCCTGTTTTCCTGCCATATGGCATCTGCAAAAATGGCCCGGTGCGATTTCTTTGTATGGAATTTCTTCCTTGCAGGCCGCCGTTGCTTTCGGGCAGCGGGGCCAGAACGAACACCCAGGTGGTAAGTCGGTAGGATCTGGCGGCATTCCGCTGATAGGATGCAGCCTTTCAACATCATCATTCATGCTGGGAAGGGAACCGAAAAGCCCTAATGTATAAGGATGTGCCGGATGGTCAAATAATTCTATTTTCTCAGCATATTCTACAATCTGCCCTGCATAAATAACCGCTACATTATCACAGGTCTGTGCTACAACACCTAAATCATGGGTAATTAAAATCATGGAGGTGTTCAGCTTTTTCTTAAGCTCCTGTATCATTTCAAGAACCTGTGCCTGAATCGTCACATCTAACGCCGTTGTGGGTTCATCGGCAAGGAGCAGCTCCGGATTGCAGGCTAATGCCATGGCAATAACTACTCTTTGCTTCATCCCACCTGAAAACTGATGTGGGAACTCCACATAACGCTCCCTCGGAATGCCCACCATTTCCAGAATCTCCACCACACGTTTACACCCTTCCTCTTTCGAAAAATTGTTGTGTAACATCAGAACCTCTAAAATCTGGTCTCCCACTGTCATAAGCGGATTCAGTGCCGTCATTGGGTCCTGGAATATCATTGCAATTTTATCTCCCCGGATCTTCAACATTTCTTCCTCTGACAGTCTGGTCAGATCCTGCCCGTCCAAAATAACCTGTCCGCCTTTCAATATCGCAGGCGGGTCCGGAAGAATCCTGAGAATTGCACGGGCAATCGTTGTCTTTCCTGCACCTGTTTCTCCCACAAGGCCAAGGCTCTCTCCCTTTTTCAGTTCGAAAGAAACACCATTAACCGCATGTACAATATCTCCTGCGGAGGTATAAATAACTTCCATATCTTTTACGGAGAGGAATGTATTTTTCTCATCCATCGGTTTTCTCTCCTCTCTATTTCCTTAATTTCGGATCCAATGCATCCCGCAGCCCATCCCCCATCAGATTAATCGCCAATGTGGTTAAGCCAATGGCAATACCGGGATACAGCAGCAAATGCGGAAATGATGTGACATAGCTTTTACCGGCTGACAACATAGCGCCCCATTCCGGTGTGGGCGGCTGTACACCCAGCCCTATATATGACAATGTTGCTGCCTGCGTAATCGTAGCGCCGATTCCCATTGTCGTACCTACAATTGTAGGAGAAATAACATTGGGAAGCAGATGCTTAAACATAATAGATACCTTAGAACAGTTCATCGCCTCCGCCGCCTCTAAATATTCCTTCGTACGCTCAGCAAGAATCTGTCCTCTTGTCATACGGGCGCCATTTGGAACCGCACCGATAGACAATGCGATAATTGTATTGAAAAAACCAGGGCCAAGAGCCGTAGAGATAACAATACAAAGCAATGTTCCCGGAATCGCTGACCATACATCACAGAACCGCATAATCAGATTCTCTGTCTGTCCGCCAAAATATCCTGCTATAACCCCAAGGCTGGTGCCGCCTACCGCCGCAAAAAGAGAACCTATAATACCAAGCGCCAGGGAATAACGGCCGCCGTATAGAATCCTTGCCCACTGATCCCGGCCCAGATTATCCGTGCCGCACAAATGCTGCAAAGAAGGCTTTGCCAATGCATTCGCCATATCCATTTCATTTGGGTCACATCCGGCAAACACAGGAGCCAGCACACACAGGGCAATAATAAATATCAGAAGAATCCCGCCTGTTTTTGCTGGCACCGTCTCGAAAACCCTTTTAAATGTACTGATAAAACGGGACTGCTTTTTCCTCTTTTTATTTGTCGTTTCGTTTATTTTTTCTTTTGCCATCATACATTGCGTAGACTTCGTCTCGACTTTCCCTCCTTTTCTTCTGCAATATTTTTATTTACCGCTTATATACTGCGCTTTGATTCTGGGGTCTACATATGCATACGCAATATCCATCAACAGGACTGCAAAAGCTGAAAACAGGGCCAGGATAATTGTTGAACCCCGGATAACAGGATAATCACGCCCATTGATGCCATCCAAAAGATACAGTCCGCAGCCTGGAATTGTGAAAATCGTCTCAATAACGGCTGTTCCGCCAACGATCCGTCCTAAACCTCCAATGACCATGGTGATAATCGGCATTAGCGCATTTGGAAACATATGTTTCCAGATAACCTTTTTCTCCTTCTGCCCCTTCGCACGCGCTGTCACAACAAAATCAGCGCGGAATACCTCCAGCATGGAGGAACGGGTCTGCCTGGCATTTGCCGCAATTCCACCAATTCCTGCTGCAATGACCGGCATGATAAAACACTTCCAATTATTGATGCCCATCGGCGGGAGCCAGCCAAGTTTAACCGAAAAGAGTACTATCATCATCAGAGCAACCCAGAAATCAGGTACGGAAACCAGGATCATAGAGATTGCCATCGACAGATTATCCTGCCATTTACTCTGATTCACTGCCGCAAAAACACCAAGGGGTATTCCAATGATAACCTGAATCAGCATTGCAAGCCCTCCAACCAGAATCGTAACAGGCAGTCTCCCTAAAAGTTCTCCGGATACTGATACGTCATACGACCATGAAGTGCCAAAATCCAATCTAAGGACACTTGAAAAGTAATTCACCAGTTGGATAAAATATGGCTGGTCCAGTCCAATCCTCTTGCGCATGGCTGCCACTTCCGCATCCGTTGCCGTAGATCCCAGCATGGTTCTTGCCGGATCTCCCGGAATAAAATAAGTAATGGTAAAGATTACAAAAGTGACACCCAGCATTATGACGATCATCCAAAGAAGACGTTTCAATACATACTTATACATTCTTTTCCTCCTTTCTCCTACATTTTGTTACTTTTTCACAAACCGTTTCTTTAAAACAGTTTTCCATTTGGCATTTTCCTTCTACTATTTTCTTTATAATCTCATTTTAGATTATCTGATTCGGACAAGCAAACCGCTTTTTTTCTTCATTTATGCACAACCTGCATAAATGGATTGAAGTGAAAATATCCGCCTGTTCTTAATCTCCAGGCGGATATCTGTCCCCTGCCGCAAGCTGGCGGGGGTGTCAAACTTATGTATGAAGCTTCCTGTCCTTCTATTCTTTACGTCTATACGGAGAATTCAGGCATCGGTTCCCACGCAGAAATTCATGCTTTGTACAAACGCTGTGCATTACCTCCTAAAACCTGCCTCTTTTCCTCCTCTGTTATATCCAGATTTCTGACAAAATCCACTCCTTCCAAAAGCCACTCCCTGCGTACCGGATAGGATGTGCCAAAAATCACATGCTCCGCCCCAAGAATCCGTATTGCGCTCTCAAGCTGTATCTTCCCCCAGGGCTGTGCATGGGACATTTCGAAAAAGATATTTTTCTTAAACTGCTCCTCAATTTTACGATTGTCCGATTGAAAACGTGAAACCGCCTCCTTCTTGGCCTTAGCCGGAAACAGCATATTGCTGACTGCAAAGAAACCGCCTCCCAACATAGAGTGCACCATACGAATATTCGGATATTTGTCAAAGAATCCGCTGAATAATTCGCGCGATACGGCCAAACCCTGATCCACACATCTTCCATAAGAACGGCGTACATTATTATATTCATAGAAAGACTGATATTCTGCAGGAACTGGCGTATGATGCACATATACCGTCATACCCAGCTCATTCACCACTTTGAAAAAGCCAGCAAAGCGTTCATGATCCAGATAATCCGCTCCATAATGAGCAGACAGCTGCAGGCCGTTCATGCCCAATTGCTCATGACAGCGCGCCAGCTCATCTATATTCTCCTGCTTTTCATCAGGCGGGACTACTGCAAGCGGAATCAATCTGCCCTTACTTTGTGCTGAATATTCACTCATCCGGTCATTAAAGAAACGACACATCTCAAGACTCATCCATTCTTGGCAGCACGGTGTCTTTAATACCGCTTTATCTACGCCTGCACAATCCATATCCTTAAGCTGATGCTCAAGTATGTAGTCATGCTGCACATAATTTAAGTTTTGATAGCCCGGCGGTTTTTCCAGGACGATTTGCCGCCGCTTCTCTGTGCCCGGAACCTCCTGCGTGCAACCATACCATCCGGATTCCCCTGGTATGTCCGCCAGAAACCGTTTCAGCAGTTCTTCATTTTCAAACAATTCCTCCGGCATCCAATACATATTTGCATCAATAATCATCTTTTATTCTCCCTTCTCTTTCATGAACCGTTTTGTAAATCCTTAAAAATATTCCGAATGAGCACAGCCGCAATCAGAAAAGTCAACAAATCTGACACAGGCATAGAGTAAAGCACCCCATCCAGATTAAAAAACAGTGGAAGCAGCAGGGCAAAGCCCACTCCAAAAATAACCTCTCTCACCATGGAAAGGACTGATGACTGGAACGCTTTTCCCAACGACTGCAAATAAATAAATGTTCCTTTGTTTACGGTCGCTAACGGCATCAGACACAGATAAATCCGAAATGCCTTCACTGCAAACGCCGTATAGTATGGGCTTTCATTGGAAGCTCCAAATATCATGATCAATTGCCCTGGCAGAATTTCCACAATCAATAAAGCAATCAATCCTACCAGAAACTCTGCTGTCAATAATTTTTTGAACAGTTCCAACGCCCTGTCCATCCGTTTTGCACCCACGTTATACCCCACAATCGGAATACAGCCTGCTGCTAAGCCCACCGAAATAGAAATAACAATCTGGAAAAATTTCATGACAATACCAACCACTGCCATCGGAATCTGCGCATATTGCGCCTGTACAAAAATTTCATCCAGTGCGCCGTATTTAACTATCATATTATTGACTGCCGCCATGGAGGCCACCAAAGAAATTTGTGAAAGAAAGCTGGTGATGCCCAGCGGCAGGAACTTCCTCATCAAATCGCCAAAAATACCAAAGCTGCTTCTCTTAAGCTTCACCGCCTTCATATGGCACAGATACCAAGCTGCCAAAAGGGCTGTCAGTATCTGTCCTGCCACCGTTGCAATCGCGGCTCCCATCATTCCCCACCTAAATACATAAATCATGACAGGATCAAAGATAATATTAAAAACTGCGCCCAGCACCGTGGAAACCATAGCAAACTTCGGGCTTCCATCTGAGCGGATCACAGGATTCATTGCCTGTCCAAACATATAAAAGGGAATGCCATAAGAAATCCATGTAAAATACTCTTTTGCATGTGCAAACGTCTCCTCGTTAACCCGTCCGCCAAACATCTTCAGTATCTGCTCCTGAAAGACCAAGTACAGCACAGTTAAAATGGCGCTGACAGCAACACACAGTACAATCGCGCATCCTATGCTCTTGTGTGCGTCCTCTCTCCGATCCGCCCCTAAACTGATACTTACAAAAGCGCAGCATCCATCGCCAATCATAACCGCCAGTGATAAAGCAACCACCGTCAGCGGAAAAACTATATTATTAGCCGCATTGCCGTAAGAACCAAGATAATCTGCATTGGCTATAAAAATCTGATCGACAATATTGTATAATGCCGCAACTAACAGGGAAATAATGCAGGGAATCGCATACTTTTGCATCAATGTACTTACCTTTTCCGTTTCCAGAAAAAAATTTGATTTTGACTCATTTATCTGTTCCATAACGCCTTCCTCGAAAAATAACTATATTTTATTACATTTATCATCCTATATTATCTTAATTTGACAATCAAACCGATTTACCCTATAATTTATGCAGTAAGTGCATAAATCCTTTTTACAATACGCCATCTCGCGGAACGTAGCAGCGTTTGTTGTCTGCATGTCCAAGTCATAGTCAAAAATGCGGGGGAATCAATGTGGAACTGAATTATTTACAAGAATTTGTAGTTTTAGCCGATGTAGGAAATTATCTGGAAGCCGCAGAACAGCTTTATATTTCACAGTCCGCTCTTTCCAGACATATCAAAGCTATGGAAAATGAATTAGGAATACTCCTATTTGACCGAAACACAAGAAAGATTGAACTCAGTAAATTCGGGGAAATTCTTTACCCGTACGCACTGAGCATCACTCAGACACGCGCCCAATACCAGGCCGCGCTTTTTGATTACAAAAAAAATATATTAGGAACCCTCTCCATTGGTTCTATCCCTGCCATGGCACAGTACAAGATTATAGATCTGCTTTTCCTTTTTCAACAGGAAAATTCTAATTTTTCATTAAACCTGATTGAAAACGATTCCCTGAATTTAATTGAGATGGTCAGGCGAAATGACCTCGAACTTGCTTTTATTCGAAGCAATACAAAGACCCACCCTGATTTTGTTCAGATTCTATACACTGAGGACCCTTTGGTAGCCGTTATGCCTGCCTTTCATAAATTTGCTGACAGAAAAACGCTGCGTCTTTCAGAGCTTACGGATGAAACGCTGCTGCTGCTCGACTGTGACACGTTCATGTATCAGTTCTGTGTAAATGAATGCAGCAAAGCTGGATTCGAGCCCAAAATAGGCTATACCGGCAAGCGGAGCGAGAATATACTTGCCATGGTGGAAAAGGGCGCCGGTGTTGCCCTGTTGACCCAAAATCCTATCTTGCATTTGAAAAGCAATGATATTTCCATTGTGGAAATCACCCCACGCCTTTCCACCTGGATCAGTTTGATTTACCGCAAGGACAAAAAGCTCGGCGCGCCCGCCAAGCTATTTGTGTCCTTATTAGAATCGCAAAATGCGAAAAAGCCATAATCAATCAAAATACATTTCTCCATAGGACCTCCCCATAAACAGACCTTCCCCTTCCGGTTTCAGACCAGTCCAGTTGTGGGCTTAGAACTTCTTTTCACCCTATTCTAATTCTCCTGCAACAGCTTCTAGATACGCACGGATAGGAAGATGCTGTGGGCAGCGTTTCTCACATTTTCCACATTTCAGACAGTCCGATGCCTTTCCGTGGGTCTGCGTCAGATTACCGTAATAGGTACTTGCTACCATTCCCTGAGGACCGCCAAACCGTTTCAGATTATTATAGACAGCAAAATAATCCGGAATCGCTATTTTTTTCGGGCAGTCATCAATACAATATCGGCAGGCTGTACATGGAATCGCAATGGATGCTTTGATAACCTTAGCTGCCTGTTCCACAATTTTCTGTTCTTCCTCATCCAGCGGTTTAAATTCCTTCATGTAGCTGATGTTATCTGACATCTGTTCCTCATCACTCATGCCAGACAAAACCATCATCACATTGCCAGGAGATGCTGCAAACCGGATTGCCCAGGAAGCCATGGAGCTATCCGGACAGTAATCCTGGTACAGCTTCTCTGCCTCCTTTGGTATATTTACAAGGCTCCCTCCCTTAATGGGTTCCATAACAATCACCGGCTTATGGTGCTTTGTCGCCACCTCGTAGCATTTTCGGGATTCTACGGTGGCATCCTCCCAATCCAGATAATTAAGCTGGATCTGTACATACTCCATCTCCGGATGCTTCGTCAGTATCTCATCCAAAAGCTCCGCTTTGTCATGGAAAGACAAGCCTATATGCTTTACCTTCCCTTCCGCTTTTTTACGCTGTACAAATTCAAATGCATGCCAGTCCTCCGCCTGCCTGTAAGAGGGACCGCCCAGGCCATGAAGCCAGTAATAATCCATATAGTCCACTCCCAGCCGCTCCAGCTGGCTTTCGAAGAATCCGTCCATTTCTTCCTCATGCCTTATCATAAACAGGGACAGCTTATCCGTAATTGTATAAGACGTTCTGGGATAACGCTTTGCTACTGCTTCCCTGAAAGCCACCTCACTGTTTCCCCGATGGTAAGGGGCTGCCGTATCAAAGTAAGTAAAACCGTTTTCCATAAAGGCATCCGCCATCTTTTTCACTCTTTCGATATCTACACTGCTATAATCATCCTTGTCAAGCAGCGGAAGCCGCATCAGACCAAAACCTAATTTTTTCATTCATACCACCCTGCCTTTCTTTCTAAACAACTATGTTTTCACTTATTGTGCTTGCTCGTAACTATTCAGCTAGGCTGAACTGTTACACTCGCTATACTTGCTATAAATCTTAACACAGGGCGGCTTGATTCAGAAGTATGGATATGTTATCATGGCATAAAGTCAGAACTTAATATAAGGAGGCCCCTATGTACAATCATCAGCTTGATACTTTCATCAAGATCGCGGATTTAGGAAGCTTTGGAAAAGCTGCCGAAGCCATGTATATTTCATCTCCCGCCATTCTTCAGCAGATCAATCTGCTTGAGCAAAGATGCGGTTTCAAGCTATTTGTCCGTTCCAATCATGGAGTGAAGCTGACATCTGCGGGAAAATCTCTTTACGAAGATGCCAAAACACTGATTCGTCTCTCAGAAGACGCACTGAATAAGGCTCGACTTCTTGCCGAATCCTCTGAACATACCGTACGTGTTGGAACTTCCTTACTTTATAAATGCAGGCTTATTCCCGAAATATGGGCCTGGATCAGCGAGCGGCTTCCCGAATTGAGAATAGAAATTCTGCCCATGGCCGAATATCAGAATAGGAGTAATTCTTTTTCTATGCTTGGAATTAAGTATGATATGTGGGAGGGTATTTATGGAACGGGCGGCTGGAAAGGTATCTGTCAGTTTTTAGAACTTGCCCGCACCCCTATCTGCTGTGCCGTGGCAAAAAATCATCGTTTTGCAAAGACCGAAAAACTAACTTTGCAGGATTTGAATGGGGAATACCTTGTCATGCCAATCAAAGGTGTGTCAGAGGAACTTGATGCGTTCCGCAATGAAATAATCCGGAATCATCCGACTATTCAAATCATTGATTCTGCTTATTATGGGATTGATACTTTTACCATGTGTGAAGTCAATCCATATATTTTAATCACCCAGCCAGTGTACTCAGATATCCACACCAACCTTGTCATCATTCCTCTGGAAACAGAATACACACTTCCCTATGGATTGATTTATGCCAACGAGCCTACTATCGCAACACAAAAATTGATTGCGACAAGCAGGGAATTCTTAAACACCCGGGAAATCAGCGCCCTGAAAGCATTCCAGCTTCATCCGGTCAGCATCCCCGCTACAGACAACAGGGCTTGAAATGACAGCTTCCTCTAACCGCTCTATACATCTTTGCGCCCATTCGATATTCATCTGCAAATTTCTGATTCCATAATCCACCGTCATTTCCCAATAAAGCGCCTTATCTCCCGCCCCTATGGCATCGCCATAAAATTTAATATATTCCGGTATCACTTCCAGGCCTTTCAGGTACATCTCATAGCAGGCTTTCAGATCTTTAAAAAAACAAATATTTTCTTCCCTGCTCCTTTCCCCCATGAAAAAAGTTTTCATCAGGACCGGAGACCTTGGACTAAGCTCCACATTATCCTCTGCAAGCCATCGAATCAGTTCCGCTCTGCCCTCTTTTGTGATGGAATAGATATTTTTGTCCGGTTTCCCCTGCTGCGGTATATAGACCTTGCTGACCCAGTCTTTTTTCTCAAGTCCCTGCAATTCCCGGTATATCTGGCTGGTGTGGGCGCTCCAGAAATAATGCAGGGAATCCCTGAACACCTCGCGAATCTCATAACCTGTCATATCACTATAATTCAAAAGTCCTAAAATTCCATGTTTCAACATTGCAGGGATTCCCTCTTAAATAAATTAATATGTGTAACTGTCCAGCCTTCGGATTCACTGTTACTAATATGTTACAGCGTTAAAGATAAGTTGATCTTTTACCTATAATAGCTTCTTTTTGGATGCTTCCACACTGGCAAAAGGCCCCGGTATACAGGAAACGCCCCGGTGCTCTCCCAGATAATCCTGGTCAAAGGTGATTGCTGACCCATCCGGATTTTCAAATCTTTCCTCTGGCTCAAAAGCATATCCTAAAATATCACTGTTTATAATTTCACATGAAAAGCCTCCTAAAAACTCATATACATTTGTTTTTAAGCTGTACTTTCCATCTTCCTCCACCAGCTCCACAAAAACTTTGTTTTTCTCATCCACAAGCTTCGCATCTTCCTTTTTGCAGGCCCTGGCGCCGTTAAAGTATGCGTTGCCCTCTACCCACACGGGAAGATGTGAAAAATGATAATCCTGAAGCTTCATCATATCCGCCGGCTTATCCATTTCAAACCAGCCAATCCATTCTTCATAGGTGGGATACTCGTCAAACACCGCCGTTCCCACTACCTGGTTGTCTGCCATCTGAAAGCCCATATCTTCCTTGACTTCCACTTCCTTTACGGGCCAGTTCTGGATAAAAATATTATTGTAAATACGATTATCCCCATGCAGAATCGTCATAAAGCCCGCCACTTCCGTACGGTGGGGAATATGATACGGTGTATAGCGGGGCTGGTTAATGCCCTTGACTACCATATCCGTGCCGCCTCCAACGGCAGTAAAGGAGCCCAGAATCAGATTGTGCACACAGGCCACGCCCTGGGTGGCAATGCGTACGGCTGCCTTGGAAAGCATAACGTTATTATCAATCAGCGTAGGCCCATGTCCCACCTCAATGAAAACATCCTGGCTCATCATGCATCCGGCTGCCATAGGCGTACCATCCGGCGCATAGTTATCATGCAGAAGATTCTGGGTAATACGGGTTCCCTGGGCCTGCCAGTCACACCAAATACCCATGGTGGAATGGTGGATATGGTTGCGGCGGAAAATCACATCAATTGCCGCATGGAACTTAATACCCGCAATTTCCGCTCCGCCCAGCTGCTGCATATTGTTGATATTGTGAATATGATTATCCTCGATAATACTGAACACGCAGCCCATACGTCCCACGATACCTGCCTGCTCGCAGTGATGGATGTGACAGCGGCGGACAATATGGCTGCCCACCTTTTCCTTAAGCCATCCATGGTACTGTCCGCGGCATACCGCATCCCGCTCCATCTGCGTGGGGCTTTTCACATGCTTGTTTGTAAAGTAATGATCGTTGTCAGGATCATAATATTTCCCCAGAGAGATACCGCAGCATTTACTGTTGCTGATCTCGCAGTCCTCAATGATCCATCCCTTAGACCAGTGAGGGCCTACCATTCCGTCCTGATAAGCTGCCGGAGGCGCCCAGGTGGTTGCCGCTTTGCTTACATAGAAGCCGGAGAAAGTAAGATAGCCCACCCCTGTTTTGGATGGCATAAAGCAGTTGCGGCGGACATTGATCTCCACCTTTTCCTCATTGGGATTTTTCTCCTGGAAATTCGCATAAATCACGGTTTCGTCTCCGTCCTGGCAGGTATACCATTTATAAACGGAATATTCCGGCTCCCAGGATGGCGCGTAAACCTCTCCTTTGATGCACTCCTCTAATGTTTCCGCCTCGTACAGCTGCCGGTCGTTTAAATAGACTGCTCCCGTATGTCTTATAACAGGTGCAAAGTACCAGTCACCGCCTACAAACGTAGTATAAGGATTGTAGTTTCCAAACACACCATTTTTGATCCTGCATACCCACACGTTGTCCTGATACTTTTCCCAGGATTTCACTTCCTCCGCTCCGGTAATCACCGCCTCCAAAGGCTTTTCACTGCGGTAAACAATACGGGCATCTTCCTGGCCTCCGTATTTAGGGTCAACGTATTCCCTGTAAATACCGGGCGCTACTAAAACCTCATCCCCCGCCTTTGCAATCTGCGCCGCCGCATTGATGTGCTTAAAGGGCATTTCCTTGCTGCCGTTCCCATCCCTCTGCGCCGCCGCATTCACATAAATCACCATAAATAAACCCTCCTTTGATACTGCCTGTCTATTACCATTATTATACAACCTTAACGGCCTTAATGAAATATCAGATACAGATTTTCTTTTTTATTTCTGCAGGTAAGGTTACCTTTCACACGTTAGCTAATAAACAGCTTGGAAAAACGTCAGCGCTTGGTGAGGTTCTTTCGAACCTAGCGTCTGCTACGTTTTTACAGAGCGAAAGCATGGTGACGTTGGAATATTTGTTTTTTTCAAGCGTCCTCTGGTCAACGTATGAAAAGTAACCATGCAAGCAGAAAGCCTATGCATTCACTGCACAGGCCATGAGAGTACAATGTTTTTACGCTCCTTTCGGCGGTTTCCTTCCATATCCCAAAACCACTGCCGCTGCCAGTATCACCAACATACAAAGGGAATAATAATTCACAAAAGGCACCGACCCAGGTGCAATTGCAAAGCCTTCCCCAAATGAAGCGGTCAGCTGGGCCGGTATCACGCAGTGCACTGTCCATGGCGCCAGAAAACAAAATACACAGCCTGTACAGTCCATCAAATTCGCACGGCGGTACCGGTTCACCCCTGCTTTTTCCCCAATTTCATGAATCAAATCGCCCAGGGCTACAATGGCCACCGAAATTACCCCTGTGACCATGCTGAGTATCCCCACAGACAACACAATGGTTGCTTCTGTGCTGCGCTCGTTTTTGGCAAGACGCGAAAGGAGCGCTCCCACATCCTCAAAAAATCCGCCCCATTCCAGCACGCCCAAAAGGGCAAACACGCCAATCAGCATTGATACCGTGCCAACTGTCCCTGTGATGGCTTCTATGATTGCCCCCGACACAGAAAACCCTCCGGGAAATGCAATAAGGTCCTCCACTTTGTAAATACCAAAAAGCAGCCCAGCGGTGATTCCTGCCAGAATGCCAAAGGACAGGGCCGTAATCAAATGCTTTCGCATCATGCAAAGCGTAATGATCACCATCGGCACCACCAGCATAATCAGGCTAAGCGGATTGGCCCCGCCGCTTGCTTCATCCATCACCGGCCCTTTACTTACGGTTTTGGAAAGCAATAAGAACAAAATCAGCGCCCCTGCTGCCGCAGGCAGGCTGTAGCGTGTCCTGGTTTTCACCACAGTTCCCAGGTCCGCATGTTGTGTTGCGGAGGATGCAATGGTGGTATCTGAAATCGGCCCTAAGTTATCCCCGAATGCAGCTCCCGACACGATAGCGCCTATCATAAACTCCGGCGCCACCCCCGCCATCACGCCTACCGGAAATAAAATCGGAATCACAACAAAATAAGTGCCTACCGAGGTCCCTGTAGCAAATGCCAAAAGACAAGTAATCAGAAAAGTTGACGCCACAAAAAGCCTGCCTGTAAAACCTGCTGCCATCACATATGCCGCGATCGTCTGCACGACCCCGCTGGCCGAAATCAGCTTGCCTGAAACTGCCGCCAGTATCACCGCCAGCACTATCACGGCAAACATTGGCTTACTTAAGCCATGCACCAGAGCCTCTCCGTAGGCCTTTTCATCCTTTGCAAAGATAACCCCCATCACCAGCGCTGCAAAAAACGCCAGCACATACCCGTTTACGTTGGACTGGCTAAAGGCCGCCCACAGAATCATTGTCGCCGCCACAACAAGCGGCGCCATACTTCCCACTTTCCCAAATCGGAATTCTATCCTTTGTGCTTTCCGGTTCTTTTCTTCTTTCATCTTAAATCCCCCATTCTTGCCGTCTGCGGATAAATTTGTTCCTGCACAAATTTCCCCGGTCCGTTAAAACCGCTTCATTATTTTTATAGTTCTTCCATTAGTTTAATCGCAGTAAAAATCATATTTGAGCGCACACTCTCCTGGTTATTCCAATTTCGGGCGTCCCATTTTTCACCGCTTACATCGTCTCCTGCATAAAGCAATTGGGCTAAAGGAATATCGTAGTACTTGGACACCGCAAAAAATGCTGCGGCTTCCATTTCAACTGTTACACAGCCTTCCTTTCTTCTTAGCGTAATCATTTCAGGCGTTTCCCTATACATGGCATCTGTTGTCCATGTTTTCCCGGTCGTATATGGTATCCCTAATTTTTCCAGGCCGGAAGTAATAACATCTATGGCCATTTTATGACATTCCACTTCACGGGAAGGCTCTAAGTAATGATAAGATGTTCCCTCATCTCTGACAGCAGCGGTAGGGACGAAAATTTCTCCTGCTAAAGAATCCTTTTTCATTGCACCTGCGCCGCCACAAACAATAAATTTATTGCATCCCATAGCGTATAATTCTTCGATTGTTCCTGCCGCACCAGGGGCGGTGGCAAAGGGCATTGTAATGCAAATTTTTTCTTTGGGTGTGTTATACTCATAAATAGGAATGTCTAAAACCTCGGAATAAAGATAGTCGATTACAGAAAGCTTTTTATCCTCAACAAACTGATTAAGCTCTTTCCTAAAAAATGTGATAACACATTTAGAGGGAAGGGTTTTAGATAAAAAATCTGACGGCTTAATCATCGGGTTTCTGCTTGTGTCATACTCACAAACAGGGTATCTGTTCTTAATTATCATTTCTCATCTCTCCACAAATTCCAATTTTGCCTATCCGGCAGCATCTATTTCCTCTTTGGCCTCATACCACAGCGTACAAAATATATTTAGGATAAATACCCGTTTCGATTGGATAAGGTTTATTAAACAATCTTTGGATACATATTCGGAACTCAGTGCAACATACACTTATACTCTATCACAAATAGAATGAAAAATCAGCAAAAGTTTCAAATCATGGTACTTTTCGTTACTTTTCACGGGTCAGGAATGCGCATTTACTGCACATTCCGTGAGAACGTGATTCAGGTGTGAGGGGCGATTTTTGCGAAGCGAAACTTGGATTATCGCCCCGAATGTTACTATGAGCGGCTCTCAGACCGTGAATAGTAACTTTATTTTATCATGAGATAATTATCAAAAAAAGTGGACTATTCTCAATGGTATGGTATTATACTATTAGTGGTGAGTCCTACCGTAAAGTGGACTGCTAAAAGCGTTAGCAACTCTAATGGAGTTACTACACAAATGGCTATGTGGAAACGCATAGCCATTTTTAACGAGAAGATATATGCAGACGGATTTTAAATTATACAAGCTGGATATGAAATATATCCGTAATCTACATAATAGATAGATGATAAAGTGCTTTCTGTTTCACCACAGGCGGGAAAGGATAACAGGGTTTTCGTTGGAATTGTTATTATTTGTGGAACTCATAAATATTGTATACCACTCTCATCGCCAAAAGAAAAGCATAAAAAAATGAAAAATTATATGGATTTTTCAAAGATTGAGATAAATGGGGAGCTACTAGGCGTCCTGAATTTTTATCTGATGATACCTATTGAAGAAAATCAATTACAGCTTATTGATACAACTATTTTTAAAAGAGATAGGGAAAGCATCAAATATTATAAGCGATTGTGTGTTCAGGAATCAGAATGTAAGAATTATAATTCAAAAATAAAGAGAAGCATAGACTGAACCTCTCTTTACAAGGGGCAAGGTATTACCACAATTCTATAGAATCTTCTGCATCCACCCACATCTGCATATTGCCTTCAAGATAAAGACGGGCATATTCTAATGGTTCATCAATAGCAAGGGCATTTATGGCACATCCCAACAGTCAATTCGCAAAAAATAGCCTGCGGTGGTTGCTATATCTACGCTGTTGTAATGTGTGTTGTATTCTGCATATGTGATATTTATCTTATTTGTCTTTTTCATAAAATTAGGAAGTAACAAAAAGCCGGAACGTATTGTTTGCCAAAAAACGTTCCGGCCTTATCCGCCTTTGATGGCCTAATTAATAATTTTCTTCATGTACTTCAAAATAACTCTGGGGATGATTGCAGGTAGGGCATACATCAGGCGCCTTGGTTCCCACTACTATATGCCCGCAGTTGCGGCACTCCCACACCTTCACTTCGCTCTTTTCAAATACGGCTGCCGTCTCCACATTTTTAAGCAGCGCCCGGTATCTTTCCTCATGATGCTTTTCAATCTCTCCCACAAGTCTGAATTTCGCCGCAAGCTCAGGGAATCCTTCTTCCTCCGCTGTCCTGGCAAAATTTTCATACATATCTGTCCATTCAAAATTTTCGCCGTCCGCTGCCGCCGCAAGGTTTTCCTTGGTATCGCCGATTCCCTTCAGCTCCTTAAACCACATCTTTGCATGCTCTTTTTCATTTTCTGCCGTTTTCAAAAACAGCCCTGCAATCTGCTCATAACCTTCTTTTTTAGCCACAGATGCAAAATAGGTGTATTTATTCCTTGCCTGGGATTCTCCTGCAAATGCCGCCTCCAGATTCTTTTCGGTCTGTGTTCCCGCATACTTTGTTTTTGCCATGTTTCTTTCCTCCTTGATGGTGTTTGATGACATACTTAAGGTCCCGCTTTTAGCCAAACCGCCGGATTCATTCTTATCCGGGATGCCGGATGGCATATACGCTTCGCCTGCATGTGCAATATTTGTGTGTTCTGATATCTCTTTGTTAATTGTACAAAGGTCATAAATGGACAGCCCATGGATATCCTCATTGCCTGTGATTCTTGCAAATGTCTTTAATTCCTCCGCACTGCATTTAAGATAATTCTCCACCCGCTTTGCCGCGGCGTCAATATGTAATCTTGCCCGTAGCTTTTCATCCTGGGTAGCCACTCCCACCGGACACATTCCGCTGCCACAGATACGGTACTGCTGACAGGCAGCCGCCACCATAGCTGCTGAGGCAATTGCCACAGCATCCGCTCCCATTGCAATCGCTTTTGCAAAGTCGGAAGAAACCCTAAGTCCTCCTGTGATCACAAGCTCTATATCCGATCCAATGGAATCAAGATACTTTCTTGCGCGGTAAAGCGCATATATGGTGGGAATGCTGGTGGAATCCCTGATAATCGCAGGGGATGCTCCTGTTGCGCCACCCCGCCCGTCTATGGTAATGAAATCAGGCTCCGCATAAATGCAAAATTCCAAATCCCTTTCAATATGTCCGGCAGCAATCTTGATACCGATAGGCCTTCCCTCGCTTCGCGAACGCAGCTCTCTTACCAGATTCTTTAAATCCTGGGCGCTGTTTATTCCGGGGAATCTTGAAGGGCTGATCACATCTTCCCCAAGAGGTTTATTACGGATTTTCGCAATTTCAGGTGTTACTTTCCCGCCGGGCAGATGGCCTCCCATTCCGGGTTTGGTTCCCTGTCCGATTTTGATCTCAATGGCATCGGATGTTTTCAGATTCTCATCCGTAACGCTGTAACGGTTGGGCACATATTCAAAGATATATTTATATGCCGCCTCTTTTTCCTGTGGAAGGATACCGCCCTCGCCGCTGCACATTGCCGTGCCAGCCGCCGCGCTTCCTCTTGCCATCGCCACTTTCGTCTCTTTGGAAAGAGCGCCGAAGGACATGTGGGAAATATACACCGGCATATCAAGTACCATGGGTTTTTTGGCATGCTTGCCGATGACCGTTTTCAAAGACACATCTGCGTGCTCATCTAAGGGCATTGGATTTAATTGAGCGCCAAGCACCAGCACATCATCCCAATTTGGCATTTTCATCCTTGTGCCCATAGCTTCAATCGCCGGCTTTCCCGTAACAGCCATTTCCTGTATCTCTCTCATATACCGGTAATCGCTATCCGTCTTCCTTGTTTCCTTCGGATAGCTTAGATCCGGCCCCTGGGGCCTGTCCTCTGCCCCGCTGCCAACGTCAAGGGTCGATGGCTCTTTTTCGCATTCCACCACTTTAAATCTCTCTGGCGGCTGTTTGCAGACAGGACAATGTATCAATTCGGAAAAGGGCTTTCCGGCTTTTTCCTCATCATACACATATCCGCAGATACTGCATTTGTAAACCATTGTAAATACCTCCTTTTATGAACATAAGACCAGTTCGCAAAGCGTGCTGTCCATTTTTTTGCATTAGAATATCCCGTAAAGCGTTTCGGCGTTCGTTACAATATGCCGGTTCGCAGAGCGTGGCGGCGTTTGTTACAATAAGCCGGTTTGCGGAGCGTGGCGGCGTTTGTTTTCTTCTCTGCACTTTGGACAGAGGTAAAATACTTTTAAATCATAAGATAAAATATCTTCTCCCAGCTGGTTCTCCAGTTTTTTTGTCAAATCTTCAAACCTTATATCCGATAGCATACCGCACTTTTTACATACAAGATGGTCGTGTTTCTCGATTTTATCATAGCGGTCAGATGAACCTTCTATAGACATTTTACGTATGAATCCTTCCTGGCACAAAGTATTTAAATTATTATATACGGTAGCCAGAACCACTTTGGGCTCTCTTTTTTTCAGTTCTAAAAAAAGCTGCTCTGCCGTCATATGGTCTTTAGACTGATTTATCAGCTCCAATATCAGTTCCGCATATTTCGTCACCTCTACACCGCCTTTAATTTTAGAATTATTCTAATTATAATACTTCTTGTCGTTTTTGTCGAGACTGTATGTACAAATTTCCCCCTTTATCGGCAATAATTTGCTACTGTTTATAGCCTTTCATTATAGATAATGGATAGTAAAAATCATTCGCAATGGTTGTAAAGGAATCCGAAATGCTGTACTATATCTTTGTGGTAAATTCCCGCCTCAGGCAACAGGTATCAAGCTTGCGCTACGGAGCACACGCTGCAAAGCAGCAAAGTACCTGACTCTCGCGGGAATCAGTTTTTCACACAACAAATTTGTGCTTGCACCCAAATTTGCGGGTTGCTGGCAAGAATAGGGGATTTATATGGAACGTTACTACTCAGATACTTTATGTCAAGGACTCCGCCTGCTCTATTTTCAGTCGGATCCCTCTCAATTTGCCGAGGGCGTACAGCTTTTAGAAACAGCGGTGGCAAACGAAGAACCTCATGCCTTCTATTTCCTGGCCAGATGCTATGGCTGGGGCGATGGAAATGTAACATCGAATGAAAAGAAGGCGAAAAAGCTTTCAAAGCGCGGCATTGAGCTGGGCAGCTCGCTTTGTGTGCTGGGTGCGGACCGCATGGACATTTTAAAGGGCGATGTCAAAAATGCTATGACCGGAACTTTAGAGGATGCCTTTAACGATGTTATGTCCATGGCTGAAAGCGGCGAGCCCATGGCACAATATGCTATCGGCCTGTTTTATTTCTGGGGCGATATGCTGCTGAATTTCCAAAAGCCCTCAAGAGAGGATTTCGCAAAATACGAAAAGGAAAATGCCGCACAGGCCCTAAAATGGTTCCGTCTCTCGGCTGCCCAGGGGTGTCTGCCCTCCTTCCGGAATGCCTTCAACAGCGTGCGCAATGGTGTAAACGGCGTGACAAAAGACTTAGAGGAAGCCCTGCGCTGGGCGGAAACCATGGACGGCAAGGTGGATATGCGGGATTACTACCATTCTTTTATCCTGGAATATCAGGGATTAAAACGGCATGCTGATGCAATCCGCTGGTGCGAACGAGGCGTCCGGGATGGCGTCAGCGTCTGTATCGTTGACCTGGGACTGGTCTATCTGTATGGCGACAGGGGCGCCAAAGAAGATGATGCAAAAGCGCTGCAGCTTTTTAACATGGCGGCTGATGCCGGTGATGCGTATGGCTGCTATAACGCCGGACGCTGCTATTACAACGGGTGGGGCTGCGCCACAGATTATAATGAAGCCTTCCGCTGTTTCGATCAGGCTTACCAAAGGGGGCATCAGGCTGTCAAAAGCTACCTTGCACAGTGTTACTTTTGGGGACGTGGAACCCTGGTCAACTATGAGATGGCTGTCCGCATGATGAACAGGCTCATAAGTGAGAACCAGGATTACCCTAAGGAACTGATGGGCTACTGCTGTCTCTACGGCCAGGGCATCAGTGCGGATATGATTCGTGGAAAGCGTCTTTTGGAGGAAGCTGCTCAGGCAAACAACGGCCAGGCCTGGATGTTCTTAGGCGATATGTATGATAAAGCAGTAGGCGTAGCTGAGGATATCTCTATGGCTGTCTCCTGCTATCAAAAAGCGGCAGATAAAAAAATCCCGGGCGCCAGCGAAGCCCTGGGGCGTTATAAAAAGACCTTATTCGGGAAATGGAAAAGGCGTTAAAGGCCCTTAGAATACATAGATATTATGAAGGAGAACTGCTATGAAGCTTTCAGCAATACACCATGTTGCAATCATTGTGTCCGATTATGAGGCTGCAAAAGACTTTTATGTTAACAAGCTGGGATTTGAGATAATCCGGGAAAATTATCGGAAAGACCGCAGCGATTGGAAAATAGATTTAAGTCTGGGCGGTTCTTTAGATGCAATTGAGCTGGAAATCTTTGTGGAACCAAATCCGCCCAAGCGAGTAAGCAGGCCGGAAGCATGCGGCCTGCGGCATTTGAGCTTTAAGGTTGATGATGTAGCTGCAACTGTTTGGGAATTGCAAAAACTTGGTATCGAATGTGAACCGATACGGGTTGATGCCTATACAAATAAAAAGATGACATTTTTCTTTGACCCAGACGGTTTGCCGCTGGAGCTGCATGAATAGCGGAGGTGTAATTACTCCCTCCGCTTATTCATTCTCCCAATGATTCCAAACACCATTGCGCCAATCAGCTCCCCAAATGCATTGCCCATAAAATACCGTATGGAAGATATATCATCCCACACATAATCTCCCGTAATCAATCTGGTAATGTAATTCCCTATGATACTCAGCAGCAGAAATAAGGCAATACAATTCCAGATATTCCATTTAAAAAATGTCCTTGCAGCCACTGGAAGCCAAACGATTCCCAGCCACGACAGCATGATTGGAAAACCGTAGCGGAAAATCCAAAACGTTCCCGCATCCATAAGATAATATACGGTAATCTGTATAACCGAAAGCAAACAAAATGTGCCAACGCTAATCACAGACATCACAAAGCAGCCTTTATTTTTCCTGCTGGCCAAAAGGGCATATATAAGAACATCTGCAAACAGAACGGCCGTTCCCACTATCAAGGACCACGTAGTTCCCTTATTGAGCGCCAAATCCACAATCATACACACAAGGATTGCAATAAGGCTAAGACCGCACAAACCATAGAAAAAAAACATTCGTTTTGTTTTGTTCAAAAATCTTTTTACATCCCCAACCTCTGACGGCTGTGCATCCTTCTCCAGATGAAATATCATACTTTGGTAATTCTCACTGCAATCCGTACAATGTTCTAAGTGCTGTTCTATACCCCTTTTCGAAACATCGCTTACCATGCCGTCCACATAAAGAGGCAGCAAATCCTTTACAATTTCACATGCTAATTCTCTGTCCATTTTTCCATTCCTTTCATCAATTTTTGTTTTCCCCTATAATAAGTTACCCTTGCCCAATTTTCTGTTTTTCCCATAATGTCTGCGATTTCAGAAAACTGTAAATCCCCTGCAGTCCGCAGATACATCACTTCCCTCGTTACATCATCCAGATTGTGCATAAGGCGGAAGATTTCTATTTTCTCCAGGCGCTTCAAACATTTGTCCTCAATGTTTTCACCGGAAGGTATTGTATCATCTAACTCCACGGTTTTGCGCCTGCTTCTTCTTTCAAGCTCCTTATACCATAGCTTTTTGGCAATCTGACATAACCAGACGGAAACCTTACAGTCACCTCTGAACCTGTCAATGCCTTTGATTGCCTGGAAAAATGTTTCCTGCGTCAATTCCTCCGCAAGTCCGGTATCCTGGGTTAATCCGCATAGATACTTATAGACCATTGCCGCATTTTTCTGGTATAGCTCATTTATTTCTACTTTCTTCATCCTGATACCCCCGCATATCACAAGCTCTGCCTGCGATACTGCACAAACAACAATATCATACTCCACATCACCTCTTATGTGAATCAATCTTTTGACAGAAACCTTCGCTCTTTGCGCCTCTATATGTAAGTTCTTTTTAAACGCAGTTTGTTACAGGCAAATTAAAAAAAGGATGCTTCGCATCCTCTTAACTCATTGCTGTGGAAATAAACTAAGCTGCCTGTATTCCCCTCCCCCACTTCTCTTTCTTAGCAGCTTTTCAAAATGTCTGTCCATAAGTTTAACCGCCTCCTCTGTGGAAAACAGCCACTTTTTCAAATCCTCTTTTGCTAAAATCAGCGGCATCCTATTATGAATTTCCTCCATACACCCTTCGGCCCCGCGGGTCAAAATGGTAAACCTGTCTCCGTCCGGGTCTTTATGGTAAATGCCCGCCAGGAATAATACCTCTCCATGTGCATAAAAATCATATTTCTCTTTCTGTCCGGCTTGTGTCTTTTTCCACTCATAAAACTTTTTCGCCGGTATAATGCACCGATGGGATTCATAATCATACCGGAACATCGGTCTTTCCCGTACCGTTTCTGTTCTGGCATTGAAAATAACCCCGCCTTTTCCTTTTGCTTCATATCCCCATTTCAGCACCTGGGAAACCATTCTGCCGCTGTCCCCTTTCAGCACCAGGGCCAGGTCGGAAGGATATACATCCCCTGTCTTTGCCCTTTTCCAGTCTATTTTCTCCGCAATTTTTTCAATTTCCCTTGCGGTTTCATCGTCCATATAAAAACGTCCGCACATATTTTTCCTTTCCTTTGCCGCTTTTTGCGCTTTGGGCATTCCTTAAATGATCCGGGTCTTCTCACCCTCCACGTTTATCCCTATTGTTACCCCCGACCGGCGTTCCTTATTCAGCCCGCCGCTCATATGGGATACATTACTCTTAAGAAAGCTCGCGCGGAAAACGGCGTCCTCCCCATATTTCCTCCGAATCTTATCTACCGTCCTGTCCAGCATTTCCAGCTTATCATATTTTTCTAAATCAAAAAAATTATATTGCCGGCCGGCGTCCGTCTGCACCCTGGAAGTATGCACTCCTATCTGCCTGATTGGCACTTTTCCATCCCAGAGCTTTCCCAATATCCGGTATGCCGCCCCAAATATTTCTTCCGTCACATCCGTTGCCGCCAGCAACTGCATCTGCCTGCTTCCATGCCCAAACTCATTGGTGGTGATATGGACGCTGACCTGACTGATACGCACATTATCCTCCCGCACTCTTGCGCCGATTGTCTCACACAGGGAAAGGATTAAATGCCTGGCATATTCCATATCTGTAATATCCACAGGCGCCGTCAGGCTGTTCCCATACCCTTTGTTCGCCTCATGGGTAAATATATAAGGTTCCAAATCCATTCCCCTGGCATATCCCTGAATGATGAAACCCGGCGTTTTTAAATGCGCCCTTATCACCTTGTCATCCGCTTTCGCCAAATCGCCTATTGTGTAAATTCCTAATTTGTGAAGTTTAGCCGTGGTGGCGCGTCCTACAAAGAAAAGCTCTGAAACAGGAAGCGGCCACATCTTTTTTTCAATTTCCTCCGGGAACAAGGTATGAACCCTATCCGGCTTTGACAAGCCGCCGGCCATTTTAGAAAGCAGGAAATTGGTGGAAATACCAATATTCACGGTAAACCCCAGCTCGCCGCGGATTTCATTTTTCAGGCGGTATGCAAAGTTCTTCATCTGCCCCTTGCCATATAGTTCCTCAAAGCCGTCAAACACACACCATGCCTCGTCTATCGAATACTGGATAACCTGATCCGAGTACTGCTTCAGCTTTGCGATCAGGCTTCTTGAGGCTTTCACATACAGCCCATAATCGGGAGGAAGCACCACAAGATTCGGGCATTTCTGCCTTGCTGTTACGATAGCCTCCCCTGTCTGAATCCCATACTTCTTGGCCCTAATACTTTTGGCAAGCACAATGCCATGCCGCTTCTCCTGATCGCCTCCGATAATACTCGGGATATTCCTTAAATCCTCCCTCTCTCCCAGTATATTTACCCTGTATGCCGCTGTCCAGCTTAAAAATGCATTGTTGGCGTCAATATGAAAAATATAAATTTCCCTGTCCATCATGAAAGGAACTGGAAGATTCTCCACTTCTGGCTTTCCACGCTATACCGGATTTCCATAATTCTCTGTAAGCCGCTGAACAGCGCCATGCAAATAAAGCGGATTTCCCTGATTCCCACGTAATTTTTCTCGTCCCGTGATACAACCTTCTGTATGTGGATCGTTTCTATACTATCCTCGTCTGTCTGAAAACGGAATCGGATTGGGGTAATGCTGCCTGTCGTATCCATCCCGCAAATCATCTGGATTGGTATATTTACAGGAGATAATGCTCCTATCTTTTTCTGTCCTTCTCTGTTTACGTTTCCTTCCATTCCTTCTCGCCTCTTTTCCCGAACATAAGTTTGTATCAATAGTAGCAAACGTACGTTTGTTTGTAAAGTGGAAATAGATGCCAAGTAAGCAGCCCCGCTGCAACTAACGGGGCTTAAGAATTTTTAAAGCTTCACACTCAGTAGAATGTCTTGAAAACACCTCAAAAGGCCGGCATTTTTCATCAAGACTCGTGTTGCCGCAAAGCGGCAACATGGAAGTTAGCGTGAACCATCACAAACATTTAATCTCTAACAGTTTTTTTATATCCTCATAATGTTCTTGGCATATAACTCTATAATGTATCCAGCCGCCATCACCACAAGGATATTTATGATCAATATATTCTTGCGTGTATTTTTTCATCTCTGCATAAATCCTTTTGTATTGAACATTTGTCAATCTTATCATAACGGTAAATGCACCGGCTTCAGCAAAGATATTACACATAAGCTTTTTCTTTTTATAATGTCCTATTCCCCAACCATAATGATTCCCATAGGGAAAAACCACTTTCCATTCCGTGTGAAAAGCAGTCGTCAGCCAATCATTTATCATGGAAAAACGTTCTGCATTTTCTGCACAATACTCCGCCATTTCTCCTGTTGTCGGCATGACTTGTTTATTCATCATTCTTTCGTACATAACTACCCTCCAAGTTCAAATTTATAATTGTTTTTAACGCTCCACGGAACCTTTGACCGAAGTATAGTAGTCCATCTGTTCGTATCCCATTATTTTTTCGCAAGGGGTAATGTCCTATAGAAAACAGTATATACCATTCAGAACTGCTTTACAATTGCTTTAAAAAATTAAGTTTATGCCGTGTCTTTCCTCGCTCAACTGTGAAACAGGTCATGGCTAATTAAAGGTAATCAAAAGAGGAAAGGAAAAGCACAATCCGAACGGAACCGATGATACCGTCAAGAAATATTTGTGAGTTAGCAAGAAACCTGATATCATGGAGGCAAGCGCCCATCCGGGGCAGAAAGGCAGGGAGAAAAATGCATATCAGCTACAAACCGCTCTGGCACACACTGATAGAGCGCAACATGAGGAAAGAGGATTTAAGGCTTACCGCTGGCCTGACCACAAATATGATAGCCAACATGAGAAAGGGAAAGCACATCAGTATGGAAACGCTGACGAAAATTTGTGAAACTTTGGATTGTGACATTTCAGATGTGATACAGTTGGAACATGAAGAAAAATGTACTGATTCGACAGGTAATAACTGAATTTGTGACACTCAACTAAGCGTTTAGTATTGAATCAACGCTTAATATGTTCTAAATAGATTCTCTTTTTGATATACTGCAGTCACAAATATAGCAAAGGAGATTTATTGTATGGATCAGAAAAGAATAGGCGCATTTATTGCACAGTGCAGAAAAGAAAAAAATCTGACACAAATGCAGCTTGCCGAGCTATTAGGGATTACCAATCAGGCAGTTTCCAAATGGGAAAACGGAAGAGGAATGCCGGATATGTCGCTTTTACAGCCTTTGTGCGATGTTTTGGGTATTAGTTTGAACGAGCTTTTTTCAGGTGAGCATATCTCAGCGGAGGAATACAAAGGAAAAGCGGAGGAAAATATTTCCAAGCTTTTTAAAGAAAAACAGATTGCTAATTTTAAGCCTGTAAAAAATGTATTCTCCATATGTGCTAATGTCACTTTATTTGTAGCCGTGACTGAATTAGCTATTGGTCTTGTTGGGAATTTTTTTAATTCAACTATATTGGAACCCATGTTAATCAATGTTTCTGTATGGCTGATATTGTTTTTAGCTTCCATGAGTAAGCTGGTATATGACAGGAATAAATTGAAAAACCTGAAGCATTCAGGCGCTTGTATGGACTCAGAAATAGAGGAAATGCTTCCGGCAGCCTGGATTAGAGTAGGAAACTACGTCACTTGCAGAATTGCCTGTCGGTTTATTTACGAGGGTAAGGAATACAAAGCAGTAAGTAATTATTATGTTTTGGCACAATTTACGCGAAAAGAAGATTTATATGCGAATGTTTACATCAACAAAGATAATCCTGCCAAATACAGTGTAGAGCTTTTTCAGACAGGCCGATAATTCAGACATCTTTAAAAATCATATATATACTTATCCAAAACTGCCGTTGTAAGAACGCCCATTCCCACAACGGCAGTTTTCATTTACGCTTTTTTCTCTGGCCGACATAGCTTTTGAAGAATTTGGACTTTTCAAGGATATGTACAAGCTGCCGGAACTCTGCATCAGACAGCTTGTTATAATTGATACCCAGCCGCTTGCAGTAAAGCGCAGCCTGTTTTTCAAGGGGGCTTCCTTTGAAATTTGCAATACCTTCTAAATCATGCTTCAATTCTTCGGCAATGGTAGTTGGCGGCGCACTCTCACTGCCTGACAAGGGGAACCGAGGACAACAACGGGATTCTGTTTATCCGCTTTCCCATCATGGAGATAGCGGCGGCACTCTCCCGAAGCCCCCAGACCTGCAAGCGTTCCCTGAACGAGCTGGAACCGGCCGGGATGATTATGCGTGTCCGTCAGGGAATCGGGGAGAACGCCATCCGAAAACTGGAAAAGATACCGGAGCCGGAGTGCAGCCAGTTTGTCGCTGCCACAAAAGCACGGTTCCTTGCAGAACGTGACAACTCCATCCGCCAGCGGCTTGCGGCGGCAAAGCTACAGGAGCCGATTATGCAGGGGCATGACCTGTCAGGAAAGGAACGGTTCCACCCTGAAACCTGGTACATGATTACGCTGGAAGTACAGAAAGATTGTTTTGTCGGTTTTAAGGGAGAGCGGTTCCTCTTTTACCTCTCCGATGAAGGCAAAGCGCAGCGAACATGAGGGGCAATCAAGATAAAGAGCCATGCCGCCGTTGTCGCCGGGAAGCTCTATCCTGACAAGAAACCCAGACAGCAGGAACGGTAAAAACGGCATAAAAACGGAAACCCGGAAAATCCCCCTCTGAAAGAGGGCGTAATTATACACCACTTAGGAAAGTGGTGCATTGCGCCCTGCCGGGAGCGGTCTCCGCTGTCGCTCCGGTCGGCGCAGAACCAGCGTCCACTGGACGTTGTGCGCCCTGCGGACAGCAGATGGTTTCCGTAGATTTTCAATCTGCTCCAATCATCACAGGGGAAGCTACACTTCCCCTGCGCTGGCTTTGCCAGCTACCCCTTTGTGGACTTGCCGCACATAATCTTCTTGCGCTGCCAGCTATTTTAAGTCTGGCCGAAATTCTTTTCGCCATTCTTGAAATGTGATATATTCAAAAATATTTGAAATTACCTATTGACCCTCACGGAACGTCATGGGTTAGAGTGGATATATCAAGAACAGGAGGCCGACAGTTATGAGGACAGTAAAAGAAGTATCAAACTTAACAGGTATCAGCGTGCGCACGCTCCACTATTATGATGAAATCGGATTGTTAAAGCCGACTGGCAAAAGTGAAGCGGGATACCGGCTTTATGACGATAAAGCACTGGAAACATTACAGCAAGTGCTGTTCTTCCGTGAGTTTGATATTCCCTTGAAGGAAATCAAAGCGGTTATGGCGAACCCGGCTCTTGACAGGAACCAGATTTTACAAATGCAGAGGAAAATGCTGACAGCAAAAAAGGAGCGTATGGAACGCCTGATCGCCAGCATTGACGACATCCTGAAAGGAGAAAACAAAATGGATTTTGCAGTTTTCAGTAAAACAGAGATTGAGGAAATGTTCCAGACTATGGTGGAGCATATGCCGGAAAACATGAGAAACATCGCAATAAGAGAATTTGGGAGCATTGAACAATGGAAAAAGCATTACATGGAAGCCGTATCTTCTGAAAAAATGCAGAAACGATATGCAAAGGTAGTTGAATGGTATGGCGGGAAAGACAAATTTTTATCTGCCGCTCAGAACCCCATCAGCAAAGAAGTTGCAGAAAGCTATAACAAACGGATTGAAGCAATTCTGCAAAAACTAATCGCTAAACGGGATTGTGCCGTGGATTCTTTTGAAGTAAAAGAGATAGTCGGGGAATACAGCTTTGTTATAAAACAATTATCTCAGATAAAAGAGGAAAAGGGATTCATGCTGGCGCAGGCGCAATATTACCGCAATGAAAAAATCAAGCCGATGACGGATGAAAAGTACGGAGATGGGGCTTCGGATTTTTTCGCACAGGCGATTGAAGCCTTTTATGGGAAAGAATAAAGAAAAGGACAACTAAATATCTGCCGTTAATCAATGGCGGCAAAGAGCAGGAAATCTAAACAGGTTATCCTGCTCTTTTTTTGCCCCGAATCCGGGAGAACGGAGGGCGCACACTTGCCATGCCCGCACTGTAAAATCACTATCATTAAGTGGAGCAACAATGAATCCGCCGTTTCTACCGCCTACCAGGTTTTCTTCTTTTTTAAATTCACGCTTTGCCTTTGCTACGGATGCAAGCTCCGTCTGATATGCCTCCTTCATTTCTGAAATCTGTTTTATCGTATATCCCTTCTGAACTAAAATTTCTGCCGCCTCCTTCCATTTCTCGTAATTAGGGGCATAAAAAAGGCTTCCCTGTTTGTAATAGGAAGCACGCGTCTCATTCTCTTCAATTATCTTTAATAGCGCAAGGGCTAACTTATGTGGGTATCTCCGTTTGTATATCTGGTGTCTTGCTTCGTCCAGATCACCCATGCGGATTTCAAGATTCTCTTTCCGTTTTTCTAATTCCTCTGTAGAGCGGATGCTGTGCCTGCACAGGTACAAGTATTGCGACTGCAGCTTTTCAAACTTTGCAGCTTCCTCCTTGCATCTCCACATCTGGCTGTAAGGCTTCCGTTTAAGCTGTCCGGTGCGATACATCTTTGCAAGAAATGCCTTTTGGTATGATGTTGGCGGAATATACCTTCGGTAATTTTTCCTGCACCCGATAAGCCTTGGGGTACGGTTTCCGCTTCTTTTAACCTCATGTCGGATGCCCTTTTCTATTTGGGATTCTATAGCTTCTTTTGTATAATGCCCTGAAATATCCGTAAGGCGGATAAACCGCTTTTCTCCCATAAGTTTCAGATAAGTCTCCCCTGACTGCCGCCTTATCTCATATCCTTTCAGTTCCATTAATTTCAGAAAATTATCATAATTATTTGCAAAAGAAATGGAATCCTCCTCATCCAGTCTGAACTGGTGATTCCATTTAAAAATACCCTGTTTTGTTTTATCCCATTTCTTTGGCTCTTTTTCTGTGCCTATCTCAATATCCTGTATGGAAAGACCATACTCCTTGCAGAGTTCATTGACAATTGGCTGTATCTTTCTTTCCCAATCACCTTTTTCGTAGCGGTATTTCCTTCCGGTACGCCATGACACACTGTTGAAAAGAATGTGGGAATGTACATGCTGCGTATTGTCATGGATGGCGTACAGGCACTGAAAATCATCCCCAAAGTATTTCTCTACAAACTTCTGTGTGATCTCCATAGCGGTTTCCGGTCTTACCTCCTGAATTTTGAAAGATATGATAAAGTGGTAGCCCTGACGCTTATCTATCTTTCCAAACTTCCTTTTCGTTGCAAGCATTTCCTGCAGTGCGGTATCTGCGTTGCAGTTATGGCTTACCACCAGTGCGCCTGCCTGCGTTTTTTCTTCGTCTGTGATGTAGGAAATGACATTTGCAAGGTGCATAGCCATGTATCTTTTTCCTGTCTGATGGATGCAGGATATTTTTGTGATTGCGATTAAATGACCTCCTGACCTTTGTTATTTTATCTTCCGCTATCTTCAATTTCCATACAAAGCGATGTGTGCCATATGCAGACACTTTGGAATTTATCGTTCTACAACAACTGTCAGCATGACTAAATCCTCATTTCCGGTATTTATGATGCTGTGTTCTGAGCCCTTTTTACATACATGGCAGTTTCCTGCGGCAAGCAGTTCTTCTTCACCATCACAGATTGCTTTTCCTGTGCCTGAAATAATATAATTAATGTCATCACTTGTGGGATGTTTATGCATTCCGATAGAGCCGCCTTTATGTACTCTGCATGGTATGATCTTCCCATTATCATCCATATACATCTTTGCAGACATCTCACCTGTTCCGTTATTCATCCCCGGGGCTTTCCTCTCCTGCTGTCCGTTAAAATCTATCAGCATAATATTTTCCCTCCAGCTTTTTTGATCAAGTTTTCTGTGTCACTCTGAATATATTTTCTTTCCAAATTCATACGCCTGTCTTAAATAGTCTGTTTTATCAATCTGCGGTCTGCCATTTGTATCACCACAGCCCCCGGCAAGGAGCATCCCTTTATCATGGAAACCAATGTAATTGACCAGTGTAAATTGATAATATGATACCGCCTGAGCAAACGTCCAGAAGAAGTTGTCAGCGGAAGTCATCAGCAGCGCACAGTCCTTAGCCGGGTATTTTTCATATCTTCCAAGCGGCGGGTTGGGATCTTCTTCTGCGATACAGTAAAAACGCTCAATAAATGCCTTTATCTTTGATGAAATAGTCCAGAAATATAAAGGTGATGCAAAGACAATACAATCTGTATTTTTTATCTTGGGTACAATTTCATTAAAGGAATCTTTCTGGATGCATGGCTTCCCATACCGGCAGGCATTACAGCCGAGGCAGCCTTTTACTTCGTTTTTCAGAAGATAGACCAGTTCTATCTTATGCCCTGCTTCTTCTGCGCCTTTTATAAAGTGTTCCACAAGCTGGGCGGTATTCCCTTTTGGCCTGCCGCCGCCCTGTACGATAAGTATGTTTTTCATAGACATATCTCCTAAATTTACTTTGCAGTAACGCTGTTTCTTCTTTAAATAAATACTGCTCTTTTAAAACTCCCGCAATACAAGTTCCGTAATCCCCTGATTATTCCCCATTGTGATCCGCTTTACTTTAGGCTCCCTGCCATAGCTGAATTCATCCCGGATGCCATCCCGGATTCTCGTGCCGCCATGGTAGCCATGGATGATACGGATTCGGTATACACCTGGCTTAACATTGTTCAGGCATTTTCTTATTTCTTCAACCGCCGCTTCAACATTCTTTCCATGGACATCAATCTCAATAATCCCATTCAGCATATTTCTGTTTCTCCCTTATCTATGAACTGCTTATTTCTTTTTGGATTTCTAAAATTTCCATGTATATGCTTTCTTTGATATCCACGCATTTTATAGCGGGCACTGGTATCTTGGTTTCCCCTTGCTCTTGTTCCCGTATTCAATAGCTTCCTTCGGGCATTTGCAGATACAGGACATACAGTGCGTACACTGATCACCCCATACAGGCTTCCCATCCTTTAACCTTACATTGTTTAAAGGGCAGACCCTGGTACATTTCCCACATCCGTTGCAGGCATCCGTTGCATAAAATTTCTTTGCGCTTACAGCCAAAGGGTAAAATAATGTGTTTATTATCCCACTGCTGACTTTGGCAAAAGCACCGACTTTCTTCTTTGGTATCGTGCCATTATGCCTTATGACATCAACGATATGCTTTATCACAACATCAGCATTTTTTATGATTTCGACTGCTTCCGCCCTTTCCGGGGCATTGAACATTGCGATATAATTCTCCGGCATGACAACTTCTCCGCAGCCCATATATGTGAAGGTCTTCTGCCCACAGATTTCAGGCAGGTACTTTGGCATATTTCCCATGCTGACTCCGCAGGTGGTTACAAAGTAAGCACATTTGCTTCCTGTAAATGAAGTGTATAAGATAAAGTCCTTGAGGATTCTTGGCATCTGCCATGCATAGGTGGGATATACAAATACAAAAGGTCTGTCCGAATGTATTTCTGAATAGTCATGTTTCTTGATCTTATCAAACAGGTTGATGACTTCATCCTCAATCTGCTCCCCGATTTTCTTCGCTACATATTCGCTGTTGCCTGTTCCTGTATAATACAATACCAAAATGTATGCCTCCTGTCTGATAGGTCATCCATGGGCTGACTTTCTTTACTCCTGCAGGCTATCCTGTCATAACCAGTTCTTTTACCAGTCCATTGATTTCTTCCATATTTTTAATAAGGTTTATTTTATCACTTTCCTTACACAAATGGGAATTATTATTTTTCACTATCTAGTTGATGTTTCCGCCGATTTTGTTTATTTCATTCCGTAAACGCATTATTTCAAGTTCTAATTCCCTGCTTCGTGGATACTCCGACTGATTCAGGAGCAGATAACGGATGTATTCTGATTCATTCATATTTTCTGCTTTGGAACGTTCTGCTAAAAGTTTTGCTATTTCTTCGGTCAGTTTGAAATGCTTCCTGATTACATTTTCGCCTTTTGGTCTTGCCATGTGCATCTCCTTCCTTTTTGGGAGAGGGCGTTCTATGGAACGCCGCAAGATACGCATTTCGTGGGCACGAAATGCTAAATCTTGTCGGGGAGTACCCCCGCCCCCTTATTTTTGCCATATTTTACATACTGATATCAGTTCCAGCTACTTTGATATAAGAAACCGGGAGGTTGAAGGAAGCCGCCTGCGCCGCCATCTGTTCTGTCACCTGCTGGTACCCCATTATCTCCTGCTGGAAGGACTTTCATCATCACATTCAATGCGGGCATCTGTATCTCCTATAAGGTAATCATCTATTTCTGCCACTGCTGTTTCCATGATTTTATGCTGCTTATGAAAGTAGCATAAGCAGAGAAACAAAATCCCACATCCCATAAACAGAGAAAGAATAAAGAGTACAAGCTAGCAATTTCCGTGAAATCTCCACAATATAACCTGTGACAGAATCGTATTGCAAAATAAAAACAGGGACATTCCGATAAACAGTGCCTTAATACTTTTGTTTGTAAATATTCTCGTAAAAATACCCCATCAAATAATATTCCATTTATATCCCATACGTCTTACAGTCAAAATCATTTGCGGATTGCTGGGATTGTCCTCAACTTTTGTCCGCAGTCTGCGGATATAGACATTCAGCGTATTGTTATCTATATAATTTCCTTCATTATCCCACAGGTTTTCTAAAATCTGATCTTTAGAAAGCACCATACCCGGATTTTGCATAAACAGACACAGCAGCTTATACTCTCCTGCCGTCAAATCCAAAAGCTCTCCATTTTTATAAACCTTTCCCTGTGTCAAAATCGCCTTTAAAACATTAGAATGAATTTCTGTTTCTGTCTGATTAAAATCACCTGCACGTCTTAACAGCGCATTTATCCGGGATAACAGCACTCCCAATTTAAAAGGTTTTGTAATATAGTCATCACCACCCATATCCAATCCCATAATAATATTGACTTCCTCATCTGATGCTGTCAGAAAAATAATAGGTACTTTTGAAGTCTGGCGGACTTTCTCGCATATTTCAAAACCGGAACCGTCAGGAAGTGAAACATCTAAGATTAACAAGTCATACTTCCCCTCTGCCCAAACAGTATCCACTTCTTTTATAGTCCTTGCCATTTCTTGTTTATTGAGCCACATTCTCAACGAAATAACACCAGCCCAAAACCGCTGTTACATGGAAATATACACAACCATGCAACAGCGGTTTTCTTATTTTCGTTTCTTTCTCTGGCCCACATAGCTTTTGAAGAATTTCGATTTTTCAAGGATATGTACAAGCTGCCTCCCTCTTTACAGACGCACAGGGGATTCGTCCCCTGTTCTCCTATGATTCAAAAACAGCATCTTTACGCCAGACATGGACATCAATAAAAGAAAGGGAAATGCATAGGGGGAAAGTAGGCTATTCCGGCTTTACGATTGAAGCCTTATACAATACATTTATACAAACAACACCCCGGATTGGCTTTTGGCTGGACAACTCCAGCCAGACACCACAGAAAACAGCAGAAACCATTCTGAAATCCAATAAGCCGATATGAACGTCACATATAAGGAAAAGGAAAAAGTATAACCGTTCTCATCCTTTAATGAAGCATTACTATTTTTTTGACAACCGGTATATGGTCGGTTATGAACGCACACAAAAGACTAACCGCAAAAGTGAATACTGTCAATACCGAAATTGAGATAACTGCCGGAAACGAGATGGTAGTTATACCAAAAAGATTCAGTTTTTCAATTAGGAACATATGAAACATATAAATGAAAAATGTGTAGCCGGACAGCTTCTTCCATACATAAGCATTTCTTACTCTTTCAAACACTATACCATACTTAAAGCAGATAAAGACAGCCGTACTCATGATAAGGATATTAAGGGAAGCCGGGCTGAACCATGTTTCAACATATGTACCGGAAACCATGCTATCTTGGACCGTCAAAATAGCTGTCAGGCATAATGCGCCAATCCCCATTACATAGATCACCCGCCGTATTCCCTGTCTTATATCCGTTATGTCCAGATAATACCCCAACAGAAAATAACCAAAATTACCAGCCAGAATATCCATGCCAAGGCTGTCAAGCCGTGCCTGCACCGTGTTTAAATGGAATACCCCTGTTAATGTTGGTGCCAGAAATTTAAATACGGCCCACGATATCAGATAATATCGCAATACTTTCTCTTTTGTGCTTATCTGCCGGGCAATTGGAAGCAATATATAAAACCCGCAGAGCATTTGAAGAAACCACATATGGACATGTCCAAATATAAATCTTTCTACTGATGCCCTCCAGACTTCTACCGAAAAATCTCCTTTGAGTGCATCAACCATCACTCCCTGGAAAGCATAGAAAGCAGACCAGACATAAAACAACAATACCAGTTTCAGAATCCTTTTGCCCAGCGCCAGATCCTTTTTCTCCGGTGCAATCAGAAAGAGGCCGCTCAGCATAAAGAATACAGGAACAGCAAAACGGGTCAGACTGTTATAAGCTGTCATGACCATAAATTCTCTGCTATGTATATCCACCACACTCCAGTAGCTGGCTGATACATGCAACAGCACGATTGCAAAACTGGCCACTACTCTTAATACATCATATTTTGATATTCTGTTCATATTGCCCATACCCCTCATACAGATATTATGCATTCACATACATTTCCGTATACACTCCAACGCCACGCTTCTTACATTATCATAGTAATTATACGTCTTTACGAATTATAATACAACGACAAGTTTTAGTATCATTCCCGTCATACACATGGTCCGTTACTATTCACGGTCTGGAAGCCGCTCATAGTAACATTCGGGGCGATATTCCAAGTTTCGCTTCGCAAAAATCGCCCTTCACACCTGAATCACATTCTCATACGCATTCCTGACCCGTGAAAAGTAACCATGGCCCCTTTAGATTGGAACCTCTCCACATATGGCAGTAAGCCATAGTGCGGCGGTCTTGCTTATGATCCTTTTATTTCATTCAGCATAAGGCAAGCACAAACTCAGCAAACAAATATAAGCCTCCGAACCCCGTTGATGTCAAGTAATTGTCACGAACTTTTTTCACTTTTTTGAGTAAAAATCGCTGAAACCCGCATAACTTCGTTGGGGTTGTGGTGAATTAATGTCAAGTTTGTGAAAAAATCGTGGTAAATTAGTGTCAAGTTGAAATGTCCGCCATAAGCTCTGACCTTCTATAAAGAATCTTGCAAGCTAAGGATCCAGTTGTCAGCATAAATATCATCTTCGAACCATCTTCTCACCTGCCCCGGATTTTCCCCAACAACGTCTCTGTCTGGTATCAGACTTTATCCTGCACCGAACCTCCTACCAAAAAATTTATTTTATTCTTGAGAGATAATCCGCTTCCCTCGAAGTTGCACTGAAAACCTGTGTAATTCCCATTCTTCTCACATAATCAATCCACGCGTAAATATCTTCTACATCGTATATATATTGACCATCCTTTGTCTTTGCCTTCCTTAGTGCAGCCGTCATCAAGGCAAATTCATTTTCTAAGGAAGTATCAAACACACCCTGGTCATCCGTATTTAATGATACCTGTAACGACATATTATTTTCAGTGTTTCTCAATTTTCTGCCATTAAAACGAAGAATCGGATGCTCCTCATATTTTTGAATCGTTCCAATCAAATAATTTGATGACGGATTAGTTTCAATCCCAATTCCTTCCATCACCAACATCTGAATCATTCGGTCCTGTATCTCTCTTACCGCTTCCGCATAACCGCATGGAATTTTAAACAATACTCTTTTTGCACCTTCTTTTCTTACGTGCTCGTCATAGTGATACATTCTATAAAGTTTTCTGTATTTCTCTGCCTTTCTTATTGAATTAGAAACCTTGTCGTTAAACTCATAACGAGAAAACCTTTTTAACGGAATACTGTTTAAACTGCACGCAAACGCTTCCTCATCTAGCAAATAACTTCCCGGAAAATCGCCTCGAAGCCGCCAGCTATTATAATACTCTAAATAATTTACTGACTCGCAGCGCGAATTCTTCAAGTTATATGTAGGATAAATCTCATTAAACAAATCATAAAATTGCTGGTCAAGTATACTCTTTAATTTCCCGTTCAAACCAATCCTGTATTCATCCTGCTTAACCAACAGCCATGCAATATCATCTAGCAATTCCTGTTTCGGCAAAGCAAGCACATTTCCTTTAAACTGATAATAGGCAGAAGGATCAATCCCCAGTGCTAGTGCATGTCCAATCCTGCATCCTCTATGCAGGTTACAAAAAAGCATCGCTTCATCAATTGCCCTCAAACCATCCACGAGATCCAAGAAGTCTTCTCCTGCATGATAGGTTGCCATTAAAACGCCCTGCCTGCCTAATTCACCTGGAACTAAATAATCCAGCAAATACCGATATATTTGCGCAAATACTTCCGGCCTACATCCAATTTCATTTGCACAGGCATCTATTCCACGAATATATTGATTTATCCTGTCCTTTTTTTCCAAGAGTGCTACAATAGCATTTGCATATTTCTCCGTTTTCCGTCGCACTACAACGTCCCTTGGCGCATATAATTCGTACTTTTTCTCCTTGGCTTTCGGAAAGTGCAATACAAAAAACATCTTTTCCTTAATTTCATCTTCACCAACACATTCTAATTTTTGATTCAATTTACCTGCTAATGTATGGGAATCTAATGCCGGACAAATCCTTGCCTCTAGAGAAACGATATTTTGCTCCTGAAAAGAAGCATTTACGGCTAATCGGACAAGTTCATACTCATATTCTTTCTTATCCTCAACAAAATACTCCTTCCGCGACTCATAATCGCCAAAATTTGAAAAACCTACCATCCGGTTTACCTGTACCATTTCACTTCTGAAATAAGTTCTGGCAACTAAATAACGATAAAACACATTTTTTTGATATTCCTTAAAGGAATATTCACCTGTACCAAAGGAGCGCTTATAACATTCATATAGAAATCTTCTCTCTCCCGACAGGAGCCTGCTAGGGTTATTATTCTCATCATATACATCCTTTTCCAATGCATAATCTAAAATAACATGCTTCTCATTGGCCGCGCCATATGTCGCTCTTGCAAGATTTATGATATCCTGTAAATCTGATACCACTTCCCATACCAAAATTTTTCTTTGTTCAATACCCTCTATAATTTTTTGTAATTCTTCCGTCAAAAAATTGTCACAATGTATCACCCCAAAAAGAAAAATTCTGTATAATGCCGCCCTAAGGCACAGCTCATAAAATCTTTTTTTATTTGGGTCGTTTCCATAGTTGTACTGGAGCATTTTTTCGAATTTTTTAAACTCTTTTCCACGGTTTTCAATATGGTTCATCAGGCAAATCCAGTTCAACTCAAATATTTTTGTCGAGCCATTCAGATGAAAATGATTCTCCGCCATTCCCCTTTTCAATATATTATCCAGACGCATATCATCGCTACCAATAATAGGCTCCCATGCGAAAAAGCAGTTTTCCCTTCCTCTCTTTAGATCCTCTTGAGCCAAAAATGCACATGTAAAGAAATCTTGCCCAAGCTGAAAAGAAATTTCTCTCCACCTCAGCATCTCGTCCAATTTACATTTGATCTTCTGCGATTGAAACGTCAGCAGCTTCGATGCAACTTTTGAAATCATTCCGAAGACACTTCTTAAGCCATTCGGGCTATTTCTCATATCCTCTTTCAATAGAAGGTAATTATTAACTCTCTCATCCTCCGAATATTTGGGAAAAATATCCTTAACATATTCCAGATACAGTTTCTTCCCAACACGGTCATATGTATGGCAATCCCCACTTGTCCCACGAAATAACTGTATCTGTTCAAATGGTATTTTCTTGAACAATATTTCCAAATTCCCGCGTTCAATATCCATCCTTATATCCCTCTAATTAATGACATTTCTTATTTGGGCAACAGCTTTATATTCATTATGTTGTTCTTCACTGATCTTTTTCTGAGGATTCTCCATATATAAATCAACAACCTCTGAATATAATTTCATAAGTAATTCAGAATCAAACCCCTCTGGCATTTTCTTCTCTTTATAAGTATATTGCTGAATACTATTTGCTATATTTTCAAGTAAATCCTTCACATAATCAGCATACCTATTCTTTTCAGTTATGAATCCTGTTATGCCTTTTACTTTTCCAATATAATCCTCTGTAGCAACCGTTTCAATCTTCTGTGCAAAAACACGTTTCAAATTCCGCTTTTCTATTTCATCCGCCTCAGTAACGCTGGGGTACTTGTTCTTCTCCTCCGCTACCATACACACACGTGCATAAATCTGGCAAATGTCTATCTCCTTTCCTTTTATCTCCCCTTTCTCTGTTTTTTCTAATGGAATCCAGAATTTCGTCCAATCGGCATGTCCTGCCCCGGCTTCCTTCATAAAATGGCTCACATTATCCAGAAACTTTTTAATCAGCTGATATGTCCTGTCCTCATTTGACTTTGTTGGTTCTTTATAATCATTATTCCTTGTGCAATATTCAAGTAACTGCAGTGATAAATCCACATTCAGAACAATAACCCTTGCCTGTTTAACCAGGTTTCTATTCTTCTCCTCCATGACGGAAAAAATATCCTTTACATCATCCCAATCCACTCTTAAACGTTCCAGATTCAAAAAAACAAACATACTCTCCAATTCACACAAATTTACGATATAATTCTCAAGGCTCACTACCACATTCGGAGGAATTGTATAATTATTGGCAATAAGAGGAACCCTATTCAAACGAATCTTACCGTTGTTTTGCAACTCAAAGTTAGAACTCAGTAAAGCCATAAGAATCCAGATAATGATTTCAGATCGTCCAGTATCTTTCTTTAGTGCTGTGACTTTTGTCTTCGAAACATCTTTCCTTTCAATAGACAACAAACACTTTTCTTCCTCCAAAACATCTGCAACCGCATTCCAACACTCAAATATATTAATAAAGAATTTATCTCTATTCATCACAAACTGGTGGTTTTCAGTTGCAATCCACGGTACAACCCCATTCGCCCGATTACCCCAAATAAATCCCCCAATTAATGGATTAGCTATTTCTATTTTCTCACAAAATTTTTCGTTTAATATAATGGTGTAATATATCTCAACATAATCAGATAACAAATTATCATCATTAAATGTCAAACAAGACATATTGTTGGTAAGCCTTTCAATAACAATTGCCAAACTCCAAAGTGTGAATTCTAAATTAGAATTGGCATATATATCTACTACACCTACTCTACCTGTCTTTTTTTGATATACTTTATTCAGGAAGTTATACATATTGTAATTTTTGATTCGATCATCGCTCTCCACAACTTCCATCAAATCTTCCAGTTCTTCCTGTCTCACATTTCTCTTAATCATTTCCTCTATAAAATAATACTTAAATTCCAATATATTATTCAGCTTTATCCGTATATTGTCTCCCGGATATTCCATTTCATTGAGCATTGAAATAAAATTGATCAAATCTCTCAAATTAGAAGGAACCAGATAACTGGATCCATTTTCGGAAGGGATAAAATACATTCCAGTTTTCTCACATATCAATTTAAGCAATCGATTTTCAAGAACCAGCGATTGATTATCCATACCATCATTCTTGAGCACAATTCCTTCCAGTTCAACCTGATTACTTTTCAGTTCCGGCAGATAAATTCTCCTCGCTTTCGGAATCAACTTGGTGGTATACCGTTCAGCCATTTCCCTCATTTCTCTATCGATCGTATTTGTCCGTCCCTTTCCCTGAATAATGTTCTTAAAATCATCCCTGTTTTTCTCTTCAATTCCCATTTCAAACTGTTCGATTTTAACAGCCATCACAATAATTATATTGGGCAAAATCAAATATTTTCGAATCTGCTCCGCCATCTTATAAACATTCTCGTTACATAAATCCAAATCATCTATAGCAATCAACAGTTTTCCGCACTTTTTTGCACTCGCCCGCTTAGAATTAAGCTCTAAATACATTTTGACCAATTCTTCCATATCATTCCTTAGCATCGTACTTGCGCCAAGTTTCTGCAGTTTTGAAATATTTCCTGCCTCATCATACTCATCATCCAACATTTTCTCCTTGTTGTTAATGATTGAAAGGCTTTTATACACCTTCGATAACTGCATCATCATCTTTTCTCGTTCGTATTGTTCTATTGATTGATTATTCTCATCATAAATGCTCTGAAAATCCTGGTATATATGAGCCAATACAATATCTACAATATTATGCACCTCATCAAACATTGACGGATCAACAACAATATTTGTTTTCCAATTACTGTTCCTGATGTTCTCCCCAAACTTTAGTTTATCATCACGTTCCCCCGACCGAACCAAAGCTTGGACAAAGGACATCATAGCACTGCTCTTTCCGCTACCTCTTTCACCGCAAAAAGCAATAATATTATTGGGATTTTCCAGCCTATTATTTTCATTCCCATTATCATCTTGTAAATTCCAAATATTATTCAAACTATTCACTGCAATTTCATATTCATGAAAATACAAACTGTCCTCGATAATTTTTTCTTCTATATGTATTTTAAATCTTTGTCCATCTGCAATTTTTAGTTTTTTCATAAGCATTTCTCTCCAATTCGTTTTTTATTTTGTATAATCTGCACTTTAATATATTCCTCATTCACAATCAAATATGTATCTCTGCATATCTCTTCAAATATTCCTCCTTCTTATCATCAATAGTCGGTTCCTCCTTTTGAAAACGAACTTTTACAATATAATCCCCTATTCTATTAACATATATTATTTATCTGCTCTGCAAAAGAAGCCATCTCTTCGGGAATAGACTTTTTCGTTTTTAACACAATATCCCTTAAATCTGTTAATATTATAAAAACAATTTGTATGAATTATATTAACACTTTTAGATTATTTTATTAGTTCACCAAAAGATTGCATTAACTTTTCACTTTGCAACACCACGCTTCTTTTGAATCCGGCAAAATTACTTTCCCTGCTCAGCATTTTTTTAATATTTTCCCAATATACTGTTCGTAACTTTAAATCATTCTCATTGTGATAATTTTCAACGCATTCCATAAAATTTTTTAGTTCCCGGGATATCCTTTTTTTCAAATTTTTTGCTTCACATGCCGAAATTGGCGTTCCTGCGCCATTATATATCTTATCAAGTAATTCTCTGGTTTCACCATTCTCTGCACCATTCAATCGTTCCAATATTTTCACATAACTTTCTGGATAACTATTAAATTTCAGAATTATGTATTTTTCTGGATCCTCTTTTGTACAATCTATTATATGATCATAACAACTTCCTTTAATCCTATTACAATGAGCACATGCAAAAAAAAGATTTTCCCAATCATATTTCAAATGCTTATGATTTTTACATGAATGAAAATGCTCTACATTTATCGATGTTGGGGATTTTTCTTCGCAAATATAACACTTATCCAAAAAATCCTGTTGTAATATTAATAAAACCTGTTCACTTCGATAATCTTCTTCTGTTTTAATAACTATTCCTTGCGGAATTTCTGATTTACTTATCTTTACCATGTTTTCTTTGACTTTCTGTTATCTGGAAATCTAATATAATGTCCTCTGCTACAAAAAATGGAATCGATTGAAAATACTTAATTAAATCTACCAACTCCTCATCCTCAGAAACACTTCGTGAAGTATCTTTCTCTACAAGTTCGCGATATCTTCCATACTTATTTCCCATCACATCTGAAAATACAGTTGTACTAAATAGAGATTCTACTAAACATTCATACGAATACGCTGATAAATTTCCTACCATGATATTTTTTTCTAAATCATATATCACTGCAGATTCTATTGAAGATACAACAAAAGGAGAATGTGTTGCTACAATAAACTGAAGATTTGGAAAAACTCTTACTAAAAAAGGTAAAACCTTCTTTTGCCATGCAATATGCAAGTGTAACTCTATTTCATCTATCAAAACAATCCCTGGCAAATCATATTTTAAGTGAGCCTGCTGTTCCATTCTAATTACTATTTCAGAAAATAAGTCAAAAAGTGCTTCATAGCCGCTTGCCATTTCGTCCAAACCAAATTCTTCCCTGCCTGGTAATTTAATTTTAAAACACATATCTTCCAATAAAAATTTCAATTCTAATTGAGCATTATCGAATAGTTCTCTCAATGCACCCTGTAGCCATTCAAACCATTTTTCTACATCTTTAACTGTTTCCTCGTCTCCTTTTTCTCTTGCAAACAATTTCTCTACGTATAAATATACAAGAAGCTGCCCAAATGATGTATTCATTTTTTCAGTGAACATTTTTACTTTATATATATTAAAAGCTCCAACTGTCTTTGATTTATTCATGGTAAACTTTCTGTCTGCTGAAAAATATATAAGTATAATTTGACCTTCCTGATATAACTTATACATTTCTTTACCATCAATACTATTAGAAAGATTACTTCTTATGTCTATTTTATCAGAAGAAGAATCGAATTTTATTTCCTTCCAATCTTGCCCCATAAATCCCATAACATGTAAAAAAGAATTTTCGATTGCTTTAAGTACACTCGTTTTCCCACATCCATTGATACCCGTAATCAATAAATGTTTCTTCTCGTTTTGGGGTAATTCTATTTTTATATTCTGTAAATGCCTGACCTGCCGTATATTAATCTCTGTCAAATATACTTGTTCCATATCAATCCTCTTTTCAAATGTAAAATCAGGAAAATAGCTTATATTTCTGTTATTTTCCTGATTTATTATAACAATATAAAATTTCTAATAATTTCATTTTGTTGCTTTACACTGTGCGAAGTCCTCCAAGTTGTTCTACAACTGCAATATCAAGTCCCGAATATTCCGCAATCTTCTCTATCGGCAGTACTCCATCCTGTAGCATCCTGATTGCTGTTTCTTTCTTACTCTCGTTCCGACCTTCATCTCTTCCTTTATTCAAAATCGTCCTTGCTTCTGTTTCAAGTAGCGCTCCGCTCATTATTCCACCTATACCTTTCTGCACATTCTCATACTTCTGCGCAATTTCTCTAATCACATCACCGGAAAGTTCTATAATTGTATGTTTGTCAAATGCCCCAATAATCTCTTCCTGTTCCAGTTTATCAAGTCTACTCAAAATATCCTGATACTCTGCTTTCAATTCTGCCAGCTTCTGCTCATTACTATTATACACCTTAAAGTTCTTTTCATGTGAAAAAATATAAAACGGAATTAACAGTAATAAGCCTTTTGAAAAGATTTCCTCCAGAGAATACCCCTGTATCTTCATGATTGGCACATCATACTCCACAGTACCGCCTGGAGTTTTTATCACATACCGCATTTTATCAGGTGTCTTCTTATATGTTCTAAGATACAACACTGCTGTATTTGGAAATGTTACAGTCAGTGTTTCATTAATGATCTCACTCTCATCCAATGCTATCTGGGCATCGTATTCAAACAACCGGATTGTCATACGCCCATCCGGCAGGCTGCTCTCACATTCAAGATGATACTTTTTCTTTATCTTTCCAAATATTGTGAAATTAGTATCCGTTATTCTTTTCTGGTCTGCTTCATCCTGTTGGTCAATAAAATGCTCATTGGGATGAAACTCTATTTTTTCATTCCCTATATAATCTTCTCCAAAAATCTCATTGATCACCGGGATGATCATCTGTCGGCAGTCATTCAAGATTGTCCGGAATGCCCCATCATATATATTCCCCATATACAATCCTCTGTATTTCTTATTTTTATCATATCATTTTCTTACTACATACACAACTACATCCAAAATACAATTTATATTCTTTTGCAAATCTCTTGCTTTAAATTTATTACTACTAATTGCCCACCAATATACCATTTTCCTTTATAGATATGGTTCACGCCTATTCGTCACATCCCCCGATTGTCTCAAGTTAATATCACGAACTTTTTTCACTTTTTTGAAGCAAAATTCCCGGAAGTCGCATAACTTCGTTAGGGTTGTGATAAATTAATGTCAAGTTCGTGAAAAAATCGTGGTAAATTAATGCTAAGTTATCTCTCCCTGAAATTCCACTCAATCTTTACCCTCTTGTCCTTATAAATATATACCTTTTTCACAAAAGTATCAACCAGTTCCTGTGTCAGCTTTTCCATATGGGAATAACGGATCACCTGCTTCATATCCGCTTCCAGCCTTTCACATTCCTCTTCCAGCTTTAAGATTTCTTCTTCCCCGTCATGTATTTGCCGCTTCAACAGACCGGCCTGCTGGTCCAGTCCGTCAGCTTCCCTGCGGTACTCTTCCGGTGTCATGCCGCCAGCTGCATACCGCTCATAAAGCGCCTCCTTTGAATCCATTGCCTGCTTTTTTTCCTGATGCAGGTTTTCAAGCTGTTTCCTTATCTCCATGATCCTGGCCTTCTGGAACATGCGCAGGCTCTTCTCCTGCACTGCCGCTTCCCCGCGCATCATCAGCCCTTTGTTTATCATGCTGAATATTATCCCCCTTGGGAGCCACCAGTTTCCCGCTTCAGAGCCACCCGGAAATTTCTTCCTTGAGAGCCACCTCAGACACAAGATATAGTAATACTGCCCCTGTCGCTTGAAAATACAACAGAGGCAATATTAGGTCTAATGATGTTCAGATGATTATGCTTCTATCTTGTCAACAAGCCTTTTGAGCTTCTTTGAATCATACAGCTTTCTCAGGTTTGTTTCATTTGTAGGGATTTCATAGGCATTATGGATAATCCTGTCCATGATGGAATCCGCCTGCGTCCCTCCGCCGGGCCTGTTATGCCATTCATCCACAGGATACTGTCCGACAAAGATTGTTGCGTTATTGCCACTGCGTTGTTCAAACAGCTCATAGAGGTTCTTGGCATCCTTTTCAGTAAGTTTATAATTCAGCCATTCATCACGGATGAGGATCTGATAGTTACCGATCCTTTTCCTGTATTTTGTAAGTCCCCTGAGGTTGTCGTTCTGGTTCTCAAAGTTACGCATCAGGTCAGGCATCCTGATATACAAAACCCTGTAAGTCTGTCTGCATGCTTCCACGCCAAGGGCACATGCAAGGTAAGTCTTTCCCTCACCGGTCGGTCCTGTGATGACAAGATTTGTTGCATTGGCAGCAAATCCCATTGTGGCGGGATTTAGAATCGTGGACTTTTTTATCTGCCTTGCATCATAATCCAGTGACTCGATGCTTGCAGAAGGATATTTAAAACAGGCATTTTTGATAAGCCGGTTTATGAGCCTGTTCTCCCGTTCCTGTATCAGTGTTTCAAGGAGCAGTTCCAAACGCTTTTCGCAGCTTAGATCCACAAGCTTTATATCTTTTTCCTGCATTTCTATGATCCCTGCAGGGCCGCCAAGTTCCAATACCGATAAACTCTTTTTTATTTCAATGTTCATTTGCTGCCTCTCCTTTTCTGTAGTAATCCGCGCCTCTGACAATTCCGGATTTTTTATTGTTTTCCTTAAACTCTGTAAGTTCCTTCTCACTGTTTATGCTCTTTGCATTGGAATAGATGGTCTTATAATAAGGCATATGGTATTGCCTGAGCGCTTTATCACATGCTTTTTCAAGGAGCTGGGGTGAATAGATATCAGCTATGGAAAGTATGGCTCCTGCTGTCTGCATGGGCTGTTCTTCTACTTTTCCTCGTCAAACATCCTGCGGATTACTTCAAAGGTCTTGGTGCCTGTTTCCCTTGCCCTGTCGCGCAGGGCATCCACTGACAGATTTTTCCGAAGCGGGAATGGCAGATGAGCCGGCTCTGTCCGCATGCCGTCTGCCATATGTCT
>NZ_QZDT01000131.1 GCF_009917485.1 Parablautia muri
TTCTCTTTCTCTATGCTGATGTCATTATATCGGTTAATTCTGTGACAATCAATCAGATTTATTTGAAGCCAGAATAAATGGGCGGCAACATCCCTCCTTTTTCGCAAAATAAAAGCCCGGAACAGGTGCGTCCTGCTCCGGGTGTGTGGATGGTTGTTATGATTCTTCTTCGGGGAGTTCCCAGGGGGAAAGCCCCATTTCTTCCCATGTTACGCCATAGGGTGCGCCGCCGGAGGTGTAACCGGCGATAAAATAAAAGCGGTCGTCCGAATCCGGGAAGCGGTCATAAAAGGATTGCTGTTTCTTTGCCTCCCGTTCCCGCCGCAGATGCTCCTGGCGTTTCTGTTCCGCCTGCCGCTTCACCGCTGCCTGCTCCGGGGTCAGTGCGCCGATTTCCTCTAAGTCATTCAGCGCGGTCGGCACATCGACCTTGAATTTTTCCCGGTAGGCGCGGACAAGGTGCGTCCCCGTATAGGAGGGGAGCCATTGCCGCGCCATGCGGATGCGGGCAGCGTGGCGCGCCGCTTTATTCTTCTGTTTTGCCCATTTGGGGGTAGTGCTGTTTTTCACGTTCTGCATCCTCCGCGTTTTTCCCATTTGTCTGCCGGATTTGATTATACCACAGCCGGACAGCGGGGACAATCAGCCGCCGCGCCTTTTCTTGTTCATCTGATCCAGCACCGCCCGCTGTGCAGGGGTAAGGACACGGGGTGGGGTAATGCGTACCCATTTTTTCGGCAGTTCAAAGGAAAGCCCGCCATATCCATTGTCCCCGGTCTGCCGTACCTGTCCGGGGTAAGTGCCGCACAGTTCGGAAAGCTGCCGGCAAAGGGCGGCATTGTGGGTGTAGATGCTGGCGGCGGCTTCTGCTTCATTATACAGCACGATGGTTTCCCTCTCGGTTCCGGACAGCTTCATCGCTCCACCTCCTGTCCGCGCGGGGGCTTCTTTGGCGTATCGTGATCTCTGGCGGCATCCTGCCGGCACTGGCTGAGGGCATCCAGCACAGAGGGCTTTGGCGGCGGTTCATTGTTGATGATGCCGTCAATCTGGTTATAGTTTCCCTCCGCGCTCATTTCAGCGGCGGCAAGGTAGTTTTCCGGGCGCACCTCCTGAAAGGCGCGGACTTTGCCGTCCTCCGCCAGCACCGGCACATAGAGCCGCCCGGTATGCAGGTACACCCCGTCCAGCCCCGCGCCGCCTTTATAGCGGCCTGCGCTGTCACGCTCGCACTCCAAAAGGGCGGTTCCGTCTGCCAGAAGATAGCCGGGTTCCGTGCGCTGGTAGAGCCAGCCATAGGGGACGCCAATCTGACGGATGGCGATTTCTTCCCCAATCAAAAGGTCTTTTTGTTCCTCTTTCTTCATTCCGTATCCACCTCCCCCGCAGCACGGACAGCGGCAGCCATTGCATAAATGGCATCGTCCAGCGCGTCCATGACTTCCTCCGGCTCGGTATCGGCCATTGCCAGCAGGGTTTCCACCGTTTCCTCCGACAAGCCCAGCCATGCCGCCACTTCCGGCACGTTGGGCAGGCTCTGGCTGCTCTCAAAGAAGTAGGAGTAGGGCATCCCGAACCGTCTGGCGATCTCCTGAAGCTGGTACACATCCGGCGCGGCGGAGCCGTTCAGCCAGCGGTTCATTTCCGGCAGTTCCACGTTCAGGGCTTGCGCCAGTTCAGCGGCGTCCGTGCCGCTGATGGCCAGGAGGTTGTGCAGGTTGCGGTTAAATGCGTTCATGTTCTTTTCCATAAGCGTCAGTTTCCTTTCTTTTTAGGGGTTTTGGGGTCAAATTCCAGCTTAAAGCGGACAAATTTCTCTCCGGTGTCCTCCATCACAACAGTCGCGTCATAGAGGACGCCTTTTTTCTCGGAAAACAGGCCGGTCATAGCGACGCGCCCGTTTTTCAGCAGGGCGGCGGCAACCTTGCGGGTCAGCTCCTTGCGCTTCCCGGTAAAGAAGCGGTCGTTCTTCCAGAGGGCAAAGCCGCAGGGGGGCGTGGCGTTCCAGCCCTCGCAGAAGAAACTCTTTTTGCCCTCCACCACGTTTTTGCCGCAACGGGGGCAGATACCGATTACCGTGCGCCCGGATGCAGACAGGGCGGCGTTTGCCACGGTCACGTCCTGATAGCCTTTGATAAGTTCGGTGAGCATAGCGGAAATGCCCGCCATAAAGTCCTCCGGGGAGAGTTCCCCGCGCTCCACCGCGCCCAGCCGTTCCTCCCATTCAGCGGTCAGCCTGGCGGATTTCAGCGTATCGGGCATTACCTTGATAAGTTCCGTGCCTTTTTCCGTGGGGAGAAGCTGCTTTTTCTTCCGCTCCACAAAGCCGGAGCGCACCAGCTTTTCAATCATGCCGGCGCGGGTGGCCGGAGTGCCAAGCCCCTTGCGCTCCACGTCCTCCAACTTTGCAAAATCCTCCGCGCTGGCGTGTTCCATTGCGGAGAGCAGCGTGTCCTCTGATAAGAGTTGTAAAGTGTTGACGTGGATTATTTATGATTTTTTTCAAGGCACTCATTGATAATCAGC
>NZ_QZDT01000132.1 GCF_009917485.1 Parablautia muri
ACCCAAAAACTTCCCATGATACAAAATATCCGCCTATAGAACTTCTAACAACTGGTATAATTCCCATGTCAACCCAACACATAGTTGATTTATGGCAGGAGTCCTCTGACAAGCCTTGCTTAACTTAATGACATTGGTTCATGGTATATAAGGACACTTTTGCTAAATACCCCACATTCGCCGCGATGATAATCCGTTGCTCTGACTTTCCCTCTATGATATCCGCTATCAACTTTACGAGTTCTTTTTTACCTGGCTCTTGCCTGTCATCAATTGGCATTGCCCGTTTTTCCTCCGGGAGGGCGGAAAAATCCTGGTAGTTCTGAAAACGATAGTCTGAAAGCCGCTGCCCTAAGCTCCTCAAAAGGTGCAATTTCCCGTCTCCTGCCTCGCCAGTAAGCAAAATAAAATGCAAATGCTCTAAATTCTCTATTATCTCTGTTTCCTCCGACAGCACAATCCGAAACGTTTCATCTATACGCCGCTCATCTACCATATAGGAATGACCTTGGTAAGATGAGCAATATTTCAATAATTCTTGTACCTTTTCTTTTACATTCATTTTCTATCTACTATAGAATTTTTCACAATAACATTTTCTCACTCAAAAAGCTTACCTATTTCTATAATTATCTATATTCATTTATTAATCGGCTCATTTTCGTTCATAATATGAGCTCCTGCCAGCACCTTTCTGTTCCAAAATTCCCACTTCACATAATCTGTTAAGATAACGTTTCGTTGTTGCTACCGATTTCCCTAATAAATCACGACCTATTGCATTTGTGATTATAGAATTATCATCCAGATACTTCAATATTGGACTCATGCGATCTTGTTCTTCCTGTGACAACTTTTCTAATTGTACATTTGGCAAAAGTTCTTTTCTAGGTCTATCTTTCAATAGTTTATTATATTGCTCACAAGGTTTACACAATACCATAACGCCCCTGGAGTTAGCATCAATTTCAGGATAGGGAGCCTTTTCCTTTTTACATACCTCCATAACCTTATCAAAGCATCTTCCCCAGGATTCAATCTCTCCAGCCTTGTAGAGAACATCTGCCAGTTTAGGATTGTATGGTATGGAAGAATGTTTCTTATATATTTCATCTACAGGCAAATTTTCTGGCCGTTTTCCATCATTCCAAACATACATTTTATCTTCATAAATACTAATCTGAACGGGAATTCCGGTACTATAATCTTTGTGATTAATGGCATTCAATAGGATCTCACGAAATCCCTCTATTGGAAACATATATGTTTCTGTCCTCTGTAAACCCTCGTAATCAATCAAAGCTTTCATATACTTTGCATATAGCAACTCTACCGTTTTATCTGCTTGTAAAATTAACGGCCCGTGAACTTCATCTTGAAATCTTAAATCAGAATCAGAATCTCCAAAATATCCAATTTTTATATATGCACCTGTTACCCATTTTTCTGGTTCAGGATGAAACATTAAAATTGCTGCCCGTATCAAATTTTATCCTTCAAATAATTTTAAATTCTCTAATAATAATTTGTCATTGACCTCTGCTGCAATTTTACTTAACCGCTTTTTATAAACAGATTTTTTTCTGAATTCCTGCAACGCCTCCTTACTTAGGGCATCTGCTGTTTCTCCTGGTATTGGCACACTATCCCATGTTTTCCCTTGTCTTTCGTAAAGGAATTTTAATAATTTTATCCCCTTTATTTCCTGCATGGTACTACCGCTGCAATAATAATGTTTTCCTCTATAATTAACCGGAAACGAATAACTATCAACAATAATTTCTATATATTCTAATCCATTTTCTTCTATAAGATTTACATCAGCAATAATATTCATCGTAGAAACAATTTTATTAGGAATATCTTCTAATAGCTTTTTGGCATTATGAATCCCTTTTACTTACCCATTATCATCTTTCCCAATAATAAGCGTCCCGCCCTGTGTATTGGCATATCAGCATATCCATTTCAAATATTCATCTTTCCAAATTTCCTTCCATTCAACGCCTTGATGCTCTGACATTTTTCTTTCCTGTTTCCACTTATTTGATTATTTCTATAATTATAGTCTATTCTCATCCTATCTTCAATTGATTTAAAAAATACAAAAAAGAAACCCTGTATAAATCCAATACAAGGTTTCAATACATGGAAAGCCACAGCTTTACCTCCGCTTTCATACATCCCGTATATATTTTTTCTTTTATAAATATTTCATGTTGCCATTTCTGCTTTATATTGACTAAAATGGAAACCCGTCATTTCGAGTAAAAAACTACTAAACTTCTAACAAATATGACTATTTCATTGAGCTATTGAGGATTATCTTTTTCGGTTAACAGTACATTACTTTCTCGAATCCTTCTCTTCTATCTTGAGTATAGCAAAAATCCTGCAAACAGTAATGTTTACAGGACTTTTCAACCTCCCCGAGTAGGGCTCGAACCTACAACAACTCGGTTAACAGCCGAGTGCTCTACCATTGAGCTATCGAGG
>NZ_QZDT01000133.1 GCF_009917485.1 Parablautia muri
AAAACAATCTGACGCAGATAGCAAAGGGAGCCGCAGACCCCGGCGAATTTCTGTCCGGCATTGAAGCTATGGCGCGGGAGCTTGTGCAGACACACACCGCAGCACTGGACGGGAAAAAGGATTTGTTCCGGGAGGAAAAGCCCTCTGTCGGCAAATGCCCCCGTTGCGGTTCCCCCGTCCATGAGGGGAAAAAGAATTACTACTGCTCTAACAGGGAATGTGCCTTTGCCATGTGGAAGAACGACCGTTTCTTTGAGGAACGCAAGACCGCTTTTTCCCCGAAGATTGCCGCCGCGCTCCTTAAATCCGGCAAAGTGAACGTGAAAAAGCTGTATTCCCCGAAAACAGGCAAGACCTACGACGGAATTATCGTTTTGGCTGACACTGGCGGGAAATACGTCAACTACCGTATCGAAGTGCGGAAGAACTAAAAACTGGAATAGCAAGCATAGGAAGCGGGTACCCACTTCCGTAAATCCCTGTCCTGCCGCTGACGCGCCGGACGGGGATTTTGCTTGTTGGGAAGTTTCCCAAACCCTCTAAAAAAATGAAAAAATTGTTGGCATAACGCACAGCCCACCGTAGTACGGGGCGAACCCCAAAAGCGCGGCGGTGCGCCGCCATTTCAGAAAGGAGCGAATGAATGGAAAAGAAAAAAGGTTACTCCATGTTTGAGCGTGACAAGTTAGACCCGGCTGACAGTATGCGGATAGAGCGAAATATTTATTTTGAGGAACAGACCGCTGACCTTTCCGGGCTTACCGCCCTGCCCTTAGAACAGTTACAGGCATTGCGGGAAGAATACGCGGCGGCTGAACAGGCAGCTTTTGAAGCCTTGCAAGAACAGGCGGCGGCATGGGACGAACAGGCGGGAAAGACCCTTGCCATTGACAAAGCCATTGAGTATGTGAGGACACCCGAAGCTACGCATACCGCGAACCAGTGGGAAGCTACGGACTACGGGAAGCACATCAGCAACCGCGTCTACCAAATGCGCTACCACATATCCGAGAATACCCGGTATGACAGGGAAAAAGAGAAATCCATTCCCTATTCGTGGACGCTTTCATGGAGTATTTACACCAACAGCCCCCACAATTACGGACAGGCAAAAATCGCCGGACAGGAAAGGAAAGTCTTTGCAGACAAGGCAGCTATGGAAAAATATCTGAATGGGCGTATCAAAGCCTATCAGCATTTATTCACCGAGGTATCGCCGCCTATCCCGCCAGAGTATGCAGAGCATTTCAAAGTAAACGGGCAGCTTTTACCGGGCTATGCTATCGATGGCGAGGAACGGGCGCAGCCTACCGCTGAAAAAGCAGCCCCCACCACAGCAGAGCCGCCACAGGACACAGAACAGAGAAAGGAGCGTGAAACCATAAACGAGCAGTTTTCAATTTTAATTGACAGCCGCAGCCGCTTTGAAACAGGCGAAGCGGGCGGCGCGTGGCTTCCCATGCCGACCACGACAGAGCAACTTCACGCGGCTATGGAAAGCGTCGGCATTACCGCAGATAACCCGCAGGATTTTTTCATCAACGGATATGCTTCTACGGAGGACTGCCCCTTTGACTTGCCGCTTTCCGTTATCCAAAGCGCAAGCATGGACGAGCTGAATTATTTTGGTAAACTTCTGGAAATGCAGAGTGACGGGGACAAGGATAAATTTACGGCGGCGGTTACACATGGCGAGTATGCCGGAAGCATGAAAGACCTTATCAACCTTGCACAAAACCTTGACTGCTACTGGCTTTATCCCACTGTCCGCAGCGAAGAAGATTACGGCTATTACCTTATCGACGAACTGGACGAGCTGGAGCTTCCCGAAGAAGCAAAGAAATATTTCAAGTATGAAGAATACGGGCGGGACGCAGTTAGCAAGGATAAAGGGCAGTTTACCGAACAGGGCTATATCTATAACAATCAGAACACCTTTACTGAATGGTATCGGGGAACGGAAAACGAGATACCCAAAGAATACCGCGTTATGAGCTTTCCGCAGCCGGAACACGACGGACAGGACAAGACCTTTATGGACGCAGCCGCCACAGAGCAGACCGACAGAACCGCCGCAGAGCAGCCACAGGAGCCGCGCCCGGTTATCCCTATCGTGCTGACGAGTGGGAAGCCCGCAGAAAAGCTCAAAGAGATTACCGACCGTCTGGAACAGGGCATTACAGAACTCTTTGACAGCGAGCGTTACCGGGAATATCTGAAAGTCATGTCAAAATTCCATAATTACAGCTTCCGCAACACCGTCCTTATCGCCATGCAGAAGCCGGACGCTTCCCTTTTGGCGGGCTTTTCCGCTTGGAAGAACAACTTTGAGCGAAACGTGATGAGAGGGGAAAAGGGAATTAAAATCATTGCCCCGTCGCCCTATAAAATCAAACAGGAAATGCAGAAAATCGACCCGCAC
>NZ_QZDT01000134.1 GCF_009917485.1 Parablautia muri
AGCAGGCAAAAATATATGAGGCTCTCGGAGTGAAGGTACCAACCTCGTCATGTTAACTCCGAGAATCCAGGTGCTAAGGTAAAAGTGATAGATGATGCACTGAATGATATAGTGAATATGGAGAGAAAATACTATTTAGAGCAACACCCTTATGAAATTTATTATTCAGAGCATGACAAACGTTATAGGACATATTTACCACCTAAAAAGGACGGAGAAAAAAGGAAACCTGTAACATCAGTATCAAAAGAGAACCTTGAAATGAAAATAGTCGCTTATTATAAGCAAATGAAAGAAAAACCTGTAGCAAACACTCTGGAAAAGCTGTATCCCTTATTCTTGGAATATAAGGGTAAGGAGACTTCTCTTGCCAACGCCCATAAACTGAATTGGGTATGGGAAACCTATTATAAAGAGGAATACATAGTCAAATGCAAGTTTGATGAAATAACGGTTGCCATGCTTAAAAGTTGGTTCTTGGACAAAATTTCACAGCATAGGCTTACTTCTCGGAAATTTAAAGAAATGAAATCTCTTATAAACATGCTATATGATTTTGCGATTGAGTCTAACCTCACAAATCATAATGTTTCCAGAGTGGTTCATGGTATATCCTATAAAAAATATGCCGTGGAGCAGGAAAAGCCGCAGACGGAACAGGTCTACATCAATGATGAAGAAGAAACAATCATTAACATGGCACTAAAACAATTTAAAAAGACGGGAAATATAGCCTATCTTGGTGTCTGCCTTAATTTTACTTTGGCGTTGCGTGTCGGGGAAGTCGTTGCATTAAAGACAAGTGACTTTTCAAAAAATCTGGTACATATTCAGCGTCAGGAAATTAAGCATTATGACAAATTGGCTGATGGAAAAATAGTCCGCAATGGGTATGAAATTGTTTCTCATGGAAAAACGCCTACTGCTGACAGGAAATTATTTTTAACTCGGAATGCAAAAGAATTTCTGACTATGATAATTAAGACCAACGAACAGCGGAATTTTCATTCAGAATATTTATTATTGGATAAGGACGGCGAACGGATACATAATGATGCAATCAACAACGTTTTAAGGCGCTTAAACCGCATGATTAAAACCACACAAAAAGGAAATCATTCTATCCGCAAAACCTGTATTTCCAATATGGGTGAATCGGGGGCATTATCCAGTGAAGAAATAAGGACATTCGCAGGACATAAAGATTTTTCGACAACTGAAAAATATTATATGCACTCCACTTCCTCCATTGAAAACCGTTCAGACGCTTATGAAAAGGCTATTAATAGCAAAATTAACAACGTGTTCAAGGGTGTTCAAGCCGGTTGAACACAAAAAAAGAAGGAAACCCAGTAAAATCAAGGTTTCCTCACTTATTAACCACTGCGGAAGATGGGACTTGAACCCTGAAAAGTGACCAGAAAAAGCTAGTAAAATCAAGGTTTTCAGGATAGTAGAAGAAAAAGTGACCAAAAAAGTGACCATTTAATAAAAATATGCAAGAAAGGAGAATTTTGCACATATGCTAGTTAGGACATCTAAATAAGTCCTTTATCAGTCGTATTAATACATGATTGATAGAGGGCTTATTTATGTGGTTTAGCAATAATCACATAAATCTGCACAACTACTTCTAAAACACCTGTATGAGCCTCACACGGTCTTACAGAGGCATTCTAATGCAACTCATAACAACAATCCCATCCAACTTAAAACAGCAATTTCATAGGCATAACAAATTTCAGATCATAATCACGAAAGGAGATGATAAATGTTGTACGGTAAGGTTACAAGATATTTCCATGACAGGGGATTTGGGTTTATTCGTGGTGAAGACAGCAACACATATTTTATCCATCACTCAAAATTGAATGGGGAATATATTGATTCAGGTTACTATGTATTCTTTAAACCATTCCAGAATGACAGGAGTGATTACAACGCAAAAAATATCATGGTGATCGAAGCACCGGAAAGGAAAAGAAAGCATGGCAAAGCACGTAAGAAACATAAGTGAACTATCAAAAGCAATACAGCCGGTATTATTAAATATGGTAGACACGCTGGCAGAGCGAGTATACGAAACACTGAATTATTATTTACAAGATTATTATACCGGATGGACACCTTCAAGCTATCGGAGAACACAGGACTTTCTCCATTCGGCAGTAAAAGTAGATGCCCATCCATATAATGGCGGTGTAAAAGCAAGCGTGTACATTGATTATGAAAGTATGGACAATTATGTAAATGCGACTGGTTTTCAAGTGGCTACTTTCGCAAATACAGGTACGCATGGAGGATTGTCAGTAAAACATAAGCCCCATGTGTGGGATGA
>NZ_QZDT01000135.1 GCF_009917485.1 Parablautia muri
CAGCTGGCGGAACTGGCGCCGTGGAGTGAAAAACTTCAATCTATCAAAAATCGCATGTGAATTATAGTGAATTACTCCAACTCACAAAGGGCTGGGGTAATTTTGTATCTGACCGCATTAATATTTGGCGCTTACTTAAGAAGGGTATAGACATCCGCAACGCTGGTGATGTTGTTCTCTGAAATAATCTGTCGAATCTGCTCTTTAGCTACTGCCATAAAAATTCTCCTTTTCGATAAGAATTGTCATATCTACATTCTTACCAAAAAGGAGCCAATTTTTTCCAAAGACACAAACTATTTTACACTACTTAATCTTTAATATCGTGTTACCGTTGACAGCTCCACCCAGTTTTACTGGAACGGGTAGGAGGCTACCCATTAGTTGAGCAGCCGGCCTCCTACACCATATTGCGTGTCCAAATTGATACAATTTTTGAGTGGGTGCTATCGTTTTTACATTTATCTCAAATGCCCTAAAATCAACACTTTTCAGAATGGCAGATGCCCCCATACATGGGCGGCTATCGTTTTTAGAATTGAAATTACCGCACTTTCGATATTCCATGGTGTAAATTTAACGATAGCCTGTTTTTGAGAGGGTCTATCGTTATTTTTTGCACCCAAGGGATTATTGCAATTTTAATTACCCATATCACCAGACTAAATTTAACCATTAAACAAATTTCCCTGTTTCCCTCAACCATTCATTAAATTCTTTTTCGATATCATCATGATTGCTAAACGGCATATCCTCATATACCATTTCCCGAAAAAAACCTAAAAAATTACCTCGCAATTCAGATACTTCTTTTGATAACTCAAATAATTCTTTATATGTAACATCATTACGAGAAATAAGGGCATCTATCTTCTCCTTACATTCTTCAATGGTTTTCGCACTATTTCCTGTTCCAAACGGAGTATTATAAATACCATTTGGACAATATATCCGCACAATCTCATCCATCTGATCCAATTGACCACAGTAATAGAAAGATCTCTCTAAATCAAATTTTATTTTCTCGATCAGCTTATCTATCGTTTCTTTATATTTTTTATCGACCTTATTAAAATTTTTTTCCAATACTTCCATTAATTCAAGCATATTAGTCCTGCTATCACTATCAGTTGAATAATCTTGAACTTTATCAAGCTGTTTAATAACAGTTTCCGAAAAATTTGCATAATAGCGAATGATTTCAAAAATAAAAGGCTCAGGCAACACCATACTATTTTTATCAAGACAATTTATTTTAGAAACATGAAATGTATATGTATCTTGCGCCGATAAATCTTTATTTTCTATCTCCTTAAGAGGTGCTGTCCAATATATTTGTTCATTCTTTTCATCAACTAAAAACAAAAACGTAACATCCTTTTTCTGTTTCCAGTAATTTATTGTGCTAACTTTTATCGGATATGCAAAAACAGTTCCATCCGCATTTAATTTTACTTCACTGTTATCAGTTCCTTTGCACTGTGCGTTAAAATTATACTCTGTAGGAGTACCATCATTTATGACCGTACCAATAAAATCAATTCCCAAATCCTGACTTTGTTCTATATCTGGAAAAATACAGTATTTTTGCATTACAGATTTTAGAATTGTTGCTGACCTATTTCCAATTTGTTGATTTTTAGTATACTTCGGTAATTTTTCTCCCATATTTATCCTTTCAAAATTTGCTTTATTTGACACATCCAACGATTAAATTATATCTCAACTTTTCAAAAATTTCCACACACAGAAAAAGCGGCCGGAGGCATCTGGCACAAACCCGATGCCCCAACCGCTTCCGGCTTTAAATCTCCGTGCTGATTTCCGCCCCGTTGCGGAAGGTGAACACCACACTGCCGTCCGAATACACCGTTGCGTGATCTGCAAGCCTGTGGAACAGCTTCTCGTTTATGCGTCTCTGCGGAATAGTGTGTAAAGATTATGTCTGTATATCCAATGAACTTCCCGAAGACGTTTTTTCATAAGAGAGCTTCCTAACTACACAAGCAAATTGCCGATGGATTCCCTTGTAATCCTGTCATGAGGGATTGGCTTGCCTAGCTTCCGTTTGGGATTGCCCTTTTTCACTGCACCACTAATCGTCTGCCAATACTTTGGATCTATGTCAATACTTTGGACAAAAAAAGTCGAAAGATTATGCTGTTTTTTTTAAGTTCCTCATCCTCCTTTTGCTGTGGTGTCAAATAACCAATAGAGCTATGTATCCGCTTACGA
>NZ_QZDT01000136.1 GCF_009917485.1 Parablautia muri
TCTTGGACTTCTTCGACTTACCGTTGATGGAATCTTTGGCGGCGGCCACCACTGCATCGGTGGTAATGCCGAATTTCTCGAACAGGGTCTGGTAATCGGCGGAGGCGCCAAAGTGTTCCAAGCTCACTGCACGACCCTGGGTGCCCAGAAAGCGATACCACGGCATTGCGATACCTGCTTCAACGGACACGCGTGCGGTCACTGCGGCTGGCAGAACGGACTCAATGTACTCGGCATCTTGCTCCTGAAACCAGTCCATGCACGGCACGGAAACCACACGTGCTGCCACGCCTTCTGCTTCCAAGGCTTTGGCGGCATTCACGGCCAGCTGAACTTCGCTGCCGGAGCCCATCAGGATAACGTCCGGGGTCTCTTTGGAGCCTTCCACCAACACATAGCCACCGCGGCGCACACCTTCTGCGGCTTTTTCCTTGGTACCCTCCAGCACTGGCACGTTCTGACGGGTCAGGGCCAGGCCCTTCGGACCTTCTTTGTACTCCAAGGCGGCTGCCCAGGCCTGTGCAGTTTCGTTTGCATCTGCCGGGCGCAAAACGGACAGACCCGGGATTGCGCGCAATGCTGCCAGGGTTTCCACTGGCTGATGGGTTGGACCATCCTCGCCCAGACCGATGGAATCGTGGGTCCACACATAGTAGGCATCGGTCTCCATCAGGGCGGCCAAACGCACGGCTGGACGCATGTAGTCGGAGAAGATCAGGAAGGTACCGCCGTATGGGCGGGTACCGCCGTGCAGGCTAATGCCGTTCAGGATGGAGCCCATGGCGTGTTCGCGAATGCCGAAATGCAGATTGCGACCGTACGGTTCGGCGGACCAAGTTTCGGTGCTGATGCTTTCTGGACCGAAGCTCGGGGAGCCCTTAATAACGGTGTTATTGCTACCTGCCAGATCGGCGCTACCGCCCCACAGCTCCGGCAGGGTTTTGCCCAGTGCTTGTAAGGCTGCTTCGCTGGCTTTGCGGGTGGCAACACCTTTTTCGTCTGCGTCCCAGGTCGGCAGTTCATCTGCATAGCCGGCCGGCAATTCGCGGGAGTTCAGGCGGTCGAACAGTGCTTTATTCTCCGGGTTGGCTGCGGCCCACTCGTCAAACTTAACCTGCCATGCGGCCTTCTTCTGTGCGGCACGTTCGGCCAGGGAACGGGTGTGGGCAATCACTTCATCATCGATGGCGAAGTGTGCTTCCGGATCAAAGCCCAGCTCGGTTTTGGTTGCTGCAACTTCTGCTGCGCCCAATGCTGCGCCGTGCACTGCACCGGTGTTCATCATGGTCGGGGCTGGGAAGCCAATGATGGTGCGAACGCGAATGAAGGTCGGGCGTTTGGTATCCTTCTTGGCCTCGGCCACGGCTGCTTCGATTGCGGCCACGTCTTCGCCGGCCTCCACTTCGATGGTCTGCCAGCCATATGCTTTGTAGCGTGCCACAACATCCTCGTTAAAGGCGATTTCGGTGTTATCCTCGATGGAGATGCGGTTGTCATCCCAGAACACGATCAGGTTACCCAGCTGCTGAGTACCGGCGATGGAGCTGGCTTCGGAGGTAACACCTTCCTGCAAGTCGCCATCGCTGGCGATCACGTAGATGTGGTGATCGAATGGGGACTCGCCCTCTGCGGCGGTTGGATCGAACAAGCCACGTTCGCGACGTGCGGCCATGGCCATGCCAACTGCGGATGCCAAACCCTGACCCAGCGGACCAGTGGTGATCTCAACGCCCTTGGTGTGGCGATACTCTGGGTGACCCGGAGTCAGGCTATCCCAGGTGCGCAGTGCCTTCAGATCATCCATTTCCAGGCCGAAGCCGCCCAGGTACAGCTGGATATACTGGGTCAGGGAGCTATGGCCACAGGACAGCACAAAGCGGTCGCGGCCTGCCCAATTGGTGTCCTGTGGATCAACGTTCATCACGCGTTGATACAGGGTGTAGGCCAGCGGTGCCAGGCTCATGGCAGTGCCTGGATGACCGGAGCCGCAGTTTTCCACTGCGTCTGCTGCCAGCACGCGAACGGTATCCACTGCTTTGGTGTCAACGTCGGACCAGTCGGACGGATAATTGCGCACAGTCAGTGCTTGCAGCTCTGGGCTCAAGGTCAGGGTGGTCATAAGCAACTCCTTTTCTAGAAGCGGCCGCGAATTCTGCATCCCAATACGCGTCAATTCACTGGCCGTCGTTTTCCC
>NZ_QZDT01000137.1 GCF_009917485.1 Parablautia muri
AGCAGGCAAAAATATATGAGGCTCTCGGAGTGAAGGTACCAACCTCGTCATGTTAACTCCGAGAATCCAGGTTGAATAGCTGACCATATTCAGCATTGATTTCCTGTGTTGCTTGTGTGCTTCCGTTTGCATTGTCAGGGTGATACTTCTTTAATAAATCCCTGTACTGTCTTCTTAATTCTTCCAGTGTATTTACATTCTTGAAATATGCCATACCTCATAACCTCCAAATAAAAAAGTGTAAAGCCCTTGATAATTCAATAGACTTTACACCTTTGGTTATGTGATATATTTATGCAATTGTAATTATGCCAATTTCTGTAGCTTTTCGCTGTGTTCTGCCACAACCTTTTTTATAATAGATATATCTTGCTTCATTGATTCGTATGTATCAACATTATCTTTATATCTGTCATAAGTTGATGTATAACAAGATTCAATGGTATTTAATCGTGGTAATATTTCATTTTCTTGTGTAATCTCAATCTTTTTTACCCTAGTTTTGATTTCTTGAATATCCTGTTTTATGCTTTGCATATCATTTCTAATCGGATCAAGCATGTTCGATATTGCAAGCAATAACTCGTTGTCTGTCATCTTATCACCGCCTTTGTTGTGGTTGCTGATTTCACTAAGTAAATACAGTATATCATAGTCAAAGTGCAAAGTCTATTCAATTATCAAGGTACTTTGTGTTTGTGGTTTGATTGATTTGATAGGTTTATTATATACTGGGTACAGTATATAATCAATAGACATTTTACACAATATTTTTAAAATGAATTTGTACAAAATATACTGGGTACATATTCCTGAAATAGTATTGATAAAAATATAAATGGATGATATATTACTTATGGGAGACCAGAGAGCTAGGCGGCTACCCTCTTTTTCGGAGAGTCAAGTAGCCCTCCAGACGAAAGAAAGGAGGGTGATGCAATGGTTACATATTCTGATCTGATTCAAACTGGAATATTCATTGTTGCCCTTGTGGGGTTATGTTACACGATCTTCAAGGGAAAAAGAAAATAGCCGCCACTACTGCAATAGTGACGGCTAGTGTTGTAAAACATTAGGCTAAACATTATTCAAAAGGGTAGCCGCTTCTCTGGCTTTCCCTTTTTGTATATTTAATATAACATATATTAGAAGCCAAAACAAGTATCAATCTTTTAACTCAGGTATTTCATTTTCTAAAAGTCTATTAATCATCCCATTTACAGTCTCGTTATTTGAATTAGCATGTCTTTGTATAATATCTTTACTACCTTTTTTTACTCTGACTTTTACTTCATCATAATTTTTTTCATTATATTTTTTTACAGCTTTTTTTTGTGCTTCACTATATGCCATATATATTCACCCCTTTAGAGTTTTATATTTTATTATAACATCTAATATATAAATAGACAATACTGAGACCAGTATAAAAATATACAAAATATACTGGGTACATTTGTGGAAAATGTCAATAGACAATATACTGGGTACAGTATACAATATACTTACAAGGTCAAGCAAGACAGACCAAACAAATTAATCAATCACCCAACCACAAGCAACTAGGTAAGCCGAAAGCACCCACAAACTTAAATCAATATACCTGTGACGGTATCAAGGCGCGAGAGGAATATTCAGGAAGATTATTTAAGGGTTGCTGCCAAATTAAATAAGAAAAGGAGATTAAGAGTATGTGTATATCAAAAGCAGATTTAGAAAAGAAAGTACAGGAGATTAGAAGGTACAAAGCAATGGCAGAGGAAGCCGCCGAAATCCAGAAATCACTTGAAGCGGAAGTAATCGCCTACATGGTAGAAAACCAGATTGATACAGAGATTACCGATTCAGCAAAAATCACTTACAAATCACAGACCAGAGCAACACTTGATAAAAAGAGACTTGAAGAGGATTTAGGAAGCCTTGAAGAGTACACCAAAGTTACAGAATACAGCGTATTGAGAATCAAGTAAACAGTCGTCACGGCGACTATAAACAGGACTTTAGGCCGTGAGCGTTCCCACTGGTAACGGTGGGAGGTAGTCAAAATAACCAACAATAATCAAATTCAGGAGGTAAAGACCAATGCACAAACAAACAGTTCAATTTGCAGTCACACAAAACAAAGGAAACATAACAGGAATAGGAAGAACGAGCATTCTTCAACCTAGGACTAGCTTTAAAGGCGGAT
>NZ_QZDT01000138.1 GCF_009917485.1 Parablautia muri
AAGATAAATGGCAATTTAGGGTGGAAATTTTGGAAGTCAGTTACTGGTACTACCAAAATCGTTTTGCCGGAAAGTTTTGAAGAATTAAATATAAAAATAACAGCAGCGAATTTTGCTTATGTTTACCATATTTTAAGAAAGCATTTAACAACAAGTGACGAAAATTTTTTACAAGGTTTTGATAATGGAAATACAAATTATTGTAATGTAATTATTACCAAAACAAATCTTCAACCAGGTTCGTTTCTTGCAAATGGAGTAGATTATACTCGTAGTTCTGCGTGTTCTGTCTACTATAGGTAGCACTGTTTATCCATTAGCTTGATGATACCTATATATGTTATAAAACTTAAATTTTTATGGTCATGTAAATTAATCCTTTTTTACTAATACATAGGCACGAATCGTTATATCTTGAGCGGTAGTATAAGAATTATATATACTCATTTTACAGTGTTATTGCTAAAACCCATTAGTGTTACTTGAGCAAACCAATCTGTGCTATATGCAACTGCTATAACAGGTATATACCCTGATGGCAATATATATGATACCACGGTATTTGTAGAATAAAATGGACCCTGTGAAGTCACGTTGTTTATGATGGTTTCCGTGCATCTTACGACTTTAAACATTTCAGATAAATTGCTTTACAGTACTGTTATCGCATTTTATATAGCATTAATTTATATAAGCCATATGAACTACGAGTTGTAACTGTTTGACCCTTTTTTACAGGTACGCAGACATATGCTTGATTATCTGTATCATACATACTCAGACCTACTACAATACCATCTATTAATACATTAGCTCTGGCTCCCTGTGAGTTTGATTGTACCCATCCAATCATCCAGCAATTTTCCGTAGCAACATAAGTTGCGCCTCTGGTATTAATGGTTGTAATAACTTCGCTATAATCGGGAAATCCAATTCTACCAATTAAATTGCCATTTATCTAAGTAAAGGTGTTCCCTCCTGGTATAATGTTATAAAAAAAATCAGGAGGTAGGGTGAATGGTTGAACAGGTGATTTCTAAAGTACTGATGGAGATGATGGGGAAGGGAATTGATGAACTGAAAGCAGTTCTCTATTGTGTGCTTTCAGGGTATGACATTTCAGAAAAAAGTACGGAGCTGCAGAGCGTTGATGAAAGTTGGAAGGAGGAATTAGGAGCGTTTCTTGTGCGGAAACGTGTAGAAGGGCGTTCGGACGGGACGATAGAACAGTATAACTTACATCTTAGCCGAATGCTCCGATACATAAATAAGCCGGCAAAGGAAATAACAGAATCAGATTTATTTATGTATATATCCATGTACAAAAAGCAAAGAAATGTATCTAGTGTGTATCTGGATAATATAAGGCTGGTGTTTAGCTCTTTTTTCGGCTGGCTGAATAATAAGGGATATATTGCAAAAAATCCGGCAGCAGGACTTGACCCAATAAAAGCGGAAAAAAGGATAAAAAAGCCTTTGTCTGATACAGAGCTAGAGACATTAAGGCGCAAGTGCGTAATTAAAAGAGATATTGCCCTCATAGAATTTTTATATAGTACAGGCGTCAGGGCATCTGAATTGATTGCACTTAATAGGCAGGATATAGATTTTAACAGCATGGATGCGGTTGTGTATGGGAAAGGGGCAAAAGAAAGGGAAACTTACTTGAATGCAGCTGCTTGTATGCACCTAAAAGAATATCTTAACACGAGGACAGATGGAAATGAGGCGTTATTTGTAAGTCTGAAAGCACCACATGACAGATTAACTGTATCAGGTGTAGAGGAAATATTGCGAAGGCTTGGGAAGGCTACTGGAATTGAAAAGGTGCATCCGCACCGTTTCCGTAGGACAATGGCTACAAATATCCTTAATAAGGGGATGCCAATAGAGGAAGTGAAGGAGATTTTAGGCCATGCGAAGTTAGATACAACTTTGATATACTGTCAGGTAAATAAAGAAAATGTAAAGCATCATCACAGAAAATACATGTCTGCATAAAAAGGGAAATTAGAATATTAAAATGAGGCTTGCTATTCAGCAGGTCTTTTTGTCGTTCATAAAAATAATTTAACTGAAAGGGGGAGAATTACAGGTGATGAAATAGTAGTCGAAAGATAAATGGCAATTTAAAATTTAAAATACAAAACATATCGCTTTCATCTGTAACAATAGGTACAAACCA
>NZ_QZDT01000139.1 GCF_009917485.1 Parablautia muri
TCCCAGCAGTGCAGATAGGAAAACCTGCACGGTACGATCACTTTTGTCAAATTTGCATTTTCATTACTCATGGTATTCATTCCTCCTTAAAATCCGCCTCTGCGGTTGCTGCGGCAATCTCCTGCCTTTTATCTGATTCCGGTACTAAGGTCACTTTGCCCTGGGGCTTGTAGACCAGCTTCCCAAGTATCTCTGCAAATTTCTTCTTCCCAAGCAGCCGCTCCATCTCCGTGATGCCGATGAGCGTCTTTTTATAAATGTCCGTGTACCCGGCTTTCTGCGCCACCTGGGCCACTTCTTCCTCATCCGTGTATTTCCTGTTGCTCCTGCCCTCGACTAACTTAAAGCCGGCCCACTTCTTACCCTTCGTGACCGCCTCGTCCTGTGCATAGGCGTAGACATCCGCAGACCACTTGGCAAGCTCGTCCGCCACTTTCAGGACTTCCGCAATTTCCTCATCTGACAATAGCGGCGGGGCTTTGAACTCCATCTGCGCCAGCCTTAAATATTCCTCCGCCCTCGCCCTGCAGGTGTTCTTCGCCCTGCAGAACCGGCACCAGTCGCCGGAATGGTACTCGCCCTCTCCCTTGATGGCAAGCACGGCCTTTGGCTTTAACTCCATCTCCACCCATTCCATCAGGTCCTTTACGGAAATCTCCCATGTGCTGACGGATTCGAGCCTCGGCTGGTAGATAACCATGCGGATGGTTTCAATGTCATAAAGGGCATCGAATAATTCCAATGCGCCAAGCCCGTATAACATCATCTGCGGGTTCCATTCCGCATCCACCGCCACGCCCTTCCCATACTTTAAATCAATGACGGTCAGAACTTTGTCAGCAACGATAAGCAAATCCCCGGTGCCGAACCCCTCCGGCACATAGGCGGAATAGTCCAGCCGCTGCTCGATCAGGACGACAGGGTCGCTGCATTCCTGCCTTGCAAGCTCCACCTGCTCCATCGCATAGGCCACATACCCGTCCGTGCATTCCTCCATCTCGTCACAGTGGTAATCAGACACCGGGCGCTTGGAGCGCCTTTTTAATGCCTTTTTCAGCTTATGCTCCGCAAGGGCATGGGCGGCGGTGCCTTCCTCGGCATAGACGCTGCCGCCAGATTCCTCCTGAAACTGCTCCTCCAATCGTGCGGAAGGCGTACAGGAAAGCCACCGCTTGGAGGAAGATGCGGAAAGCAATGCGTGTCTTCCCATCACAGCACCTGCGCTTCCTGCATCAGCGCCGGATAGTCCTCCGGCTTCACCGCCGAGAGCTTCGCCGCGCCGTACTTCTGCAAAAGTTCCTTTATTTCCTTCGATTTCCCCTCCTGGGTCTTCTGCGCCATCAGTGCGCGGATGCCCTCCAGCGTGGCAGGGGATTCCTGCTGTACTTCTGCCACAGATTCCTGCTTTTCCGCTTTCTGTGCTTTCACCGTCTTTTCTTTCGTGCCGCCCTCCGCTTTGGCAAGGCCCCGCAGACCTTCCGCAACGATGGAGAAACCTTCCGCAATCCTTAACAATTCACTTCCCATTTACATTCCCTCCGTTTCCTTAAAAATGATTATCTTTCCCTGCTCTGTGGCAGATGCGATCTCCGCCGCCATCCCTTCGGTGGCTTCCCCGAACACCCACACCTCATCACAGAGGGCGAGCAGCTCCATCCCCATAGCGATGCCGAGCCGCCTCTCTTCCTCTATCCCCTCGTTCAAGAACTGAGGGAATAAAAGGTGCGGCGCAATGGGGAGATGCCCTTCCTCACACGCCATGCGGCTGTAGACAGCCGCCCTTCTCGCATTCCCTTCCATGTCGCCGCGGAAGGGGCTGCAGATAAAAACCTTCTTACGCATCAGCGCCTCCATCCTTTCTTCATCTTCCTGTCGTGCGCCGCTTTCGCGGCTTCATAGGCTTCCACTTCCTTCTCGATCTGCACCAGCTTGGCGGCGAGGCTCTTCGCCACGATACTGATTGCCTGTAAGATGCCGATAAGCTCCTGTGACTTTTCCATAGGCTCCGTTCCTCCTTTCCGGGACAGTTAAACCTATCCCCTTCACTGTCGTAATGA
>NZ_QZDT01000140.1 GCF_009917485.1 Parablautia muri
GAGTGTGTGAAATAATTTCTGTAAATTAAGATCTTCTATGATAAGTTAATAAGAAAGGTAGGTGCTTTTATTCACCTACCTCTTACTATATCTATATGGTATCTTCCTGTCAATAGATATGTCTGGTATTTTTGAAAATGCCTCGAAAAGGCAAATCATTAGCACCGATTTTCCGGTACTCATTTTTATATAGGAACAACTTAAAAGCATCCTCCGTAAGCTTAGGGCGCTGCCCTAAGAACCTGCAAGGGACCAGTCCCTTGACCCATAACCGGGCTCCGCCCGAACCCGCCCCGCTGGGAGCAGAAGGAAGGGAGGAACTCCCTCCCTTTTTGTAAAAGCGTTCTCCGTGGGGCTTTTGCCAAGAGGCTTTCGCGGCATAACGGGGCCCCCGCCCCATTATTCCACGGTCCTCCTGACAACGCCCCCGCTCCCTGGCATGCCTGTGTTTCCACGCGCGATATCTTCCCTTATCAAAGATTTTATCGCCCCCTGTACAGACGTGTCCCTGCCGTGTTTATGCTTCTTTATCCAGGCCAGGATATCCTGGTCTGTCTTATTGTTCAGCTTCAGCTTGATCTGGGTGGTATTCCATTCATCATACCTGTTCTGGGCATCATATTTTCCTCCATAAAACATATCCGGCTCCTTTCTTTAGGTGTACACCTATACTCTGACACAGGTGTACACCTATGCTTATACTGGCTTACTGAGGCAGTCTTCCTTCATACATGATGGCTAGTTCCCCATAGACTTTCCCCCAGTCACGGATAGGGACTGTCCATTTCTTTGCCACCTCAAAAGTTGCCAGGTAAAGGGCTTTGAGAAGGGCCTGCGGACTTGGGAACACGCTCCGCTGACGGTTCAGCCTCCGGTAAGAGGCGTTCAGCGATTCTATAGAATTCGTGGTATAAAATGCGGTCCTTGTATCTTTTGAAAACTTAAAGATCGTTGCAATGGCATCCCAATTGTCATACCAGCGCCCCATCGCTCCTGGATACTGCCCTTTCCATTTCTCCGTAACATCATCCAGCCGTTTCAACGCCGCCTTCTCATCTGCCGCCGTATAGATCGTTTTCAGGTCCTTTGCAAACGCCTTCATGTCTTTGTTGGCTGCATATTTCAATGTATTCCTCACCATGTGGACGATACAGCGTTGCTGCTCCGTGGCCGGAAACGCCGCCGATACCGCCTCTTTGATCCCGCTCAGCCCGTCAGAGCAAAGGATCAGGATATCCTTCACCCCGCGGTTTTTCAGCCCGTTAAGGACACCCAGCCAGTATTTGCTGCTTTCATTCTCGCCTATGACTATGGCCAGGACTTCCTTCCTGCCGTCCGCGTTGATACCCAGCACGACATAGGCGGCAAGTTTGCGTATGATGCCGTCATCACGGACGGAAAAATGGACTGCGTCTATGAAGACGATGGGATAAACCTCATCCAGGGGCCGGTTCTGCCATTCCTCAATCTGCGGGAGGAGTCTGTCGGTTATGTCTGATACCATCCCCTCGCTGACCTCAAAACCGTAAATATCCTCTATGGTCTCGGAGATCTGGCGTGTGGTCATGCCTTTTGCGTACATGGAAATGATCTTGTCATCAATGGCGGAGATGTCCTTCTTGCGCTTGGGGACGATCTGCGGTTCAAAGGAGCTTTGGCGGTCCTGGGGCACGTCCACTTCAAATTCACCGTATTTGCTGCGGACACTCTTGGGCTTTGTGCCGTTTCTGTAATTTGTCTCGTCAGAACGCTCATACTTTCCATAGCCGAGATGGTTATCCATCTCGGCCTCCAGCATCTCCTTTACCGTGCCGCAGAGCAGGTCTTTGAGGGCATCTTGAATATCTTCTGCAGTCTCAATGTCATACTCCCGCAGCAATCCATGGATGAGGTTGCGCTTGCCCTCAGTCATTGGTTTAGGTTTGTAAACTTCTTTTTTTCTGTTTGCCATAATTTAAGGCCTCCTATGATTTAGATTTTATCATAGAAGACCTTATTCTTATGAAATATTTACAGACTTTTTTTCACAGACTC
>NZ_QZDT01000014.1 GCF_009917485.1 Parablautia muri
TGATAATTGAATCATTGCCAGATATTGAGTTTTCAAGGTGCATAGCTAAAATCTATGTGCGAAGTTTGAGTTATATACTATAACCATTCATTCCAAAACCTTTCTATCCTCCTACCAATCTGTTCAAGGGATATTCTTTCATATTTTTCCCACTCTCTTGGGAACATTCTGAGGTAGGAGGAATTGAGGAACCTTTCATCCAAAAGCACAATAATTCCAACATCATCCACCGTCCTGATTACCCTGCCTGCCGCTTGAAGCACTTTATTCATCCCCGGATATTTGTAGGCGAAATCAAATCCGCTTTCTCCTCTCAAATCAAAGTAGCTTTTCAAAATTTCACGTTCATTGCACACCTGCGGCAAACCTGTTCCTACAATAATCGCTCCGATAAGGCTGTCCTTCTTTAAATCAATTCCCTCACTAAAGATTCCCCCAAGCACACAAAATCCCAGCAGTGTTTTTCCTTCTTCATCCGCTCCGGCAAATCTGGCAAGAAATTCCTCTCTGCTCTTTTCATCCATACGCTCCTCCTGCAAAAGGCATTCTACACGGTTGGTATCTAAAAAATAATTGTAATACACATCATATATACTTTTCAAAAATACATGGGAAGGGAAAAACACCATATAATTTCCTTCCCTCTGGCTGATAACGTTGTGGATATAAGCGGCAATATTGTAATATTCCATATCTGAACGTCTTGTATATCTGCTGGTCACATCCTCTGCCACAAATACTCTTTTTTTCTCCGGGTCAAAAACGGAATGGGCATAGACCTCATAATCCTCCGCCTCACCGCCCAGCAGTCGCTTATAATACTGAATTGGCAACAAAGTAGCGGAAAACAGAATCGTACTCCTCCCACGCGTCATACACTCACGAAGGTTTTTGGCCGGATTCACACAAAAGAGCCTGATCGAAAACCCTCCATCTGACGCAAGCTGTGTGTAGACCACATAATTTTCATCCAGCTTATCGTTTATCAGCAAAAAATGAGAGACTTCAAAATAAAAATCCAGTACCTCGCCTCTTGCTGCACCTTCCTCATTATCCTCCAGATAATCCTCCATAGCGGCAGAGAGCCTTGTAAGTGCCCGTATAAACGGTGCCATATCTTCATCGTCAAGATACGTATAGTCCTCACACTGCCTTTTTAGTTTCAAAAGCTCCCTGTTGCACGCCTCAAGTTGGCGGTACAGCTTCACTTCATATTCCTTTACCACCTTCTTAAGGGCCAAAAAATCCTCTTTTTTCAGAACCGCACTGTACATTTCCCTGCCACGGTCCACCAGATTATGCGCCTCATCAATTAAAAATATGTAGTCTTCCCTGACTCCCTCTGCAAAAAAGCGTCTTAAATACACATGTGGGTCAAATAGATAATTATAATCTCCAATCACTCCATCCGCAAAGAGACTCATATCAAGGCACAACTCAAAAGGGCAGACTTTATGCGCCCTTGCGCAATCTTCTACCGCCTCTCTATTAAAGTTGTCCGCATGAGTCAACAAGTCGTAAATCGCATCATTGATGCGATCAAAATGTCCCTTGGCATATGGACAAAACTCCGGATTGCACTCTGTCTCCTCCATAAAGCATATTTTATCCTTAGCAGTCAAAACCACGGATTTAAATTTCAGTCCCTTCTTCCGCATCAGCTCAATCGTATCATCCGCCACCGTTCTGGTAATCGTCTTTGCGGTCAGATAAAAGATCTTTTCCCCCATCCCCTCCCCAAAAGCCTTTACCGCAGGAAATAATGCAGAGATCGTTTTCCCCACACCGGTAGGCGCTTCTATAAATAACTTCCGCTTATGATAAATGGTTCGATAGACATAAGAAACAAGCTCTTTTTGCCCTTTGCGGTAAGGAAAAGGGAAAGAAAGATTTTTCATGGATGCCTGCCTTTCCTTCTGCCATGAAAATTGAAAATCAGCCCATTTCCTATACTGCCCCATCAACTCACCAAACCAATTATCCAATTCTTCTTTATCAAATTCAAAATAAAAATACCTGATTTCCTCCGTATCAATGTTGCAGTAGGTGAGCCGTACTCTGATGTGTCTTAGGCCATTTTGGATTCCATAAATATACGCATAGCATTTTGCCTGTGCCAAATGCACCGGCACCGCTTCCTTCATTTTGTGGATATCTCTGTAAGTTCCCTTAATCTCATCTATGGTCACTGACACCAAGTCTCCACTGTCCCCATCTCCCTCACTGCCGGGCAGTGGAGGCGGATAGGCTATGTCGCCTCCCTGGCTTATGATAATACCATCCGCCCTCCCCTCAATATGTATATCATAATCCGGCGTCTTTTCAATGTGGCGCAAAAAAACTTCCGCATGATAATCCGCCCCCATAGTGCGCTGAATCAGGCGGTGGATTCTTCCGCCCTCCTGCATGGCATTTTCAGGAGCTGTCGTTCTTCTGTTATCTATATTTCCGGAACGCAGAATAAACTCCACCAGATTCCTTACTGATATATGTATCTCCATTTAAACCCTGTATCCTTCTTATATGGCGGCAGTCACCAAATATCTATGAGATGCTTCGCATCTCTATAAGCACGTCTACTTGGCTCGTTGCCTGCGGGAATAATTGCCAATCATGAAAAAAATCTCCTAAAAAGATAGTACGCTATCTTCTCAGGAGAGTCAATCAAATGCTTCTATAGATTACTTTGCGCCAACAACTCATACATGAATGCTTAAGCAAGGTCCTTCCTAAGCCTTTCAGGTCCGCACCTAGTATGCAAAAGCCAGACGATTCATCATCTTTTCAAATTCCGGATTATATCCATTATAAGCCACAGTCAAAATCCTATTTAAATCCAATCCTAACACACCGACAATTGACTTGGCATCTACCGTGAATCTGTTGTAAGAGACATCGATATCAAAATCACATCTTGAAGCTGTAATCACAAAATCCTTCACATCATCCAATTCTAATTTGATCTTTCTCTGCATCATAATTATCACCCTCCTTCTTGTCAATGCATGGCGGAAAACGTTTTCTTGTTTGAAGAAAGATTACCACCCAATTCCAAATTTGTAAAGTATTTTTTTTAATACAATCTCCGGGCACACCGCATGCTTTTGGCAATTTGTATAAACCATATTACGCCCTTTTATGCTATTTTGCCTTACACCTCACATCTGCAAAGCTTCACAAAACAATTTTAACAGGCAAAACGGCACTCCTGATATGCACATCTTCTAAAATAATCTACTATTCATATCCATTATCACCAAAATTTCTATTTTTTATACTTTTCATTTTCCTGAAATTCTGTCATATACTCACGGTATCTAATGGGCAGCATATTGCGCTGCAGCCCATAGCTTTCGCGTTCCTTTATTGCTATAGTATGAAAAAAGCAGCTAAACAGTTCGCTATACTTTCTCTCACCATCAGAGCAGCGCCGCTCCGGCCGCCCTGTTTCCTCATCGCCACACACCAAATACCAATCCTTCTTAGCCGGATGCACCGCATAGATATCCCTTTTTTCGTCATGGATCACGAAATTCTCAAGGGGAAGCCTGTCTGCAAAATGCGGTACAATAAAGGTAAGCACATTATTCTTCGGTCCAATCACTGCATACAAAATCCCATTTTCCAGCTCCTTAAACCGCAAAAATTCCACATGATAATGAGCTTCATTGGCTGTAAACCGCGCCATCTCAAAAACTCTGTGGATATATGGGTTTGACAGGTTTCCCATCAGCTCTTTTTTGTTTTTCATGGCAAACCCTGCCACCACTGCCTTATACACTGCCTCTCCCTTATCCATCTCCCTGGATGCAAGGGCCCGGCAGATAGACAGATATGCCTCCTGCCCAAATTCCCTTACGATTGTTCTTGCCACGCTGGCTGTCTTTTTTGCATCCGGCAAGCAGGTTTCATAGACAGCAAAAAGCCTGTAATTTTCTTCCTCTCCAACGCAAATGTGTATCTGCTCATGGGGTTTTTTCTTAAGATATGCGTCATATATCCCTGTAAAAACTCCTTCCAGAGAATCCTCGCAGCTCAAATAATATTCTTCCACAGCAATCCTCCACCATATTACCATTGACATGCGGCATCATCAAACAAAGACAGCTGCCTGTAAGTCATACCATCTCTGTCAAAGGGCAGTTTTTCTTTTCTGTCAATCAGATTTCGGGCAATGTAGTTTTCTTCCAGCTTTGTTGGGTACATCATCCTGCCATTGCAGGTAATAAAATACAGTGCCCTCTTTAATACCACGCCAATCTTCTTAAGATCATCAAAGCCAAGATTTCCATTGCGCCTTGCTCTTACAATACGCTGGGCGCTTTTAACGCCAATTCCTGGTACCCGCAAAATAATTCGGTAATCTGCTCTGTTAATCTCAACAGGAAATTGTTCCAAATGTCGCAACGCCCAGTCAGCTTTCGGGTCTAATAACACATTGAAATTAGGCTTTTTCTCGCTCAAAAGCTCCCCCGCCTCAAAGCCATAAAAGCGCAGCAGCCAATCCGCCTGGTACAATCTATGTTCCCGCAATAATGGCGGCCCCTCCGGCAGCGCCGGCAGAGACTTATCCACATTTACACTGACAAAAGCAGAGTAATAAACTCTTTTTAGGTCAAACTTCTTATAAAGGTTCTCTGCTACCGTCATAATCTGGTAATCGCTCTCGGGAGTGGCGCCTACAATCATCTGTGTGGACTGCCCCGCAGGCACAAAGGATGGCGCATGCTTATAAACCATAATTTCATTTTTATTTTGGGTAATTCCCTGCTGAATCTGGCGCATAGGCCACAATATATTCCTACGGTGTTTATTAGGCGCTAACTGCTTAAGCCCCTCCGCCGTGGGAAGCTCTAAGTTGACACTCATCCGGTCCGCTAAAAGCCCCATCTGTCTAACCAGTTCCGGATCTGCGCCAGGTATCGCTTTCACATGTATATATCCCTGAAAGCGATGTAATGTTCGCAGCTTATACACCGCCTCATAAATTAATTCCATAGTATATGTGGGACTATAAAGAATCCCGGAGCTCAAAAAAAGCCCTTCAATATAGTTGCGCCTGTAAAACTGGATGGTCAGCTCGCAGATCTCATCCGGTGTAAAAGACGCTCTTGGCACATCATTGGATTTTCGGTTGATACAATATTTACAATCATAGATACACTCATTGGTAAACAGAATTTTCAGAAGGGAAATGCACCGTCCGTCTGCTCCAAAGCTGTGGCAAATGCCAGCTGCCAATGTGTTTCCAATGCCTGTCCCATCTCCCCTTCGGCCTACGCCGCTGGAGGAACAGGAGACATCGTACTTGGCGGCATCTGACAATATCCTCAACTTCTCCATAATGGACATTTCTTCCTTTTTTCTGACAGTAAGACCATTCTCCATGACTCCGCTCCCATAATACAAATCGATTCGCAGTGCGTTTTCGAACACGTGTTTGCAATATCATATCACGATTCATCACAGTAAGCAATAGTTTTTTCGAATGTTTGTTCCATTATATGGAATTGCGTATTACTTTCTATATTTTAAAAGATTTTTTAAATGTTTTAATCCGTTCTAAACGTTCCTTCACAGCTCTCTCCGCTCCCTGGTCAGTGGGCACATAATATTCCCTGTCCTCCAAAGACTCCGGAAGGCATTTCATATCCGTAAGCTTTTCTTTTGTATTATGGGCATACTGGTATCCCTCACCATAATGCAGCTCCTGCATCAGGCTGGTCACACCATTTCTGATTTGCAACGGTACCGGTTCGGTCAACATCTTTTCCGCGTCTGCTCTCGCCTTTTCATAGCCTGTGTAAAGGGCATTGGATTTGGGCGCCATACATAAATAAACCACTGCATGGCTCAAATTCACATTGCATTCCGGCATTCCGTTAAAGTGGCATGCCTGATAAGCGGCAACCGCCACCTGCAAGGCCTGGGAATCCGCCATTCCTACGTCCTCACTGGCAAACCGCACCAGCCTCCTTGCTACATAAAGGGGGTCTTCCCCAGCTTCCAGCATCCGCGCCAACCAGTAAATTGCCGCATCCGGATCACTGTTTCGCATTGACTTATGTAATGCAGATATCAGATTGTAGTGTTCTTCTCCATTTCTGTCATACAGCAGCATCTTCTTTCCGGTGCACTGCTCCAAAATTTCCTCCTGCACAGTTATGGAACCATCCGCTTCTATTTTGCCATTTAACACTGCCATATCCAGCGTATTTAACGCCGTTCTAGCATCCCCATTCGCAAAAACTGCAATGGCATTTAACAGTCTTTCTTCTATATAAATTGTATAATTACCAAGTCCCCGTTTGTCCGTAAGCGCATGGTGTAACAGCTTTTGCATATCCTGACTGGATAAGGCCTTCAGCACAAACACCTTGCACCTTGACAAAAGAGCGGAATTAATTTCAAAGGAAGGATTCTCCGTGGTGGCCCCGATTAAAATGATACTTCCCTTTTCCACATAGGGGAGAAAGGCATCCTGCTGCGCTTTATTAAAACGATGGATCTCGTCCACGAACACAATCGTCCTTTTTCCCATCATCCGGTCAAATTCCGCCTGCTTCATGACATCCTTTATTTCCTTAATGCCACTTGTGACAGCGCTGAAATCAATAAATGACGCTTGTGTCTTTTTGGCAATAATCCGCGCTAATGTAGTCTTTCCCACCCCTGGAGGCCCCCAGAATATCATGGAGCAAAGCATATCCTTATCCAAAAGGTTCTGCAGCACCTTTCCTTTTCCTACCAAATGCTCCTGACCGATATAGTCATCAAGTGTCTGCGGTCGGAGCCTGCTGGCGAGAGGTGTACTCATATTTACTTCCTGTGTGAAAAGTGATAATTGTTCCATCCTTTAGTCCTCTTTCGAACATTTGTTTTTATTTTATCACTATTGGCCTCATTTGTAAATCAGATTTCAAACCTTCTGTGGCACTATTAACAGCAGCGCTAATCCCATATAAAATAACGAAAATCGGTAAAGTTTTTAACCCTGTCAAACTCCTCCTGTGGTAAGAACAAATATCTGTAAGGGGTAATTTCCTCTTTTCCCGGACAATAAACAGAAATACTGTAACCGCTAAGCTTCGTCCCTCCCCAGAGCATATCTGACGGCTCCAAAATTTCTTTTTCCTCACTTAGATAAATCACATTTTCCTCATAAGCGGAAAATTCTCTCCATCCATAATACAGGATACCATACTCCTCCTCCCGCCATCTCCCTGCGGTCTCCTTTACCGGCACAGCCTCCATCCCTTCTACCAACATGGTAAAATCCTTTTCCTCCTCATAAACCCCATTGGTAATACCGTGCAGGTCAATGCGTATTTCACTTGATTTCTTCCTGTCATAGGAAATCAAATAGCTGTCCACATAATTGTCATTCTCATCAAACCCTTTCAGCATAGTGTCAAAGCTTATGATTGTCCCATCCGAGCTGAAATGAAGTGAAAAGCTGGTGGCAATGCAAAGCTTTTCGGGTAACGCCACCTTCTTTTCAATGTCCTCTAAAATTCCGGACAGCTTGTCTTCATAAAGATTATCGTGCACCAGTTCTGTCCGTTTCGTATTTTTCATCTCCTGCAAAAACCACGACAGCTTTCCATTGTAGGGCACAGCACTTCTTACCACAAGCGCCATTCCAATAAAACTAATGCATATCCATCCTAAAAGAATTGGCGTTTTCAAAAGGCATTTCTTCCTGATGCCAACTGCTGACAGCTTTAGTTTCAAAAACTCCCGCCCCTCGTCTCCTTGCAAAGACTCACCCTGCAAATCCTTTGCCTCATGATCCAGTTCTATGTTAAAAAAGTGCCCTTCTTTATCAGCAAGGCAGCATCCTTTCTTATTCCAGCGATAATACACAAGGTCGGAAAAGGGAATCTCTTTGCAGTAATCGTTAATCTGCACGGTCAATTCTCCATCTTTTACGAAAAACCTCTGATAGGTAAAGGGCAGGCTGTTTTTCTGATATTTGCTGCAGGAGAAAAGAAACCTTAAAAATAGTATGAAGAAAACGACGGTGCATACAAGCAGCACTGGTACATTCTTTTTTATTCTTCCATACTGACATAAAGAGTAGAGATGAAACCATGTTATTCCACCTAAAAGTAAAACCGGAATACGGCAAAAAAAGCGGTAGAACATCTCTTTACGGATTCTTCTTTTAAAGGCTTTTTCTGTATTAAGCTGTATGAATTTCGTTCCTTTTACCAAATTTTTCTCCTCTTTTTATGATTTAAATTCTAACACTCTGCTGCCAATGAGCCACCTGTAATCGTACAATATCTGTTCCTACAATAATCGAACTTTCTCCATATTTATTATGTTTATGCCACTTCCTTATATCTCACATAGACATATTCAAAAATCTTCTGTCTATATGTAAATATTGCATTATCCGAATAGCATTCCGGCAGTTTCTCCCACAAAATCTTGCCAATGAGCGTATCTATCTCCGCTTTTGTTTCTTGCTTATCTGTCCAATGGTCAAGCTCTGCAATTTTGTTCTTAATCTTATCCAGTAAGTCTACTGCAATTTTTTTAATCTTCTTGATTTCTTCCTTAGAAAGATCTTCATCAAATAGCATATCGTATAATGATAATTCTTCATCGCTTGTGAAGCCTTCACGAACGTATCTTTGTTCTTCCTGGTTCATGGAATTGGCCAAATCCATAAGTTCCATGAATATCCTTTCAATATTGGCCCTGTCCTGCTCCTTATTATATTCTTCGATAATCTTCTGATAGCGCTCATAATAATCTACACGCCTGGGATTGTCCTTGAGCATTTTATGTAAACGGGTCTGAATCAGTTCATCCAGCTCCATGAGCATAAGGTTCTTCTTTTTAACCTTAGCAAACTCCCTGCGAAGTAAATCAAAATCAATCTTGCTGATGTCAAAGCGCTTTGCTATACTCCGATTTTCGTTTGTCTTCTCTATCAAAATGTATTCATTTAATATACCATTAATCTGTACCATCAAATCAACTGTATTCAAATATTTCTTCTTTTTCTTTAACTCATTAAATATTGCAATAACAGCATCTTTCTTTTGCCTGTCTCCCTCTGAAATATTATGTCTGTCAAGATATCTCATCATACGATTAAGCTCGCTACCATAAGTCATAAATTGCTTTTTACTCTCTCTACTGTCAGTTACGACATTTGCCGCTTCCTGCAGCAGGGCAAGTTTAGCAAATCCCTTTGCAGCCACAAGTTCACTTAATATAAAGCCTTTACCACGCAAAAATTCATCTGCATCAGCTATAATTTTCAGGATTCTCTCTATCAATTTTTCTTTATCATCTGTTGGATCTACACTTTTTCCGCCAGCATTTACTGTATAATCGGCAAGTGCCTTGCGAAGTGCTTTTACGATACCAATATAGTCAATAATAAGTCCGTTATCTTTTCCCTCGGCTACACGGTTTGCCCTTGCGATAGTCTGCATCAGGGTATGCGCTTTTAAAGGTTTATCCAGGTATAAGCATGACAAACACTTTACATCAAATCCTGTAAGCCACATCGCACAGACAAAAACGACTCTCAAATGATTGTCCTTATCCTTAAATTCTTTATCAAGCTCACGCTTTTCCATCTTTTCACGGTGTGGTTTGATATCCAGACTCCACTTCCTAAAGGTTTGGATTTCGTTCTGCTCCTGTGATATTACTACAGCCATCTCCGTATCCGTCATCCACTTTATCTTGCGTTCAAGCTCCTGCACTTCCTGTTGTGAGGCATTTTTTCTCTTATTCCTTAATAATTCAATTTCTTCATGCCAATACTCCTGCACCATATTGTACATGCGGACACAAGTAACCTTATTCAAGCAAACAAACATTGCCTTGCCGCTTGCCCATAGGTCAGAGTAATGTGATACAAAATCTCTGGCAACCGAACGAAGCCTTGGCTCTGCTGTCAAAAGATGAATTTCTTTTTCAAACTCATGCTCTAATTTCTCGACCTTTTCTGCATCAAGGTCTGCCGCCTCAATCGCATCAAGGATTTTATCTGTAATATCGGGGTTCTGTATATCAAGTATCTTCTCACCTCTATTCTCGTAGTAAAGCGGCACAGTAGCCTTATCTTCCACTGCGCGCTTAAAATCATAAATAGAGATATAACCACCAAAGGTACGTTCCGTAATATTATCGTTCAATAAAAGCGGGGTTCCGGTAAAACCAATTCTGGCAGCTGTCGGAATCAAGTCCATCATATTATCTGCAAATATGCCGTATTGACTTCTATGTGCTTCGTCCGAAATGATAATGATATCATGGTCGGTGATAATGGGTTTTTCTACTTTCTTATTAAATTTTTGAATAAGAGTAAATATAAAGCTTGGGTTGCCTGTCAATTTCTTTATCAGGTCGTCACCACTTGTAGCTATGAACTTTGAGGCCTTTGTCTTTCCCAACAAACCACAGTTTTCAAAGGTATCGCTAATCTGCGTATTAAGTTCGTCCCGATCAGTAAGTACAACAATGGTAGGCGATCCTGCAAATTTTCTACGGATTTTCTGAGAAAAAAATACCATCGAATAGCTTTTGCCGGAACCCTGTGTATGCCAAAACACACCAAGCTTTCCATTGTTAAGTTTACGGGCCTCATAAGCCTTCACCGCTTCATTCACTCCAAGATACTGATGATTTCTTGCAAGTATTTTGACAGTAGTTCCTCCGGAGTGGTCATACAAAATAAAATTTTCTAATAAGTCCAAAAAATTAAACTTATTACAAATACCCCGAAGCATTGTTTCCAGCGCAACGCTGCCTGTCTCCTGTTCATTAAGTCTTTTCCATTCATGAAAAAACTCATACTTACTTCCAAGCGTACCTACTTTTGACTCAATACCGTTTGATAACATCAAAAATGCATTATAATAAAACAGATGGGGAATGGTATCCAAATAATCTGTATAATTATTTGTATATGCGTCCTGTACATCTACTGTATTCTTTTTCAATTCTATAAATAAAAGCGGAATACCATTTACAAATCCCACAATATCTGTACGCCTGTGGTATAAGTCACCATGTATTTTTAGCTCTTTAATAGCAAGAAAATCATTATGATCAGGATTTACAAAGTCTATAACAACTACTCTCTTTTCCTCTACTTGTCCGTTTGATTTTTTTACTTTTACAGGAATACCATCACGGATATAGCCATACTTTTCCTCGTTTATCTGCATCAAAGAAGAAGTGGAAAGATGCTGTTCAAAAGTCTTTAGCGCATCCTCCACAAGTTCTGGTGTTATCCATGGATTAAGTTTCTTAAGGGCATCTTTAAAATAACGTATTAAAAGAATATCCTTGTAGGATTTTCTTCCAAAAGAACCGTTATCACCAAGAATTTCTGCATTATATGCAAGCTCAACTCTCCATCCAAGTTCTTCTTTTAGAAAGTTGCCGGCACTTTCTTGAACTAATATATTTTCTGAGTAATCGTAGCTCATATACCTTTCTCCTATAATTTTTCATACGAGATAATATCTCTTTTAAGAAAACCCTTAAAAAGTAATTATCATTTAATACAGCTTTATGCTTCTACCCCTTAGAACAATATGTGCAAAAATCCCATCATAATTTTACTACAGATTTCCAAATAACATATTACACCACTATTTCTCCACCCATAAGTTTCGGTAATAATCTATCTCGCATTTCAATTAATTTACGATTTTGATTAAGCAATAATTGCCTCTTTTTAAAATACACATCAAACGGCTCATACATTTTATTGGGTGCTCTCAGTAATTCAATTGTATCAATATGTTTTTTTCCTAAATGCGATACGGTTGCACCAACAACCGTTTTTTCAAAATATTTAATAGGATCCCGAATTGCCCACAATAACCATCCATGGATAGCTTTATCATACGGTCTAATGCAGCATGTCCGTTGCACTAAATATGAGGTTTCTCCACACCAAGAATTGATATGAAATTCACCATCCATACCGACAATAATTTCACCGTTCTGAACTCTATACTGGTCATCTGCATTTTCTGGTGTATAATCACCTGTAATTCCAGGTGGAATATTTCTAATTCTAATTATCGGAGTTCCATTTCCCTTATTATTAAATAAAGTCCCATCAAAAGCATATCCATATTGAACATCACAAAGGTCAACTAATTTTTCTTTTTTCCACCCTTCTGGTACTCCGTCAACAATATCATATTTCTCATATCCAGGAAACCTCAAATCTACAAACCATTCCTTATAAAGGCGTTGTGCTGCTTCTTCTAAGAGTTTAAGTTGTTTTTGGTTATTTTCAATGATGTCATCAAATGGTTTTAAAATATTTACAATTTTTTCTTGCATTTTATAGGGCGGAATTTCAATTTCTATGCCTCTTAGCGCTGTGAGACTAATAGTCCTTTGTGCCGCTCCCAAAGCAACGGCATCTGCTTTCATATAAAAGTCTCTATTTAACATTGTATAAAATAGGAATTCTGGAACTATCTTTTCCCTGTCAGGTCGTAAAATCGCAATATGGCGTTGAAATACGAATTTCTGTTCCTCATTCATAAATACAGGAATTCCAAATGATCCAACTACAGAATAGAGAATATCTCCTATGCGAGCTTTTTTCTTATCATCTAATCCATCATAATACTCTTGCGGAACAAACATTGTATCTGTTAAATCAAATTTATTATTATTTGTAATATTGGAAATTGTTACAAAAGGGATTCCGCTATCTGCCTTTGGAGGCGGCTGATGATCTCCATCTGCAATTGAATTACAAACATCAGCTAATTTATATTTTCCCCAGCTCATACCCCATCTCCTTCATATTCCGCGAGATGACATCCATCAATTTATTACTTTCCGCCTGTAAATCTAAAAGTTCCTTATGTATCTCAACCATTCTTTCTGCAAAGTCAACCCCATCATCCTCTGCAGGCGCCACCCCTACATAGACTCCTGGAGTAAGCGACCATCCTTTACTTTCAATTGTTTCAATATCTGCAATTTTACAAAGTCCAAGAATATCCTTATACTCACTCTCACCAAACTTGCTGTAAAGCCACCTCGCTTCCTTTACCACTTCTACGATTTCTTCTACAGATAAAATTTTTTCGTCCCACAAAGCCTGCAACTGTTTCTTTTCTTTCTTATCACAGGATTCCGCAACCTTCTTTGCTCCCTCTCTGAGTTTTTTTAGATGCGTATTGGCTATTTCAAATCCATCTATGAATACATTATCCATTACAGCATTAAGAGGCTCCTCACCCGCCTCTATAATCATTTCTTTCAGCACAGTCTTATATTCTTCAAGTAATGCCTTGTACTTATCTGTCTCACCCCTGTAAAGCCAAACAATAGCATTTATATTTTTAAGCTGCCATTCGCTCCACTCATTCAGTGTGCGGTCTACCACCGTGTAATAATTTCTTGCATCTATAAAAAGGACTTTATTTTTTAACTCATCTGCCTTCCCCTTATCAAAAAACCATAAAGAACAAGGCAAACTCTTTGTGTAAAAGAAATTGTTTCCTACGCTTACCATAACATCCACATGACCGGTCTTGACAAGCTTTTCTCTAATGTCCTTATCGCCTCCCTGACTATCTGTTGCGGAAGAAGCCATAACAAATCCTGCTCTGCCTGTTTCATTCAGATAAGCATAAAAATAAGAAATCCAAAGATAATTTGCATTTCCGATTTCTTTACTCTTATTCTCCTTCGGCATTCCAAAAGGAAGCCTGCCCGCATTAGCTACTGACTCCGCCTTTACTTTATCTACATTGAAGGGTGGATTCGCCATAACATAATTACAACACCCCTCCAAATTATGCGCGTCATAATAAAAACTGTTTGCCTGATCTCCTGATTCGATTACTCCGGTCAATCCATGTACAGCCATATTCATAAGACAAAGCTGCGCATTATACGCAACCTTTTCCTGTCCATAAAAAGTCATTCTGCTGTTTGCCTGTAATCCTGCCTCATTTACAAAATCGCCTGTCTGTACAAACATACCGCCTGAACCGCAAGCAGGATCTAATAGCACACCGCCTGCAGGCTCTAAAATATTTACAATCATCTTTACCAGTGATTTAGGGGTAAAGAACACCCCATCATCAGAAGCAATATTTTTAGCAAATTTATTCAGGAAATATTCATAGATACGGCCAATAACATCACCCCCAACTTCATCAAGGCCGTTGTTATTGAATATTCTCAAAAGTTCGCCAAGCAAATCATCTGAAAAATCTGTATAACTCTTTGGCAGTACTCCGGTAAGCTGCTCACTTTGCTGCTCCACAAGCTCCATAGCGTTATTTACTATCTCCCCAAGACTTCCCATAGTTTGGCCTGCCACATTCGTAAGCACAAGTGAAGCCACATTCTCCGGCAAATTTACAAGCCAACTGTATTGGGCCATTTCCGGAAGATACAAGGCACTCTTAGCAACAAAATCTCTTGCCTCTACCGGCATCTTACGTCCATTCCTCATGGGCCTATTTTTTAATATTTCTTCTTCTACCATTTTAAATCTGCTATACGCATACCTTAAGAAAAGTAAGCCAAGTACCGGCATGCAATACTGATTGGAGGTCAACTTTGAGCCCGCCCTAAGCAAATCAGCAGACTCCCACAAGTCTGCTTCTAATTTTTTAATACTTTTATTATCCATTGCGATGCTTCCTCCGAATTTTTTATCCGCATCTTTTCACATCTTCATTATATACTGGGGATTTCTATTTGAAAAGATGCGGATAAAACATTTCATCTACATTACAATAAAGATACCATTTATAACTTCTCGGAATCTCAATGAATGAGATGCCTCCTAAAACTTGACAACTGAATATCGTGTAGGAAAAGGAGCTTGTTGGAGCGTTCCACGGAAATCCTTCTGTCATATTCCTTTTCCCATGGGATGCTTACAGGTGTTAAACTTAAAATCTATGACCGGGTCACAGCCCCGGATCAGGACGATACTCTTTTTATTATCCAGTTTTCTTACCTCGTCCAGTGTCATAAGCTCTTTGCCGTATTGTCAAGTGGTGAATTCAATTTTTCTTGCATATACTTTGACGTTGTGGCATAATATAAGTAAGAAATTCTTACAAGAAAGGAGCATATGTAAATGAGTACACAAATATTAACTGTTTCTTCCAAAGGCCAAATATCTCTGCCAGTTAGCATCCGAAAACTTCTGTCGATTGATACGGGTGATAAACTGGTGGCATATACTTCCGGAGATGTTATCATGCTCAAAACTTTAAAACTTCCTTCTGCCGAAGAATTTGAAGCGTCACTGGACGAAGCGCAAAAATGGGCAAAGTCTGTTGGATATAATGAAAACGATGTTAATGATATAGTCAAATCGGTTAGAAAGAAGAAACGAGTATGAGAATTGTGATAGATACAAATGTTTTGATTTCTGGTGTGTTTTTTGGCGGATTCCCAAGAGAAATTCTTCGTGCTGTTGTTGATCAGAAGATAACAGCCTGCGCTACGACAGAAATTATTAACGAATATGAGGAAATCGTGCAGGAGATGATTGACAGAAAACAAGGGCATATTAATAGAACAATTTTAAGCCCGCTAATTAAAGCTATGGAAATTATCGAACCTGTTACTCATGTTGAAATATGCCGTGATCCTGACGATAACAAATTTCTGGAATGTGCAAAAGATTCTCACGCTTTATATATTGTCAGCGGAGATAAAGATCTACTCGTAATAGAGCAGTTTGGAAACATTCAAATCATGAATGCAAAGGATTTTTGTGAGAAATATTTTTCCGAATAAAAAAGCTATTCTCTTTTCGATATGTTGAAAAACATAGCTAAAAACTGTATCTTAAATAATAAAGGATATAACTATATTGAAGACATAAACTGTTTTATAAAAACAACCCTTCTCCATATAAAGAGAAGGGCCATATATTTTATTTTAATTTTCCTCTGTATCATTCGTCTGATTTTCCGATAGACTTGTGATTTTTTGCTTGGCAGATAATGAGTACATAAGCATATCCCATAGAGTAATACATTTTTTGAAATTTGATCTCGACTGATGACCCTTTCCATTTATTGATGTTAATAACTTCATGAGCTGTCACAGATTCAATCTTATCCGCTGTCGCAAATCTGCTCATTTTCCTGTCATGCTTTCAATTGCATATACAATTGTTCAGTCCCATCTTTTTGCCAGTCCCCAGGACAGCATTTTCCATGCAGCTGTCGGAAACTGTCTGACAATTCCAGACAGGGCAGATCATATCCACCTACGGAATTGCGCCTGAATTATGCCCAATTCACGCAGGAAGGCCGCCCAGATCATTCCGGACGGCCTGTTTTTCCTGTTCCCTTATGAAATTGTCCCCATTCCACGCACACTTCGTCAAACGTCTGTTTTGCCTATAGTTGCCATGCTTCCCTACAGCCAGTCCCTCCCTGTATACCCGGATAATGCCCGCAGGGCGTGGGCAACGGTTACTGCATCTGTTTCATTCATATTCGCTGACAGCCTCTCTTTGTTCCAGAATAAATCGGACAGTCTGCTTAAGGGGCATCCTGTATCAATGTCCGGCATACAGATATACTGGCCGCTCATATATTTCCCGAACACTGCATTGATACAGCTGTCCCTCCCATAAATAATAAGCTCCGCCATGCAAGGGCCGTAACTTCTGACTTTCACTTCCCCAAGCCATCTTTCTTCCCTTTTTCCTTCTTCCGCCGGCACGGTGCATACAAACTCCATGCTCCCTTCCGGCCATGTCATCATCCCACACCTCCCAGCATCTCATGGTCCGCCACAAAACGCACCATGTGCCCGTCCAAAAGCCGCTTCTGCTGCTGGCACGCATACATCAGAGCCTTTTCACATACACGGTTTATCATCCGCGGTATGCCCGCAGATATTTTATATACTTCATCTTCTGCACCGCTGGTAAAAATCTCTTTCCCTGCTCCTGCATGTGGCGGTTTTTCTCCGGCAGCGTCAGCATGGGGATATAGTAATCCCCGACAAGAACATAGTCAATGCCGTTCTCATGTGTGTATTTCAGCAATTTCTCCATTATCGACCTCCTGTATTCAATTTTCAGAATCCAGCTGATCGTGTCCCTGTCCATGTGAAATTCAAGGCAACTGAACTCTTCACCAACAAGTATGTCATAATCGTTTCCAGCTTTTGTAAATAAACATTCTTCACGGAATACTCTTGTAAGTCTGTCATGTTCCTTTTTGTCAAAATGCTCAAATGTGTATGGAATAAAATATCCTTTACTTTCCTTTATGATTACACCATACATATCAAGCAAGAGTATTTGCTTTTTTCCCGGTCTTTTTTCCAATCTTCTTTCCATAAGAAATCATGTTTCCTTTCACAAACGTATATCCGGCAGTCGGGTTATCTGCAAAGAAATCCGCAATTTCAATATTTCGACTGCAATAATCTTCGGCTTCTTTGCGGGATAAACCATGGGTTAATAAATGGAGAATCAGCCTTTCCTTTTGCTCATCACGAATGCCAGAGGTCCAATCGTTATATGCGATAAAATCATTTTTTGTTTCCTCATAATCTGCATATTGCGTAGTAATAAACTCTACCTTATCGTTCATTCTTACATCAACATCGGCGAGTCCCAGCTTTTGCATCATATGTGCAGTTTTGATGGCAACCGCATAATCACGCCCCTGCATTGCAAGTTCAGTCTGCCACTTTTTCTCCAATCCTTCATGCCTGCATAGCTCCTGATAATCCATGCCGTCAATATAAAGCCCACAGCACTCAAATTCTCTGTTTGCATCTATGCATACAACATATCCATCTGGTTTTGCAAACTGAATCATCTTCTGTATAAAGGCTGACGGATTATCCAAATGCCTAAGAACAGCCTGACATACTACAAAGTCATACTGGTTTTCGACTGAATAATTAAAAACATTTTCACAGAGAAAATCCGCCTCCAATTTTTGACTTTCAAAAAGAGCTTTTCCCTTTTTGATCAAATCTACTGCGAAATCAATTCCTGTATAAGAGCTTCCCTCAGGCAGATAAGGAAGCAGCAACAATCCTAAAAATCCATATCCGCAGCCGCAGTCCAATACAGAAATTGGTTTATCAATCTTCCAGACCTGTGAAATAAGAAAGCGCGTATAGTCATCGTTCCAATAACTTTTTCGTGTCCTTAAAAGGTATTCCTGCTTTTGGTTCCAAAACTCTTTTGTTGCTGTTTTTTCAGGAATATATATCTCACCGTCAAGCGGTTTTAAACCTAATAACTGATCTGTTGATACTTTAAAATAATCTGCCAGTAATGGAAGAATGGTTATATCCGGCAGATTGACTCCGTTTTCCCACTTGCTGATTGTTTGAAATGATACACCTATGCTGTCTGCCAGTTCCTGCTGTGTTACTTTTGCTTTTTTACGCAAGTCTGCAATACGCAGTAATATTTTATTCATCTCTAAAACCTCCTAAATTAAGAGATGTCTTATAGGTTTTCTCTTGTTTTTATAATTATATCAAAAACCAGGAATTTTGCATTCACTTAAAATGGCGAATATTTTCGCTTGCAGGTTGAAATATTCGATTCTATTACAATTGATTTGCTGTCTGGCGATGCTATTTTCACGAGGAGATATATGCAGACGGATTTTAAATTATACAAGGTGGATATGAAATATATCCGAAATCTACACACTATAGATGATAAAGTGCTTTCTGTTTCGCCACAGACTGGAAGGGTTAACAGAGTTTTCATAGAAATTGTTATTGTTTGCGAGAGTCATAAATACTGCACACCGTTTCCATCGCCGAAAGAAAAGCATAAAAATATGAAAAACTCTATGGATTTTCCAAGAGTTAAAATGGTGTCAGGCAAATAGTGAAATGATTTGCAATAAAGCCAATGTATTGTATAAAAAATACATATCTAACGAGCCATTTGCGGGCAGAAACCGTTGTCTGAATTTTCCAAAATTAGAATCGGAATGTAAAAAATATAATTCAGCAAAAAAGAGAGGCACAAAATAAACCTCTCTTTATAAGGCCTGCTTTGTCGCAGTCTATCCGTAAAAAGCAGCCTGCATACTGTCCCCTTTTTGTAGATTTTTTGAAAGCATTTCAATCAGTGTACCAATTGCCGTATATTTTGTGTTATAATATTTTATGTGATTTTGTTTCCCTTATTTTTCCCTTATCAGGGTTCGTAATGCCCTGTGGGAAGATATAATATAAGAGGAACAATAAGGGAAAGCTCATCTGCGATAAACTTAGTGTTTTCAAGAGTTAGCAAGGATTTTGATCATAAACTATAACAGCTAATAATTCCCTTAAAAATCATCAAATCACAATCGTAATTTGCGAGGATATGAAAATGGAGTATAGAAAACTATCCGTGAATGAAGCAGAACAATTTTGGAGTTTGATGAACCAATTGGATTATGAAACAAAGTATATGCTATACGAACCGGGCGAAAGGACAAAGAATCTTCCTAGAATTGAGTCTTTCATACGAGATTCTGTGGAAGGCGGAGACTTTCTTCTCGTTGCCGAAACAGATAATAAGCTTATAGGATACATATCAGCACAAAAAGGCAGATTGAATCGTATCGCTCATTCTGCATATATCGTTGTTGGTATCTTAACGGATTATCGTGGCAAAGGAATTGGAACAGAATTTTTTAAAAGATTGAATGTTTGGGCTGAAGAAAATAAAGTTGTCCGCTTAGAGTTAACTGTAATTTGTGAGAATGAAGCTGCAAAACACCTGTACACAAATAGCGGATTCGAGATAGAGGGCATTAAACGAAAATCGGTTTGTGTAGATGGAAAGTATTTGGATGAATACTATATGGCAAGGGTAAAATAAATTCCCGTTTTTGGAAGTGTAAAACCGGGATTTAGAAAAATAAGCAGAGCAAGGAGAGTTGGAGATAGATATGTCAGATTTAACAACCATGATGAATATTGGTAAAGAAATGGAGAAAAAGCTAATATCTGTTGGCATTGTATCTTCCGAGGAACTAATTGAGGTAGGTGCAAAAGACGCATTTCTTAGGCTAAAGCAGAAATATCCAAATGTTTGTCTCGTACATTTATATACATTAGAGGGTGCAATTCATGATACAGAATATAATAGACTTTCAGAAGATACAAAAAAGGAATTGAAAGAATTTAGCGATTTTCTGAGAAAATAACAGCAATGTAAATTTCAGTTTGACAGACTGAAAAATCGGGATTTGAAGGTGGCGCTATGACGATAGAAGACCAAGCAAATTGTATTTTATATGACTGTGGATTATTAGAGGAATTAAGTAAATACGGAACACCTCATATTATTGGAAGTTACCGCATGGATATGATGGCATGGAATGATTTGGATATTGATATTGAGAACGAGAATATGTCATTAGACAAATTATATCGCTTATCACAATTTGTCATAGATAAATTTCATCCTATATGGTATGAGGCGAAGGAAGAAATCAATTCCGAAAATAAAACGGTTTGGTTTCAAGGATTTGAGGCATTTATAGAAAATGAACTTTGGAATGTAGACTTGTGGTTTTTTGATAAAGACACAATAAAGTCAGCTGAAGAATATTGCGATAAGATTGTAACGCAGGTAAAAGAGTCGCCTGAATCAAAGGAACAAATTATTCGTCTAAAAAAAGAACTTATCGTGCGTAAATTGTACGCCTTTGACCAATATACCAGTATTGATGTATATAATGCAGTTTTAAACCAACATATAGTAGATATAGAGAATTTTCTTACAAATTATGTGAGAGCTTAAATTCCCGTTTGCAGGGCTATCTTTGCCCCAGCTTAAAACCGTCAATAAACATTTCCGAGAACTCATACGGGATTACATCTGGCTGCTCGTCCATGATTTCAATAAACCGTTTGTCAAGGGGCGGGTTCAGCTTGCTCAATAGCTCAATAAAATCATCATAGTAGTTATAGTTCCCTTGGTAGCTTTTCTGGTATTCCTCACTTCCTAGAGCATACTGTTCCGCCGCTTTCTGTAGGTGTCTCAATGTTACATTCCCATCATGTAATGGCACGGTCTACAGAAAGAAGCTGCCCTATAAAAAGCAGCTCCCTATATTTCCTTTGCCTGTGCCATTGAGAATAAGGTTTCTTGTAAAAGTTTAGAGAAATTGATATTATTTTTTTCAGCAAAAGTATTCAGCCATGCAGGAATAGTAAGATTTTTTCTTACAGCTTTTTCACCATATTTTTCTTCATAGGCATCAATGTCTAATAATAACATATTTATCATACACCCATTTTCAGCAGTTATTTCTGAATAGTCGGAGGCATGTGGAATTTTTTCCCCATCTTCAAGTTCTCCTAATATCCAGCCACTGGCTGCGTCAATTCCCATTTCAATAGCCTGTTCTAAGTCTTTTCCCTCTGTTACACAACCGGGTAAGTCTGGAAATTCTACCACATATCCTCCGCTTTGATCTGTAAAAGGCTTAAATACAGCCGGATAAATTAATTTCATTATATTCACCTCCATTTATATAAATTAAGCAAATGAGGCTTAAAGCCCCGCTTGTTTCATAATTGATTTTACTGTATCAGGATTCAAATCCCCTCCATGTTCTGGGATTGTCACTTTTCCAAGCTTAGTCGGGTGTTTGTATTGGTGGTGTGAACCTTTTTGCTTTACTTGATACCATCCATTTTCTAATATCATACTTTCAATTTCTCTAAATCTCATCCAATACCTCCTTATTCATCCATGGCATCTCTCCTTTCCGTTAATTTAATTATATTATAATACGTATTATGCGCATTGTAAACAATTCTATTCCATAAAAAGCATAAAACAACGCCAAATTCCTTGTTGTCACTATTAACCGCATGAACATCTAAGGTGGCAGAATGCCCCTGTAGGTTCTTTAGCGGTTCTTGCGTTCGAACTGATTTAATTTTTATGTTCCTTTTTCCTAAAACAATCTGTAATATCAGTTCCAAACCCTCAAAATTATCTGCAAGGCAGACGGTCATAAAATCATCGTCCATGTATCGGAGTGATTTCAAATGCTCTAAGTCCTCTTGATGTATCTGCTCCGTTGTATCCAAAAATATCACCTTCTTTTACTATTTTTATTTTACATCGGACAATATCTTTTGAAAACTGAATTTTTCGTGAACTTCTTACCTCAATTCGTTACTTCTCTTCTAATTCCCCTCTGTCAGTGGACGTTTGGAATCCAGTCCCATTTTCTTTCTATCTATGGATGTCAATAAATCTTATAGAAAATTAACGCTTATCTATAATTTTATCAATCAAGCCGAAATCCATTGCTTCTATTGCTGTCATATAATTATCACGTTCCGTTGCAATAGCAATCTCATCAATACTTTTACCTGTGTTTTCTGATAAAATGGTATTTAATCGCTTTTTGCTTTTTTGTATGTGGTCAGATGTAATTTTTATATCGGTTGCCTGCCCTTGAATCCCATTTCCATGAATAGCAGGCTGATGTATCATAATTTCTGCATTAGGCAAAGCAAGACGTTTTCCTTTTGTACCTCCTGCCAATAAAAAGGCTCCAAAACTTGCAGCAAGACCTATACATATTGTCGAAACATCGCATTTGACATATTGCATTGTGTCATAAATAGCAAAGCCCGCCGAAACAGAACCGCCCGGACTATTTATATATAACTGAATGTCTTTTCCTGGGTCTTGTGATTCTAAAAACAGCATTTGTGCAATAATCAAACTTGCTGAAATATCACTTACTTCTTCTCCTAAAAAAACAATTCTGTCGGACAATAGTCTTGAATAAATATCATAACTTCGTTCTCCTCGACTTGTCTGTTCAATAACATACGGAATTGTACTCATGCTGCCAATTTACCTCCTGCTAAATAATACATAAATGAATATCCAGTAAACAAATTCATCATGCATATCTTCGATTGTTTCGGATAGAACACACCATTTTTTCGATAAATATTGGGCGTACATTCATAGAGCTGTTTAAAAGCTAATGTGAAAGCTTGCTGTGATTCATAATGTGCTTCGAAAGCAATTTCAACAATGGGCTGCTCTGTTTCCACAAGTTTTTGAGCAGCCAAAGTCAACCTACGCCCCTGTATATATTTATAAACCGTACATTTTGTTTCTTCAGCAAAAATCCTGGCTATATAGAATTTTGAATAATTTAATGCATTTGCTATTTTGCCAAGCGGTAAATCCTCATTAATATGTGTCTCTATATAGTCTACTATTTTTTCTACTACTGCATTATTGTTCATATATGACACCCCTTTCCCTAATTTAATATAGCATAACTTTCTAAAATTATCTTAATAGAAATTGCCCTAATTAGAAGCCAGAAAAGCGACAGAATATAATATCCTGCCGCCATTCTGTTATGGGTTTTGCTCTTTGTTTTCTACTCTGTCGAAATCAACTTTTTTGCATAATATATAGCAATAACAAGGAAAGCAATCAAAGCTGACCAACCAAGGGGGAGCGCTTATGCCCTTTATCAATTCCCTTTATCCTGCTATTCCCGATGCCCAGGCCGTTGTCCACGGAAATGAATCCTATCCCAACTTAAATGGCATTGTCTTTTTCTGCCAGATGCCATATGGTGTTTTTATCAATGCACAGTTTCATGGCCTGCCGCCTATCAATGCCACAAATCCTAACCGTTTTATGGGCTTTCATATTCATGAAAATGGTGACTGCTCTTTAGATCAAAACCAGGAATTTGCTTTCACCGGAAACCACTATAATCCGGACAATATGCCTCATCCAAGTCACCGCGGCGATCTGCCGCCTGTTATCAACTGCGGCGGTTACGCCTGGCAGTCTTTTCTGACAGACGCCTTCCGCGTAGAGGAAATCATCGGCCACAGTATCATCCTGCATGCTTTACCTGATGATTTTATGACACAACCATCAGGTAACAGCGGTGCTAAGATTGGCTGCGGCATTATCAGGGTAAATGCTTAAATCTTAAAGTCATTCCCTTCAAGCGGGGTAACCTTATATTTGCTGCGGCAGATGATTATTTTCCGCAGTAAATCCGGATTGCCCCAGCAACAAATTCTGCGGTTCCCGTCCCGCCCATGCGGTCAATGTTCTCTGTAAATTCTCCGCCTTTGCCATACATCTGTCCAAGCCCGGAGAGAATCTCATTGGAGCATTGATAATAATTCTGTGTAATAAAATCCTGTAATTTTTTTACCTGGTCCTGTACACGGGCAGTTTCCAATCCATTTTCTTTCAGCTCTCCAAATTCCTGAAACAGCTGCGTGAATTTTTCCATGATAAGCCTCTCCTCTTCCTTGCTTCTGTTTTGGGCCTTTTGCTCAAATTCTTTATATTCGGGCGTTTTTCCCCACTGCTCCTTTGCCTGCCTTGCATATTCGTCCATTTTGCTGGTGTCAAATACCGAAAAATCCATTGTCTTTCCTCCTATCAATTGTATTTCACGGGCAAAATCAATCAAGTTTTCCAGATGCTCCTTTTTCATGGTGAGCAAAGCAATCTGTTGCTCTAATGCCTTATCCCTGTCAAAGCCCGGTCTGGATATCATCTCTTTGATTTCTTTGAGAGGAAATTTAAGCTCCCGAAACAGTAATATCTGCTGTAGCATCTCCAAGGCTGTATCGTCATACAGCCGATAGCCGGACTGCGTGTATTGCGTTGGCTTCAGCAGTCCGATTTTGTCATAATATTGCAGGGTGCGTATACTCACTCCTGTCAATTTGCTTACCTCTTTTACTGTCCTCATTACACCTCCTGCATACAATAGGCAAAGCCTATTGTCGTGTATCGCAAGCGTTGCTTACGTTACTGTCACCAATAAAGAGTTTGGAAATTTACTTCCAAACTTCTCCCTTCCTCCTCCCGTGTAAAAAAAGTATAAACTATTACGTAACGTAGGAGTCAATAAAAATTTTGAAGTCTACTCATTGCTTCAATACAAACCTCTCAAATGTCCAATTTGCCCCCAAATTCTCTGAAACATACCGTGCCTTGATACCACCATTTTTACTGTAGTCTTCTTCCCCCACATCTATTACCAGCACTCCCTCCTCAAAAAAGGGGGCATAGGCAATGGAAGCATATTCTTTTTTCCCGCTAAAGGATGCCGTTTTCCAGCTGATTCCTCCATCGTCCGTCCTAAGTACATACGGCTCCTTGGAATCCCTTATTGTGATAAAGCCTATTTCATTGGTGATAAACCGCATATCCATAGTGAGGGAATGGGTCATAAGCTCTCCCCCCACTTTCTCCTCAATCTCCTCCCAGCTTCTTCCACCATCCTTTGTTACATAACAAACGGTACCTTCCTGCCACATCGTCCGCTCGCAGGTAAGCAAAAGATATCCGGTCTTTCCATCCTCAGGAAAAGACACAAACAATCGTCTGACGGAGCCATAATTCTTCGTCACGACACTGTTTCTAAATCCGCCTGCCTCCTCGTCATAATATACCACTTGAACCGGCAGACCTGGATTTTGTCCGAAGTTTCCACACCCTCCATAGGCAAAAATCTGTTTTATTCCATCACACTGGTAACTTCCATCCTGTAATTTGGTAAGAACGCCATCCATTTCATCCCCTCTGGTAAAGAGCTCCTCCAAAGTGACCGGAACGGTCATCCATTCTTCTACCCCTTCTTTTTTTATTTCAAGACTGTCTTCACTTATCCTCACCTCATACCCTGTCTTAGTTTCAAAGGCCGGCTTTCCCACAAAGCAGGGGACATCGCTGTAATCCATTTGGGGATATCTCACACGAAATGCCTCCACCGTCTCGTCCATCCTTCCAATCCCCTGAAGCTCAAATACGCAGTCCCCCACCATTTTCACATGAACCGCTAATGGATAATAGGCATAATAATAGCCATCTGCCTTTTCCAGTCTGGCAAAGAATGGAATATCTTCTTCCGTCTCCGACCAAAATTCCCGAAGAACCATCGCAAAAACAGCCTCCTTTTGATTCCCTGCAAGAAGCCTTTGGTAGGAGGTTTCAAGTTGCTCATATGTCCCATCTGCCAGAAACCTGGCACTGGCAGCAATTTGATCCCTGTCATAATTTAAGTACCGGTACACCAACTGGCTGACACTCTCTCCATAATATCTGGCTCTCTCAAGTCCAACTTGCCATGGTTCTTCCGTTTCAAAGGATAATTGACCGTTTTGATCTGAATTTATCTCATTACCAGCAAGGCTCTGCACCTCTTTGCTATATGCGTCTTCCCCCACCGGAGCTAATGACAGCATTCTCTCTAGCGTTTCATCTGTAAAGCATTCCGGCTTTTCATATCCCGCATAAATATTTTCCGGCGCCTTTTGTACTTGCTGCTGCTTTATCGTTTCCCAGCCTGTTACAGTTATCACTAGTACTGTTTCGATCAACAGCAAAACTGCCGCAATTTTGGCAATCCTATCATAAGGCCTTTTCTCCTCCATAATTGCTACTATCCTTGCCCTCATTTCCCTTCCGCTGGCGCCAAAAAAGGCAGAATGAACATATTCCTTTTCCTGCACTCTTTTTAAACTGTCAATCAAAAACTGTCCATAGTCAGCCCGCTCCTTCTTTCCGCATCCTGCTATGACCGTCTCGTCACAGTCAATTTCAATATCCCGTCTGCCCACGCTGCAAATCAAATACGCCAATGGATTGTACCAGCAGACCGCCTCGCACAAAAAAAGAAACAGCTTATACCAAGTGTCCTTATGCCTAATGTGCACACATTCATGGAGCAGGAGCAAATCACAGGTCTCATCTTCCTTCACCCACTCCGGCAGCAAAAGCACTGGTTTATAGAATCCCAGCACAAAAGGTGTTGCAGCCTTTGCACTTTTGTAAATAACCTTCCGGCTCTCCTTTTCAATTCCTGCCTGCACGCAGGCTTTTTCGTATCTGCTTTTGAGGCCTTCCTCCTGCACAGGATATAATCCACTAATGCATTCCGCCCGAAACCTCCGATAACGAATCAAAAAAATTGCCGCCATCAGCACACTCACAAAGGTCATACCTAAAACCACAAGTGTAAATCCTCTATGATAAAAGACATAGGGCAGATTCAGTCTGACACAGACTCGATACCAAATATAATCTGCCTCATACCTGATTTTGTTCAGCAAAAAAACATGGAGCAGGCATAGCTGTATCATCAAAAGCGCCCAAATAACCTTTTTCCACCTTCCACTCATTTACGCCCTCCTTCTAATTTGCATAAGTCATAACCATTGTAACTAATCCCCCATGCTTCCGACCGCCCTCAAATTTGGGCGCCAAGCACAAATTTGTGGTTGATAAAATCAGTCGTCAGACTGATTTTTCAACCTAATCAGCTCATCTGTCCATCTTTTGTCTTTTCTAAGTGACTGGTCCCTCTTTGTTCATCCAAAAAATTTTGGAGCTTGTCAATCTCCACATCATTTAACCGTTCCCCACTATATAATGCGGCAGCAAAAACAGACAAAGAGTTTCCAAATAGATTTTTCAAAACCTTTTTTCCGGTTTCCTGTAAATAAGGTTCCTTTTCCGCAGCTGCAGTATAGTAATTTATTTTCCCTCTTTTTTCCTTCACAACAAAGCCCCTTTCTTCTAGCCTTGATAAAAGGGTTAAAACTGTACTTGGCATCACGCTCTTGCCGCTGCACATTTTCTCCTCAATCTCACTTCTGGTTATGGGATCTTTGGCATCCCAAATAATCATCATTAATTCCTGCTCCGCTTCCGGTAATTTTTTCATTCTAACCTCCAAGTTTCAATGGTCTATAAAGAATTGATATTCTACAATTGTCTAATATAAATTAGCACAAGTCTATTTTAGTGTCAACAGAAATCTATTATAAGTAGGATATAATTGTAGCAGTTCGGCCGAAGGCTTCCCTGTTACATATAATTTGGTAACAGTGAAGCCAACGTCTGAGCTGTTGTTACGATTCACGACCTGGGAGCCGCTCATAGTAACATTCGGGGCGATATTCCAAGTTTCGCTTCGCAAAAATCGCCCTCGCCCCTCACACCTGAATCACGTTCTCACGCAGTGCGCAGTAAATGCGCATTCCTGACTCGTGAAAAGTAACGAGCTGTTACTATAATCAGGGTAAATGCAAAAGCCGAAATTTAAAGTAAATAAAAACTGTGATATACTTACATCATAGTAATGCAAATGGTATGTTAGAAAGTGTGAAATGGTATGTCAGAAAATGAAATGTTGAAAATTTCAGTTGAAGAATTTTCAAAAATCCAGGATTGAATGGAGATGACTGAAAAAGATTCTGCACGATATAACTCTTTCAGAAAAAGATAGATTGACTCAAAGGTCATTCTGACAGCTTTCAGTATTAATCATACAGAAATTAACAGAATAAAAGCATAGTTATGAATCATCGCCAAGGAGGATTGAAATATGTCATTTACTGAAATCTGCATTTATCAGGTCAAGCCACAAAAAGTGGAGGAATTTGAAGCGCTGATGCTTGAAGCCAAAAGTTTTTTAGAAAAGCAGGAGGGATTGCGCTTACTTCGTTTTATCAAAAGAGGGTATCGCATAGACATGGAGCAGATTAAAGAAGGCCTTCCCCCGCTTAAAATCACCCGCATTGTGAAAAGCGTCAAGTATATGCTTTATTGGGAATTTGATACGAAAGAAAATTACGGTGCGGCACAAAAGGCTCTTTACAACAGCTATTGGAAAGCAATTGAAAGGTGTTTGTTAGTTCCGCATGACAAATATTTAGGAGATCAGATTTTCGAAGCTAATTAAATTTTTTGAATTGAATTAAATTTTCAAAGTATAGAACATTTTATATAACATTTCCACTCTTTTTCCAAACAAAAATCCCTATCAGAGTTTTCGGATATCTTTTATAATGAAAAAACATTGCATCGTTTGATACGAACAATTTTAGTTGGATTTTGTGTGGAAGCGTCACAGACTGTATTATATGAAAACGCTTCGGAATGGAGGAGAAAATGCCAAAAATTACTTTTATGGGAGCTGGAAGCACTGTTTTTGCCAGAAATGTTTTAGGAGACTGTATGTGCACTCCCGCACTCAGGGACAGCGAAATCGCGCTTTATGACATTGATCAAAAGCGTCTTGAGGAATCAGAAATCATCCTGGGTGCCATTAACAAAAACACTAATGAGGGACGGGCTGTCATCAAAACTTATTTGGGTGTGGAAAACCGCAGAGAAGCCCTAAGAGATGCTGACTTTGTGGTGAATGCCATTCAGGTAGGGGGATATGACCCCTGCACCATCACGGACTTTGAGATACCGAAAAAATATGGTCTTCGTCAAACGATTGGGGATACTTTGGGAATCGGCGGTATCATGCGTGCGCTGCGCACCATCCCTGTGCTTCGGGATTTTGCTGAGGATATGAGTGCGGTTTGCCCTGATGCCTGGTTTTTAAATTACACCAATCCTATGTCCATGCTTTCCGGTTACATGCAAAGATACACCAGCGTGAAAACAGTGGGTCTTTGCCACAGTGTCCAGGTCTGCTCTGACCATCTGTTAAAGGATCTGGGTATGGAAAATGTTTTAGAAGGGCGCAGGGAACTCATTGCCGGAATTAATCATATGGCGTGGCTTTTGGAAATTTATGACAAGGACGGTAATGACCTTTATCCGGAAATCAAAAAGCGCGCTTTGGAAAAGAATCGCAACGAAAAGCATAAAGATATGGTGCGTTATGAGTATATTCACCGTTTGGGTTACTACTGTACGGAATCCAGTGAGCACAATGCAGAATACAATCCCTGGTTTATCAAAAGCCGCCGCCCTGACTTAATTGATACATATAACATTCCTTTGGACGAATACCCACGCCGCTGTATCGAGCAGATTGAGGGCTGGGAAAAGGAAAAGAATGATATCCTAAAGGATGGCAAGGTTACGCATGAGCGCTCTAAGGAATATGCTTCCTATATTATGGAAGCTATGGTAACAAACGTTCCTTATAAGATTGGAGGAAATGTGCTGAATGAAGGGCTGATTACCAACCTGCCACAAGATGCCTGTGTTGAGGTTCCTTGCCTCATCGACAATATGGGCGTACATCCCTGCCAGGTCGGCCGTCTGCCTGTGCAGTTAGCTGCTATGAATATGACTAACATAGGCGCCCAGTTGATGACCATTGAAGCTGCCGTGACCAAAAAGAGAGAGGCCATTTATCAGGCTGCTTTGCTGGATCCACACACTGCCGCCGAGCTGTCCGTGGACGAGATTATAGCCATGTGCGATGAATTGATTGATGCCCATGGAGATTATATGAAAGAGTACCGCTAAAAATACTCTTGCAAATATGTAATATAGCGCCATAAAATTATGGGGTCAAATACCTGCCTCATCCAGCGCATTTGATATTTGACTTTAAACCGGAAAAGGTACGTAAGCCATTCAAAAAGCCTACGCACCTTTTCCGATTTTAATTCTGCCCTGGTTTATCTCTCACATTACCTTAGCATGAACCATGTATTATCTTTATGCTATCTTTGGATTCCCTTTGAGCCCTAAAGACTCTCTTTACATTATTTTACGAATCCCAATGCCATATATTGTTTCCCTGGCATTTTAACTTGGTGAAATCCTCTCATTGCCCCAAGGGATGTAACCGTCATGTTCCAGGTATCAATCACTTCCACCTTATAATCGGCATCATCACTTTGCCCTCCATGTTTCCAGGCTATTTACTCCGCTCTGTCCATCGCCAATTTGAAATCCTTCTGGTCCGTAAAGATTTCATTGGTATACGGATTCTTATTCTGCGCCTTAGCACGCTTCATGATTGCCAGGAACACCACCAGATTCACCACAATGGAAATCACAGAGATAATTCCCTGGGCAGCAGGGTTCGCCGTAGCAGGCATATTCTCCCCAAACGCTGCCGCCGCGCCCCCTGGGCCATAAACAGAGGATACGGTTGTAAAACGGCTTGCATCCTGGAACAGCGGAAATACCTGGGCAAACATACACCATAGTGCAAGGGTATTGGCCCGGTTCTGAATCCAGCCGCCTTTGTTCCACAGAGCGTTTGCCACCGTGGGCGCAAGCAAAAGCGCAAATCCGCAATACCAGGAATGGGTAGGCAGATTTAAATAGGTATACTGGAAGTTCCAGATATCATACGCCAGAATAAAACACCATGTCATATCCGGCCAGAGCATATCCTTTTTATCTTTAGAAGAATAAATGCCCCACCACCCTGTCATACAAAAGATATTTAAAAGTCCGGCGATGCCGTTTAAAATATTCCACCAGCCCCCATACAGCCAGACTCCTTCAGAGGACTTCCACCAGCCGCCGGCTATGGAACCTGCACGGATGACGGACTCAAAATCGGATACCACCGCAATCAAAATGTTGATTGCCACAATCACAAAGGGGAACACCTTAAAACCATGGGATTTTCCCAACTTGCCCCAATGATACTTAAGAATCATAAAGCCGATACAGCCGGCAAGCGCCGCATACAGCTTTGCATAATGAAACCAGCTGTTCATATGTACATAGGTCTGATTGTTCAGCGCCCACTCAGCTCCCCTTGCCGCTCCCACATAAATGGAAATAAAATAAACGGTAAGCACGGCAGGAAGTGCAAAAAAGCATGCCATCCCGCCTATCTTTGTGCGGCGGGCAATTTCATTTACCAAAATAAGTCCGCCAAAAACCATCACCCAGCCCAGCAGCTGCCAGCCGGTCCCACCACTGTAAATTTGAAAAATCATACTCTCCCTCATTTCTGCGCGGCTTTATCTATTTATTTTCAGGTTTGAGCCGCCGTGCTGGCGCAAACCGGTCTTCCTACAATTAACTGACCCGCACTTAATACACTTCTATTTCTTTTATATTAAATTCATTCCCCTGCATCAGCCACGTATCGGGGCTTTGGCAGTGGGGACAAATTTTTCCGTACTCCACAGTGGGATAGGTCTGCCCACAGTTTTCACAGTAAGTTATGGCAGGAAGTTTTAAAACCACAAGCTCCGCCTCTTTAAAAAGCTCCCTCTTTTCCGCCGCCCACTTCCAGCAGTTTTGCAGATAGGAATCAATCACCGTGGAGACCTCTCCAAGCTCCAGGATCACCTTATTAATGCCTTGGACCTGGTTTTCTGCGGCCACCTTTTCTACGCTGTCCATAATATGAAAAACAACACCCAACTCGTGCATGAATCTCTCCCTATGATTGTTTATTTTTTAGATGCAAATTTAAGTTTAATAGACTGCTTTATCATATTGGGGAGCACATATTTCAGCTTATCCTCGGATTTCACCATCTCAGAGCAGCCTGGATGTTCTCTGTACAGACTTATGGCGTCAAAAACACATTTCGTGGTACAAACACCGCAGCCGATACATTTGTTTTCATCCACCACAGACGCTCCACACCCAAGGCATCTTGCGGTTTCCGCCTTCACCTGCTCCTCCGATAAGGTATTGGACAAATCCCGGAAGGATGCCGCCATAGCCTCCTGGGCACGCTCCGGTCTTTGCCGGTCAGTGTTATCATAATTTGCAACAAGAATATCCTCCTTGTCAAGCTCCGTAAAGTCCCTTCTGTTTCTGCCGATGGTAAGGGTACAGTGTTCATGCACGAAGCGGTGAAGGGAAATTGCGCCCTCCCGCCCTGCCGCTATGGCATCTATGGCAAATTTAGGCCCGGTGTACACATCGCCGCCCACGAAAATATCCGGCTCGGCGGTCTGGTATGTAAGTTTGTTGGCAATGGCTCCGCCGTTTGGACGAAGCTCCACCTTCGTTTCTTTCAGCAAATCTCCCCACAGGACTATCTGGCCCACACTGAAAATCACCGTTGAACAGGAAACCTGCATGGTTTCGTTTTCATCATAAACCGGTGCAAACCTGTGGTTTTCATCATAAACCCTGGTGCATTTTTTGAATACCACGCCCACTGCCCTGCCATTTTCGGTAAGGATTTCCTTGGGTCCCCAGCCATTGTTGATGGTAATATGCTCCTCACTTGCCTCCAAAATTTCTTCTCTGCTTGCAGGCATTTCATCCCTGCTTTCCAGGCAGAACATGGACACTTTCCCATTTCCACAGCGGGTACTGGTTCTGGCTGCATCTATGGCAACATTGCCCCCGCCAATCACCACCACATCTCCGCCTAGCTCAAAGGCTTCCTTATCCTTTACTTCCTTCAAAAATTCCACTGCCGTGTAGACACCTGCCGCGTCTTCGCCGGGAATGCCGGCCTTTCTGCCTCCCTGACAGCCGATAGCCACATAGAATCCTTTGTAGCCCTGCTCCCGAAGCTCTGGTATGGTCACATCCTTTCCTACCTCCACACCGCATTTTATCTCAACGCCCATAGCCTGTATGACATCAATCTCCTCCTGAATCAAATCCTGCTCTAATTTATAGGAAGGAACTCCATAGGCTAACATACCGCCCGGGCGTGCATTCTTTTCAAAAATAGTAGGCTTATAGCCTTTATCCGCCAGATAATAAGCACAGGAAAGACCTGCCGGCCCGGCGCCGATAATCGCTATCTTCTCATCAAAACCGCCTCTTAAGGAAGGCACCGTAGGCTTGGGAATATACCTTGTCTTTGCCTTCAAATCCTGCTCCGCCACAAACCGCTTTACCGCGTCAATGGCAACTGCTTCATCTATTGTTGCCCTGGTGCAGGCATCCTCACAGCGGCGGTTACAGATTCGACCGCAGATTGCCGGCAAGGGATTATCTTTTTTAATCAGCGCAAGGGCCTCCTGATAACGTCCTTCCTTTGCCAGCTGCAAATATCCCTGAATCGCTATATGGGCGGGACAGGCCGTCTTGCAGGGCGCGGTTCCTGTGTCATAACAGTTGATCCGGTTCACGTCCCTGTAATTGTGGGTCCACATGTGTTCTCCCCACTTTTGCTCCGTTGGCAGCGGCATCTTGGGATACGTCACCTCATTGCCGTCTTTTTTACAAAGCTTTTGTCCAAGCTTTACGGCCCCTGCCGGGCAGAACTCCACACACTTGCCGCAGGCAACGCATTTGGATTTATCCACCCTTGCCACATAAGCGGAACGTGACATATTGGGCGTATTAAAAAGCTGGGAGGTGCGCAGCGCATAGCACACATTCACGTTGCAGTTGCAGATGGCAAAAATTTTGTTGGCACCGTCAATATTGGTGATCTGATGCACAAAGCCGTTGTCCTCCGCCTGTCTGAAAATATCCAGCGCTTCTTCTCTGCTTATGTAACGGCCGTCCTTCTGGGTCTCCACCACATAGTCCGCCATATCCCCCACCGCAATGCACCAGCCTTCCGGGTCATCCCCGCAGCCTTCGTCATGGGTAAGCCTTGATCGGCGGCAGGAACAGGGACTTGCCGCATACTTGCCCTCATATTTGGAAAGCCAATACGAAATGTGCTCTAAATCAATGGACTCGCTTTCCATTTCAATTGCTTTTTCCACCGGAATAACATGCATGCCAATGCCGTTTCCGCCCTCCCCCACAAAAGGGGTCACGTGTTCAAGAGGCAGCCTTGACATATGCTCGAAAAACAGACTCACCTCCGGGTGTTCGGCAACCACCTGACTGTTCATATTAAAAAATTCCCCGCATCCGGGTACAAACATGGGCAGCACATATTGTTTTTCATGCTTTGGATTTTCCCAGTTGTATTCCAAAATACCCTTGACGGACATCTGCATCAGCTTAGGCTCTAATTCTTCTTTCGAAATTCCCGTAAGCTTCACCATCTCCTCTAAGGTCTTTGGCTTTCGCACTCCCATCTTTAAGGCAATCTCCGCCTCCTCGTCCGTCAGCACTCCCGCAAGCCCCCAGTATTCCGGGTCGTCCCGGGTAATCTTCTTGATGCCCAGCTTCTGGGGGATCCTGTCCGTTATCATTTTCCCCAGCTTTAAAATGCTTTCCCTTGCAGGCTGACTGTTGTCCGCCTGATGCTCCGGATAGACATAATCCGGATACAATTCTTTGTCTAATTTTTTCTCCATACTATACCTCCTGCATACGGCAAGATATGCCTGCCATACTGCATTAATAAATTACTTGGAAGTTTACTTCCAGACCAATCCCCTCCGTGTGTCATGTGCTTTGCCTCTTTCCACATAATATACTGCAAACCTGTTTGCCATACCTCGTTTATTATCTCCCAAAACAGCAGACAAAGCCTTGTCATATCAATCTTATGTTTCCTTCACCCAAATTTCCCTCTGCTTAAGAAGCCAGTCTGCCCATTTATCTATCCCCTCGCCGTTTTTCGCGCAGATAGGAATTACTTTTGCCTCGGGATTTCTCTTATGGATATACTCTGTACACTTTTCCATATCAAAATCAAAGTAAGGCAGCACATCAATTTTGTTGATCAATACCACATCACAAACCGAAAACATCAGCGGATACTTAAGAGGTTTATCATCCCCCTCCGGCACAGACAAAATCATTGCATTTTTGGCCGCTCCCGTATCAAACTCCGCAGGACATACCAGATTCCCCACATTTTCAAGAATCGCAAGCTCCACATCCCCGGTTTCCAGCCCTTCTAATCCCTGTCTGGTCATAGCCGCATCCAGATGGCACATTCCGCCCGTATGCAGCTGAATCACCTTTGCCCCCGACCGGGCTATGGTTCTTGCATCCACATCCGAATCTATATCCGCCTCCATCACGCCGATTTTGACCTTTCCGCCGATGGCCTCAATGGTCCGCATTAAAGTGGTGGTCTTGCCTGAACCGGGAGATGACATAATGTTTAAAAGGAACACTCCCTTTTCCTTAAGTTCCCTGCGCAGCCCTTGGGCCTGCCTGTCGTTGTCCGCAAAGACACTCTGCTTAATTTCCAAAATTCTTACATCCGCCATATAGCACCTCGTTCGTTTGATTCCTGCAAGCAATCAACAGCGCAGCGCCTGATTGGATTGCCCTGAGATTTTTGGCCCATATTATGTTTCTTGGTCAAATGCTCTTTTTTGTCGAAATATTTATTATATTTTATCATATTTTTCCCTTAATGGGTAGCCCTGTGTCATACATTTAATGCTTTGTGGGTAACAGTTCAGCCCAGGGCTTTGCGCTTGCCTGTCTCTCGTCAAGAAATTTATTGACATAAAAATAGAATCATGGTAAGTTTTTAAAAATTAAGAAGAACATAGAAATGCGGAACTTACGTTTCACAATGTGCTATATGTACATGTATTACAGACGTACTTATAAGGAATTGTGTTTCAATTAAATGTACAGTTACGCAGGTAGGCAGGATGTATATGGACGTAAGATTATCAAGGGCTAATATTGGCGATGCAAAAGAATTACACGCCATGCAGGTAAAAGCATTCAAAGAATTATTAGAAAAATATCAGGATTTTGACACAAGTCCCGCAAATGAAAGTATCGAAAAAGTAGAAGCACGTTTGAAACAAGATTTTACATTTTATTATTTTATCTGCATCGGTCAGCAAAAGGTGGGCGCTATTCGTATTGTTGACAAAATGGAAACCGGAAAAAACAAGAGAATTTCGCCTGTCTTTATCTTGCCGGAGTTTCAGGGAAAAGGCATTGCACAGAAAGCAATCCGGTTATGTGAAGAAATGCATGGAAAGGAAAACTGGGAATTGGACACAATTTTACAGGAACAAAGAAACTGCCATTTATATGAAAAAATGGGATATCGACAGACTGGCAAAACAGAAATCATTAACGAAAGACTTACTTTAACATTTTATGAAAAAAGGGAGTAAGACGGAATATGAATGTAAGGCGGAAAGGTAAACAGGAACGGAGCAGTGAATTGGCCAAAATTGCTCTGTTGCGGGTAGCGTTATTTTACTCTTTCCGCAATCATAATATCCATACAATGCTGATGTGGGATTCCACCGCTATTGCAGTCAAAAATAATTTCTTCTGTCTTATGCAATTTCCAATCATAATAGAGCATAAAAAGTTCTCCGGAATTCCATCGAAACCAATTTGCATCTTTATCCGGCGGCTCTGACACGAAGGGTTTCTCTACAAATACATTGATTGCGTGTATGCCGTTTTTATTTGTGCATTCCTTCAGGTTTGCCGTAATTTCCTTTCGGATTTCCGGCTTGATCATATGAAATACTCCGCTGCTAAAAATAATGTCATAGTATTTTGTTGCACGAAAATCAGTGATATCCGCTTTAAAAAAGTCTACATGGGTATTCCATTTTTCGGCAAGCTTTTTCCCCTTTTCTATTCCGGCTTCGGACAAATCAAAGGCCGTTACAATATAGCCGTTTCGGGCAAGAAAGACAGCGTCTTTCCCCTCGCCACAGCCAATATCCAACACTTTTAACGGTTTGATTGGTGGTCGCAATTTCATTATTTCATAGCATAAGTTGTTAGGGGTTATCCCCCAATAATAATCCGCTGTGTCATATCGTTTATCATAATCGGAAACCATAAAAGGCTTATATCCCAAAAGAGAATCAATACTTGTGTCCAACACACTTGCAATCATAGGAAGCATTTCCATTTCCGGATAATTCGTTCCATTTTCCCATTTTGACACTGCCTGAAAAGAAACATTTAGTTTATCCGCCAAAGTTTGTTGCGTATAGCCTAAAGCCTTTCTTTTATTCATAATCACCGTTCCAATCTTCATATAAATCCTCCATGCTTCCAGTTCCTTCAAATTTGGCGCCAGCACAAATTTGTCTGTGAAAAATTTATTTTTCACAGTAGCGTCTTTGTAACTTTTACTTTCCCTGCTCCGTTACATGCTGTAAAAATTCTTCTGTCTTTGACCAATATTTAACGCCCCAGTTTTCAAAATTCCATTCCTCCATATAGGCATTGCATTCATAGTCAATGTAGTACAAATCCTTTTTTTGCATCACGAAATTTGTGGGAAAATAATCAATATTTATATTGGCCGGATAAAGCATTTCGCACATCTTTCTTACTTGGTCAATGCATTCCTCTATGGGTTCATCCTGCAAAATCATTTCGTAAACTGTTTTTCCATCTATATATTCCTTTATGATCCGTTCTGCTTTTGAATCGAAGTCAATCAGCTTCGGCAATCGTATGCCAATCTCTTTTAACCGCCTGTAATCCCGCAGCTCCGCCTCCATCTTGTCGCCAAACTGATAATAATCACAGGATTCATGATGTATCTGCTTTGCCACAACGAATTTTTCCTTATCCCTGGCAAGATAGGAATATCCGCCTTTTCCTTTGCCCAGCAGCTTTATGATATCATACGCTTTCTCATTGACAGTCAGTCGTTGTTTCATTGTGTCTCCTCATTTAAATTCTTTACACTCTTACGCTCCACAAGAAAAACTGGCAATTTTACAGTCCTGTCTTCCTCTATTCCCATTTTCAGGTTTTGCAAAATTGAAACGGCTTTTTCAGCCCTCACCCTTGGGTTTTGCCTTACAGTTGTCAGGGATGGCGAGCAATAATTGCATAATGCGCTGTCATCAAATCCCACTATGGAAATCTCTCCGGGCACGCTGATTCCTTTTTCCTGGAAATAATGAATCAATTCAACTGCATATAAATCAGACACCGCAAAAACTGCAGTATACTCTAAAATCTCCCTTTCCTTTTCCTGATAAAAACCTATCCTCTCCTTTTCCTGCACGGGAATTTGCAAAAAGTCCACCGCATCTTCTCCCATAGCGGCCACACATCCCTTTATCCTCTCAAAATCCATACAGATAAAATTATCTGAAAGGCAAGGGACCCTTTTATGCCCCATGTTTTTTAGATATCTTCCCACCTGATAGCCGCCGTCATAGTGGTCTATGGTCAGATTGCAGATTCCTCCGGTTTCCTGAAAGTACCCGTCATACACCACAAAGGGTATATGCATGGATTCCCGCAGTTTTTTGTAATCCTGCTCGCAAAATCCAAGAAGCACCAGCCCTTCCATGTTCCACATAGAGGCAAACCTGACGATTTCATCCCATGCTGTTGTCACTTTTACCATCATAAAATAGTCGGCCCAGTTCAACTCTTTGGACAAAGCATTTATGGATGCCGACACAAACCCATCCTCCAAAACATGCCCTTCATACTTTTCATGGTCTTTTACCGCCACGCCAATGATACCGGAATTATTCTGCGCCAGCAAAATACCGGCCATGCTTGGAATATAGCCTCTCTTTTCTATCAGCTCCTGCACCCGCTTAACCGTTTCATCAGAAACTTTCTTTGTTTTGCCGTGAATCACGTTGGATACGGTTGCCGTGCTGAGGCCTAATTCCTCCGCCATATCTACGATTCTGACTCTCTCCTTTTCCATAACCGTCTGCTTTCTTTTTCCTTTTCATTCCATCCATATCCCCGCCGCATATGACAGGACGGCAAGCTTGAAACATACTAAGTTTTACAATATCAGTATAATAAAGCTATACTCAGTTTTCAAAGGTTAAACGCATAACCCTGCACAAAAAATCAATCCTGTTTTTGTATAAATTACTATTTCCCACATGGAGCGGCATAATGCTTCATTCCTTTTGTTTCTTTCCTAAATTCATACACGCAAGCCCCATAAACACCACTCCTGTAACCAATAAAATACATACGCTTATCAGTGGCGTGACCTTAACATCCCCAAAATAATATGTCACTCCAAAAAACTCACAAATCCCTTCCACAACCTGCCCCGGCATTTCTGAAAATACGTCCTCCATGAGGGTTTCCATCATAAGCTGGCGCAGCAGCACCGCACCGTGGGATATAGGAAAGCACTTGATAATCCACTGGACGATTGGAGGATACATGCCAATGGGCAGATAAATGCCCATTGCAAAACCAAGCAAAGTTCCAATTATACTTGATGCGGAACTGTATGCCTGCTGACTTTTAAAGATTGATACAAGGAAAGACATCATGCTGGTAGATGCAAAATTCACCAAAAATATCACGCCAAAAATCTTTGGAAGTTTTACAGCGGCAATAACAGCCCCTCCATTCAGCAGAATATATCCTTGCGCCAGTACAAATGTAACCGCTGACATAAAAACGCTTACTGCAAAAGCACTGATGATATATCCGCCTGTCAATGCGCTGTTTTTTACCGGCGAAACATAGAAATCCTTTATGATTCTCCTTGCTTTATCCTCTATGATTATCCCAAGCACGCCATGTGATACGGTAACGCTTACTTCCGCCACAATTCCCGCCATTACCCAGTTATCCATAATTTCATTTGCACTTTTAACCGCTATGCCGTTTTCCACAATATTTTCTGCATATACATTGCCAAGAAACAGAACATATAAACCAAATGTTATCAATACCGCAAAGATTGAAAAAAATACTGCGCCCTTATCCCGAAAATAAAGTTTTAAATTTCTGATGGCAAATGCCCTCATTCCCGTATCTCCTTTCCCGTGATGTTTAAGAAAACATCATCCATTGAACCCTTTTCTACCGTATAATCCGAAATATAGTTCTGCATTTCCTGCAGGATAGGTATAAATTCCTTTGTTGTCCTGCCTGCTATTTCTATGTAATCCGCAATCTCGCGAAATAAGATTTTCTTATCCTTAAGAAACTCTACCGCCTGTTCCCGATCAATGCATTTTATTTTCAAACGGTCATTGGTGTATGATTCTTTCAGTGAAAACGGCGTTCCCTTTGCTACAATTACTCCATCATCAATCACTACCACATAATCCGCATTTTCCGCTTCTTCCATATAGTGTGTTGTAAGAAATACCGTCATCCCCTCCTGTTCCTGCAAACCTTTTATCGTATTCCAGATACTCCATCTTGTCTGTGGGTCAAGCCCTGTTGTAGGTTCGTCCAAAAATAATATTTTAGGCGTATGCAGCAAAGCCCTTGCAATATCGCACCTTCTTCTCTGGCCTCCCGATAATTTCCCATACGGACGGTCTAAAAAATCCTCCATATCACTCCACTTTGCCGCTTGTTTCACTGCATTTGTCAGTTTTCTTCCCTTTAAACCATACAATCCGCCCCGCAATGTTAAGTTCTCCCGGACTGTGAGCAAATCATCCAACAGGTTTTCCTGAAACACGGTCCCAATATCCCATCGTATTTTATCATCTTCCCTGCCTAGCAAATGTCCGTTTACTACAACCGTCCCGCCATCTGGCTGCAAAAAAGTACAGATTGTGTTGATGGTGGTAGATTTTCCCGCGCCGTTCGGACCAAGAAAAGCAAACAATCCGCCTTGCTCCACAAAAAAACTGACATCTTTTACCGCCTGCACATCCTTATAAAATTTCCTCAGATGTGAAACCTCAATCACTTTTTCCAAAATATTGCCTCGCTTTCTATCAAACTGTTTTCAATCCCTGTCTGTCGCATAAAAATTTTGATAAAGCCTACTTCACTGCACACATAGGCTTTGGCGTTATGTTTTGATACATTCTTTTTCATATCATTGTTACATATCATCGACTGATTGTAAATCTCTACAACGATAAAATGCTAAAATCCAGGAACCTGTTTCAATGGTTCCTGACTCCCAATTAAGACACAATTACATTATGCTGCCTGTCCTATTTTCTTGCGTCTTTTCTAATTAAACTGTTCCTCTTGCCAGCTCCATTGCCGCATGCTCCTTCCTTAATTCTTCCAAAAGGTCAATTCCGTTCCAGTTCTGATTTGTCTGGGTCAGTACCGCCTTATATGGAATTTTGCCACAGGCCGGATTAGAATGAAGAAGGGATAAGACACTCTCAAGCTTGTCCTCCCCAAGTTCCACAAATACCATCATCTGTCCATCCAGCTCCGGTCCGTTATAAGCGGCAAAAGGAGCTTTTTCATCCGCCGCCAGTATTTTAAGTGGTACCCCATATTCCTGCTTCGATACAATCCTGCACTGTACCTGCGCCAAAAACAGGGCCATCTGTACCGCTTGCAGCTGGGATTTTTCCCTGAAATTAAAAAGCAGCGCTTTCTCCTGACCAGTCATATTCATATTCGTTTTCACATTACACCCTTCATTTCTTATATCAAATTTTTATCGCTGTCTCTACATTCCTATAACACTTAAAATTAGAAGCTCACAGCCCCGAAGCTTAGGCGTCTTTCACATCCTTACCCTATACCCCGCTTTTCATGCGTCTTTTACCCGTACAGGTTTCCACTGTCAGCTTGAACACTTTTGTTCTTGGTATCACTGCTTTATTATATGGAAAGTCTTCCTTATGATAATGCTTCATCAGGATATCAAGCGCCCTCTCCTTTTCTGAATCCGGCAGGATTTCAATCTTTCCTCTGCCAATCACACTTTCATATTCCATCGTACAGTTTCCGTCCTCCAAGGTCGTAACCAGTCTTGCAGCGCAATCCATCTCAAATCCCGCCTTGTTATTTGCAGCAATCAAATCATATTTTTTTCCCTCTAAGGCTCCATGAAAGTAAAAAATCACCTTCCCGTTCTCAAGAGCCATGCCGAAATTCAGCGGCAGAATGTAAGGATATTCCCCGTCATTTAACGCCAGTCTGCACACCTGGCATTTGCTGATCACCTGAAGTATTTCGTCAAAATCTTTTATCTCCCTGTCCTGTCTTCTCATACTTTCCCTCATTTCTCCAATGTGAATTTTTTTACTTTTGCTGAATTGTTACCAGTATATCACTTTTTGCGGTAAAAATCTTTATTTTTATACCTCCGCCATCTTCTCCCGCATATGCAACAGAATTTTCTTCTCCAGTCTGCTCACCTGTACCTGGCTGATTCCAAGAGCCCGTGCCACCTCCGTCTGGGTCTTGTCCTGATAATAGCGCAGTATTATCAGCTTCTGTTCATTTAACGGCAAGCCGTCAATCAACTGATGCACCACCAGATGGTTTAAGACCTTCTCCTGCTCATTCTGTTTTTCATCTGCGAGCTGATCTACCATGAATATTTCGTTTCCATCGTTTTGGTAAACAGATTTATAAATGGATTCCACCTGCACATTGGCCTCCATGGCAAGCACTACCTCCTCCCCCGTAAGCGCCGTCTCGGCCGCCACCTCCGCTAAGGTAGGTTCCCTGTTTAGGGTACTTGCCAGTCTTTCCCTTGCATACTTTACCCGCATTCCGTTTTCTTTGAGTGTACGGGACACTTTCACCATCCCATCGTCACGGATGAATCGTTTGATTTCCCCGGTGATAAGCGGAACCGCATAGGTAGAAAATTTTACCTCATAATCCGTATTAAATTTATCTATGGACTTGATCAGTCCAATTACGCCAATCTGAAATAAGTCCTCAGCCTCATATCCCCTTCCCAAAAAACGTTTTACGATATGGCGCACTAATCCCAGATTCTGCTCAATCAGTACTTCTCTTGCTTCCTTTTCTCCTGCCTGTGCCCTTTCGATTAGTACTGCATTCTCCACCATAGACTATTCCTCTTGCAAAAGCCATGCGGTCGTTCCCAGCTTTTTTTTCATCAGCACCACTGTTCCACAGCCAGGCCTTGACTCCACTTCCAAGTCATCCATAAAGGCTTCCATAAAGGCAAACCCCATGCCGGACCTGTCCAATTCCGGCTTGGTCGTAAAAAGCGGTTCCATGGCCTGTTCAATGTCCTCAATCCCTTTGCCCGTATCTCTGACTTCCACCTCTAAAACATCATCTTCTATAACGCATCGCAAATAAACCTGGTTCTTTTCCTCCTGACAATCTCCCTGCCAAAGTTCAGAATCATATCCATGGATAATAGCATTGGTCACCGCTTCTGAAACCGCCGTCTTTATATCCGAAATTTCCTCCATGGTAGGGTTTAAAGGCGTCACAAAAGCCGCCACTGCCACCCTTGCAAAGGCTTCATTAACCGAAACGGCATCAAATGTTATCTCCATTTCGTTTCTCAATCTCGTGTTATTTTTTGTTTCCATATCTTTTCCCTTTCTCTTAATGAATATTTCATATCAATTTACGTTTATATCTCCTATTCCTGCCAGCAACACGCAAATTTGCGTAAGTGGCAATCTCTATTCCATAATTTCTATCACTTTATGTAAACCACATATCATCAAAGTTCTTTTAATTCTCGTATCTGTATTAATCGCAAAAACCTTACCGCCAAAATAAGATATTTTCTTATATCTTCCTATAATAATGCCAATACCGGAGCTGTCCATAAAACGGGTATCCTCAAAATCAAAAACCACATTTCCCACACCCTCCTTCATGATATACTCATCAGCGGTTTTACTTATGTAAACTGACTTGTGATGATCTACCTCTTCCGGCATTTTAACCATCAGATAATTTTCAATCACTTTAAAGTTTTCTTCCATTTCCAATTCCTCCATATGATTTATTTCCTGCAGTTCCAGACACAAATACATCAAAAAAAGAGAACAAACGAAATGTCTGTTCTCTTTTGTACTTTACTTTTCATTTTATATTCTAGCTTATTGGTACCTTAACCCCAACGGAGCATGCCCGTTCTTCACACTAACCTGCATTGTTAATCTCCGCAAGATGAGTCTCCGAACTGCTTGCCTTTCTGGTACCCGGATAATCGTCAATTACCTGCGCAAAGATTTTCTTTGCCGTATCATAATCCTCGGTATAAAAATAGCTCTCTCCTAAATAGAACAATGCATCACCATTGGTATTGTTATAGCGGTACGCTCTTTCCAGATTGGGAATCGCCGTATCATAATCCTCTGACCGAAAGCTGCTATAGCCGATATTATAATAATATTCTTCCAGTTTAGGCCCCACAGTGGCAACCAGACTATCATACAGGGAAGTAAATGCATCTGTCTTGTGCTCCTCTGCTTCCTCCCCTTCTTCGTCCAACGCTTCCAAATAATCTGCAATCGCTTTAATGTCATCCGGCGCCTTCATATATGCGCTGACAGCCATCATAAGACCGTCTGTTGCCTGCAAGGTTCCATCTGTCCCCTGGTAGGAGGCAAGTTCCTCCGAAAGCAGCGCCTTTTCATCTGTCAGCTTCTGTACCTTCTGTTCCAGCTCATCTATGGTTGCAGTCTTGGCGTCCGACTGTTCGCTTACCGCCCGCAGATCCTTATTGATATCCGCCTTGGCGCTTTGAATACGCCCCGGCAAAATCAAAAAACACGCTATCGCCACACCAATAATCACCCCCAGCCCTAAGTTCAGCAGGGAAGATACACCCCTATGCTCCTTTACATTCAAAGGCTGGATAATCGTCTCATTTCCACTCTGGTATCGGACAATCTTTTCAGAAGATCCTCTCTTTTTGGGTGCATTCTTAGTCCCTTCCTCAGGTGAGAGCATATGCTCCACTTCTTTCATATATCGAAGGGTGATCGTGTTGTTGGCATCAATTTGACAACATTTTTGCAGTTCCCTATATGCCTTTTCCCATTCTTCCGTCTGAATGTACAAAAGCGCCAAAAGCTGGTGGGCACATACGTATTTAGGATTATAGGAAAGCACTTTCTTTAGCTGTATCACAGCCAGATCTTCACTGTCCTGGTAGCAGTACTGCAAGGCCTGATTATACTTTTTTATCGTTTGATTGATGGTATCAAGCCTTGACTGATTGTTCTGTACCATATCAATATAATCATCTGCAATATTTTTTTTTGGCCGCAGGTTCTTGCTGATGACCCACTCACTTAATGCAGACACCACTTCGCCCATCTCAAAATAGACAAGGCCTAATAAATTCCTTGCATCAATATGATTCTTATTTAATTTTAAACTTTGCCGTAAGCTGACAATCGCTCCGGATAAATCTCTCACTGAAGCCTTTTCCAGACCATCATTATAAAAACGGTTGGAGGTGAACATAATTCTTTTATATAAAGAAACATCCACACCACAACCCGTGCAAAAATTGTGTTCTGACAAACGGCATCCACAGTTATAACAAATCATGCCGTCACCCCTTATTCTTCTTCTTCAACCTTTGGTTTATCTGTCATTTTAATCAATATATCTATCATATCTGTTAAATCATGATTATATATAGCTTCCTCCGCATCCTCAATTTCAAGGCTGGGGTGAAATTTTTTTAATTCCTCTTCAAAATCAATCATCCGGTACCTCCATACTTCCAACAGCCTGCAAATCTGGGTGCAAACACAAATTTGCGGTTGAAAAATCTTTCCAACCTGGCCTCCATGCTTCCAATCATCCACACCTTATGGGTAAGCACAAAATTCCTCAGTTCGTCCGAACTGCTGTTTCATCTTAACCGTTGTTCATTTGAACTATTGTTTCATCTGAATCATAATCTGCTTTTCCAATTAAGGACTTCATCTGTCCCACCAAATACAGCGAGCCGGCTATATAAATCACATCCTCTGCTTCTTTGCAGGATATCAGCTGCCGATACGCCTCCTTTGCGCTTTCATGGAAGCTGCAATGCAGGCTTCCATACTGCTTCCATACAGTTTTCAATCTATCGATAGATGCACTTCTGTCTGTCTCCAAACAGGTCAGCGCCACCTCGCCAAAAAGCTGCGACTCTGCAATTTGGAAGGCCATCGCCTCATAACGCTTATCCGCCACAACCCCAAACAGTAACAATCTCTTTCCCTGACAGCTATCGCATCTGACCGCATGTAAAAATGCTTCTATTCCATCCTCATTGTGGGCGCCATCCAAATAAATTCCAGGTAAAACTTCTTCCATTCTGCCCGGCCAGTACATAGCCCACAGCCCTTTCTCAATCGACTGTGGTGTAACTTTGGTATTCTCCAGTCTCTCTGCTGCGCAGACCGCCAATGCCGCATTCTCTGTCTGATACGGTGCAGTTGTATTCAAAGAAAGACTAACATAATTATAATAACCAGTCTCAAGCGAAAAATCAATGCTTTTATTATTTATATTCACATCCAAAATATTGTTATTTCCGATAAAAAAAGCAGAGCTTCGTGCCTTTTTTACATATTGAGTCAAAATCTCTGTACACTTTTGTCTTTTGTCAAAAAAAATAACCGGCACACCAGCCTTTATAATACCTGCTTTCTCAGCTGTTATTGCTTCAATGGTGTTGCCCAGATACTGCATGTGGTCATAGCCTATTTCCGTTATGATGCACAAAGCCGGCTTTTCTATGGCATTGGTGGCATCCAGTCTGCCGCCCATGCCGGTCTCCAAAATAATATAATCTGGCTCCTTTTCCTTAAAATAAGCCATCGCCATCAAAAAAAGGAACTCAAAAAAAGAAGGATGATTATCTTCATCCACTATCTCCTTTATCCTGCAAAAGACATCCACAAATTCTTCTTCTGATATCATTTCATTTCCAATACAGATTCTCTCACGCATGGTCTCCAGATGAGGGGAGAGAAACATTCCCACGCTTAAACCGCTCTCCAGCAAAATAGAACTCAAATAAGCACAAACGGAGCCTTTTCCGTTTGTGCCTGCAATATGAATCACTTTCCCGGGTATCTTATCACCGACCGCTTTCCTTAAAAGTTTTTTTGTCTCCTCCAAGGTATGTTTTCCGGCGAATCCAGGAATTTCAAGAATATATTGTTCTGTTTCCGAATACGTATATGTTTTCATAGTGTTTTCTGATTAGGAATAGGCGATAACACTGCTCTCAATTATGCCGTTTTGATGATAATATTTCATCAGGCAGGTGGTATCCTCTATAGGCATTTGCGCCTGTGCAAGACTCACAACCGTACCTCTGTAGATATTGCCTTTCACCATAATCTTAGCGTCCTTCCCTCTCACCACCAGGCTTTCCATTTCTTCAAGCACCTTGTTGTTTTCACCCATTTCTTCCTTCAGCGTCCTAAGACGGCCTTCCAGATATTGCAACTGGGTTTCCAGCCTCTGAGGGATTTTCCCTAACTGCTTTTTCTTGCACAATTCTTTATATTCATCGGAGGCCTCCTTGACCTCCTCCGACAGTGACAGCTCTTTCGACTTGGCTGCATACATCTTTTGATAAATCTCTTTTTCGCAGCCTGCATGGACTACCGTCTTAACCTCTACCGAATTTCCGATTTCAGTAGCCTGAATGCCCAGCATTCCATGGGTGTAGCCTCCAATGATCGTTCCTCTGGCTCCTGTTAAAACAACCTCCCCGTCAGCTACAATTTTGGAATTGATGATACTATTTGCCTGTACATTGCCCCCGGCCATCATAAGGGTGTGCTCAATAAAATCTGCAAAAATATCGCCTTTGGCGGAAACCTTGGCTCTCTGGGCTCCCTGTATGCCCCGGCTTAGGATAATATTCCCTCCTGCAAATAAATTGACTGCTTCAACGGTTCCCTTAATCTCAATATTTCTTCCTGCCCGGATTGTAACGCCTGCTTCCACATTCCCGGTTACTACAATATCTCCGTAAAATTCTACCTTTCCGGTTATCAGCGTAAGGTCTCCCTTGATCTCATGGACAGCCTGAATGTCTATTTTTCCTTTCTTCAGCTCTATCTTTCCGCTTTTTTGCGCCAGATATACATCCGGATCTCCTTCCGTATAAATATCCGAACCTGTAAGCGGCGTTGCTTCTTTTACCTTTCTTGCCTTAAATGACTTTCCTTTTATATTATAACCGTCCTTACCTTCCTTGGCATGGTGGTAGATTGCAACCACATCTCCCTTTCGCACATTCTGCAGGGTACTCATCGTGGTATAATCCACACGTCCATCCTCCAAAACTTTAGGGGCCTTATTCTGATCCGGGTCAAATTTATACTCATAATACCCGTCCTTGCCTTCTACGGCAGGCTGTCCCTGCGCCACTATGATTTCCCGCTCGTACACCCGCTTCTTGATCATTGCCGCCAGATTGGAATGATGGTATCCCGTGACAATTCCTTTCTTTTTGAGGAATTGATCAAACTCCTCCATTGTATAGTTATCTTTTCCTTCTCCCGGAACAGTTAAATACATCCAGGCAGTCATATTATCCTGGGAAATTCTGATGTAAGAACCATTTTTTTCAATGCCAAGAGGAGCCTCTTTTTCTTCTTCCGTCTCCTCGCCTTCAACAGCATCTAAACTTTTCGCCTGCTCTTTGGTTTCCTCTGGCATCTGCTTCTCTTTCGCTGCCGACAGGTCATCGTTTGCCTCTGCAAGCAACTCCATCTCACGGCGCAGTTCCATTAAATCATCATTTGAAAAAAAATCATGCTTATTGCCCATTTAATCCGCTCTCCCTTCTTTTCTTATTGTAGCATTGTACTTAACTTATGGCAAACAAAAAACGAAAATTCCATTCTTTCATTGACCCGCCATCCCCGATAAAGTATGATAGAATTAATTCAATAGAAAGGGGTTAGATTTATGAAACTGAAAAAATTATTCAAAAAAGCCACTGCCGCTGCCCTTGCCCTAAGCGTTTATGCCTTAGGCATGGTTTTAGTGCCTTCACTTTGCGGAACAGACCAGGTTTTGGCGGATGAGCAGGTACCCAGCGTTTACACCGGCGAACCTGTCCCTGCTGCCCTAGCGTCCCAGCGTCCCATTGCAGTTATGATGCCCACCGACAAAAAGGCGCAGCCTTCCTACGGAATCGGCAATGCCAAAGTGCTTTATGAGATCATGGAAGAAGGGGATATTTCCCGCCAAATGGCAATCATTGACGACTGGCAGGGCCTTGGCCGCATTGGAAATATCAGAAGCTGCCGGGATTACTACATCTCCATTGCTACGGAGTGGGATCCGATTCTGGTTCATTTTGGCGGCGTTTTTTATATGAAAGACCGTATCAGCGCACCTGATATCAACAATCTGTCCGGCGTCAGCGAATACGGCACCGGCGGAGAAAGACCTGGCTCGGAAGCTTTCTTCCGCACATCAGACAGAAATGCGCCCCACAACGCATATATCAGTGGTGAAGGCATTACAAATGCCTGTACTTCACTTGGTTATTCTCTGTCTGTAAGACCGGAACATTATAATACCTCCCATTTTACCTTTGCACAGGGCGTTAATACTTTAGAGCAGTACGGCAATGCCATTCCCGGCAATGTGGTAGATTTATCCAATATATTTACTTATACTAAGAGCCGTTTTACATACAACCCGGAAACCGGCCTTTACCAGAAAGATCTTCACGGTTCCGCACAGGTTGACGGCCTTACCGGCCAGCAGCTTACCTTTTCCAATGTCATTATCCAGAACACCAAGTGGTCTAAGCGGGATGCAAAAGGTTATCTGACTTTCCAAACCATTGATACCACAGGTGACGGGTACTATTTCACCAAAGGCAGGGGGATTCATATCACATGGAAAAAGACTTCTGATTACGCTCCTACCAAATATTATGACGACAATGGAAATGAAATTCAAATCAATACCGGAAAAACCTACATTGGAGTTGCACAGGAGGGACGAGCAGTCATGTATTCTTAATATCTTAATATAAGGTTTTGATACCAGACTGTTTCATAAAGATACAGGGATAAATGCCAGGGCAGGGCGCCGGCACTTATCCCTGTATGATTACAAAGCGAAAAACACTTCTCCATCTATCTCCGTCAAATCTTCCACAGGTATGCTTGTGCCATCCTGCATCCTTATGACGCCTTCATACACATCTATTTTTTTGACACTGCCCTTGGCCGTAACGTATGCGCCGCCTGCCTTATAAGCATCCGGCTTAAAATAAGTGATTGCAACCTCCGGCTGCTCCCGTTCCAATTCCTTAAGTATCCGCAGCTTTTTATCCAAAACAGTTTTCTCGTCCTCATCTAATTCCGCCCGTTCGTCTGTGAGACGGCCTGTTTCTTTTATGGCATCCTCATACCCGGTGAGGGCTGCAAAAGGGGAAAACTGTGCGGCGCGCTCCATTATCGGCATAGGCGGATGGCCCTTGGAAATATGGCGGGGAAGGTTTATCATATCTTCATAATCGGAAACCTTTTGATCCCTCATGCCTTATGCCCTCCTATCTGTCTGTTTCTCTCAACGCTCATGGCTCCCTCCTCAAGGTTCATTCCTTTAAGGACAGCATTTTTCCCAAACTTCTTCTTGATATCCAGCATGGCCTTCTGTATCTTTTTTTCGCGCTCTAATTCCGCTTTTTCTTCCTCGTTCTGTCTCTGCCGCGCCTCATAGTCCGTAAAAAGGTCCAACTGCTCAAAAGCCTCCTCCTCTGCCGCCCGGCTTTCTTCTATCACGTGATTTGCCGTAACATATACGCGTCTGATTGACAGCTCTTTATGAACAATCTGATCATATAATCGGGTAACGGCATCTAAAATCAACCTGGCGGAAGATGTGGCTTTTCCAAGATTGATCGTTCCATGGGCATGCTTTGGGACCTTCCGTCCATATTGGTCCGTTGTGACAGGGCCTTTATAGCGGTTTCGTATTTCCGGATCAGATAAATTTTCTCTGTCATACCCTATGGTTAACACCATCTGGTCGGTTGTCAAGCCCTTATCAACCAGGTCAAGCGCCAGAAGGTCGGTCATTTCCCTTACAATCAGCCTTGCCTTCTCAAAGCTGTAGGGACACTGAAGCACCTGGCCGGAGCCCATACTGCTTTTGTCCGGCTTATACGCTTTCACATCTGCAATGGTGCATGGCTCCCATCCCCACGCATGGTCAATGAGCAACTCCGCATTAATGCCAAATAGCCTGTACAAAAGCTCCTCGTTATAATAATCCGTATCCTTCCCCATGGAGCACCTTGCAATATCTCCCATTGTAAAAAGACCGTTTTCCTCTAATTTCCTGGCATATCCTCTCCCCACACGCCAAAAATCCGTAAGGGGACGGTGGCTCCATAAAAACCTGCGGTAATCCGTCTCATCCAGTATTGCAATCCTCACCCCATCCTCGTCCGGTGCCACCTTCTTCGCCATAATATCCATAGCAACTTTAGATAAGTAAAGGTTAGCGCCAATCCCTGCTGTGGCAGTGATACCGGTCTTTTGTAAAATTTCCTGTATGATTTTCTTTGCCAGCTCCTTAGGACTAAGGCCATAAGTGTCCAAATAATATGTGACATCCATAAAAACCTCGTCTATGGAGTAAACGTGGATATCCTCCGGTGCAATATATTGTAGATAAATATTATAAATTTTCGTGCTATATTCCATGTAAAGGGCCATCCGCGGCACCGCCGCCACATAGGAAATCGAAAGCTCCGGATGGGACTTTAGTTCTCTGTCATCAAAAGAAGAACCGGTAAAAAAATGTCCCGGCGCCTTAGATAAACGCAGGGCATTTACCTCCTTTACCTTCCGTACCACTTCAAAAAGCCTTGCCCTTCCCGAAATGCCGTAAGCTTTCAAAGAAGGGGATACCGCAAGGCAAATGGTTTTTTCCGTGCGGCTTACATCCGCCACCACAAGGTTGGTGGTAAGAGGGTCAAGGCCCCGCTCCGCACATTCAACGGATGCGTAAAATGATTTCAGGTCTATTGAAATGTAAACATGATTTTCCTTTGCCATTTTCCACTCCTTTACAGAGCTTGTTTGAAAATTATCCTACTATATTTGCAAGCGCTTGTTTGGATGACATGCTGCAAACTTCAAGCTGTCATTATCTTTTTATATATTATACCAGAACTTATGTTCTGTTTCAATAGGATAACATGGATTATTATTGGGAAAATATAACAATCCGGACTTTGGCTCCACTGTTACGGAATCTGCACATTTTGTGAGAACATAATTTATTTTACCCACCGCTTATTTGGCACCGGCTTACCATGTCCAAAATATATGATTCTGCTGCCCATATCGCCTATCTTTCGTGCGCTTTCTAACATATTGTCCCTGTTATGATACAGCATAGAAACCGTAGGATAAAACATATTCATCAGGGCATCGCCCACTATCAAATGCTTATGCTCCACATCTATACCAATAGAGCCATCCGTATGTCCCGACAGCGCAATGATGCGTGCATCAATTCCATAGTCAGATAGGTTATCGTCATGATTAAGCAGTACAGCAGGCTTAAATTCCGGCATGGCGCGAACCGCAAATTCTTTCAGAGATGCGGATAAAACAATCTTTCCCAAAAAACCGGCGGCTGATAATGATTGGTTTGTGTTTGACCGAATCAAATTGCAGTCCTTCCCGTTCATTCCAATTGGTATTCCCAATTTATCCGATATTTGCGCTGCATTTTCAGCATGGTCAAAATGCGCATGGGTCAAAACAATCATCTTAACATTATAAGATCTACATGCATGGATCACCTTATCCATAAACTCTTTTTTCCCTGTGTCCACTAATATCCCGTTTGTTCCGTTTTCAACAATATAACAATTGCCATTACCGCATTTTATTCGATGAATTTCACTCATTTTTATAACCATACTCCCTTCTTAACGTGCGAATTTGTGCGCTCAAGCACAAATTTTCGGTTGAAAGGATGCAATTCTTTCAACCTTCCTCCCTTCCAAAACATTCTTTGAAAGAAACACAAAGCCAGCCGATTTAAAAAGTTTGAAAAGAAAATATTTTAAGGACTATGCTGCCATAGTCCTTAAATGCAGTATCGCCCCAACAACTCTGTCAGGCTTTACATGTCCACTTATGGACAGGACGCTCCTCTAAGAGAGTTCTATCCAAAACCGTTTCATATACGCCTCAAGTCCTGTTGACCAGACCGTTTTTTCGTATTTACCGCCACCCGATAAAATCGTTTTCTCGCTTGCAATATTGTTCTCGTCACAGGTAATCATCACTCTGTCCAGTCCATAATCCCGGCAGTTCATCAGATTTTGACGCAGCATTTCCTTTGCGTACCCTTTGCGTCTTTCATCAGGTCTTACACAATACCCTATATGGCCTCCCCACAATCCTAAAACCGGATGGTTGATATGGTGTCTGAAATCTGTTATTCCCACAATCTTATGATCTGATTTTCTGACCGCCAGATAAGTATCCGCATCCACTAACCCTTCCGGACACGTCTCCCGGTATCTTAAATTTTCCGTATACGCAATCCAGTCTTCTGCCTTTTCGCAATCCCTAAGATTGCTGGTGCCTCCCATGTCTTCATTTGGATCATGGTCAAGAAATTCCTGACGATATTTCATAATATCCTCCGCATAATCCACTGAAGGCCTGACCAACTTTATTTCTTCCCTGGCCGTTCCCATTTTCCTTTTATCCTCTCTGTTATCACTTCAGTTAATATTCCCGCCGCGGCGTGCGCTATGCAGTATACGCTCTGCAGCGCCGCAGGATTAATGCCTCCTTGCCTGCAGCGGAGAGTGTTGACTTGCGCAGTAAGAACCAAATATATAAAATATGTATATAGACCATGTCCATTTGACTCTTTTCCTGCAGGAATTAACTGTTATTTAATTCGCTGATCCGCTAGATGGCATAAATGGAATAATTCTCTTTGCAAGCTCTGATGCACTCATAGTCTGCAGCCATACCTTGCCTGGTCCTGTGAGCGTGGACAAAAAAAGCCCTTCCCCTCCAAATAGTATGTTGGCAAACCCTTTTACCATCTCAGAAGAATACTGTACGCTTGCTTCAAAATATGCAATATTTCCGGTGTCCACCTTAAGCGTTTCGCCTGGCGCCAGCTCCTTTTCCACGATTGTCCCGTCAAGCTCCAAAAAGGCAAGCCCTTGTCCCGTATACTTTTGCAACACAAACCCTTCACCGCCAAATAATCCGCTTTTTACTCCTGTCACAAAAGCGCTTAAGGTTACGCCAGGAGTTGCGCACAGGAAGGAATTTTTCTGGGCAATGTATTCTTTACCATTCCCCAGCTCAAGAAGCCTGATTTCCCCAGGAAAGCTGGACGCAAGGGTAATCTCCGCCCCTGGCCGCTGCGCGGTGTAGGTTGCCATAAAAAGACTCTCTCCGGCAAACATTCTGCCAATTCCTTTTAAAAAGCCGCCCTTCATGTTGGTTTCCATGGAAATCCCGTCTGTCATCCAGGTCATACCGCCCGACTGGGTATAAATATTTTCTCCCTGTTCCATTGTAATCGTCACTGCCGGCATTGGACTGCCAAATACTCTGTAATGCATCACTTTTCCTCCTCATTTATCTATTGTAAATTCTTATGTGACAGTTCCGGCAAACTGAACTATCACTTTCTTAAATATACTTATAAGATTAATCCAGATGAAATACCTGCTTTAAATCTGTACTCACCGGACTGTTATCCTGGTTGATTTCCATAATATCCGCCATATAATCCCACCATTTCCGGTTGATTGCCGTATCCGCAGATTTACTCCATTTTTCTTCACTTTCAATTTCCAGATAGCCGTAAAGCACATTCGTCTCCTGGTCCAGAAAAATAGAATAGTTTCTTCCGCCATATTCATGAATCATTTCCTTCATCTCCGGCCAGAGCATGTTGTGGCGCTTTTCATATTCCTGCGCCATTCCAGGATGCAGATGCATTTTAAAACCCTTTCTAACCATTTATCTTTCCTCCTTTTCATACCGATACAACACTATTTTGAGGAGTTTCTTTTAGGATGTCAAGTATGGAAGAATAAAGTTAATAAAACATAAATCTAAAATGAGATATTTCGCATTTTTATAAGTACGCTTACTTGGTCCATTACCTGCGGGGTGCAAAAAAAGGAATAGCCTTTCAAGCTATCCCCCATGCCGCTGCTTTTTTGTTTCTTACTTTCCGTTCACCATGTCAGGAAACACATGATACCATTTTCTATTTCTTTTGGCATATAACAATCATAGATAAACCAGGCAGTCTTATCCCCGCTTTACTGAGCATCCGGTTGAACAGGAAATCCAGATTCAAACAAACAGTCAAGATTCCGGTCAGAAAATTCTTCTGTCCATAGCTCCAATGAGAAGTAAACTTTTGATCCGGATCTATCGGCAAATGCAGCATCTTTTGCGCAAATCGAATTATAAATAGTGAAGTGTAAAAATTATGTTCCTCGATTTTTTCCAGTTCCGGCACCTTCTTTAAAACTTCGGAAAAAGACTTCCGGCTATATCGGCGGAGATTCTTTATATTGATATCATAATCAGAAAACAGAATTGGATAGGCAGGTAAGGTAAAGAAGAAAAAGCCTCCTTTTTTAATCCGCTGTGTCATTTTTCTGACATAATCCACATCATCCTCCATATACTCCAAAGAATCCATCATAATAGCATAATCTACTGCATTTGCTTCTATATCTTCCAGCCTATGATATTTGTGAATCCTTCTGCCCTCAGACCCCACTTTCTCATATGCGGTATCAATGGCATATACCTGACTTTTTTTATACTTCTTCATCAGTGCCTTATCAAAATACAAATCACCTGCCCCGGCATTTATATAACTGACACGTTCACCCTTTTCATCCAATTTATCGAGATATTCTGAAAAAAACTCCAGGACACACTGTGTCCTGCTTAATTCCCATGGATGCCTGTTCATCTTTTTCCCGGTAACTTCACTTAAATCCATTGTTTTCACCTCTCTGCGTACAATATATTTGTCTATTTTATCAAATACATAACATATTGTCCACTATTTGGCGTTTTCTTTCATAACTAACCCTTTGTTGGCGGCAGTAATCAAAATATTTTACACTGCAGTTTTCCGCCTGATCTGCAAAGATTTTCTCGAAATCCGCTTCATTCTTTAAAATACCGCGGCGCAGTCCTTCAATTTTTCAATTATTTTTATCTGCTGTGGACAGGCTCTCTCACATTGACCACAAGCCACACAAGCGCCAGCGCATCCTGCATCCTTAACAGCCTGCGCATAGTCAGCTTTTCCTTCCTCAAGCTGTCCCCAAACCAGCTGCTTGTTCCGCGCCGCAAAGATTTCGGGAATTGGAATTTTCTTCGGACATCCGGCAGTGCAGTAATGGCAGCCCGTACATGGAATAGACTTCACCCCATTAATCGCCTCCTGCGCCTTCCTGATTGCTAACTGCTCCTCCTCATCCAGAGGTTTAAAATTTTTCATATAGGAAAGATTATCTTCCATCTGTGCTACATTGGACATGCCTGAGAGCACTGTCATAATACCATCTAAGGAGGCGGCATAGCGGATGGCCCATGATGCATAAGACACATCTTTATTTGCCTTGTCAAAAATCTGACGGACAGCTTCCGGCGGATCTGCAAGTGCACCACCCTTAATTGGCTCCATAACTACGATAGACTTCCCATGCTTCCTTGCCACCTCGTAATTTTCCCTTGCAGTTACATCCGGGTTCTCCCAATCTGCATAATTGAGCTGCAGCTGTACAAATTCAGCATCCGGGTGAGCGGTCAGAATTTCATCCAAAATATCCGGCGTTGCATGGAAAGAAAATCCCCAATGCTTAATCAGCCCCTTAGCCTTCTGCTCTTTCACAAAATCCCATATGTGGTACTGGTCATAGGTCTTATAATTGCCTGCCTGAAGGGCATGAAGCAGGTAATAGTCAAAATATCCGGCGCCCGTGCGCTCTAAACTGGTATAAAACTGCTGCTTGGCAGTTTCTTCATTGTGGGCGCCCATCCATGCACACAGCTTTGTCGCCAGCGTATAACGCTCACGAGGATACCGATCAACCAATGCTGCCTTGGCAGCTTTCTCCGAATCGCCTCCGTCATAGACATAGGCCGTATCAAAATAGTTTAAACCGGCATCCATGAATAAATCCACCATCTTTTTGGTTTGTTCTATATCAATCTTTCCTGCCGCATCCTTAGGCAGCCGCATTAGCCCAAAACCAAGCTTTGGTATTGCCTCTCCAAAATAACGTTCCATTACCGTTCCTCCTTCTTTATCTTCGAATTTATCTTTTTCATAATAATTATATAAGATTTCTTTATACAAGACAATTTTAATTTATGGAATGAATTATTAGAAAAACTTATCAATAATTACTTAAAAGCAAATTGTTTAAAGTTGCAACTACATATATAATATAAATAAACACTTTATAAATCGAAATTAAAACATACAAAATCATTAAGGAGGAAAACAGTATGAAGCAATTTTACCCTGAGGTTCAAAAAAAGCTGGGTTTTGGCTGTATGCGTCTGCCCATGAATGGCGATGAGGTAGACACCACAGAAATGAAGAAAATGGTAGACCTGTTCCTTGAACGCGGATTCAACTATTTTGACACAGCTCACGGATATGTCGGCGGCAAAAGTGAGCCGGCGTTGAAAGAATGCCTCACCAGCCGCTATCCCCGGGAAAAATATATTCTCACCGACAAGCTCTCTACCCATCACTTTAACAAAGAAGAAGAAATCCGTCCTTTGTTTGAAAGTCAGTTAGAAGCTTGCGGCGTGGATTATTTTGACTTTTATCTGATGCACGCTCAGGATGAAAATATCTTTGCAAAATTTGAGCGCTGCAACGCTTATCAGGTAGCTTACGGTTTTAAAGCAGAAGGAAAAATCAAACACTTTGGTATCTCCTTCCACGATAAAGCCCATGTTCTTGAAAAAATCCTAAAAGCCCATCCTGAAATCGAGGTGGTGCAAATCCAGTTTAATTACGTGGACTTTGAGGACCCTTCCGTAGAAAGCCGAAAGGTCTACGAGGTTTGTGAAAAGTACGACAAACCGGTCATCGTTATGGAACCCATCAAAGGCGGCAGCCTTCTTACTCTGCCTGATGAAGCGCAGAAGCTTTACGATGCTTTAGGTAGTGACTCCAATGCAAGCTATGCCATCCGTTTTGCAGCAGGATTCGAAAATATTATGATGGTTCTCTCGGGCATGAGCACTGTCGCAAATATGGAGGACAATACCTCCTACATGCAGGATTTCCAACCACTTAGCGAGAAGGAAAAAGAGGCTGTCATGAAAGTTGTTGAAATCTTCAAAGCCCAGAACTTAATTCCCTGCACTGCCTGTCGTTATTGTATGGAAGAATGTCCTAAGGGTATTTCCATCCCCAATCTGTTTGCACTTTTGAATGCAAAAAACCGTTTTGGCAACTGGAATACCGATTACTACTATAACAATATACATACCAGCGAAGGACGCAAGGCATCCGACTGCCTTAAGTGCGGCAAGTGTGAACGCATCTGCCCACAGCACCTGCAGATTCGCGATTTATTGAAGGACGTTGCGGCAGAGTTCGAACACTAAAATTCAAATTTATGCTCTGCCCACCGTAGAGGAAGGCGGTCTCTTAAAAACTATCTCAAATATCCGGTGCAAACTATACTCCGGGATTTTATTTCACAGTGCACAAGTTTATGCCCGCTCACTACACACTGACTTTCTATCCTCAATGGCTCCAGCCAATTTTATGAAAAAGAGCAATTGTTATCCGCAACAAAAGCACCCTTTACATTTTCACAAATTTATCTACACCCATACCGCATATAGGGCATTTAAAACCTTCCGGCAGTTCTTCGCCCTCATAAATATAACCACAAACCTGGCACTTAAATTTATTTACGCCGCTTTCTTTAGGCTTTTCCTCCTCAGGGATATAGGTAGGCGCATTTTTAGGACTCTTACCCTTGACTACCTTATGATAATAAGCATACGTCATAGCCTCTCTGTCTCCAAAAATTTCCGCTCCTTTCACCTCTCCTAAGAACACCGTATGGGTGGCCGTTTCCATCTTGTCAATCACTTCACACACAATATAACCGCAGACATCCGACACCACAGGCATATTATCCTCTATTGAGTATTTTACCTCCGCAAACTTATCAAAATCCTTACCGGACTTAAATCCGAAATTCCCAATAATCGCCGGATCCGTATCCTCCGCCAGGATAGAAATAGCAAACTTGCCGTTTTCACTGATGCATTTGTTGGTGTAATTATCATGGTTAATGCTCACTGCAATTGTAGCGGGCGAAGATGTGATCTGCATTGCGCTGTTGGCCGTACAGCCCGTAGGTCTGCCATTATCCCAGCAGCTCACCACATATACACCATAAGAAAGCTTGTGAAATGCATTTACATTCATATTAATCCTCCATTCTTGCCAGTGCCCTCAAATTTGTTGGTTTATCTTCATCTTTCATTACCTTTAAATTGGCCCTCGCGGCATTCGCCAAATGTCTGCTTCGCAGCCGCTTGGCTCATTGCCCGCGGAAATGAATATGAAGTATACTATCGCCAAACATAAATTTTTTATGTAAAATTTCCGGAAACTATTTCTGTTTCCACATGAACTTATATTAATACCTCTACCTACAATAGGCAAAGCCTCTTGTCATGTACTTGTCTCTTGAAAAGCCTCTTGACTCTTGAAAACAGTACTGCATCCGCGCAGAGCACAATATTTAAACCGCCTTATTTTTCCACTTTCCTTTTTTATAGAAGAAAAAGGTCACGATCGCTCCAATCAGCCAAGAAACTAACAGAGAGATAAAAATACACTCCTGCCTTCCGTTGGGTAATTCCGGCGTCCTGGTAAGAAATGCAATTCCGTAAGCAATCGGTACACGAACAAATATGGTTGTTGCAATAGAAATCCACATAGGTGTCATCGTATCGCCCGCACCTCTCATGACACCAGAAAGGCTCTGCGTAACCGCCATGGCAATATAGCCCACCGCAAGGATTCCCATCATATCCCGGCTAAGCTCCACCAGCTCTGGTGTTTTGGTGAAAATTCCCATAAGACTTTTTCCAAATATCAAGATAAGGCCGGTAAGCACAGCGGAAACCGCCATAGCAATCCATGTGCCCTGCTTTGCGCCTTTGTCCACCCTGTCATACAGCCTGGCCCCCACATTCTGTCCGGCATAAGTCGTCATTGCCGTACCGAAGGAAAAGTTTGGCATCATGGCAAAACCGTCCACACGCATAACAATTACGTTAGCGGCAATAAACATTTCCCCAAAGCTGTTGGTCAAAGACTGCACCACAATCATGGCCATAGAAAAAATTGCCTGCGTAACACCTGAAGGCAGACCCAGCTGGATAATTTTCATGGTGTTCTTCTTTTTAAGCTTCAAGTAGCTTTTATCCATATCAAAAATATTGCTCAGCCGCATCAGACGAATGAAACATAAAATAGCTGAGATTGCCTGTGCAATTACAGTCGCCAGAGCCACACCGTTCACTCCCATGCCAAACTTAGCCACGAACAGTACATCCAGCACGATATTAACTGCCGTAGATACCAGCAGATAAGCAAGGGCCGACATAGAATCCCCAAGCCCTCTTAAAATTCCGCTTAAAATATTATAGTACGCAAGTCCAATAGACCCGATAAACAAAATCAGCAAATAGGAATGGCACCAGTCAATGATAGAATCCGGCGTACCCAAAAGCAGCAGAAGCGGTTTGGCCAGCAAAGAAGCCACCACCATTACAAACAACGTGGCAATCCCCGTAAGCGTGATACAGTTGCCAATGGTCATCGACAATTCCTCTCTCTCCTTTGCTCCAAAATACTGTGACACCATAATACCGGCACCCACACTGATTCCTACAAACAAAACAATCAGCAGATTTAAAATAGGGCCTGCACTCCCCACCGCTGCTAAAGCATTGTCACCCACATAATTCCCTACAACCACACTGTCAACCGTATTATAAAGCTGCTGCGCAATGTTTCCTACCAGCATGGGAACCGTAAATAATACAATTTTTTTCCATGGCGATCCTTCCGTCATATCCACAGGTTCTAAAAAAGTTTTAAGAAATTTCATGGTAACAGTCCTCCTCCTTATCCTTGGCTAAAATCAACCATATTTTCCACATGTTCTCTTTCAAGAGAGCATTGTACCTATTCTATCATGAAGCCTTTATAACAGCAAGATAATTTTTATGAGGAGCACGGTCTGTGCAGTAAATGCACAGACCTGGCTGAACAGTTACGACTTTACAGCCAGTGAGAAGTTCTAGGCCGGGCTGTTATGACGTCAGAACATACACACTGCGGGCTGGTATCCGCAGGGTATTGCCCGTAATGATTTTTAGCTCCCCATCTTCCGGTATAAAAGCCGGATAATACCTGCCGCTGGTATCCGCTGCCATATGCCAGTCTTTACCACCTGCAAGGAAAGGAATGGTAAATTCCTGCTCCTCCCAGAAGGTATTGACCGCCAGACACACAACATCATCCTCCGTATTTTCTTCATTCCTTCCCGCATAAATGACTCGAAGCACTTTCGTACATCCATCTACGCCCATAACCTGGATCTCCGGGAATCCGCATGCACTGTTTCCTGCAAATTTTCGAAGCACAGGATGCCCTTTTCTAAATCGGATCATATACCTGCAGAAATTAAAGTGAACCTCATTCTTTTTTACCTCTCGCCAATCCAGCCAGGAAATCTCATTATCCTGACAGTAAGCATTGTTGTTGCCATATTGGGTGTTTAAAAATTCATCCCCGGCAAAAAACATTGCGGTTCCCCGGCTGCATAAAAGCACAGCAAAGGCATTCATGGCAAGACGTTTCCGCAGGGTAAGCACTTCCGCATCCTTCGTATCCCCCTCAACGCCGCAGTTCCAGCTTCGGTTGTCATTGCTTCCGTCCGTGTTGCCCCAGCCGTTTGCCTCATTATGCTTTTCATTGTAAGAATATAAATCCCACAAAGTAAAACCGTCATGACAAGTGAGGAAGTTTACGGAAACATCATTTCCACGGTACTTAGGGTCATAAATATCCCTTGAACCCGTGATCCTGTTTGCAGCAATCTCCCACATGCCATAATCCCCCTTAAGGAAATTACGCATGTCATCTCTGTACCTGCCATTCCATTCCGCCCATCTGCTCCAGGAAGGAAAACTTCCCACCTGATACAAACCGCCTGCATCCCAGGCCTCTGCAATCAGCTTTACATTACCCAAAATAGGGTCGAAGGCAAGACTCTGTAAGAGAGGCGGCTTGCTCATAGGCGAGCCATCCTCGTTTCTTCCAAGTATCGTTGCAAGGTCGAACCGGAATCCGTCCACATGGTATGCCGTTGTCCAATACCGCAGACACTCCAGAATCATCTGGTGTACAATCGGATGATTACAGTTTAAGGTATTGCCGCAGCCGCTGAAATTATAATAATACCCTTCCGGTGTCAGCATATAGTAAATATTATTATCAAACCCCTTAAAGGAAAAGCATGGGCCCATCTCATTGCCTTCCGCCGTATGGTTGAACACCACATCCAAAATACATTCTATTCCATTTTCATGGAGCAAACCAATCAATTCCTTTAATTCCGTTCCCTCTCTGTTATACTCCTTGCACGCCGCGTAACTGCTGTTAGGCGAGAAAAAGCTGACCGTATTGTACCCCCAATAATCCATTACCGCTCTGCCGTTTACCACCCGGTAATCCTTCATCTCGTCAAACTCAAAGATCGGCATCAGCTCCACGGCATTAATGCCCAGTTTCTTTAAATAAGGTATTTTTTCTTTTAACCCTTCAAAGGTGCCCGGATAATTTACCTCCGATGAAAAGTGTCTTGTAAAACCACGCACATGCATCTCATAAATAATCAAATCTTCCATAGGGATATGAGGCTGGGTATAATCCTTCCAGTCAAAATCGTCCTTTACCACCCTGGCCTTATAGGCCACCCCCTCTTTCTTGGGAATCCCCCATATCTTCTGGCCTGTCACCGCTTTAGCATACATATCCAGCAGTACATTATTCTTATTAAAAAGCAAGCCCTCCTTCGGATTATAAGGCCCGTCAATCCGATAAGCATATTCAAAATCATAAATACTAAGCTTAAAAACAATCATGGAATAAACCTTACCGATTTTATAATTTTCCGGAAATGGCAGCACTGCAAAAGGCTCATCCTCCCCACGCTTGTAAAGAAGCAGCTCACAGGCGGTCGCTCCATACGAATATACCGTAAAATTAACACCGCCGGGAATTGCCGTAGCCCCGTTTATATCATACATCCCTGGCCGCACCTCAAAGCCGGCAATCACATCCATGGGCACCATATGAATCCTGGTCATTGGCGCTATAATACTATTGTTTTCCATCCTGTTATTTTCCGTTCCCCCGGTTTCTGTTCTGTTCATTTCCATACCCCTTCATTCCACACCTTTCCCGCCATCGCCTGCTGCCATCATACCCAGCAGCCGCGGCTGTATTTTTCTATCTAATAAAATATCCCTGAATAATATTCTATCAAATATACCCTCCTACTGCAAGAATTCCGTATTTCTAAAACAATGTTTGCTATTTATGGATCAAAATGACCCTGCCCAAAAGAGCAGAGCCAAACCGCCACATACTTTTACATAATATTTTCCTTTTCAAACTGTGATGGCGTGACACCCACATACATTTTAAAAGTCCGGCGAAAGGTAACATCATTGGTGAAACCGCATTTAAGCGCAATTTCCTGGACGCTCATATTTCCTTTTAAGAGGTATTTTTTAGCGCATTCAATCCTTCCGGATGCAACGTACTTCTGAAATGTGCAGCCAAACTGCTCCTTAAAATACTTTCCAAAGTACGTTGGCGTATAATGCATCAGCTTAGCCGTTTCATTCAGGGAAAGGTTCGCATCCGTTAAATGCTCCTTTACATAATTGCGGATAATCTCATTTCTGGCATAATAAATCGGATTTTCTTTCACACTGCAGCGCTGCATCAATGCCTCTGCTTTCATTTTGAATGTCTGAAGATAGCTCTTGATGCTTCCATAATTTTCAGGATTCAAAAGCTCCATCTGTTCAGTGGCGCTTGCTTTATTGCCACTCTCAAACAAATCGGGAATGCTGTTGTTAAGCCTTCGTATTCCAATCAAATATGCCTCCTTATTCAAACCAAGTTTGTGAAAATTATAAGCAAGCATTTCCTGATACTGCTTTACAAATTTTTCGGCATCCATCTCAAGCACGGCTTGTTTCATCTCCTCCATCCGCTTTTTATCAATCTCAAAAGCCCGGCAATTTTGTTCCCGCTCCTCAATATGATTCTCATCCATTGAAATAATTTTCTTCTCCGGATAGAAAAAAGAATATTCAAGCGCCCTGACCGCCTGGTTATAAGCAGATAGCAAATGCAGAATATCTTCATGCGCCTTACTCATACCAAGAGCGGCATCCTCATAGCCTGATTCGGAAAATGTCTGGGACAAAATCTCACTGATTTCTTCCACCAGGCTTTCATCACCATAGCTCAAAATCCATATATAATAATTATTTTCTTCCAGAAACGCCGCATGAACCTGTGGATAAATTGCCAGACAGGAATCAATTTCCCTGATATACTGCCTGGCCTCATGACGGTTTTTTAACACCAGCGCGCGATACAATAAGTACTGCCTGATGGTATTGACATATTTTACTTCATTTGCCTGAGGTTTGTTGGAGTTTAATAAGGCATGCAGAATGTACTGTTCAATCAATGGATTTTGTTCAAACACAGTCACTTCCAGCCGTTTTTTCTGGGAATCCAGTTCTTCTAAAGCTTTTTCAATGATTTGATACTCATTGATTTCCTCCCCATAATCTTCCTCCCGCAGCATATCCATGATACGCTCCAAAGGCTGATAGCTATACTTGGTCATCCGAAATGCCACCAGCAGAATCAACCCCAAAAGAATCAGGCAGCCCGCTAAAATCCATTCCACAAATAAGATAAAATCGCGGTAGAGAAAATCATTTCCCAGAACCTGCACAATCCCTATCTCCATTCCCACCTTGGTATATTCCGCCACATAATGTCGCAGTTCCCCGCTGTAAAAATAGTTTTTCTCCCCGGATTTAAAGCGCTCAATATTTTCTCCTACTGGCAGAATCTGTTCTTCCTGACTGTCCGTATAAATGATTTTATCTCCATCAGTCAGATATAAATACCGCGTGCCCTCATCCGTAAAGTTATCAATATAAGCGTAAATGCTCTCATACGGGACAAAAAAGAGAATGTTCACTTCCCCGGAGTAAATATTCCCCAGGGGAATCGTCTGTACCAGAAAAAATCCTTTAATGCGCCGACCGTTTTTCAAAAGGCTCACATCATGGAAAATCACCTTCTGGTTGTTCCTGCTCAGCATAACGCCGGACATAAATTCTTCTTCCTGACACTGTACATGGTTCAAATCTATATACCTTTGCCACCCTGTTTTTCCATAGCTGCTGATTCCGAACTCTCCCAGACTATAATAAATGTAAATAGACTCAATCATATTATCATTGATTTCCGTAAGGGAAAGCATTCCCGCATAGTCCGAGATATCGGACGCCGTAATATTCTCCTCCATAAGCTGCGGTGTTTTCTGCATATATTTCAGCCGCATCACCCACGGCGTCATGGCATACTGGGCCGATGATTTCAGCAGATTATCCATTATATTTTTTAATTCATTGTCCGCCGTCTCGCAGATAGAATTTTCAAAAGCCAGCACACTATCCCGGGAAATCTTATAATAAACAAAAGAAAAGAGACTTGAGAACACCAAAAGAATACCCACCGGAACAATCACATAGGAAACAAACATCTTGTGTTTTGTCTGGTATCTTTTTTCCCTTCTCATGCTCTTTCCTTTCCTGCTCTTTATCATCATAAGTTTTTCGGCTCCTATCCTAAAACAGAAAATCAGCCTCCAAACGCGCCAGCCCAATCTGTTCAAAGACCCATATGGGTTCTTCGTATGCAGCTCCATTATACCACATTATCCACTGACCATTCACTTTCATCACATAAGGTTTATAGACCGCTACCGAATCCCAGGCGCCTTCTGCCGGTGCAACCAGCGGATTATCCGGATGCCTTTCCCATCCTGTGATTCCATCCCGGGACCTTGCCAGACCTACCTGCGCACGTTCTTCATGAAGATGTCCTACGTAAAATAGATAAAACCACCCATCCTCCTTGACCACACAGGGGGCCACCACCTTATGCTGTTCCCAAAGCTTATCCGGATTAGGACAAAGAACCGGATTTTGGTTATACTTTTTCCAACTTATCCCATCATAGCTAAACGCATAGCCGATAGCGTCCGGCTCATGGTTGCAGCCTGCCGCATACCACATTTTGTACTGCTTTTCATCCTCATCATACAAAACATGGGGACACATAACCGCCTGTTTCTCCCAGCTTTGATCCGGCACCATCACAGGTTTCGTTTTCCGTCTCCACAGGATTCCGTCATCACTGACAGCAAGGCCAATCACGGACCGCCCATCTTCCAGATAAGGTTTCATCTGTCCCGAATACCACATCATGTACTGCCCTTTATGAAAAATGACCGTGGGACGGTTCACTTCGTCTCCCTCCCAATCGGAACCCTGAAGCGGAGGCAATACCAACTCAGGCTCGCTCCAATTGATGCCATCATAACTTTGTGTGTATCCGATTCCTTTTTTGGGCCTCCAGGAAAACCACATCCGAAAAATCACTTTCCCGTCCTTATCTTCCTCCCGCAGCACGGATACATCAAAGCATGTTCCATATTTACCACCAAAAACCGGATTATTTTCATATTTTTTCCAACCGCCTTTTGTTCCATACTGATAATATTTTTTATTTTCTTCACAGTCATAAAACGCAATGCGTTCCGCACTGCTCATTTCTTCCGTTGCTTTTATATTCATACGCATCCCCGCCTCCTTATTATTTTACAGCGCCAATCAGCACGCCTTTTTCGAAATATTTCTGGATAAACGGATAAAGAATCATGATTGGAAAGCAGGCTACCACTATGACTGCATACTTCATCTGCTCATTCATCAATATCGCATCCATCCCCATGCCCGCAACTCTCACTTCACTGGTAATTAGAATACTTCTTAAATATAGCTGAATCGGCTGAAGCTTTTCATTTGAAAGAAAAATCAGCGGCGCAAAGTAGCTGTTCCAATAACCCACTCCGTAAAACAAGATCAGAACGGATATAATTGGCTTCGAGAGCGGAAAAAATATCTTTACCATAACCGTCCACTCCGAACCGCCGTCAATCTTAACCGCCTCCGCCATGGCCTCCGGCAAAGACTCAAAAAATGATCTGGTGATAATCAGATTGTATGCACTGATAATATAAGGCAGGATAATCGACCACCTGGTATTGTACAGATGCATTTTCTGAACCAATATATAAAGCGGTATCAGTCCTCCGCTGACAAACATCGTAAGTGTCATTAAGAAAGAGAGCTGCCTTCTTAAAAAAAACTTCTTTCTGGAAAGTGCGAATGCCGTAGTGGCCGTTAAAAGCACACTGACAGTCGCCCCCACCACCGTATACCAAATCGTATTCCCAAAAGACCTCAGCACAGTATCGTTCTTCAGGATCATTTGATAGGCTTTCAGCGAAAAGCCCTTCGGCAGTAAATAAATATCCCTTGCAAGCACGTGAATCGGGTCGCTGAAAGACATGCTTACAACATATATCACGGGATATAACGTTATAATAATAATCAATATTGTCACAATATAGATTGGAATGTCCGATGATATCAATCTTTTTTTCCTGTTCATAAATCCCTTCTTCCCTTCATACATCTTCTAAAAAATACTTGTATCTGTGGTCTTTCTGGCCAGGAAATTAGCTCCCAGCAATATAAGCACATTCACAATGGAATTAGCCAGTCCCACTGCAGATGCAAAACTGTACTGCGCGCTCAAAAGACCTTTGCGGTACACATAGGTAGAAAAAATATCCGCCGTGGAATAGGTTGCGGGATTGTACATCAAAATCACCTTTTCATATCCTATATTCAGCATATTCCCCATATTCATAACCAGCAGGAGAATAATGGTAGGAGCGATAGAAGGTAAAGTAATATAGACCAGCTTTTTCCACCTGCCCGCTCCGTCCAAAGAGGCCGATTCATACATCTCCTGATCGATAGACGAAATAGCAGCTACATAAATAATGGAATTCCACCCAAACTCCTGCCACACCCCCGATCCTACATAAAGCGTCCGAAAGGCCTCCGGTAAATTGAAATAATTCTTTGGCTGCACTCCGAAAACCTGCAGCAGCTGTGTAAGGACCCCGCCGTCCGAAGACAGCAGGTCCTTCAATATCCCCACCACCACTACCACCGAAATAAAATGCGGCAGATAGGCTGCAGTCTGTGCCACGCGCTTTAGCTTGTTATGCTTTAGCTCATTCAGAAGGAGGGCAAAGGCGATTGGGACCGGAAATGACCAGACCAACTGTTCTATGCTCAAAAGAAACGTGTTTTTTACCAATCTTCCGAAATAAACCGAATTTACCAATTCCTTAAAGTGCTTTAACCCTGCCCACGGACTTCCCCATATACCTTTAGACACATTATAGTCCTTAAATGCCATCAAAATCCCATACATAGGCCCATAGCAGAAAACCGCAAAGTAAATCACTCCCGGAAGAACGATCAAAAGCAGCATCCAATCCCTCATAACATTCTTTTTCAAAACCCCCATTGCCCTCATTGCCTTCTGCCTCCTGTCTTTTTGCTTGCGTTCTTGCATTTTGTCACTTGTATTTTTACATCTTGCTAGTCGTGCTCTTATGTCTCATCATTTAGGTTTTACATCTTTAAATTTGCACTTTTCGTCTTGCCATTTACATTCTTACATTTGTCACTCGCCTACGATTTCCTGGTACCTTCCATATTGCGCCTTTTTAATCTCAATAATCTCCTGCATACCCATACTGTTTGCCGTTTCCACATATTTGTCAAAATGATCCAAAGATTCCGTGCCAATTACGAAAGCTGTAAACATTTCATTTAAATAGGTACTCAAATCCGGCCAGATACTGGTATAAACCTCAGACTCCTGCGCAGTTCCCAGCATTTCCGGGAAAGGATCTTTCATATTATTATAGGCAGCCTTGCAGGCATCCTCCACCTTAGTTCCCTCGAAAATCTTCATAAACGCTTCGCCCGAATCATTGATAAAATAAGTAGGCCAGGCTCCTACACTTCTCAGCGCCGAGAAGGCGGAGGTATAAGTTTCATTGTTGGTCACCAAATCGGTAAACTGAATTTCTCCGTTTTCATCATATTCATAAGTCAGCCCTTCAATACCATAATTGTAAAGCATACTGCCATCTTTGCTGGCATACACATAATCTATCCATTTAATTGCCACCTCCGGATTTTCACAGGCCGAAGTAATTCCATAGTAATGCCATGTAAGACTTCTCTTGGTCATCTGTGCCGTACCACTATCATCTGTCTGGATGACCGGCATAAATTCGTAATCGCAATCAGGATTGCCTGTCATTGCAAGATCATCGGAAGATGCCATATTATCCGCCGGGTCATGACAAACGATACCCACTTTGTCCTCGGTGATGTTCTGCGTCAGAAGATTGCCTTCCAGGTCATCGGAAATAAGTCCCTCAGAATAACATTTATTTAAAAATGTCAGCATTTCTTTAAATTGTTCTTCCACAGCCGCATAATGTACCTCGCCCCCTTCATCCACATACCAGAGGGAATTGGTTTCATATCCGAATCCGGTCATCAGATAATAAAGCTGCCAGATTCCATTCTTTGTTGCAAGAGGAATTTCATCACCAGGATCTCCGTTTCCGTTGGCGTCCTGTTCCTTAAAAGCCACCAGAACATCATAAAGTTCATCTATGGTGCGGGGCATTTCCAATCCCAGATTATCAAGCCAATCCTGCCTGATATAAAGATAATCGGGAACATAATCATTGATATCACCCCACCATCCGGCAAGTGCATAAATGTTACCGTCCGATGAAGTACACATTGCTTTCAGCGCCGGATATTTTTCAAACAGCTTCTGAATATTCGGAGCATTCTGTTCAATCAGGTCGTTTAACGGAATCAGAACTCCGTTGCTTGAATAAGTATCCACCCCTACGTTAGAATCAAAAGGCGGCAGTTCCACCATATCCGGAAGACCTTCCATAGAAGCAAGTCTGGTCTGAAGTACTGTTTCCACATCACTGCTGTAGGTATCCCATTCAATATGAACTCCTGTACGTTTCTCTATCTCCTGCTGTACAGCCGTCCCGTCATTATAACTGACGCCCGCACACCATGTATCATTTCCCATATAAGTAAGCTCTACCGTACCGGGCTCACAGATAGGAAGTGCAAGCCCTCCCAAATCATATACTGTCCCGGTTGCATCTATTGAAGATGTATCCTCAGTGGCCGTAACCGTTTCCCCGGAAGACGTGACTGCATTATCTTCATTTGTTTCTTCCTTTCCTTCACTCTCACTGGTCTGACTGCTTTCTTTGGTCTGCTCCCCGGAACTCTGGCATCCTGTCAAAGCAGATGTCAGCATGACCGCTGATAACAGCACTGCAACTATTTTCTTTTGCATAATTTTTATAACCTCTCCCTTTCTGCAGCCTGCAAGCTGCTGTTATGTAATTATTATTTCCTGTTCTTTATCACTATTGCCCACAAAATTTGCAGCCCGTGTACTTTTTTGCAAAACATTTTCTCTTTTACTTTATCTCGTACTGCATTTTGCACATAACCAGTCCGGCCGTAACCGGTTACGTTTTAGAAGTTAACTTCATTGGTATCAGTTTATAATCATATTGCACAAATATAAAGAATCAAAAACAGTCTTTTAGTACATAACACACAAATATATTGGATTTTGTTTGAAATAATAGAATTTGTTTGAATTGAAAAAAGAAAAAAAGCTGGCAGACCCTGAAGGTTCTGCCAGCCGTTATTTGATACAAACCGTTTATTTTGCAGCAAGCTCTACTTTCAATCTTTCGGTAAGTGCGGGAACGATCTTATTTAAGTCTCCTACAATACCGTAATCAGCCACATCAAAGATAGGCGCTGTCTCATCCTTATTAATAGCAATGATAATATCAGCTTCTTCCATACCGGCCACATGCTGAATCGCTCCTGAGATACCGATTGCAAAATATACGTTAGGACGAACTGTCTTACCGGTCTGTCCAACCTGCAAATCTTTCGGTTTCCAGCCTGCATCCACTACTGCACGGGAGCAGCTCACCGTACCGCCGATTACCTCTGCAAGGTCCTCAAGAATCTTAAAGTTCTCAGGGCTGCCTACGCCACGTCCGCCGGATACCAGGATTTTTGCATCCATAATATCTGCTACATCTGAAACAGCCTTCACTACTTTTAAGATTTCGACATACTTATCGTTTGGAGTAAATCCGGGATTAAACTCTACAATATTTGCTTTCTTTCCTGCTTCTCTGGGCGCCTTCTGCATAACACCAGGACGAACCGTTGCCATCTGAGGACGGAAATCCGGGCAAGCGATGGTAGCAATCGTGTTGCCGCCAAATGCAGGACGTGTCATAAGAAGCTGGTTGTGCAGCTGTTCCTTGCCGGGAATCGGATTGATTGGGAAATCACCGATGTCAAGCTGTGTACAGTCTGCCGTCAAACCTGTATGTATTCTGGCTGATACCCTAGGGCCAAGGTCACGGCCGATTGCGGTTGCGCCAACTAAGAAAATTTCAGGCTTAAATTCATTGATAACAGATGCCAGGGCATGCGCATAAGGCTCAGTCCTGTATTCTTTCAGTTCAGGGTCATCTACAACGATAACCTTGTCAGCTCCGTACTCAGCAAGCTCATCAGCAAGCCCTTTAACATCGCTGCCTACCAAAACTGCTGTCACTTCCGTATTTAAATCTTTGGCAAGGTCTTTTCCTTTGCCAACCAATTCTAAAGCGATTCCGCTGAGTACATTGTCTACCTGCTGCGCAAAGACAAATACTCCCTTATAGTCTTGAATATTCATTTCGAACCTCCATTAATATATTTAATCCATTATGTAAAACCTTAATCTAATCCATATGCTGTCAATGTGCCGCCAACATCCTGTCCTTTCCATATTTGTACAAGTCTGTTTACTCCCATTAACAGCAATCTAAGAAAGTACCAATTAGATTACATGTTTTACTTTCAATTTGTCAACGATATAATCTACGGATGCTGCCGGGTCAAGGTTAACCTTCTCACCAGCTCCCTTTCTTACCTTATCGGAAGCCTTAGCAATCTGGGTAGGTGAACCCTTAAGTCCTAAGTTGGAATCATCAACGTCAACCAGATTTGCTCTACCCCAAACAGTGATCTCTGCATTGTAAGCATCGAAAATTCCGCCGGGAGTCATATAACGGGGCTCATTTAATTCAGCAAGCGCTGTGATAAGACAAGGCATTTTAGCCTTTAACACATGATATCTGTCGTCATACTGACGCTCAACGATTACATGGCCGTCTTCAATTTCAATCTTCTGTGCATAAGAAATAACAGGGATTCCAAGATGCTCAGAAATCTGAGGACCAACCTGTGCCGTATCGCCATCAATAGCCTGACGTCCTGTGATGATCAGATCATATTCCAGATTACGGATTGCACCGGCAATTGTCTGGGAGGTTGCCCATGTATCTGCGCCGCCCAATACTCTGTCTGTTACCAGAATGCCTTTATCTGCGCCCATTGCCATTGCTTCGCGGAGAACTTCTTCCGCTTTGGGAAGTCCCATAGTAACTACAGTTACTTCTGCGCCATACTGATCTTTTAATCTGAGTGCTGCCTCCAAACCTGCCTTGTCATCAGGATTCATGATTGTGAGCATTGCACCTCTGTCAAGTGTACCATCGGGATTAAACTTAACGCCACCCTTGGTATCCGGTACCTGTTTAACACAAACAACAATTTTCATTGTATTATCTCTCCTTATAAATTAATCTATTTGTCCTTGTGATATAACGCCGATTTTTGCTGCCTGTAAACGCAGATTCTACCTTGCAAAAATCGTGCGCAGTAAAATATTTACTTAAGCAGAGCGCTTGAGATAACCATTCTCTGTACTTCACTTGTACCTTCGTAAATCTCAGTGATCTTAGCATCACGCATCATACGCTCAACGTCATATTCTCTGATATAACCATATCCGCCATGAAGCTGAACAGCCTTGGTCGTCACTTCCATAGCAACCTCTGCCGCATACAATTTAGCCTGCGCTGCCTCGATAGAATAAACCTTCTGGGTTGCCTTAGCCATTGCTGCCTTGTAAACAAGAAGCTGCGCTGCCTGTACCTTGGTAGCCATGTCGGCAAGCTGGAACTGTGTATTCTGGAATGCGCCGATAGCCCTTCCAAACTGCTTTCTTTCTTTTACATATTCAATGGTTCTATCAAGGGCGCCCCCTGCAAGACCAAGAGCCTGTGCGGCGATACCGATACGTCCGCCGTCCAATGTATGCATAGCGATACCAAAGCCCTTGCCTTCCTGTCCCAAAAGGTTTGCCTTCGGGATACGGCAGTCTGTGAAAATCAATTCATAAGTGGATGAACCGCGGATACCCATCTTCTTTTCCTTTGTACCAAAGGTAAAGCCGGGTGTTCCTTTTTCTACGATAAATGCGGAAATCATTTTTTTGCTTCTGCCCTTTGCGTCCGTAACAACGTTTGTCACTGCAAAGATAACATAAACGTCCGCTTCTTTACCGTTTGTGATGAAGATTTTAGAACCGTTAAGTACCCACTCATCTCCATCCAAAACAGCCTTTGTCTGCTGTCCCTGGGCATCCGTACCAGCGCCGGGCTCAGTAAGACCGAAAGCGCCTAATTTCTCACCTTTTGCAAGGGGAACTAAGTATTTCTGCTTCTGCTCCTCGGTACCATATGTCATAATCGGGTCGCAACAAAGGGAAGTATGTGCTGAAACAATAACGCCTGTTGTGCCGCAAACTTTAGAAAGTTCTTCCACACACATAGCATATGTAAGAGGATCGCAGCCCTGTCCGCCGTACTCCTTGGGTACAGGGATTCCAAGAAATCCTGCTTTAGCCATTTTCTCAACTGTTCCTCTGGGGAAAACTTCTGTTTCATCCACTTCCTGTGCCAGAGGCTTTACTTCTTTTTCTGCAAACTCTTTGAAAAGAGTTCTTGCCATTTCATGTTGTTTGGTTAACATAAAATCCATGATTTTAATTCCTCCATAAAAATATGTTTTCTTATCTAAATTTTTCAAAGAACCGCCATAAGCCAAGGTATGGAAAATTCGCACTGCCTCCATGCCGCCTCTCTGCTTATGGCAATTCCTGTTTTTCTACTGTCAGAAATTTGTTCCCTAAAAAACTTACTTCTCAAAACTTATATCTCAAAAACTTTACTTCTTAAGGAAAACTCGTTCTAAAGAAATTTATTTCTAAAGAAATTTATTTCTTATAGTCGTAGAAACCAACGCCTGTCTTCTTGCCAAGCTTTCCTGCGCGTACCATCTTCCTAAGAAGCGGATGAGGACGATACTTAGGATCGCCAGTCTCATTTAACAATACTTCCATAATAGCAAGTACGATATCAAGACCAACCAAATCGCCTAAAGCAAGAGGTCCCATAGGATGGTTGGCGCCTAACTTCATAGCTTCGTCAATATCAGCTACGCTTGCTGTGCCGTCTGCATAAATGCCGATAGCTTCGTTGATCATAGGAATCAGTATTCTATTCACAACAAATCCGGGCGCTTCTTTAACCTGAACAGGTGTCTTGCCGATTTCTACGGCAATTGCCTTAATCTTTTCAACCATCTCATCCGGTGTGTTCTCTCCTGCAATCACCTCAACTAACTTCATTCTGTCAGCAGGGTTGAAGAAATGCATACCGATCATAGGCCTGTCAAGTCCTGCACCAATCTCTGTAATAGATAAAGAGGAAGTGTTGGATGCAAACATGCAGTCAGGTTTTACGATACCCATTAATTCCTTGAAGGTATCTTTCTTAATCTTCATATTTTCAGGAGCAACCTCTACAATCAGGTCGCAGTCCGTGCAGATATCTTTTAAACCACAGGTAATCTTAGCCATAATTCCATCAGCCTTCTCCTGTGTGATTTTTTCCTTGCTTACGAGGAAGTTCATGTTTTTCTGGATTCTTGCCTTTCCGCCTTCGGCAAATTCCATCTTGATATCGCAAAGGCATACTTCATATCCATCTGTCATTGCAAATGCCTGTGCAATTCCGGCACCCATGGTACCTGCCCCGATAATACCTACTTTCATTTTCAAATCCTCCTAATTATTTATTGGTTTTGTATTTATCACCGCCACCTGGCAATTGTTCTTTGCAACCGCCTTTTAGCAGTGTTAAAATCTGATCCTGTAACGGCTAAAGCCTTGTCAAACCGCACCCATCCTTACAGATTCATTAACAGTTCTTGAAAGGCTCTTTCACCTTCTCTTTATTCTTGTCAAGGAAGAAAGCCATACCATACTTCTGATCCTCTGTCTCGAAGCAGTCTCCAAACAATTTTTCTTCAATTACAATTGCCTGGTCCATATCTACATCCAGACCATCGTTGATTGCCTTCTTGCAGTTGCGCACTGCAATTGGAGCATTCTTTGCAATACCTGCTGCCATCTTCTCCGCTGCAGGCATCAATTCTTCCTGGGTGTAAACAGCGTTTACCAGACCAATTCTAAGGGCCTCATCCGCTTTGATATTTCTTGCCGTATAAATCATCTGCTTTGCCATGCCTGCGCCAACCAAACGGGCAAGTCTCTGGGTACCGCCAAATCCGGGAGTAATTCCCAGTCCTACCTCAGGCTGTCCAAATACCGCATTGTCAGAACAGATCCTAATATCACAGCTCATGGAAATCTCACAGCCGCCACCAAGTGCGAAACCGTTAATTGCCGCAATGACAGGAATCGGGAACGTCTCTAATTTACGGAATACGTCATTTCCCTTCTTTCCAAAAGCTTCACCCTCTGCCTTGGTAAGCGTGCTCATCTCTCCAATGTCCGCGCCAGCTACAAAAGATTTCTGTCCTGCGCCTGTTAAAATCAAACATCTTACTTCATCCAGATTCACCGCATCCAAAGTCTGGTTCAGTTCGTCAAGTACAGTTGAGTTTAAAGCGTTCAGCGCCTTCTCGCGGCTGATAGTAATGATGCCATAAGCGCCTTTCTGCTCATACACAATAAATTCCATATCCACAGCTCCTTTTCAAATTAAATAGTATAAATCCAAACCCAAACCCATAAACCGCCTGTTCTTTTGCCGTTTAGGTTTTTAAACCACCCAAAAAATCATAAAACTTCTAAGGCGCTGCCATACACCGCCTTAGAAGCCTTTTTTTCATTAATCTTCAATTTTAACTATGGTAGCGCATCCCATACCGCCGCCGATACATAAAGTTGCAAGGCCTGTTTTCGCTCCCTTAGCCTGCATCTCATGAAGCAGTGTAACTAAAATACGGCAGCCTGAAGCTCCAACCGGATGACCAAGCGCAATAGCGCCGCCGTTCGGATTGAGCTGCTTGTCAACATCAATGCCAAGATCCTTGCCCACTGCTACAGACTGTGCTGCGAAAGCTTCGTTAGCCTCAATGATATCGAAGTCTTCAATCTTCATTCCGGTCTTAGCCATAACCTTCTTAGTAGCTGCCACAGGACCGATACCCATAACCTCAGGGCGAACGCCTGCAAGCGCTCCGGCCACGAAAGTAGCCATTGGTTTAACACCTAATTCTTTTGCTTTTTCTTCGCTCATAACAACGATAGCAGCAGCGCCGTCATTGATACCAGAAGCATTGCCAGCCGTAACGAATCCGCCCGGATTGATTGGACGAAGCTTTGCAAGGCCTTCAATTGTAGCGCCATGGCGAGGGCCTTCATCCACCTTAAACTCTACCATCTCTTTTTTCTTCTTCACCATAACAGGTACAATTTCAGCGTCAAAAGCGCCTGCATTCTGAGCTGCCTCTGTCTTCTGCTGGCTCTTTAATGCGAACTCATCAATTTCTTCTCTTGTAAGTCCCCATTCTTCACAGATATTATCTGCTGTCTTAATCATATGATAATCGTTGAATGCATCCCAAAGAGCATCCTTGATCATGGTATCAACCAATACACCATTGTTCATTCTATATCCGAAACGTGCCTGAGGAACCGCATAAGGAGCCATGGACATATTTTCCATACCGCCTGCAACAACTATATCAGCATCCCCTGCCATAATCATCTGTGCTGCCTGATTTACACAGTTAAGACCTGAACCACATACAACGTTCATGGTAACCGCCGGTACCTCGATCGGCAAACCTGCCTTGATAGAAGCCTGACGGGCAACGTTCTGTCCCTGTCCTGCCTGAATAACACATCCCATATAAACCTGGTCTACAGCTTCAGGTGCAACACCTGCTCTGTTTAAAGCTTCCTTAATTACGATTGCCCCCAGCTCTGCAGCAGGCACTGTGCTCAAAGAGCCCCCCATCGTGCCAATAGCGGTACGACACGCGCCGGCTAATACTACTTTTTTTGCCATGTTCTCTCTCCTCCGTTTGATTAAAAGCTAAAATTACCTTAATTACATCGCCGCAATGATTGTTAATTTTTTATCATTACTAACGCACATATTATACCATAAAGCCTTTCCTTTTGCAATGATATTCTTCCCGCCTTCTCATGGTCCGTGGTCGTTTTGATTCCTTTTTACGAACCAGAAATGCGCGCGGGCTGTTTAACCTGTAATATCTACCGCATGCATATAAGCGTCCGAACCCCGGGCGCAGGTCACCGAAACCTTCCTGCCCTCTATCAGGACCTTTAATCCCACAACGCTCCTTACATTATCCAGCTTAAGCTCCATCTGCCCCTGCTGGGTATCCAAATATAATTTATTTTCGTTTGATTTACTCCCCACAGTCCCCTTGACCGTAGTTAAGGATGTGGTGTCAACTCCCGCTGCCTGGACGCTTTCCTTACTTGCCACAATGGTTGCCGCATGCATGTAGGCGTCCGAACCATGGTAAACATAAACCGTCACGGTTCTGCCGGCGGTAAGAATCATGCCGCTTCTGGAATCTGTGTTCTCGTCAATTACAATCTCCATCTCTCCTTCCTTAGTGGAAAGATATAATAGACTTTCCTTTGTTTTATCCGATACGGTACCGGAAACCGCCGTTGTGGCTGTGGTGACAATAGACTTTGGCGCGGGCGTAAAAGAAGAAGAAGCGCTCCCGCCTCCGGATACGATTCCATCGTAAATAGAAACTGCGTGCATATAAGCGTCCGAACCCCGGGCACATGAAACAGTGTATTTATTTCCCACCACAAGCACAACACATCCGCTCATGTTTGTATTGGGATCAAGTTTGATCTGCATTTCTCCCTGGGCAGTATTTATGTAGAGAATATCTTCCTGGCTTTTATCGCTCAATGTCCCAGAGATAGTAGATGTTGAGGATGAATCAACGGACGCCGCAGTTTTCTGCACCCCGCTGGCAATTTTGACCGCATGGAGATATCCGTCCGAACCGTGGGATACCGTCACATTAACTTTCTTATCCGGGAGGAGCACTTTACAGCCACTTGTATCCGTTCCACTGTCTATCTTAATTTCCATTTTTCCTTCTTTGGTGGAAAGCAGCAGCAATTCGGAGGTTGTCCCCGACATAACCGTTCCCCCTACCGTCACTTCCTCCGCCTGCACCATAAGTCTGTTGCCTGGAATCATGACCAGTGCAAATATCAGGCAAAATGCAATACATAATTTTGCAGTTCCACGTGTCCTCATATCTATGCCTCCATCTTTTTCTATTTTTTCTTCTATCATTTTTATAACCATGCTCCTTTCTCAACGTGCGAATTTGTGTGTTCAAGTACAAATTTGCGGTTGAAAGAATGCAATTTGCCAAACCTTATTGCCTTAAAATTTATTAAGGCTCAAATAACGGATGCCGCAATTCAAAGGACAACTTTATATGAACAATAACAGCAAACGCTGTCACAATCCCAACATATACCCAGCCCTTATCAGACGCCCACATTATGCAAATTCATCATATAATAATCAGCATTTAATGACAATATACTTTAATAAAATTTTAATAAAAAAATATCTTTGCCGATGTAAAATTTATTTTCACTTCGGCAAAGATATATGTCAATCACCGTAGACCTTCTCCGCGCATTCCGAACATATCATACCATCCGGGCATTTCCCTTTCTACAAAGCAAACAGGTAAATCCACTGTTTTCTCCTTTTGTCAAAACCCGCACTCTGTTTTGAAATACTTCCCCTAATTTACTTTTAAAAGGTTTTTCCTTTTAAATATAAGCGTATATTTCCCTTGCGTCTTCCGCATTCCTTAAGTTATATGCTTGATTGATTTTCAGCATTAATATAATGTCTCTTTTCTTATCTGCCTCCATATACTTTCCCCTGCCATATCGTGATTACTAAAGAACTCTCTCATTCAAATCATATAAAATCTCATTTACCTCCATTACGGTAAGATGATGTAAAAATCCATAGATCAGAACCGCATCTCTCTGGCTTCTCGGGTCCAGCCAGGCCACCGATGCAATGCGTAGCAGCTTCTGTGCCTCGTCCAGGCTGCACTTCATTCCAAGGGCAAGCGCTATCAGGATATCCTTGCTTGCCTTTCTCTGGTTTTTAAATACTTTATATATGTAATCTCCCTGCTGGGATTCTTTCATCACATCCACAATCTTCATCTGCTTTTCTTCCATCAGCTGATGCAAATATTCCTCTGGTGTCAGGGATTGCAGTTCCTTTTCATTTTCTGTTAAATAAACCTCAATACGCTTCGTGTTTTGTATCAATGACAGTAATTCTTCCGTACTTTTTTACATTATTCCTTTTATCTTTTAAATCCATGTACTTTTCCTCCGTAACCTATTTTCTTTCGGAAACAAACGCACCTTTGAAAGCCATTATACCTTAAAAGCACATATTTTGTATTGGACTGGTAGTCCAAAATCATAGATTTTATCACCGACCATCTGTCAGAATCCTTTTGTAAAGGTTCTGTCTGCTCCATATCGGGCTTGTATTGCCTTCCCTGATAAGAAAGAAAACTGTCTATATCCTTACAACACAAAATAAGGGCTTGGGGCGTGTCGCTGTGGGTATTCTGAAAAGCAGAAAAGCCGCCCTTGCAAGGTTTACCGATTTCAAATCGGGCAATTACCACCGGGACTACCCCATAATTTCAGGATGGACGAATATTAGCGGCGCATCCTGCTGCCATCCTGAAAGATTTTGAAATGGAATCTGCTGCGGAAAACGCTTTTGTCAATATGGTACTGGTGGACATGACCGAATACGCAAGGCAGCACAGTGACAAGGCAGTAAAAAAGACTTTAAGCATCCCCATGTGGCTGAATACTCTTTGTGACTGTATGTTAAAAGGTTATGGGTCAGTGGCCGCTTGGCTCATTGCTTGCGGAAATAAATTTGCGCTTACGATATGTACTTCGTGCCTATTCAATTGGTGTGCTATTTTGGAAACATGGAGGACGAGTGAAAGAATTTGACGAAACTTTCACAATTTGTTTGTGCCTTCGAAAGGAATGGTGAAAGGTTAAAAGAATTGTATTCTTTCAACCGCAAATTTGTGCTCGAGCGCACAAATTCACATGTTAAGAAAAGAGCATGGTTACAAAAATGCAAGTCGTTTCTCGAAAGGAACTGGAAAAAAATTACCGGATGGTTAAGCTGCTTCGGGACACTCCCGGATACAAAATCGAATTGGTTGAACGAATTAGTGATAAAACCAAATTAATAAAAAGAACCTATTTTGAGGATAAACGGGAGATTTTTTCCCTGCTTATGAAGGCGGACATTCCATATGTTATCCACTTAAAAGTAATGCTTTTTGACACGGACACCATCATACTGGAAGAATATATCGAAGGGCAGACTCAAAGATTTTCACCGGACAGGAAACCGCCCCCTTTTTGCTATTAAGCGAAGGCCAACAGATAACAGATTCCGCCCCCCCCTGAAAGGTCAGCCTGATTCTGTTCGGATACAGGCATCGCTTTCATCGGATGGACTTTCCCTGACAGATACTTTAAATAACAGCCTCGATTTTCTTTTGTCCAACCGTTATCCCGTAACAGAATCTTATCCTGAAACCTCCCTCTATGCCGAGCTTCTCTTATATGATATTGATTCCGATGGACAGGATGAAATCTGGATTGCCATAAACGACCGCTGTTATCTTACCCTGCGCAATCATTATGTGGTCTACAACCAGAATTATGTAGCCGACTGGTGTATTTATTGCGATGAAAGCGGAAACTTTCAGCTTGCTGAAGGCCAGCTTTTTACTGAGCTCGGAAATTTAGAGATTGACCAGGTTATTTCCGGAGGCATCTGGATTGAGCAAACGTTCGAAGCTTATCTCCTTAAAGATGGTGCCCTGACATACCTTCCCTAATAAGCTGCCACTGTTTTGGAATGGGTAATCCCCGGGCGTTCTATTTCTCGCATACCATTTTGAGTGTTATTTTATAATGTTCGTTTTGCAGCCGCTTAGCTCATTGCTCGCGAAAATAAAATATCTGTGCAATAGGCGATGTTTCGTCAATGATTAAGGTTTTATTATCCCCTGTCATGGTTGCCTTTGCAGCGTCAAGCGCACGTAAAAAGAGATAAAAGTCCGCTTTTTCAGGGTCGTTATAGGTCTCACTTAAAATACGCATGTATTCAGCCTCCCCTTTGGCTATGATCTCCTGGGCCTGGGCATCGGCCTGGGACTGCATGACGATAATCTCCGCCGTAGTGTTATTGGAAATCTCCTTGGCCTCCTCCTGTCCTTCCGCCTGGTAGGTGGCTGCTATATTATTTCTTTCGGAAATCATACGCTCATACACTGCGCTTTTATTTTCATCCGGAAGGTCTAAAGATTTTGTTTCCACTGCAAGCAGCCTGATACCGTATTGCTCTAATGTGTCCCCGATATTTTCCATAATTGCGCTTGTCAAAGCACCGTCACGTCCACTGATGACTTCCTCCTGGCTTAAGCTGCTGATTACATTTTTCAGGCTGTTGTATACAATTGTGTCAATCCTAAATTCCGCATTGCTTTTCTGGGCGCTCAGGGTCTGTGTGTATTTGTAAGGATCTTCTATCTCCCAGAGCACAAAGCAGTCCGCAATCATGGATTTTTTATCCTTTGTCATAACATCGCTGACCGCTAAGTCGTACAAAAGTACCTCATTTTGAATAGATTCAGCCGTCTGTATCAAGGGGATCTTCATGCTAAGTCCCGGCGTCTTTCGGATGCTTACAATTCTTCCAAACTGTTTCATAATTGTATATTCGTTAGGGTATGTCACTACAAGACAGCCCTGTATCAAAATGAGAGCCGCTAAAATAACCAAAACAGATATAACCACACTAAACTTTTTCTTCATAATTTTTATCCTTTCTGAAACAAACGATGCCACCTTTCGCAGGCCAGCTATGAGTTTCCCTTTTACATAATTTGCAAACAGAGTGAAATGCTCCCTCTGAGCTGTTATCAATTTTTTCAATAACACATGTTTTACTCTCTATCCATGTCACTATTGATATCATTCTTGTTCCTATCCGTGCTGTTTTTGCTGACATCATTCCCATCTGCGCTGCCAGCTGCAGCGTCAGTACGATTATTCTCTGTTCCCCCGTCAATCCCTTTTAACGCTCCGGAATCTATAAAGGATTCCAAAGGCAGCATGGTTTGGGTGGTGCCATTGCTCTTTTCAATGATGATTTTCATATCCGGCAAGATTTCCTCCATGGTTTCATAAAACATCCTCTGCTTGGTAATCAACGGATATTTTTGATATTCCGCATAAAGCTCGTTTAATCTGGCGGTCTGTCCCTTCGCCTCATTCACCCGCTCCTGTGCCTGAGCCTGGGCTGTTTTTATAGTCTCATCTGCCTGTGCCCTGGCCGCCGGAATGTCCTCATTCCGTTTCTGGTTTGCCTTATTAATGGAAGTTTCCTTTCCCTGTTTGGCATTTTCTACATTTTTAAAGGCATTTATCACTTCCTGGGTAGGCGGCTCTGCATCCTGTATGGTAATGTTTACAAGCTGAATGCCGATATCTTCCGCATCCAGACGGGTAATAATTTTATCCTTGATAGATGCCTGGATCTCATTTTTCCCGGTTGTAATAACACTGTCCACATCATATAAGCCAATGGTATCACGGATGTAGCTTTGGGTCAGATTCTTCAAAATTGCCACCGGATTCTCCGATGCAAAAAGGTACTTAACCGGCTCTGTCACTCTGTATTCCACATAAAAATCTACATTCACAAAGTTATAGTCCCTGGTAATCATGAAGGATTCCTTGTCAACGGACTCCCCTGACCCCGCATCATATCCGATAGAAAAACCATTGATCGTCTTTGGCACCTTAGAAAGGCGCTGGATATAGGGCAGTTTCATATGGATGCCTGATTCCTCCACAATTGCAGGCATACCGAAAGTAGTAATAACAGCATATTCGTTTTCCTTCAGGGAATAAATACTTCCTCCTAAAAGATACAAAAGTGCAAAGGTGCATACAATAACACAAGATATTATTTTCGCTGTTTTTCGGTTTTTTTCGCCTCTGTGTTTGCTTTCCTGGGTTGGCTGGTCATATACAGTTTCCTTTCTTCTTCCTTTAAACATACTTTTTCCTCCTTATTTAGCAGTTGTTTTCTCGTAACAGTTCTGTTTAACCAAACTGTTACATTTTTGTTGAAACAAGACGGCCGCCCTGTTTTGGTTATATTCATCCTGCATTGCACTTCACCTACAAGATACTCGAGATGATTGAACAGACACTGCCACCCTTTGCGAGCTAGCTTATCGTAACAAACGCTGTCATGCTTCGCGGGCTGGCTTATCGTAACAAACGCTGTCATGCTTCGCAAGTTAGATTCTTGTAACAAAAAAGACTTTTATCACAGTTTTAGCCTGCGATAAAAGTCTTGCTACGGCTCAATTTCTTCCGAACTCGAATCGGATGTTTCCATCGTCCTGACGACTCGAATATACTTAAGTTTATACCTTAGGTATCAGCTACTCCCTTTCATCTCCTGAAATTATATTAGCATATTGTTAATTTTTTGTCAAGATATTCAGCCGGATTCTTGAAACAAACAGAATTATATCGGAAATCATAATTTTATGGCTATTCGCTTTATTTCATTTATTCCCGCCGCACAATTTTCTGTTTATTTATATTGTTTTACTTATTTTTCAGTTTTATTTTAAATTATTCTAAAATTACAAGCACTATTTATATCATTTCCAATTTTTTGAATTTCTTTGCAAGTTCTTTTTTATCTATAGAATGATTTCATTCATTTTTGTCCTATCTTTCAGCCTCTCTACCCTGTTGAATCCTGTGTAAAAAGGTTGTATATTCTACTATTTTGTACGTCCGTCTTCTCGCATCCCCGTCCAAACTGCCTTATGCTGGGGGTTCTGGGGACTTCTGCTCGTATGCGGTCACGGCCGGGTCTTTCATTTGGAAACAACGGAACCATTCTTTGGTCTCCTGATTTTTTTCGGTAAGGGATCTGTTTTTATAGAGGAAACGGGTCAAGGCATAGCAGTCTATCCAAATTTCATTACTGCCTTCTTTTTGGGATTCGTCAAAAATAAGCTGTAATCCCCAATGAAGATGTACCGTTTCAATATTATTCGTATTCTCCACCGTACTATAACCGGTGTGTCCCATGTAGCCAATTACATCCCCGGCCGTGACAACGCTTCCTTCCTTAAGATCCAAGGCATATGGAAAATTCTGACGCAGGTGTGCATAGTAATAATAGCGTTTTCCATCAAAGCTTCGAATGCCAATGCGCCAGCCGCCGTACTGATTCCAGCCAAGCGCTTCTACATAGCCGGATTCTATTGCAATAATCGGTGTGCCAATCTGTCCCATCATATCGTGGCCCAAATGCGGTCTTTTATATCCGTAGCTGCGGGAGGAACCGAAATCATCATAATCGCTGTACTCAAACCCCTTTGCAATGGGGGAAAATGCCTTCAGGCCATACACCTTCTTCCAGCTTTTTTCGCCCTGCTCGTTTTCCTGCTCGATTTCATATTCTCCCACCATGCCGCCGAGAACTGTCTCGTAGGCCTCGTAATAATAATCGTAATATTCCATATCCTTCGTCAGCTTCGCAATTGTAGTTTCGCCCGACGAAAGCTCCACCGCCAGCTTTTGAATCAAGGAAATGGTGCTCTTATCAAAGTTTCCTCCACTTTTAGCCCCGGCATATGCAAGTAGCTCAATCCAGTTCAGACGCACTGGCGCTTCATAGCTTTGTATATCTAAATCGTAGGCCGTGCACAAAGCCTCGTAAGTAACATTAAAATCTACCCATTTAATATAGTCTCCATTAGTACCGGCAGCCACCTCAACAGCGTTTGGCTCCTTTCTGCCGCTGCTTCGGTTTTCTATCATAAGACAAATTGCTGCAAGGAGAAAGCAGCATACCAGAATGGATATTTGATAACGTATGTATTTCATATTGTTCCCCTATTCCTGCCGGCAATCCACAAATTAAATACAGGCATTACTTTGTGTTCTGTGGCATCTTCGTAAAATCAGGTTACAAAAACATATGAAAAACCGCTGTAATATATTCATAGTATACCAGAGGGTATTATTTTATTCCTGCACTTGACATTCTCTTCTCCATCACGGAAATCAATTTTCATAGATGTTGTGTGCTGGCAAAGCAGCTTTGAAAATTGATTTCCATGCCTCTCCATTTTGGTTTAAGGCTTGCGAAATGTCACTGTGTCTATCAGATTAAGACCAAACTCATCTACCATTTTCTTAGCGGCGGAAAGAATTTCTGGGTCCCAAACCGTTTTCGGTTGATGTGCATCAGCTCCAAAAATCACCTTATTTCCCACATCACCAGCAATTTTCCAAAAATCCGGATTCGGGTAGTGACGCTTTCCCCTGATACCGAGAAAATTAATTTCTAATGGTATATCCAGTCTCTTTGCATGGCTGCATAATTGATGCATCCACTTATGATAAATTTCTGCGTTCCCTGAAAAATTCAGCAAATCAGGATGTGCAAAATATGTAAAAAGTCCTGTTTCCAAAGCTTCCTGTGATTGCATACAATATCTTTTCAGGTATTCTTCGCTGTCAGTTGGCGTACCGCTGTAAAAGTCATTGATCTCATTCCCAAGATAATGCTGTGCCAGCAAAAAGTATTCTATAGGATACTGATGTACTGCCTTGAGCAGTTCTTCTAAGTACCGGGGATAATATTCAACCTCCAAGCCAAGATGAATTTCCATATCTTTTCTATACTCAGCTTTCAGTTTCAGAATCGTATCCACGTAATCCTCCAGCTGATTCATGTCCATTTTTACATCACTGACATAGCCCTTTGGATATGGCATTGGCGTATGATCTGAAAATCCAAGTATTTTTAATCCGCCATCAATCGCCTTTTCAATATATTCTCTTTCTATTCCTTCTGCATGCTTGCAGCGCCATGTGTGCGTATGATAATTAGCAATCATATCCATCTCCATTCTTACGAATCATTGTTGAAAAATCTTTTGTTTTTCATCTCACCCTCCGCAGCTGTCATACCTGCGCATCCCCTGCCGCCATACCAGGGCGGATATCCCTGCCATGACAAACGCCACCACAGGGGAGAGCATACACAACCAGGGCGGAGCGTCCGGCTTGCCCATCAGATATGTTGCCGGATAAAAATTCAGGTAGGCCACCGGCACAATACCAGTTACCAGCACCCGGAAAACTTTTCCAAAAATTGTCACAGGATATTTCTGGGTCAGCAGGTAGAGCTGGGTAAACAGCGAGCTTAAAGCCTTCGCCTTTGTAATCCAAAATGCCAGACAGGAGATAAGGAAACGGATGCACACCACGATCACGCCTCCGGAAAGGATGAATACCACAAACCAGAGAATGTGCTCCATGTCCCAGCGCACACCGGTCTTAGCCAGTCCGGCAGCCACCAAAGCCAAACCCATAAAGGTATCGCACAGCCCTATGTGGTTGATATCGCCGCCCACCAGCTGCAAAAAGGGACTCACCGGCCGCAGCAAATATATATCAAAGACTCCGTTTACAATTTCCTCCTCTATCTTGGAGAGCTTTCGAAAAAAAATAGAAAAAATGCTCCACGCAACCATAAACATACCATAGAGCACCAATAATTCTCCCACACTCCATCCGCCAAGGCTATGAAAGCGCCAGGAGATCACCGACAGCTGAATGATGTTGGCGCCATTCAATAAAACCACGCTCACCAGACTCATCCAGAAGTCCGCCCGGTATTGCAGCATGCTCCGCATGGTCATTTTCAGCAGTGCTCCATACATTTTTATATGAAACCAAAATTCTTTCATCCCTATCCCTCCTGCATATCGCAGCTATGCTCGCGATACTGCTATTCGTCAAAACCCCGGCGGCGGCTTACATATAGACGGAGAATACTCACATTTTGGCATTCTCTGAAGCATTTAGAAACTCTTAGGCGGCTTTTTTGACATTTTAGAGTTTCTTTCATATTTTCTTCCACTTCTCCACTCTAGCCCCCTTGCACCGTAAGGCGCCTATGCATCCCTTTCCACAGCAGATGCCCCATCCCAAACAGCACCGCTGCCCATATGGTCTGCAAAAGCAATCCTTTCGGAATCTGCCTGCCCGTCACTGCAGCCGTATAGATATTCAGAGGTGTCTCAAAAATACACCGAAAGGGCAGGAACCTAATCAAAGTCTGCATCCACTCCGGATAAAGCCAGTTAGGGATGAGTTTCCCCGACAATATCGTGATCATACCGCTGTAGGCCATGGTAATCTGCCCGATATTCACTGTGGCGAAGCACACCATGCCCAGCAGGAAATTCAATGAAAACAAAATAAGGAAACTAAGCATGGCGCTGACCAGAAAACCAACCCCATAATAGATATCCGGCGGCAGCTCCATCCCCAAAAGCAGTACTCCCAAAAGCCATGCAGGCAGCACCAGCCACAAAGCGCTGAAAATAGCAGCGCCCACATTGCGTGAAAGAAGCTGGATTTGCAGATCCATAGGACGCAGCAGATCCGTATCAATCCGCCCTGTGCGCACCTGCTCTGATATGTAATTTTGAGGCGCGGCATCCAAAGCAGACGGATAGAAAATAATATCCAATGCCACTGCCAGCATGGCATAAGTAATCATAGATGGTAAGGATCTGCCCACTATAGCCGGGTCCTGGGCATACAGCACCACCCACAGGCTGCGCACGCCATACATGGCCAGCATCCCATACAATAGCTTGAGCAAAAAGTCCATCCTATATAGCCCGGCGAAACGCTGTTGTGCTTTCAAAAAGGCTGGAAAAGTCCTCATACATCACGCCCGCCTTCCTGATAAATATCCCGTACAATCTGCTCAATATCCGCCTTCTGAATAATGATATCCCGTATCGTAGAGCCTGTCTTTCTGATATGGGAGAGCATCTCATCCACCGTATAAGCATTCTGGTCAAACATCACCGCCAGCCCCCCGTCTTCCATTCTCTCTGTGTCCACGCCAGGCAAGGTAAGATCTGGCGGCTCATTTTCAAACTGCAGCTCCATCCTGCGCTGTCTGCCGTAACGCTCCCTCAGTCCATGGATGGCCCCATCATAGATAAGCCTTCCACCATGGATGACAATCACCCGGTTCACCAGCTTTTCCATATCCACTACATCATGGGTGGTGAGCAGCACACTCACGCCTCTTTCCCGGTTGATTTCAAGGATAAACTTGCGCAGACGCTCCTTGGCCACCACATCCACACCGATGGTGGGCTCGTCCAGGAAAAGAATCTTGGGGTCATGCATCAGGGCCGCCGCCAAATCCGCCCGCACCCTCTGGCCCAGGCTTAACTGCCGCACCGGCTGGTTAAGGAAATTCCCCAAGTCCAGCAGCTCCGTAAAAAGCGCCAGGTTCTTTTGAAACCGTTCATCTTCCACCCTGTACATCTTCTTTAAGATGTGCAGGCTGTCAATTACAGGCACATCCCACCACAGAGAGGTCTTCTGTCCAAATACCACGCCAATATTGTGAAGATGCTCCTTTCTGTCCCTGTGGGGGATAAGGCCGTCCACATACACCTCGCCGCTGGTGGGCACTAAGATTCCGGAGAGCATCTTGATCGTAGTGCTCTTACCCGCACCGTTTTGCCCGATATACCCTACAATTTCTCCATCCTTTATAGAAAAGTGAATGCCGTCCACCGCCCTGCGCTCTATGTATTCAGGATGCACAAGAGATTTGAGCGCAGAGAACCGCCCCTCTCTGGGCCGGACAATGCGATAGGTTTTTGATAGATTGTTTACGGTTATCAACGCAGACTGCCTCCTTTTTCTTTCCTTCGCAAATAACATTTGTACTCTTTATCACACCAAAGTTTTTTAACAAAGAGTCACACATGCTAATACTTTATTTCAATTTCAATATTTAGAATTTTTCCCGCCTATATTATAGGCGATGTCATCTGTGGATTCAATCATTTTATATTAATATTTTCTTATATCTCCTTTTCAATACAGGAAACAAAAAGGACTAAACCGACTGACAAATCAGTAAACTTAGTCCTTACTGTGTAGACATAGGCAAATGCTACTGTGGTTCTTCTCCTGTTTGAACCTCTTTATCTCTTGCGCATTATAAATGATACAATTCCAATCTCCCCCGATTGATTTCGTACACTTTATCACACAAAATCTCTATATCCTCTTTATTGTGGCTTGCCAGTATAATTGTTTTTCCTTCGTCCCGCAGCCCCATCAAAATCCCTCTGACCTCCTCTACGCCCTGATTATCCAGACTGTTCATCGGCTCGTCCAGAATCAGTATCTCAGGATTTTCCATAATAGCCTGTGCTATGCCCAAACGCTGTTTCATTCCCAGAGAATATTTCCCAACCTTTTTACGACTGTCCGGGTCAAGTCCTACTTTTTCCATACTCTCCCTGATTTCCTTTTTACCGATTATATTACGTATGCCCGCCAGATATGCAAGGTTCTTAAACCCTGTATACCCCTTCAAAAATCCGGGATTTTCAATGATAATCCCTATGTTGCCCGCGAAATCCGTATCCTTTCCAATCTCTTTTCCACTTACAACAACCCGCCCTGCAGTGGGTTTTAAATAGCCTGTTATAAGCTTAAACAGAACGGTCTTTCCTGAACCGTTTCTTCCGACAATTCCATAGATTTTTCCTTTTTCCATATTTAAATTAACATTTTCAAGAGCGGTAACATCACCAAATCTTTTGGTTAAATTCTCAATGCTGATAATCTCTGTCATACGAAAAACCCTTTCCTTTCCTGACTAAAGCCCCGGAAGGCGGCTGCTACGCATCCGGCGCCGCTTTGCGGCTTATGATTCCCGCGATACCTTGATTTCTACCTGTTCCGCATTTTCCTCCCCAGCAAAATCCTTCCCGCCAGGTAGCCAATCGCAATCAACGTCATCTCGGTTAACAGGGAATACAGCACACAGACTCCCGTCTCCCCGAAATACCATTCACTCTGAAAATACATACCCCACATTCCGTACATAAATCGCGCTATCCTTATATTGAAAAAGCCCACGAGAAATGTAACTCCTTCCAGCAACAACAGGATTGCCGGTACAAGTTCCCTTGTCCTAATCATATCCAGCACAAGAAAGAAAGACAGTATCGTTATCATATGGGCAAACCATAAAGTAAACACTTTCCACACTTCGTCCGGAAAACCCCCGGCATTCACAATATCAGCCGCCATTGCTACAAGAAACAAAAGCATCGCCGCCAATATACCATTGAACAGACCTCTGAGAAATTTCCGCCTCCACCATATTTTAACCGTTGCATAACGGTAACACACAAACGGCTCTATTTTCCTCCACTTTTCAAGCCATACCCCTTCCGCCAGCAGACAAATGCCAATGGGCAAAAGCCATCTTGTCAGTTCATAGAGCACTTTATCAAAATCAACCATACAATCGAAACCGTCCTGTGAAACTCCGCCAAAAAATCTTAGAATCATGCTCTGCTCCATTATGCGCCTCCCTGTGTCCTTGTATTATCCCGCCTCGCTATTGCAGTCAAATACCCCGCTCCAAGCAACAAAACATCAAATTTTCAACCTATCTCGCCTGAATATCCACCCTCTCTGCGGCAAATAATGATACCAGCGACATAACAAGAATGAAAGCCAACATCATACCAGGATACTTCCAATAACTGCCTGTGCCGTCTACATAATACGCCGGGCTCTGATGCACTCTGGCAATAACGGATAAAATAACACCTCCCAGATGCGCCGTTGCCACCGCCGCCAGTCCCCAAAAACTGCCAAGCACAAGGTTACAGACATACAGAAGGACGCCAAGGAATATGAAATAACATAGCATATACAAAAAAGTAATTCCAAACGCCTGTAAAGCCGTCATATATTTCATCATCCCCACGCCCTCAAAGAAAACATAATATTTTTCCGCAACTGCACTCGAGGCGTTGGTCCCCAGCATATAAACCGGGCTGCTCCAAAGTCCTCCAAAAAAGCCATAAGGAATACTGGCTACAACGGAAACCACAGCCAAACACATTGTATACATAAAAGCCTGGGTTGAAATATATAGCAGCATACCCATATTCCAAATCCGTCTGCCACTGCGATACAGGAGTAAATAGGTATTCCCTTTGGCAAAAGGCGCATCCGAAATGACCAGCAGGTACCCCAGTACCCAGAATCTGCCCGCTACACCCTGATTCTCTGAGACAATAAATGCCTCACAAATATTGACAGGTTCTTTCATCTCCATTGCGTACCCCAAAAAATCGTTTAAACTCAACGCCAGAAATGTCACCCCCAGCAGATATCCCATGATTCCCCTAACGCTCCCTATTTCCTGCCGCAACATTCCATTGGTAATCCTTATCGCTTTACTCATCTTTGCATCTCCTCCTGAATCCTGTCATGGCGGCAGCAGCAGCGGCAAAAAGCCAGACGCACTCCATCACAAGCGACAGCAAATGTCCTGCATCGTCTCCACGCACTAACAGGGCCGGATTCAGACAGTTGGGCATCAAAATATAAAGAGATTCATATAGGACAAAGGGCGCAATCAACGACACATACTTATTCGGCATCCACACTGCAAATGCCAATCCCACCAGCGCCCATGCCGCACCGAACAAAAAGCCCAGCAATACCTTGACTGCCACCATCACTCCAACCCCATAGGTCTGTCCTATTACCACCATTTCAATATCTGTCTCCACCCTCAAAACATTCACCCCAAAAGCATCCAGCCCCAAAGAATTGGCGTCAGCCAGCCCCGGCGCTTTCTGATACACAGCCGCAAGGCATATGAGAAGATAGGGAAACGCAACAATTGCCCCGCCCGAGAGCGCTACGCTGGTCATCCTCACCCAGGCAAATTTCTGTATTTTCATCCGGGCAAGAATCAGCCTGTAATATCCGCTCTCATACTCCCCGCAAAAACGGGACGCATACCCCAGCACCGGGAATACCGGCAAAAATACAGTAAACCCAGACACTGCAAGTATATTTACAATTGCATAATAAGGGCTTCCCGAATGGAGCGATTCTGTGACAAAATTATACGCAAGCAGTGCTCCCAGCCCGAAAATGCCTGCAAAAAATCCCGGATTGGCAAAGCTCCTTTTTATATCCGTCCATAAAAATTTCATATGCATGCCTTCCTGCACCTTCCATCACTTTACCCGCTTTCACCAACATTTCTAATCAGCATCTTCCAGTTCTCCTGTGACTGCATTCACGCAAATATGTACCGGCCCCACTGCATCGCCATAGCCTCCATCCACATATTCGTCAAGAGGTATATAGATATGCCATATGGGCGTAAGCACCAGCTCAGGCTTATACTCTATCTCATCCGTGGCAGGCGCAGGATTGGGCACCGGATAATAATTTAATTCCACTCTATCGTATGTTATTCTACCGTCCGACTCTATCATGCCGTTGTCCAGATACTGCTCAAGTGTTTTCAGGACCTGTTCAAACGAAAGAGCCGTAACAGGTTCTTTATTCGCTGCTTTTCCGCAAAAATCTATTAGGGTTACCTCCGCCACACCCTCCTTCGAAACATACGCATACCCGTTTGGCGAAACCTGTCCCAAAGCATAGCTATCGCTCCCGATATCCACCACTATACCGTCATAGACAGGTACGAACTCCATACGGTAATAGCTGTAATCACTTCCCTCCACATAATAAACCGCTTTAAAGGCAAGCTCACTCACCCCCACAGTTCCCACCTTATCCAGAAGGATTTCCCGGGCTCTTTCTGCCGAGAAACTGCCTTCCTCCATCCGGTCCCTGGTAATGAGCGTTTCGTTGCAGTCCCCATCGTAAATCCTAAAGCATTTTTCCCTTAAGTCATTATCAATATAGCACGCCCCTGTATGACTTGAAAAGGATGCCTCCTTTGTCCCATCGCTAATCCTGTCTGCACTGTGATCGCCGAATTTGGAATATAAAAACTTTTCTCCGCTTTCATCGCCAGTGGCATTATATCTGTCGTTCTCCTCTATCTCGCTTAAAAGTTCCTGTGAGGTGTCCTCTATGGCGCCGCTTTCGCTGTCAAGGAAGGCAACAAGAGCATCTCTGTCAAGTCCATCATCCGGCTTAAGTGTGATTTTGTACAAGTTATCAGGTATTGCGGGAATTTCGGCGTTTATATTTATTTTGTTATCGCCTGTACCTACTGTACCCTGGTATTGACCTGCTGCCTGCTTCCGGGCTCCATCTTCCCCTTGTATCTGTTCCTGTTCGTCTGCTGCAACAATCTCCTGCACCTGCCTTTCCATATCACTCTGGGCGTGCATAATGCCGTTTCCTTCCGCCACATCCGGCGTTTTCTGACAGCCGGTAAGCCCAAACGCGCAAAATATTGCCACCATCGTCAGGCATAGAATGTTTTTTCTCATACTGATACCTCCTACAAGATTCCTTTGTAATTTGGCATGCTTTTCGGCGCTGTCTTTATTTTCCAAGCCGCTTCTTTCCACATGCTTATCAAACCATACCACAAATTCGGACACTTTTTGGAGTTTGGCGAAATCAGACCATATTTATGACGAAATCAGCCTGAGAAATTATTATTTTCTTATATTACATCTCTTTTATGTACATTATGATATCTGTTTCCATACTTCCGTTTTCACATATCAGCTCCATATCTCCGTGATATTTTTCGATAATCCTTTGCACATTGCCCAGACCTATCCCATGATTTGGCGCGTCTTCTTTTGTTGTTTCCAGACGCCCTACCTTTCCGTCTGCAATTCCCAGGCAACTGTTGCGGATATGGATAAACAGAATTCCTTTCTCCAGATTGATTGCTATTTTCAGCTTTTTTTCTTCTGTCTTGCCCGCCGCCTCTATTGCATTATCAAGCAGATTCCCCAATACTACATTTAAGTCAAAAGAGTGCAGCATCAGTTTTTCCGGTATACTTATCTTTGCCTCCACCGTGTCCAGAATCTCATTTGCCCTTTGCAGCTTGTAATTTAACAAGCTGTCCACAGACTCGTTCCCTGTGGAAATATACTCTGATGGGTTAACCATAAAATTCTGCATGGAACTAAGATACCGGCCGGCTTCTTCCCACTCTCTTTTCTGCAAAAGCATCTGAAGCGCCAATATATGGTTTTTCATGTCATGCCTCAACGCACGGAGACGTCCCTGGGATTCCATAATCACATCCAGTTGGTTAGCGTATGCGTATGTCTGCTGCCGGTATATATCATTTTCCCTTAAATTCCTGTAATTTTCCGCCATCATATGATAGAGATAAAATATACTCAGATTGATAATCAGTATGGAAATACATATCAACATCGCCGTTGCCCCCTCATATCCTCCATACAGCAAAACACATAAAATGAATACACTTGCTAAAGGAATTACAATTAAGATAAAGGTCTGCCTTTTATCAAATGCTATTTCCCTGCTGTCCGCCGGATAAGCTATATGGCTGATAATGGTGACAAGAATCAGAAGCAAAAGCGTTTGGATTGCCTGCTGATGTATGATGAACTTTTGCGAAAAGGCAAAAAACACTGCAAGAGCGCATGCCATGTCCGTAATAAACACCACCAGCGACACCCATATCCGGTTTTTCCATGTTCCCTGATACAAAAAGGTAAGTCCTGCGATTCCAAGATAATTACAGATTCCGTACGGTACCGAAATATTAAAAATACCATACAGGATTGCGCTCAGCAGATAATAACATGCAAATCCACTCCATACCTTTTTTCCGTCTTCATCATCTACAGGAAAAAACAGTTCCATCATTTTCCTGATAACTAATACCCTCAGAATATTTACAATCAGTTCTGATATCACATTAACCTCCATGTCGCTGCTTTGCATCGGCACATTTGTGACTTTTCAATCTATTGACCATATATTTCCGTTCTCCGGTATTGCTTTACTTTATCTCTTATTTGCTTCCGATATGGCTTACTGATACTTAAAACAGTTCCATCAGACATTCTCACATAATCGTAGGCGTATTCGCCGACATATAGCTGATTGACTATATAAGACTGGTGTATCATCATAAAATCGGCGGGAAGTTCTTCTATGATACTTTTCAGCTTTCCATAAAATTCATCTTCGCTGTTCCTTGCAACCAGTTTGATTTTCTTATCCATACTCGTAAAATAGACAATATCCTTTGTCGGAATCCTGAATATTACGCTCCCCTTTTGGTACTCGAAGCAGTTTCTGAGGCTTTGCTTTAGCCTGATGCTTCTGATAAGAACTTCCTTTATCTGCTCACCGGATACGGGCTTTACCAGAAAATCAAGAGGTTGAACCTTAAACAGCTGCATTGCGTACGTCTGCTTGGAAGATATATATACGATATGAGTATTGATGTCCTCCATTCTATTGCGAATAAACTTACCTATTGATATACCATCTGCCTGTACCAATTCGATATCCAGAAAAATCAAATCCACCTGTATGTCATTTTGTAAATCATGCAGCATACTTTCACCGGAGTACCAAACTTCAGCATCGACTTTTACTGACAATTCTTTTGCAATTTGATAAATTTGTTCTTCTAATCCGGAACATAATGCTTTATCATCATCACAGATTCCAATCCTGTACATACCTCATTCCCTCTCTGTGAAACATGCATTTATTTCAATCTTTTCTCGTCCTGTTTCTGGTTCAAATTGACGTCTGCCAGCTCTTTTTTGTCAAAAATAAAACAAGCGTATCACTTTACAAACATTCTACATCATAGTATCATCCCGCAGGGCATCCGCCAAATTGACCTTAAGTATCTTTTTTCCGCCGAGGTAATATGCCCATGCCACGAACCCAAAGACAGTTATAATAAACGCCAGAATCGGCAGAACCGGCGCCACTTTGATAAATTCTATAGGGTCTAAATAACTCGCCTTAATCATAAGCGCCACAGCCACTATTGTCAACATTGATGTGATAAGCACCGGACGTCCGACAATAACCAGAGCCTCAATGCAAAATATTTTGCGTATTCCTGCCGGTGTAAGTCCAACAGACTGTAACCGTGCAAATTCCCGTTTCCTTTGACGCAGGAAACCCAAAGTATGGGAAAACACATGGGCGATCCCAATGATTGCAAGCAGAACACAAAACGCGCCTAATATCAGTTCATACCCCCCTATCATTTTATCATTGTCTATTCTCTCCTGAATACGGTTCTCGCTTTCCACTTCATATTCCCGGCTGACCACCTGCATTATCTCATCTTCCAGCATATTCATTGCATCCGGTTCTGTCCTGTCATTTGCCAGTACCCGGACATAAGCATCCTGCTCCGCTCCGCCTATCTGCCTTTTGATTTCCTTCCACAGGGATAAAGGGAGAAACTCTACCAGCGGAAAGTCGGATTTTTCGTATTCTTCCCGCAGAAGCGGATATTCCTGTGTACAAGCCAGCACCGGAATCTCTGTCATGCTTTCAAATGCCCTGTCTCCTTTGGCGGCAGCGTTATGCAAAACAATTGTTTCCATATCATCTTTCACATAGGGAATGTATTTTGGATAACGGAAGTTACTGTTTTCACTGTCCCATAGCCGGTTTAAGACAATGCCCCCGTCAAGCCGGAACGCAATTCCAATCTGTTCACAGAATTCACCGAAACTTTCATCATCCAATATAACCAGAGGCGCCTTTACCTGAAAAGCTCCCTCACCAGAAAATTGAGGCTCACCTGAAAACGCTTCCAAACCGCCTGCTGCCAGCAGCTGCTGGCTTTGCGCTTCCTCCGGCAATATGCACACCGCCTCCGCCTTTTGATATACAACACTGCTGTCTACTCCTGACAGTTCCCGAATGTCCTTTGCCAGTGTAAAATCCTCTATGGGAGTATCTTTCACCGTCACCATGACATCCCATGCATCCTGGTATTTTTCAAAATAGGTATGATTTGTGCTGATACCGGAAAGCGTCCAAAAGCACTGCATTGTCATAAATCCAAAAAAAGCCAGTGTCAGTGACAATGAGGTGGTACGCAAAGCCTTTCTCTGGGCCTTTATCGCATTTCCGGCTATTTCTCCTTCCATTCCGAACAATGTGGATAAAATAGGGGAATGCTTTTTTACCCAAAATCCCATACGCCTTTTTTTAAGCTGTAATTCATCCGTACCCCGGATTGATTCAAGCGGAGTCAATCTGCTTAGCTTTCTCGCCGGAAGCCATGCGGAAACAAGCACTGTAAGGATAGATAAGATAAGGACAAGAAGCAGAAGAAACGGATGGCAGCTATAGGACATCTGCCGCCCTCCCACAAGGTTCTTTGCAAAAGCGTTCATTCCCCAAACGGTACCAAAGCTGAAAACAATTCCTGACAAAATCCCCGCCATAATCGGCACGGCAGCGCGAACAAGCGCCTCCTGTATCAGACATGCCCGAATCTGCCCCGGAGTAGCCCCAATGCTTGAAAAAATTCCAAATTGGTGAACCCTGCTGTTCATAGATACCGCAAAGGAATTATGGATTACCAGTATCAAAGAAAAGCACATAATCACCACGATCACCAGATAGGCCGGCATCAGAAGCCTTGGCATATCGTCCCCCGGAATACGGACAAAATAAAGGGATAAAAGCTGATAATTGTAATCGGCCGCATCTTCCGGCAATCCCAGAATATTTACCAGGGCGCGCATATCCTGATATACCGTCTTTTTGTTAGAAAAATACACATCCATCACGGTTCCCTGTTCCCCGGATAATTCCTCATTCACTACCGCCTTTTCCACATTGGCAAAATGATTGACAGCCGCCAGATCATTTCCACTGATTTCCCCGGTGATGCGGCCATGCCAGTCGCCGTCCTCCAATTTCGTCCCTTCAATGCCATCCAGCCAGAAATTGTAAAACAGACAACAAAGAAAAGAGAGAAACAATGCGGCAATGAAGGATGCCGCCATGATAGATATACCGGAAGTGCGGTTATTTTTTATATAATCTTTTGCATAATTTTTCCACATACTGCTCACCCCCGCTTCTCATCGCTGACAATCCGCCCATCCTCTATGGTTACAATGCGGTCTGTCTCAAGCGCAATCTTCTCGTCATGCGTAATCAACAAAATGGTCTGCTTCAGATTACGGTTGGATAATTTCAGCATATCAATGATTTCTCTTGAATTTTTCTGATCCAAATTTCCCGTGGGCTCGTCCGCTAAAAGGATCGCCGGACGGTATATCAAAGACCGTGCAATCGCTGCCCGCTGCTGCTGGCCTCCTGATAACTGGTTCGGGAGTGATTCTAACCTGTCGGCGATTCCTAAGGATCCGACTATCTGTTCAAAATATTCCTGGTTCGGCTTTTTCTTATCCAATAGCAGCGGCATCAGGATGTTTTTCCGAATAGTAAGCGTTGGTATCAGATTATAAAACTGATAGACCAGCCCCACCTTCCTGCGTCTGAAGACAGCTGCCTCGGTTTGATTCAAGGTTGAAATATCGGTTCCTTCAATGATGACCTTTCCCTCCGTAGGTTTATCCACGGATCCAAGGATATGCAGTAAGGTAGATTTTCCGGAACCGGAAGCCCCCACAATTGCCACAAATTCTCCCTTCTCCACGGACAAATCCACTTTGTCCAAAGCCGTAACCTTGCTGTTTCCGGCGCCGTATAACTTTTGAATCCCTTCGCATTTCAAAATCTCCATGCCTTATTTCCTCCTGTCATGAATTGTACATTGCTTATAATTCTATTATAGCAACGTTAAGTGACAACTCAGTGACTGTAAAAACGGATTTCAAAACAGGCGCCGGCATTTGTAAGGTTCCGTGCCGTGATCGTTCCATTCTGCGCCTCTATGAGCGCCTTGGAAAGGGCCAGGCCGATCCCTATCCCCTCTCCTTTCATCTCCCGCCCCCTGTAAAACCGTTCAAAAAGGTGCGGGATGTCCTCTTTCGCAAATCCGGCTCCCGTATCCCAAATCCTGATTTGCGTATAAAGCGGATTTTGTTCATAGGAACAGTGGACACGCTCTCCCGGCGGCGTATGTTCCATGCAGTCTTTTAAAACATTCATGATTGCCTCCATTGTCCACTCCATGTCCGCACGAATCATCATTTCACCCAATTCCAGTATATCAACGGAGACATCCGCCCTTGAAAATATTTCCTGCAGATTATCCGCAGCAAGCATAAGAACCGTGAAAACATCAACATTCTCCTGTTTCAGGGACAAAGTTCCGGCATCAATACGTGATAACAGTAACAGCGCCTCCTCTAAATGTGTCATACGGGAAAGCTGCCTGTTTATTTGTTCCAGATGCTGTAAAGACGGATTCTCCCGCATCATCTGCATGGACAGGGAAATAGAAGTGATAGGCGTTTTGATCTGGTGGGCGATATTATAAAGGTTTTCCGCAAAATTATTTTTCGCTTTGACCGCCGCATCCCTTGTCTGCTGCAATTCGGTCACTACCTTATAGATTTCATCCTGCAATTTAGAAAAGTCATCCTCGCCTGTCCGGAGCAAAACGCCGCAGCATCCCATATTCACCTTTTCCAGATATTCTGTCAATACTTTAATGCGCATATTCTCCTTTTGCCGCCAAAGCATACACGTAATAAGAAATAACAGCACCCCTGCCAGAAAACCGGCAGCCGAAAAAAATCCACTATACTTGACCGCCGACCCTCCAAAGTATGAGGGGCCGTAGCCATATGCCAAAAGAATATTTTCTTTTGGCACGTTAGTCTGTCCATATTGATATTCTTTCAATACCTCCAATATTGTCTGCTGTGCCTTTGGCTGTTTTTCTATCACTTTCTGGCAGATTTCACCCAGCATCTGCATATGTGTATGATTATAATAATCTGTCAAAAGCATGGTGGCGATTGAAACTGCAAGTACACTTACAGACAAAACAAGCCCTGTCAGAATCATCATATTTTTTCTTCCGCTCATTCCGTCTCCTCCATTCGGTATCCTACGCTCCTGACCGTTTTCAGGCTGGCCGGCTGATGCAGCTTTTCACGCAGACGCTTCATGGTAACAGTGAGTGTATTGTCATTCACATAGTTCCCACTGCTGTCCCAGATTTCTTCCAATATTTTTCTTCTTGTAACTGTTTTTCCCTTGTTCTGTAACAGATATAAAAGCAGCTGGTATTCTGACGGGCTTAAACTTATTTCCTCCGCGTTGTTATAAACCGACATTTTGTTCAGATCCAGGGTTATGGAACCGCAGGATAAATATTGTTTTGAAACATCCCCCATCCTCCGCAGCAGCGCCTTGATACGCGAAAGCAAAATATCCAGTTCAAAAGGTTTTACCACATAATCATCCGCGCCATTCTCAAAGCCGGAAACAATATCGCAGGAATCTCCACGAACCGTAAGAAAAATAACAGGCAGATCCTTCCATTTAGAACGAATCCACCGTACAAGCAGATTGCCACTCCCATCCGGCATATTCCAGTCCACCAAAACAAGGGTTGGACGCATGCCCCGCAAAGCCTCTTTTGCGCCGGCAACCGTAGGAAAAACTGAAATCCTATAGCCTCGCTGCCCAAGAAAGTCTTTCACTGCCTGGGCTATGACCTTATCATCTTCTACATAGTATATGTCAATCATTCTTCTTCCCCGCTTCCTGTCATATAACCGCTGTCCTTATCGTCTTTTCCTCCAAATAGTCAACCCCCAGGGTAAAATGAAAATCAGAAATCATCAGGATCCTTCCTATCGCCCAGCAATTCAACCACTTCCGCCTCATCCATATAGGAAACGTCTATAATTTTCCCATTCTCTCCACGGGTGAGCCTAATATTCACTGTTCCGGCCGGGTTTATCTCTAAAGTATGATAAGCGCGGTTGGACCAAATATCCATGAAAATGTTGACCAGATGTCCCTGGTAGTAATAATTCTTGCCATCCTTTGTAACACCCACGGCCTGATATTCTGCTATTTGCTGTTCTTCCCATTTTTCTTCCTGGATATCTTTTTCTTCATTCAGCGCCAGTTTATCATACAGCAGTGACTGGAAATTCCGATAGCCATCCTCCAATGCCCTCTCCAGGTAGGATTCCAGTTCCCTTTCATCCATACAGTCTGCTAAGATAGAGAAAAACGCAGTCTCGTCATCCGTATATGCTTTTTCCGCAAAATCGGCAAGAAATGAATGATTCCCTTCCAGCGCGTTTACTGCAATGGAAAAAAAGCCGGTCTTGCCATCCGTATATGCCTTTTCTGCAAAGCCGGCAAGTAGTGAAGAGTTCCCATCTAACACGCTTGCCGCAATGGAAAAGAAAGGGATTGCATCATCTGCATAGAGCCTTTCCAGCCATGCAAGCTGTTCTTTCTCATCCAATCTGGAAAATGCAATTTGGAACAGAGGCAAACTGCCAGCCTCATAATATCGCTCCGTCTGAGCGGAAAATACCTCGGCATGTTCCGACTTCTGATTGGGCGCTGCCAAAACAGGATAAACACCCAAAATAGATGCCCCCAAAATTATGCACAGGGTCAGCGCTCCTGTCAATATTTGAATCGCCATAGATTTTTTCTTATAGTTCATAATTGCGTTTAACCTCTCTTTCAATATTTTTATGTTCTCACTTAGGGTGACAGCGCCAAGAGAACCTCTATATTTCCCAACTGCTGCCATCGCGTCAAGTAATGTTTTCCCATAATCCTCTGCGTTTGTATATCCTATCTTTGCAAGGACAGCTTCATCGCAGGAAAACTCACATGCTTTGGTAATCTCCCGGCTCATAAGATACACAAGCGGGTTGAACCAGTGCAGGCAGACTGTTAACTGCACCAGCCATTTATAGAACATATCCCTCCGCTTATAGTGGGTCAGCTCATGCAACATGATATACCGAAAATCCTTTTCGGAAATATCCACACCTGACAATACAATGCATGGATGAAAGAATCCCATTAACAGAGGTGAAGAAATCTGCGGATTGACGCACAGCTCCACTGGCCTATGAATCCCCATCTGTTCTGCGATAAGGGAAAGTCGGTCTAAACTATCCATATCAGATACCGGGACTGAGCCGGAATTTACATACTGCACAAAGCTTTGATAAACTGTTACTTTCCGTATTAGCATTCCCAATACAACCGCCAGCCAGACCAGCCAGATATGGCTTGTCAGCAACGTTATCATGTCCCTGAAAGGATGTACGGCCGTCAACGCGCCTGCACCATCGTCCGCTTCCTGCATTTCATTTTCCCGCTCTTGCCCCACAGCCGGAAGGCTGTCCTCCATCACATCCGGAGATTGTGACTGCTGTAAGATTTCTTCCTGAACCATCCTCTGTTCCATGGCTTGATAGGTCTTTCCCATCAGATTTATTTCGGTCCGAAAAGGAAGCAGCAGCCTCATAATCACAATGAGCCAGATATAATATTGCCACTGTCTGCTGAGCTTATCTTTCAAAAATCCTTTGCCCAAAAACAGTGCCACAATAAGCAAAGCGCCGGAACAAGACATAGACAAAAATAGTTTCAAAACCATACTCATTTTTATACCCCCTGCATACCGTAAACATAGCTTGCGGTACTGTTTTAATAGAAAGTTTGGAAGTAAACTTCCAGGCTTATGCCTTCCGCCCTTTTTCCAGCAGACTTCTCAATTCTTCATATTCTTCATCCGCTAGCAAATCTCCAAAAATCAGGTTAGACACCAACTCTTTTGCGCTTCCCTCATACATCTTATTCATGAAATTTTTTGTCTGCTCTGTCTGATATTCCATTTCCGAAACCAAAGCAGTATATTCATTATGGCGTCCAATCTTCTTAGCTTTCAAAAATCCCTTCTGAACCAGCCGTGACAATAGCACAATCAGTGTGTTTTTCTGGCATGGCCTCCCTCTTAAGGTCAGTTCTTCCATGATATAGGGAAACAACGTCACTTCCTGGGAATTTCCCCAAATAATCTTCATAATCTCATGCTCCGCATCCGATATTTGTTGTAGCATATAGTATCCTCCTAAAAAGTATAACACCGTGTTATATCCAAAAGAATAACACGGTGTTATACTTATGTCAAGCCCATATCTTTATAATTTGTATGAAAACTATTTTTTACACAGAAACCGAAATCCTTGCCTCCTGCTCCATAAGAACCGCCTCCCCTTCCTTTGTATAGGTCACTGGCTCTTTTATGCCATTGCTCTTGAGTCCATCTGTTTCCGCCTCCGTTGTATCCATATCCGGATTATCCTTTATGAACGCCTTTCCTTCCTCGCTGATTTCCACGTTATCCATATTGGTATCAGCATTCCTGTTTTCTCTGGCCTTTTCTTCCAGTTTTTCACGTTCTTCTTTACGCTTCCGGATCGCCTCCTCGCACTGTAACTTCGCTTTTTCCCTGGTTTCCTTTGCGTCTTCCTCCATTCCTTCGTCAGCTTTTGCCTTATACTCCTGCGCCTTGTCGGAAAAGTCATTGACATATCCCATTGCCCTTTCCATTGTTGCCGTATCTCCTCTACGCCTTGCTTCCTTGTAAATGCGCATAGGGGTATTAAGCTGATTCATATTTGTCCTTGCCCCTACAAGCCCTTCCATTGTCTTTGTATGCATAATACTCCTCCTTATCACCCTTTTGGGAAACATAAAGCCCCTTATTTTTTCTTTCGGCAGCACAAATAAAGATATTAGATTTATGTTCCAAACAGTCGTTTTGATGTCACATGCGGCATTTAAGCGGCATTAAAATGGATATTACAAAAATTCCCTTCTCAGCTTCGGTATTCATTACCCCGTCATATTTATTCATCACATCACTTACATTGAGCAGACCGATTCCATGTTCCTGCGGGTTATCTTTATTTGTAAATCCTTCCGTATATTTTTCTGTCCTGTCCATACTGTTTTTCACTTCAAGAAGAAAACATTTTTTAACGGTTCTGGCCTGAATATGAATCAACCTATCTTCATTACACCGCAGCCGTTCACACGCTTCTATTGCATTGTCCAGAATATTTCCAAATAAGATACATAAGTCAAACTCATCCATATTCCCCTCTTTCGGCACCTGCACATCGCATTCCCACCGGATTCCCACTTCCCTGGCCCGTTTCCGCTTCTGGTACAGAAGCGCATCCACCGCGCTGCTGCCCGTCATATCCCCGCCGCTCTCCATCCCGCTGCTTTCCATATTTTTCAGGTAACTGTCCAGTTTCTTCCATTCTTTATTCCGTGAAAGCGCCGACAGGGCAATGATATGGTTTTTCATGTCATGCCGCAACCCCTCCGACTGCCTGTACTGCTCCGCCAGCATTTTGTAGACAGCAATCTGGGAATGGTACCGGTTGTTTTTTTCCTGTTCAGCATAAATCCGCTGCATCCCAAACACATAGAAGCCTACCGCAGCCATAGAAAAAAGCGTCAGAAATACAAATTCGGCATGGCTGAAAATCTGGTCATAATACAGTCCCATGTTTCCCCCGCTTCTTACCATAATCCCGTGGCATGCGCCCCATGCTGTCACATCAAATACTGTAATGAGCATCAGCAAAGGAATTGCCAGCGCTGCGTACCATTTCCCCGGCTTACCGTCAAAAACAGGTGCAAGGCACCCCCACATCCAATAGACAGCGTATATGGTAAGGCAATAGTAAGCGCAGACAATCAGCCCGGATTCCCACCCGCTTAAAAATGGTTCTGGGATTTTTTGGACTGTATATCGGAAAAACAGTATCAGGCATGATAAAAAGGAGCTGCAAAAATTTCCCGCCAGCCTGACCGCCGTCATCAGCAGGGAAGCTGCCAAGATTTTTTTCTCCCAGCCTGACCCAAACAGCAATAGCACCAGTCCCATAAACAATATATTATACAGTATCGCATAGAGTATATATGGACCCGTATAACGTATATTCGCAATATTCAGCGTAAGATGACCGCCAAAAGAGAAAACAATAAACATCAGTTCCTTTCTTTTTGAAGCCCCCAGATATTTTTTACAGAATTTATCCGCCATACATAAATATCCCAGATAACATGGCGCTTCAATTAGAATATCTGCATAGTCTATGAGTTGTTTCATAGAACTCCTCCATTTTCCCGCATAACCTTAAGCACCTCCTGGCAGAACGCCTCATATCTTCTTTTGGCAATCACAATTCTTTTTCCATTGTCCAAAATTGCTTCCTGCCTGTTATACCCGTCAACATATTTCAGATTGATCAGATAGCTTTTATGGCATCTGAAGAAGCCTTTATCCTGTAGCTTGTTTTCCAGATCCTTTATCTGTTCGTAGTAGGTAAAAATGCCCTCCGTTCCATGAACATCCACCACCCTCCCCTTTATCTCAAAATAGTATATATCATCAAGAAATAACTTCTTTTTCTGCCTTTCCCTGCTGACAATAATAAATTCTTGTGAATGCCTTTGGGTTTTGAGGGTTGCTTTTTGCAGTACCCTTTTCAGTTTCCTCTCATCTACAGGCTTCAGCAGATATTGAAAAGCCTCCACGTCATACGCTTCAAACACATACTCCCTGCTGGACGATACAAAAATGAGTATCTTATTGGATGCCTTTTCACGGAGCATCTGTGCCGTCTTCATTCCATCCGGATCCTGCATCATAATATCAAGAAAAACAATATCGAAACTTTCCGGCGCCTGCAGTAACTCCCCGCCGCTTCTGAACTGGCGGATAATGCATGCTTTTTTCATTTCTTCCATTACTTCTTTAATTTTCTTTGCCATGTTGCAGCATTCTATAACTTCATCATCACATACTGCTATTGAAAGCATTTTATCACCTGCCTTATAAGAGGATATTATATATATCGGCAAAAATGGAACTATCGTTTTGTCAATGTTATGAACGGACATTTCCATGTAATGATCGTTTTAGGAGGCAGGCGGCGGAGAGTATATGGCTGGCAGTATGGACAGTAATCCCTTTTTGCAGGAAACTCCTGATAAGTTCATGCAAATCTTAAATGCCAATCGGGTCTGACCCATTTGTCGGTTCATCCAGGATAAGCAATTTGGGCTGCCACAACAACGCAAGGGCAATTCCAAGCCCCTGGTGCGTTCCTCATACTGCGTCTGCATGGCATCCTCGAAAACGCTGAACCAGTCTTTCATTTTTTTCTTTTCTGCCGCCGGGCAGATATTGGTATATCTGAAATATTAAGTCAATGCCAAGTTTTATACTTCTGCAATTTCAACTTTGGTTTTAAGCCCTCTATAAGAAATAAATGCTGAAAACGCTGCTACACAAAACAATACAATAGCAGGAATGTAGGAATAGCTCATGGTCGATATTACATTTGCGGTGCAGGCACATATAATAACAGACGCAATGATCGTTGTCTGTATAGATTTTTTTGCGAACCCAATTCTTACAGAAATAATTCCAATAAAGAAAGAAACAGACATAGCATAGTTTCAGAAAAAACTTTTACGCACAATGCAGCAGATAGATGATCGGGTACTAATGGGAACAGCTTTTCTGATAATGAAAAAATAACGTACATTACGACCGTTCCGCATATCATAAAAAATGCTGCCAATAGCCACACCAAAGCAATTTTACTATTAAGAAGTTTTTTGCGTTCTACCGGGTAAGAATATATTAGAACATCATTTTTGCCCGAATAATCTTTTTTCAAGGGCGGCAAGCCGGATTCTCTTGCTGTAATGCCGCAAAACTTCCTCCACGGCTTCCGGCTCGCCGTTTGTCGCTCGGACAATGGTTTCATATGGCACAAGGTTAGTATTCCCCATGTGAAAATCCCTCCATTTCTTTCTGCAACATCTGTAATGCGCTGTGTATGTAATGCCATGCCGTATTCTTGCATTGTCCGTATAAATCCACGATTTCCTGCTGTGTGTAATTCCCGAAAAAATAAAGGTAAATGATTTCCCTCTTTTTCTCCGGCAGGGATAACAGGGCGGCAGCAAGCTCCCCATTAGTGAGGATAATTGTCTGACCGCAGATTGTAACAGGGTATTGTTCGTAAGGTGATTTGAGAAATTCGTCTGATGTGCTTAGAGGGTAGAACTTTTCTTCTGTGAGGTATTCAAAGGATATTTCTTTTGCCGCCTGTTTCTGTCGTGCCATGCGTTGATAGCGGCATAGCGTATGACAACTTTGCAAAAGGCATTGAAAGAATACATGATGTGTTCCCTGTATGCTTCTGTGCAAGTCATAGAAATTTCCCCCTTTCTCCCACATGGGGCGGTGCTTGGTTTATGGTTGCTGTTTATAATCTAAAGGGGCAACAACATTTTAAGTCGTTGCCCCTTGATTACTAAAACTAAATTTCAAATATAGCTTTATATTCTTGTCACTGGCTCGATAGATTTACTGTTTTCTAATTTACCTTATATCTCAAAATTGTTTTAAGCTTATCCTCTTTTGTTCTATTAGTTAAATAGATTTCTCTGTGACAATCTGATATGCGTTGCAGACCATTTTCTTCTGCAAATTTATCCATTTGCTCAAAAGAGAATGGTTCATTGTCATATGAGCCAGTATGCAGAATTTCAATACATTTTCCGTCATGTATCGTATCAAAAATAATATTTTCATACAGTCTGTTTGGCTTTTTAATTTTTACCTTTTCCAATGCAGCACATACCATTTCCGCTGTGATAAAATCCGGCTGACGTATCATAATGGTATATTCCAAATTTTCTTTTATGAGTTTACCCGTAGCAGATTCCGTTTCAACGTTTTTCTGTTTCCAGATACCCTCTAAAGGATAAACCGTAAAGTCGTGGATTTCATTTGATAAAATATTTTTAGTTGCAGTAGATTTATAACCCATTTTAATAGCATACGCTAATGAAAAGAGAGCTCCTACCTTATCTGAAAAATCTGTGTCGTTAGGATTTCCGCTTCCCTTAATCATAATAAAATTTTGTATGGGTATATCTACCAAAGCGGGTATACTCTTTGCTCCATACAGAGCTTTTTCGTGCTTTCTCCATTCAAATTTCATATCAGCACCTCCTTATGGAAACAGTGTATCAAATATAACCTGACGCCCAATGTCATGTTCTATATTTTTCCTGCATTTTCTGTAATCTTTTTTTCATCTGCTCCCGTATAGACTGTGGTTCTATTACCTCAACGCTATCCGAAAAAGACATCACATAAGAATACAGAACCTCATTGTAGGGTAAATCTACTTGGACATATAAATTTCCCTGTGAATCTTCTGTTATGTTATCTGTAAATTCATCATAAACACGAAAAGCCGCTTGCCTGTCAAATTTCAACTTAACGGCAACAGTATTTTCAACTTGTATTTGTTTTTCGATTTTTGTCGGTGTTAAATCTTGCGTAAAAGTTTCAGACAGCATTTCAAGCTCTTTTATTCTCGTCAACTTAAAAAAGCGGTAATCATTTCTTAACAGGCAAAAAGAATATAAATACCAGCTTTTGCTCTTGAATACTAACCGAATAGGTCTTACATTTCTTTTCTCTTTATTTCCTTTTCCGCTAAAATAGCAAAAGGAAATAGTTCTCTTTTGGAAAATGGCTTCTTTGATGATATTAAATGTATCTTGCTGTGGGGTACGATGCGCCCAGTCTGAAAAATCAACTTCAATCCAATTTGTAGATTTTATCTGAAATAAACCGCTTAACTTTGTAAGCAACTCATTAGAGTTTTTTTCTGTGGTCACAATCATTCCTTGTAGTGCTGTTAGCATTTGTTCCTGTTCTTGTTCAGAAAACAAAGATTTATCCAGCGTATAATCGTTAAGGATAGAAATACCTCCCCCTTTTCCCTGTGTTGCATAAATAGGGATTCCAACACTGCTTATGGAGTCAATATCTCTGTAAATGGTTCTGATTGATACTTCAAATTTTTGAGCAAGTTCGGGGGCGGTTGCCTTTCCGTTCTGTAAAAGATAATATACAATTCTAAATAATCTGCTTTCCCGCATTTTCATCACCTCCCGTATATTATAACATATAAACCCGTCAATGGAATGTCATGTTATAAAAAATGAAGAGAGTGTCGAAATACGGCAAAAAAACCGTCATTTTGCTGAATATAACATATTCGCAACACACTGTTGACAATGTTCCATTCAGAAAAGATAGAAAGTTACAATCTAATCCGATAAGATTGACCTATCAAAACAAACCAAGGAGGGCACATATGACATTCGGAGAAAAATTGTTTAAGTTAAGAAAAGAAAAAGGGCTTTCACAGGAAGCACTTGCCGAACAAATCGGAACAACCAGACAGGCGATTAGCAAGTGGGAAAATAATCAAGGATTTCCGGAAACAGAAAAGCTGTTACAATTATCCAATATCTTTGAAACATCTACAGACTTTCTGTTGAAAGACGAGAAATCCTCTAACACTATAAACGAGAGAGGATATTATGTAAGCAAGGAAATGGCAACAGGATTTATCGCAAACCAGAAAAAAATATGCAGATATGTCGGTATAGGATTTATGTCGTGGGCATTGGCGGGAATACCATATGTCATGTTTACATCTAATTTGACATGGCGTTTCTTAGGAGTGGCAATTTTTATTATCATAGGCATTAGTTCTTTTGTTTTAGGCTCATTTTCGGAACAAGAACAATACAAAGTCTTGAGAGAAGAACCTCTGATACTTGATTATGCGTATTTGCAAGAATTATCTAATGCGTATCAAGCAAAAAAGAGAATTTATGTTGCTATGTCCGTTCCAAGTATTATTTTATTTATAGTCGGTATTCTGGTAGTATCTTTAACTATGAGCGGCAAGTTTGGTTGGTCAGAGTACCATTCGTTTGTGTTTTTGGGACTGGCAATAGGACTTTTTGGGTTTTGCTATTTTATTGGAGTTATGGGGGCTTACGAATTGCTGATTAAAAGCGAGCAATATTCTTCTTGTTTATCGTTTAAGTTAAAACGCAAAATAAAAGATAAAATCAATAATCTTTGAGGCTGTAAAAAATCTTGTGTCTATGGGGATTTAAGCTTCTCTGATAAGAGTTCGATATGTAAAATTTTGCTGTCTATTTTATGAATTTATTGTTGTCGAATGTTCTTTCT